>JAWCMA010000008.1:0-33372 GCA_038850285.1 Methanocellales archaeon | reverse complement strand
AAGAAAGCAGTTGCACATGGTTTAATAGTAGTTGGAGATGCAGCTGGGCAGGTGAAGCCAACCTCCGGTGGAGGTGTTTATATGGGGGCTGTTTGCGCCAAGATAGCGGGGGAGGTGGCAGCTAAAGCAGCACTTGAGGGAGATACAGCTGAGGAGAGATTAATGGAGTATGAAAAAAAATGGCGCTCCAAGGTGGGCAGAGAGCTTTCCATTGGGTTAATGCTCCATGAGTGCTTTGCGAAGCTGAGTGATGAGCAAATTGAGGAGTTCATAGAAATAATGGGGGATAGCAAGATACTACAGATTATAACTGAATATGGCGATATAGATAGGCCATCGGTCCTTTTCAAAAAGCTTTTGTTCTCAAATAAAATCCCAAGACTGTGGAGGGTGTTTAAAATAGCTGCTGAAGTAGCAATGAAGGGGGAATGAAGTGCTTCGTGAGATATTGATACTTGGCGAATATCTGGAATATATAAGGCTTAATACCTTGCTCCAGAATAGAGCTAAAGTGAAATTTATAATCACAGGGCTGAAGGGTGTAAAAGCCTGAGCTTAAAGAGATTAATGCAGAAATAGGCAAGCACTGTGCCTCTTGGATAGAGCGGCTAAGCCAGAGCTATAAGGATAGGGAGGATGAGCAAATTGATTTGAAGAATGCCTGCAAGCTATTTGAAGACGTAGAGACTTGGAGGGAGAAAATTCTCTCGAAGCTAAGCAAGGAAAGAGCATAAGCCGATTTAGATTATTATTTTTATTAATTTATGCATTATTAATTTTATTTATTTTAATGTCGTTGAAGAAATTCAAAAGAGAGTACTTCACTTTCTCCACCTCCACATCTATAAACTCCTCCCTTTCTTCTTGTGGAAAGGCATGGTGGATTGAGTATTTACCGATTATTTTTCTAGAGAAACTGGTATATCGAAGGTCTATAAGTACTCTAGCGCCATAGTCCGAAGGGGATCTTATCACTCTACCCATTGCTTGCCTAATCCTCCTTATAGTTGGATTTTGAATAGCATATTCCCAGCCGTGGCCAAAGACATATTCATAGGCGTTCTGAATCGCTCTCATTCTTTCATTCAGCAATGGATAGCCCACGCCTACTATCACCACGCATCTAAGCCGCTCGTCTTTATAATCAATGCCTTCGGCGAGAGTGCCCCATAGATAGGAAAGAAGTACAGCTTTTTTACCGCTTTCACCCATCTTGAAAAACTCCTCTCTAACTTCAGTTGAAGAAACCCCTGCTTCATCGATGAATAAGTCTCCCTTTAGCAAATTTTTATATTTCAAAATCTCGCTGGAGCTGGGGAAAAAAATCAAAACATTTCCATTACTCTGCTCAATTATATCATTCAATATCGAGGATATCTGAAGCACTATTTCTTCATCATCTCGATTTTTTGCAAATAAAGGTGGTGCTGCAACTGCAATGGTGCAGCGATTTGCTCTCGGAAAACTTGAACCATAGCAAAGCTCTTCGCATTCTCTATTTATACCTAGGACAGTTTTAACCATTTGAAATGGACGGAGAGTGGCTGACATTAGCACGCCAGCATATATAGCTTCAAAAATTGGCTTAGTTATATGCTTTGGAATGCAGGAGAAAAGTTCAATTCTTCCTTTTATTTCATCGTTTTGATTTTTCTTCACATTTAAAACTTGGTAATACTCTGGATCATTCGCATGCTCCACATATTTCGAAAGGAAGCTCGCTGCATATAAAAGCATGGAAGTTTTTCTAACTTCAGCTAGCCCAAGTTTATATTGCTCCTTGTAGTATTCATCCACCTTTTTGCCCAATTCCTCCATTGCACTGAGTATTTCTATTACATTTAACTTTTCCCTCTCAATTTTCCCCATGAATCTCTGAAAAAGTTCATCTTCTCCATCCTCAGGTTCTTTAATGATAAGCTCATACCAATCTTCGCCGATTCTCTCTCGCTCTCCAAATGAAAATTTTGCTTCATAAGTTTCCTTAATGGTATCATTCAATAGCATTAGAAATCGAGATACATTTTTATCTCCTTCCCCTTCGCATTCTCGAATTGCTCTTTCAATAACTGCCTCGCTTAGAGTAATTGAAGAATGAACCCTAGCTGCGCTTTCTAAATTATGGGCTTCGTCAAAGATTAAAATAATGCTCTGCATACTTGCATCCATCCAAGCTAGAACCCTCTCAAATATCTCACTATTCAAGATATGATGATAATTGCATATCAATAAATCAGCAGATTTCAAATTCCGCTTCAATAGCTCATAGCCGCATTTATTTGCTTTACCCGCTTTTTCAATGACTTCCTCGGGAGTGCGTACATCTTCAAAAAGCCAGCTTTGGAAATCGCCATTTCCACTTTCAAAAACTCTTTTGAGATAGGGGCAAAAGCGCTTTTTCAATATATTCAAGCGATTTTCAACTTCATTTAAATTAGCCTCTATATTTCCTCTAGCACTCTCAAGAGTAGGGTCATGCTTAAAACGAATTTCAAGACTTTTAGCGCTATCTAGGAGGTATTTTCTTTCTTTCTCAAGCTCCATTAACTCAAATGTATTTTCTCGAAGCACATTGCACTCTTCATAGCCAATGCCAAGGGGGCACATATGCACCTTCCCTTTAAGTGCAATTGCCTTTATATCGCTCTTCTTCTTGATCTCTCTAGCCTCTGAGATGAATTGAATCATTTGCTGATGCACATTTGTGGCAATTATCACCTTCTTATTCTTCTGATTTGCAATAGCAAGCGAGGGTACAAGTGCTGCTAGTGTTTTTCCTGTACCGCAAGCACCTTCAAGCAGCACAATTTTCTGCTTGGAAAGAGCGAGGTATACGCGCTCAATTGCATCGGCTTGATTTGGATAAAAAGCTGATTTAGGGAAATAATTTAAGCACTCCCGCTCCATCATAAAACTTTAGAAATTGCTGCATATAAAAAGGTATTATAAGCACGCTGAAAGTTTTCATTTTATTCCCAATTCTTTCTCGCTTCCCGCTTCTGCTGTTCAAAATTTGCTCTCGGTAAATGTAGAGCAAGAGCAGCATTAGGGACCAGATAACCAGCGCTTTTAGCAACTGCTGAGTGGGAAAGAGTAGAGATAGAGAAATCCTAAGTGGACTCAAATATATCCAGCGCTCTTGTGCCAGTGGCCATCGCTGGGCCTCCTCCAATCAAATAAGCTAGGGAAATTGCTTCTAATATTTCTTGCTCGCTTATTCCTTCGATTAGTGCCTCGCGGATGTGCATTTCTAAGCAGTATTTACATTTCACGGTTGCAGCGCAAGCAATTAAAACCAGTCTCTTGATCTTTGGAGGAAGCACTCCACCTTTCAGCAGTTCTTTTCTAAAAGCTAGATAGAGTGATACTGTTTTTGGATTTCCAGCATTCAATACCTTAATTGGGGTTGGAATTTTACCCCATTTTTTCTCTAGCTTCTTTAATATTCTTTCATTCATTTTTATAAATTGATTCAAATTTGTTGATTATGGTTTGAATTGCCTCTTCACAGCCTATAAGCTTTTTTTTCTCCCTTCTTGGGTATACTTCCTTGGGAATAGTATCTGTTTCCTTTTCATATACCAAGAGCATCGGTAGCTCTGCACCAAACCACTCTAGCTTTGCCTCCTTTGTTCCTATAATGCCATGTTTTTCTATTGCTTCATTCATTGCGCGCTGAATTTTTTCAGCTATTTCTCTGCGTGAAAGTGCATAGGTATCACAAGTCTCAACTATTACCTTCTTTGCTTCAAGCCATTTGAGAAGTTCAAAGCATTTCTCAATATTTGTCTTGAACTTCTTCTTTGGCGCAACATTTGTACTGTAGTAGAATTCTATCTTACCAATACCTATCAATTGTCTCTCAGTCGCAATTCTCCGTAGATCATCCAACTCCCTCTCGGCAAAAGCAAGGATTTGCTGAGCCTGCTCTGAAGTTACAATGCATAGCTCTTGCAGCCTGCGCACATATGGATAAACTAGTTCCTCGATTTCCAAATCGAAACAGGTTATGGTTTCCTCATCCAAAATTCCCTGCTGAATATAGCTTTCCTTCCACATTCTAATTTGCTCTTTCAAGGCCTCAATTTCTTGTTGGATTACCTCAGGCGGCCAAGGTGGCCAGGGCAACATTTCTTCTTTGAATTCTTCTCCCATGCATACCTCACCAGCAAAGCCAATTAAACTATTGATTGATATATATCTATCTATTTGCCTGGCTGCTGACTTTGAACTTGCGCAGCTTAAAATATGTTCATACTTGGTTAATATATGCACATTTTAAATTCGATTTTGTAACGGAGGCAAATGGTGATCAAGAGATTTTCATTTGCAGGTTTAATCCTGCTTGCAGTTGCAGCCTCGGTGATAGCATTAGAAATCCAAGACCCATTTGTAGTTTATGGATATGTTAAATATAGCGATAACACTCCCGCATCTCAGGTTTTAGTCTATGTGAGCACATTGAATCAAACTAAGAGCTGTATAACCGATAGCCTTGGAAAATATAGCGTGGTTTTAGATAGCTATCAAAATAGAGAACAAATTAAGGTAAATGCCTCAGGCTCAATTGCAACAGGAGAAGTTAATACAAGCAATGGAGGCATTAGAATTGACATTACAATCCAACTTCCAGCTCCACCACCGACACCTTCTCCCACGCCGACTGTAAAGCCCACAGCCACCCTAACACCTACACCAACCCCCTCACCATCTCCAACTTCAATTCCCTCGGCGTCACCTCCAAGTGCTTCCATTGGTAGCAGTTCATCAGGTGGAGGAGGAGCTGCTGCTGGCGAACCTTATGAAAATATTGCTGCTAAAGAAGTTGGTTATATATGGAATATAAGTCCGGGAGTGAATATTGCTAGGAAAATGGAAGCTGAGGAGCACGGTATAGTTGAGTTAAGTTTTACCTATCAAACAAGTCTAGGGGAAATAGTAATTATGGTGGAAAAATTGAGAGGCAGATCTGCATTTGTAAACCTCGACCCGCCTGGAATCGTTTATGAGCACGTTAATATCTGGGTAAGCATTCCCAGCCAGAGATATCTGGAGAATGCCATAATTAAATTCAAAATAGAGAAAAACTGGCTGGATAATAAAAATGTGAAGCCGCATCAAATAGCACTATATAGATATAGCAATAGCAGCTGGCACAAACTTAACACAACTATGATATCTCAAAGTTCCACCCACATATATTATTCCTCAAATACCCACGGTTTCTCTCCATTTGCAATAGTTGCTGAATTAGATACCGGAGTTCAGCAGAAGATTATCTTGAATCTAACTCAAGGCTGGAACCTCATTTCAATACCTCTAGTCCAGACTGCAAAATATTTAGTAAATGATAAAATAAAGCATATATCGATTTATGACTCAGGAATCGGAGAATATCGCACATATATAGCTAACTTCAGCCGCGATGAGGAAGACTTCGAAGTAAAACCCGGACAGGGATTATATGTTTATGTGGATGGCAGCACAAGCGTGATATTTGAAGGAAGTGAAGTTCAATGGAGTCAATGGGGGAATAATATGAATTTAAGGTTTTTTAAGGGATGGAATTTAATTGGTATTCCCATAGCTTCAAACTGCAGTGCTAGCGATTTTATGAAAGCCTTCAACGGGAAAGCTAGATATCTAGTGAGATTCGACGCTTCCAATGGCACTCATGAAACATATATCGCTAATTTCAGCAAAGAAAACTTTGCTTTGGAGCCTGGATCTGGATACTGGGTATATCTTGAAAGCGCTGCTGAGCTTCAGTTATGCTCATAAGCAGCTTAAATATGCTCAAATAAATTTTTTACGCAAAGGTGTAAACATTGATAAAGAAATTATTTGGATTACTTTGGTTAACTATTTTAATCTCAGCCACGAGTGCAATAGCTATTCAAATTCCCTATCCCATATATGGATATATTAAAGACTCCGATGGAAAACCCGCTGCAGGAATAACGGTAATAGTTAAAGAAGTAGTGACTGGTCAAACTAAGTTGGATGTGACTGATGAACTCGGGAGATATAGCGTAACGCTTGATAACTACCGCGACGGGGATGAAGTTCAGATTATAGTAGGTAATATAGCTGTAACTAGAGTCATAGATGTACGAAGCGGCGGGGGAGAGGTAGACTTGAGCTTGAGCACTGTAGCTCAAATAGGAAATTCTAATTTCAATTATATGATGATGGAAACAATTGCAGGTCTGCCAAACTGGATTTTAATAGCCCTAGCAATACTATCAAGTAGCTTGGGTTTCACAGCTAGAATTCTTAAGACATATCACTTCAGAGCTGACATTCAAGCTGAAGCTCAAACTAAGCTATGAATTTAGTTTCGACTATCGAACCTTTGCCTCAAGGCGATCGATTAATTTACCGATTAAATATAGAATTCCTAGGGCAATGAGCATGGAAGCAATATCTAAGACCATATTTATAGAAGAATTTATTTTGAACACATACTAGTAACAAATGTTCATATTTAAAAGAGCGCAAGTAGCTCACATTTAATTTTATATCTCTGGAGGTATATTTTATGGATATGCAGAGAGTTTTAATCACAGGGGGAATGGGACAGGTTGGCTCCTATATTGCCGAAGAGCTAAGCAGGGAATATGAAGTTGTAGTGCTCGATAATTTCACTTCAAATGCTATAAATAAGCTGCCAAACGAGATTACCATAATCAAGGGAGATGTTAGAGACCCAAAAATTCTTAAGCTTTTTAAAGATATTTTAGATTTAGAGTTAGATATAATAATCCACTGTGCCGCGCAGATCAGTGTAACTAAATCTTTGCAGAACCCAGTTTACGATTTCAAGGTAAATGCAGCTGGCACGCTGAATCTCCTCAATGTTGCAAAAAAATTAAACATATCGAGATTTATATACTTCAGCTCAGCGGCTGTTTACGGCATGCCTAGATATCTCCCCATCGACGAAGAACATCCTTTAAATCCAATCTCGCCATATGGAGCGAGCAAGCTAGCTGGGGAGAAATACTGCCATGTTTTCAATCACGTCTACGGCTTGCCAGTGGTTTGCCTGAGGCCCTTTAACATCTATAGCCCTCGGCAGAGAGCGGAGAATCCATATTCAGGTGTTATCTGCAGGTTCATTGATCGCGTGAAAAAGGGAAAGCCTCCAGTTATAGAGGGAGATGGCACTCAAACTAGGGACTTCATAAGTATTCACGATGTTGTAAGATTCGTTCTACTGGCAATGAAGAAGCAGAGAGCAATTGGCGAGGTCTACAATGTTGGCACAGGCAAGCCCACGATGATTAAAGCACTAGCAGCTGAAATAATTGAAATAGTTGGCAGGAAACTAAAACCAGTGCATGCAAAACCAAGAGAAGGGGATATCAAGCAGAGCTATGCAGATATACGCAAAGCTAAAGCCCTTGGATTTAAACTAAAGGTGAATTTAAGTGAGGGATTAATGGAATTGATTCAAAATGCAAGCTAGGCCTTGGCTGATTCGAAGATTAATCGAGATTCTGCTTTAAAAATCTACTCACCGAGGGCTCGCCATAGATCTCTATTCCATTTTTGGTGAACTTGAAGTTCACTGGTATGCTTCTGACATTCGTTGCTCTCATCTTCAAAATTGCAAGTAGAAATTCTTCCTTTTCAAGGTCAATTTTTTTATCCAGAAATATCAATCCATCCGCCATGAAGTCGAAGTCATCGAAGTGAATATTATCCAACCCGCTTTGTTTCTCAGTCACTATAATGCTTGTAATTCCCCTTTGCTTCACCGTTCTATATAGAGTTCGCCAAGCGTGAGTCCGCCTGAAGTTCTCGAGGTCGGAGAGCACGTTGATTGAATCAAAGACCACGCGGCTTGGTTTATAGGTTTCAAGGATATCGGTTATTTCCTCTATGGTGAGCATGGATAAACCAAAGATTTCAAGCAATCCTCTTTCGATATACCTGCCTACGTCCCAGCCGAATCGCAGGCAGTGCTTTGCAAGCTGCTCTGCACTCTCTTCGAATGAAAAAAGCAAGCCGCGCTCTTCATTTTCCGCGCCATTTATGAGGAATTGCATGGCAAAAGTGGTCTTCCCTGAGCCGGGGATACCTGTAACAACTATGATGAAGTTCTCAGGTATTCCCCCTTCAATGAGGTCGTCGAAACCAATTATACCCGTTTTCTTTCTTCTTAAAATCTTGTCGATCTCCTTTATCCCTAGCTTGGCTTTATATCTTGTTTTATCTAGATCGCGTAAAGCTTTTTCAAGCACAGAGCTCATGTTGCCAAGCTCTTTTTCATATTTCTGAATTATTGCATATGCCTCTGGACTCAAAGTGGTGTGAATAGGCCGCTTTCTTGGATACATATAAATCTGCCTTGTTCATAGTTAAGCCATTATGAACATATTTGCAAACATATGTATATTTTGGGATGTAAATAAACTTTTTTATTAATTTTTAATTTTTATTTTATGTTTCAGGTTATTGAAATAGTTCCAGAGTTAGTTGCTCGAAATTGAAAGCCACTCCTCAAATATTGGAAATCTAGTTTTTTTCGCATCCACTAATTAATACTTTCCCAATGGTATTCTCTAATATTTCTTATATCATTTTCTCTTACATCATTTAACTAGTGGCAGTACTCTGCTCTGCAGATAGTTCAGCAGTAGTTTCTCTCTCTCAACTTCTGCTTCTAGAACTTCTACTTCTTCCAACATACTGCGCTGTTTTAGATTGTATTCCTCTGGAATGGCCAAGCTAAGTTCCTTCAATATCTCCAAAGCGTTCTTTAATTTTCCACGTTCTTCATTTAACCGGCTTATTTTCCTTGTATAAATGCTAATCTTCGCGAGGTGCTCGCTCTCAAGTTTTTTTAATTTCAAAGATGATTCTACTTTCTCCATCTCTGCTTTTGACGGAGTAATTCCAACTGGCTTTGTAACAGGGGGGAATATTGCCTTTGCAAGTTTCTCTAAATAGCCTCCTTCCCCCCTTCTAGGGGCACTTGGCTCGATAATTAATTTTTCCTCTCCCATTCTTATAGCCCCAATTTTCTTATGAGGAATTTAATAATAAGCTTTTTGCTTATGATTATGGAAAATGAAAATTGGGGTTAAGGGTTAGAGAAGGGAGAAAACAAGTCTCTAACCCTCTAGATAGGGGGCCATAGTATAGGGAGCCTTCTATGGCTAATTTATATTAAGCAGTTAAAGTATATAAATCTTTTTGCGATCATGCAAATTTTTAATTATATTTTTGCTTTTTTTGAATAAATTAATTTATTTAAATTAATTTTTAACTGGATTCGAAAAATAAAAAAGAACTAGGGAATTATTGCTCTAGCGGCATTCATTGCAAAATCAACAATTCTATCAGGAAATAGCCCAAGGGCAAAGAGTGCTATGGTAGCGATTACAAGTGGCACTGTAAACGCAGCTGGCTCCCCTCCCTTAACCGCAGCTTCTCTAGCGGGTACTACATACATATATCTAATTACCCTCACGTAATAATAAACCGAGAGCGCGCTGTTCAATACCAGTATTACCGCTAGCCATATGGCATAGCCGCCTGCTTGAATTGCTGCCATAACTATCCAGAACTTGCTGACGAAGCCAAATAAAGGAGGCACCCCGGCTAGCGAGAGCAGGAATATGAGCATGCAGAAAGCTGTTATAGGCGCTCGCTTGCCCAAGCCAGCGTATGCTTCAATATCATCAGTTGAGATTTCCCCGCCATCTGTTTGAGCTCTATACTTCGATCCATAGTCCCTCACCAGCATATAAGTTACAGCTGCAGCTGCAATAAATGCTCCGGCTTTCATTATACCGTGTGCAAAGGCCTGGAGCAAGCCAGAGGCAATTCCAAGGGGAGTTGCCACCGCTAGGCCAACCATTATATAGCCCGCTTGCCCAATGCTGGAATAAGCTAGCATGCGCTTTATGCTTGTCTGGGCAACTGCCACCACATTGCCTAGAGTCATGGTGATTGCCGCAATTATTCCAAATAGCAAAGTCCAGTTTGCCTTAATTGCAATTAAGGCTATGATGAATATCTTAAATGCAGCTGCAAAGCCCATTTTTTTAGACCCAGCAGCGAGAAATGCAGAGACCGTTGTAGGCGCGCCGTGATAGGTATCTGGAGCCCACATGTGAAATGGCACTGCTGCCATTTTAAAGCCAAAGCCAGCGATCAAGAAAACCGCTGCAATAACTCCAACTGGCTCAAAAGCGAGTATAGCTTGCGACTTAGCCGCGAGGATTAAATTAGTTGTGCCTGTGATTCCATATATCAGTGAGATGCCATAAAGCGCTAAAGCCGAGGATAATGCCCCTATTAAGAAGTATTTCATTGCAGCTTCACTGCACTGAGGATCGCGCTTGACAAAAGCTGCAAGTGCATAAGTACTTAGACTAGCGAGTTCAAGTCCCACGAATAAGGTGATTAAATCACTCGCTGATGCCACCACCATCATTCCCACTGTTGCGAGTAATAGCAGGGAATAATACTCAGCTTGATGCGGCTCTTCCCCGACATATAGTATTGAAGCTATCGCTACAAGTATGCCAACGGTTAGAAAAACCATTTTGAAGAATAGAGAGTAATAGTCAACTTTGTATACTTCAAATAAAGTTTGATCCACGCCTATTAACTGCATTGTGAGTGCAAATGCAGCTAGCAATGCTATTAACCCCAGCCCACCAAGTACTTTAGCATTATCTTTAACTGCAAATAGACCTATGAGGGGTATTATCAATGCAAATATCACAAGTAACAATTCAGGAGCCACTATAGCATAGTCCAATTTAGATCCCTCCTGCAAGCAATATCATTTGATGTGCATATGTATTGATCATGTTCATCAGCGGTGCAGGCCATATTCCAAAGGCGAGCATCAAAGCCACGAGTATTGCGAGAGGAATGAATTCATGCAGGGGTAGATCGTGGGGATGTGCTCCCAGTTTTTCATTATATGGACCAAACATCGCCCGCTGCATCGCCCAGAGATAATATGCCGCTGTTAAGGCTATAGTTACCAAGCTGAAGTAGATCCAAGGTGCATAGGTACTTGACTCAGTTACGAAGGCTTTAAAGGCACCTGTGAATACCAAGAACTCAGCTATGAAGCCAGCCATGCTTGGAACACCCACCGATGCGAGGAAGCTAACCATCGTCACTGTGCCAAGCAGTGGCAATTTACCTGCTAGGCCGCCTAAGTAGTTTATTAACCTAGTGCCTGCGATGTGATGAACCGAGCCAGCTATCATGAATAGGGCTCCAGATATGATTCCATGAGCAAACATCTGGAACATTGCTCCACTTAAACCATAGAGGTTTAAAGTGGCAATACCCAGAGTAACATAGCCCATGTGGCTAATGCTTGAAAGCGCGATCATTCTCTTCAAATCCTCAGCTGCAAGGGCGATCATGGCTCCATATACCATGCTAAGCACGCCTATGGCTATGAGCAGCCAAGTATACTGCTTCGCTCCCTCGGGCAGCATCATTACAGCGATGCGTATTAAACCATAGCCACCCATTTTCAGCATAACTGCAGCTAGATATACACTCCCAGGGGTGGGTGCTTCGACATGTGCATCTGGTAGCCAAGTGTGGAATGGGAAGACCGGCATTTTCACGCCAAATCCAAAGAAGAGCGCTAGGAATACGATTGATTGAAACGCAAGGGGGAATTGAACAGTTGAGATCTCAAGCATGCTGAAGGTGTAATACCCACGCACACTTGCAGCGTGGAAATACATCGCTAAGATTCCCAGCAGCATTACCACTCCAGCTACGTGGGTATAAATGAAGAACTTAATGGAAGCATAGTCCTTCCTTGGCCCGCCCCAGATTGCGATTAAGAAATACATTGGAATTAGCACTACTTCCCAGAAGATGTAGAACATGAAGAAATCCAGAGATAGAAATACTCCAAGCAGGCCCACTTCCATAAGTAATAGCAGGCCAAAGAACTCCCTGACTCTATGTTTCTCGCCCCAGGAATAAACAATAGCAACGAATGCTATTAGGGTGGTAAGTATAACCAGCGGGAAGCTCAATCCATCTACTCCAACTAGATATGCTATGCCTGCCTCGCGGATCCAAGTATAGGGGCCTTCTAGGAATTGATAGCCAGTGTAACTTGAATCAAAACTTGCATAGGCAGCTAAAGCAATTACTAGGTCTATGAAACTAGCTGCTATTGAAATACCCTTGATGAGCTTCTCGCTCTTGACTAGGAATACTAGGATTGCACCGATCAATGGAACTGCAAGTAGAATTGAAAGATAGGGAAATGCCATTTCAACGCCCTCCTAAGAGTGCAATTATTAAAAGTATTATTACCCCTATAATAACTGCACTTGCATAGCCCTGCACTCTACCGGTTTGAACTTTCCGCAGTCTAGTAGCTCCTCGCACTATAACTGCGGTGATCGCATTGACCACGCCGTCGATGCCATAGAGATCGAAGAACTCCGCGAGTCTAGCAACTCCATACACTATTTTTTCAGCAAATCCATAGTAGAGGTGATCTAAATAGTATTTGTTCATAAGCAGAGTATGAATGGGTTTTAAAGCATTAACTATCCTAGTGCTTGAAATTGTGAATTTATAGTAGAGTAAGGCAGCTACTGCAATTCCTAAAATAGCTAGGATAACTGAGGTATACATTATCACCGGCGCAGGTTCTTCCTCATGGAGGAATGGAAGAGTAACCACGTGTCTATAGCCCTCCCAAGTCCAGCCTGAAGTTAGAGCTAGGATTGCTAGGATTATCAATGGTATTGTCATAACCCAAGGGGACTCATGAATAGCATGCTTAGGTTCCTCAGGTTCCCCGCCATTGTGAGCAGTGGCATGCGCTTCAGCTGGCAAATGCTTCACAAGCTGCCCCCCTCTATGTTTACCTGTGAATGCTAGGAACCAAGCTCTGAACATGTAGAATGCAGTGAGGAAAGCAGTTATAAGGCCGAATAAAAGGGGCAGTAAATGGTTAGTGGCGTGGTAGTAGTTATAAGCGCTGAGCAATACTTCATCTTTGCTGAAGAAGCCTGAGAAAGGAGGTATTCCTGAGACTGAGAGCACGCCGAATAGCATGGTTACTGCGGTGATCTTCATATACTTCAGCAATCCACCCATTTGCCTTATGTCATTGGTCCCCACAGCGTGAATCACGCTGCCTGCGGCTAGGAATAACAGTGCTTTAAAGAAGGAATGATTCATAAGATGGAACATCCCAGCTATATAACCCCCTGCTCCAAGGGCTAGCATCATGTATCCAAGCTGGGAAATTGTTGAATATGCCACGATGCGCTTTATATCCGTTACCACCACGGCAAGTGATGCAGCTAGGAAAGCCGTGAAGCCTCCGATATAGGCAACCACCATTAATGCTTGGGGTGCAAGGTGGAAGAGGGGATAGGTTCTAGCTACTAGGAAAACGCCGGCTTTAACCATTGTGGCAGCGTGAATCAAGCAGCTAACTGTAGTGGGGCCCTCCATTGCATCCGGTAGCCAAACGTGAAGTGGGAATTGAGCGGATTTGCCCACTGCTCCACCGAATATACCCAGCATTGCAAGGGTTAGAAGTGGCGGTGCTATTTCCCCCATCTCAGCTTTTTCAAATAGCTCTAGGTAGGTGAAGGTATGGAGGTTGGTGAATAGGATTAATATGCCTAGGAAGAAGAATACATCTCCCACTCGGGTTACTAAGAATGCCTTTTTTCCAGCGGCAGCTGCAGAGTGCTTTCTATACCAGAATCCAATTAAAAGATAGGAGCAAAGGCCCACGAGTTCCCAGTTTATGAATGCAAAGAGAATGCTATCGGAAATTGCGAAGCCAAGCATGGAGGTGGTGAATAGATTCATTTCCGCGTAATACCTCGGCAAACCTGGGTCGCCATGCATATAGCCCATGGAGTAGATCTGCACCAGCAGTGAGATGAAGGAGACGATAACTAGCATTATTGCACCCACTGGGTCTATGAGGATGCCTACTTTTATACCCATGAACCACTCCATTGAGCGCGTATATGGCTCTGTTCTATGGAGTACCTCTAGCAGTGTGCCTAGGGAGATTACAAAGGAAGCACCTGTGAAAAGTATACCCACTGGGGCTCCACCCTCGTAGATCTTCCTTCCGAAGAAGGCTATTATGGCAAATGCAATTATTGGCAGCACTGGGATGAGCCAGGAATATTCAATTATGCCAGTCATTTTTACCACCTCAATACATTAATGTCTTGGATTTTAACAGTGCCATGCGTTCTATAGAGCAGTATTAAGATTGCTATTCCCACCGCAGATTCAGCCGCAGCTAGTGCTATGGTGAATAAAGCGAAGATCTGTCCAGAGATATCGAAGGGTATGGAATAGCTTGAAAAAGCTACGAAGTTAATGTTTGCTGAATTAAGCATGAGTTCCACGCTCATGAGTATCCTTATCACATTTTTACTCGTGATGAATCCAAAAGCTCCAATTCCAAAGACTATTGCTGCGAGGATTAAATATGCAACTAGGGGAATCATACTGCAGCCTCCTTAATGGCTATGAATATTGCACCTATTAATGCGGCTATTAAAACCAATGAAATAATTTCAAAGGGAACAACGAATCTCCCAAACTGGAAGAGCATCTCCCCAATGGAATAAGTAACTTTTTCCACATCTTCCATTGGCTTATCGCTCCAGGGCGCGCTAGCTAGAGTTATGGAGAGCAATGAGATGAAAATCACTGCTACAATGAATTTAAAGAAAGTAGTCCAGAATCCCATTTTTATTCCTCCTCTCCTCCGCCTGTGAGCATTATGCCAAAGATTATCAAAACCACGATTGCACCTACATATATCAATACCTGTATTGCTGCTAAGAGTTCTGCATTTAATAAAACATATAGACCAGCTACGCAGATGAATGTGAGAGCTAGGTATATCGCGCTATGGACAACTAATCTAGTCCAAACCACGCCTATTGCCGCAAGTACAATTATTGCGGCAAGTGCTAGGAATAGCAGCAGGTCAAGCATTTCTATGCCTCCTCCGGTTCAACGATGTTGCCTTCTTTATCAGCGATGTAGAATGGCTTCTTAGGCGGCTTGCCCAATCTCTCAGGGGGGTAAATTAATGCTTCTCTAGTATACTCTGCAAGTTCATAGTCAGTTGTGTTTAAAAGCGCATTCGTGGGGCAGGAATCTATGCATAAAGCGCAGAACATACACCTCCCGAGGTCGATCTGGGGATGCTTTCTTTCTTTATACTGCACCATTTCTATGCATTTATTTGGGCATACCTTAGCGCAAACTCCGCAGCCCACGCATTCATCTAGGTTCAAATAATGTCTAGCTCTAAATCTAGGATATGGAATATATTTCACATCTGGATAGTTTATAGTTACCTCAGGGGTGAAGAACTGCTTGAGGGTATAAATCAAATTTTTCAATACCATTGCATTCACACCCCAATTATATATACTAAGAGGGTAGTATATGCTAAATTTGCAAGGCCTAGGGGGAGTAAAATTTTCCAGCCAATGTTCAAAAGCTGATCTATTCTATACCTCGGTAAAGCTGCTCTTACCCACATTGTAGCCCAGATTACAATTATGGTTTTGAGGAAGAACCAAGCTGCACCGCTGAGAATTGGGTGAATTATCACTGGACCCTGCCATCCCCCGAAGAAGAGTATGACCACGAGCATTGAACCAAGGGTTAAATGTGCATACTCTCCAACCATCCCTAAGCCAAATCTCATCCCAGTGTACTCAACTCCCCAGCCACCTGCTAGTTCCTGCTCAGCTTCTCTTAAGTCAAATGGTATTCTCCCGGCTTCTGCTAGAAATGAAGCGTAGAATACGAGGAAGCCCAAGAATTGAGGTATAATGAACCAAACCTTAGATTGAGCTTCAGCAATGCTCACCGTGGACATTGAACCGGCCATTATTACAACTGCTATTATTGAAAGCGCAAGGGGAATTTCATAGCTGATCATCTGCGCCATTCCTCTGAGAGCAGCGATTAAGCTGAATTTATTCCTAGGCGCCCAGCCTGTGAGGAAGGCTCCTATAACTGCCACGGATGAAACTGCCTCTATATATAGTATGCCTATATCGAGGTCTGCTACAATTAATTCTCGAGCAGCTGGTATTGCGGCGAAGGCAACCATTGGCACGCCCATCATCATCATTGGACCAAGCCAGTATCCATAGAAGTCTGCCTTGGCAGGTATTATATCCTCTTTGGTGATTAGCTTTATCATATCTGCAATTAGCTGGAGAATACCATATGGTCCAACTCTACAAGGTCCATATCTAGTTTGAAAGTCTGCGAGTACCTTCCTCTCCATCCATATGCCTATAATTACAAAGGTCATTACAATTGCAATTGCTATAGCGCAACCAATTATGCCGCGAAGGAGTGGATTTTCTTGGATTAAAGTTAGCAGTGCAAAGATATCTTTTCCTGCTATAGCTTGCTGAATTGAGTAATAAGTTGCAATTAAATCATTGATCTCCATATTACTCCTCCTTATCTATCCACCTCGCTGGTGCATCCATCGGTGCTGCCTGCTATGGCAACTATGTCCGCGTATTTATAGCCTAGGAGTAAAGGTGGAAGTGCTTGGCTATTTCTAAATGCAGGGCCTCTAATTGCAAGGCGATATGGATTGAGCCCGCCATCGCTTACTAAATACATGCTCATTTCCCCTCTGGGGTCCTCGATTCTCGCATATACCTCGCCGGGGGGTGGCCTTATTACCTTGGGTAGCTTGGCTTGAATTGAACCCTGAGGCATGTCTTTCAAGCACTGTTTTATGATTTTAATGCTCTCGTGTATCTCGCGAATTCTAACCCTAAATCTAGCTAGATTGTCGCAGCCTTTTTCATAGCAAACTTCAAAATCCACTTTATCATAGGCATCATAGGGATCTGCTTTGCGCAGGTCATAGTTCACATTTGAGCCTCGTAGAACAGGACCGGTTACTCCAAATCTAATTGCATCCTCGGTTTTAAGCACCCCTACATTTTCATTTCTAGCGAGGAATACCGAGTCGGTTTCCAGGATTCTATCATATTCAGCTATGTTTCTATCCACTTCATCGAGAATGGGCATTGCTCTCTCTTTAAATCCCTTGGGGAGATCGAGTCTAACCCCTCCAAATCGGAAGTAGGTCATGTTAAGTCTGCTTCCGCAGAGTTCCTCCATCAAGCTCATTATTTTCTCGCGCTCTCTAAGGATGTAGATCATCATTGAGAGGAATCCCTGCTCGAGGGTATAGCCTTCGGAGAAGCAAATTGTGTGTGAGGCAATTCTTTGAAGTTCAAGGGCAAGAGTTCTAATATATTTAGCTCTCTCAGGTACTTCGATCTTCATGAGTTCTTCCACAGCTCTGCAGTATACATCGTTGTGGGAAAGCGCTGCCACGTAGCAGATTCTATCTGTTATTGGAAGAAATTGGAGATAGGTTCTATTTTCAGCGAGTTTTTCAAATCCCCGGTGGTTGAAGCCAAACTCAAGGTCTGCATCTAATATGGTTTCGTGGTCTAGAGTGACTTTGAGTAAATATGGGCCTGGCTGAGAGGGATAATGTGGTCCTAGCTGCAGTACCATTGTTTCCCTCGGGCTTTTATCTATTGCTTTCATTTTTCCACCGCCTTCTTAGGTAATTTCCATTCTTTCCTCAAGGGATGCACTTTCCACTCCTGCGGAAGCAGCAAGCGCTCAAGTCTTGGGTGGCCTTCGAAGACTATGCCGAGGAGGTCGTAGGTCTCGCGCTCATACCAGTTGGCATTCCACCAGATGGATACAACTGAGGGAATCCTTGGTTCTTGAGCAGGTATGCGAGTTTTTAAAATTAATATGACAGGGTGCTTGTAAGTTGCGATGTGATGTACCACTTCAAATTCACTGCCATAGTCAACGCCAGCTATGCTTGAAAGGTGTTCAAGTTCGAGTTTTTCACTAGCAAACTTACAGATCTCGAATAGTTTTTCTTTTTTGATTTTAAGGAGCACTCGATTTTTCCTTTGAACCTTGGCTTCGATTATATCCTCGGGGAATTGATTTTTAATTGCCTCTAAAATTTGATTTTCCTTCTCTAGCTCGGTCAAGGTAATCATACCTCCACCTTGCGCGCGTGCTTTCCTTTCCTAGGCAAACCATTGAGTTCTCCTTCTTTCGCTATTTTCTCCTGAAGCTTTAGATATCCTTCAAATAGAGCATCCGGCCTAGGAGGGCAGCCTGGGACGTATACATCGATTGGGAAGTAATCGCCTATATTATCCACTATATTATAGGAATCCCATTGAGGCCCGCCGCTAATTGCACATTCTCCCATTGCTATAACATATTTTGGCTCCGGCATTTGCTCCCAAACTCGCTGTATTCTAGGGAGCAGTTTCCAAGTTATCCAACCGCTTATTACCATCACATCGCACTGTCTAGGGGAATCTCTGGGTACGATTCCATATCTATCGGTATCGAAAACTGGGTTACCTATATTCAAAATTTCTATGCCACAGCATCCCATTGGTTGAATGAATGGCCATAGGGAGTTCTTTCTGCCCCAGTTGAGGAGATCTTTCAAGGTTGTGAAGATCACACCCATTCCAGCGCCCCCTTTTTCCAAGCGTATATTAAACCTATTACTAGAACGCCAATGAAGATGAACATTTCAATTATTGCCATCAAACCTATCTTCAAAAATGAAATAGCCCATGGGTAGAGGAAAACTGTTTCAACATCAAAAATTACTAGGAGGAGGCCATACATATAGTAAGAGATACCGAAGCGAGAGGGAGTGGGGCCGATTGGTATTGAGCCGCATTCGAAGGGAAGTAATTTGGTGGGTGTGGGATTGCTTGGCCTTAATTCAAATAGCCAGCCTATAATAAGCATTACAATCGGCAGAACTAAGGCTGCGATGATAAATATGCCAATTGAAATATACGCATCTGCTACAGCCATAACAATTTCTCCATTTATTTAAAACAGTGCTAACTTGATGATTTCAGTATATATATTTTTTAATTCGATTTTTTTATAAAAATATTTGGTTTTTTTAAATTACGCAGGCAAAGAATATAAGCAAAAATCATTATAGAAACTTTTAATGATCGAAGTTGAAGTTAAACTTGCAGTTGAAGACCTAGTGGCACTGGAGAATAAAGTAAAGCAAATGGGAATGAAATCAGCTGGTGAAAAAAAGCAGCTTGATATATACTTCAACGCGCCAGATAGAGATTTTGCAAAAACCGATGAAGCACTCAGAATTAGAATTGAAAATGGAAAGCTTTTTTTAACATATAAAGGCGCAAAGTTCAATGGGGAAACCAAGAGTCGGAGAGAAATTGAAATAGAAATCAAAGCCAAATCAGCTATAAAAATGCGTAATTTACTGCTTCGCCTTGGATATCGCGAGGTAGCAGTTGTAAATAAAATAAGGAGAATTTATAGATCTCAAGGCCTTAAGATCTATCTAGATCAAGTGGAGCAGCTTGGTAGCTTTATAGAAGTTGAAGCAGCTGCAGCAGAGAAAAACTTCAAGGCCAAGCGTAAGCAAGTTTTCGATTTACTTCAAAAACTAGGCTTAAACCCGAGGAATTCAATTCGACAATCATATCTCGAGCTACTTCTAGCTAAAAAGTAATACCTACTGCTTAATCATCTAATTTTAAAAGCTGCACCTCGATACCAACATTGATTTCTATAAAAGCTGCTTGCCCAACTTCAGCTGCACCTGTATTAACAATTAGCGTTTTACCAAGTCGATCTATACCATATGCCTCGTGAATGTGCCCGCAGATAACAAGGTCAAGCTCATTGCTCTCAAGAAATTCCCGCAGGGCATAGCTTCCAGCATTTATATAATCTTTGGTGAGGTCTAAAATTTCAAATGGAGGCACATGGGAAACCAATATTTTTCTCCCTACGTGATTTCTTACAGCACCTTCGAATTGCTTTAAAATTTCACGGATCTCGCACTCAGTCAGCTCATAAGGCGTATTATATGGAGTTATATTAGATCCGCCTAGGCCCATAAACAAAAAATCGTCTATCTGCAAACTCGAGGCATGCAAATTAATTGCTCTTGAGAAATCAAAAAATGCTTTATCCCAAGGAAGATCGCAGTTACCTTGAACTGCAAGCACTTTTTTACTCCACAGCTTCATAAGCACTTTAGCACTGCCAATGAATCCCAAATCAGTGATATCGCCAGCGAATAGGATTAAATCAACCTCGCCTGAGGCAGATAGAATTTTATCCAGTTTCGAGCATTTACCATGGAGATCTGAAAGAGCTAGGATTTTCATGTTGCTTACTTTTTACTCTTTTACTATCTTATTATCTTATCATCTTATCTTAATTCTTAATCTAAAGTTTGCAAGCTTAGAAGCATCCTTAAATAGTTGGAATAGATATGAGAGAATAAAAGTAAAAGGAAGTGTTAGCACGCTGGATGAATATGAATCAATTCTCAATCGCGCAATGAAAAAAGCACCGCCCGTGAAGGTAAGTGATACTCGCTTTATTATTCCACCCCCAAGGGTATTCTCAGAGGGTAGAACCACGGTTCTGGATAATTTTAAGGACATAGTTAGCGTGCTCAATCGAGATCCCGACCATGTTATGAAATTCCTAGTGCGTGAAATGGGTACCGCTGGCAAGATCGACGGCTCGAGGGCAATCTTCCAAGGCAAGTTCACCGCTGATGCAATTTGGATGCAGATAAATAGATATGTTGAGGAATTCGTCACCTGTCAAGAATGCGGTAGACCAGATACACATCTTATTAAACAGGATAGGATTCTCATGCTCAAATGTGATGCTTGCGGTGCTTGGAGACCAGTGCAGAGGAGAGTGCTCAAGAAGCCAGTGGTAGCACCTCAAACTGTTGAGGAAGGCAAGGAATATGAACTTCAGATTAGCGCAGTTGGCAAGAAAGGCGATGGTATCGCCATAGTTAGCGGTATTACTATTTTCGTTCCTGGAGCTCAAAAAGGCGAGACCGTTAGAGTTGTAGTTAAAAAGCTCTCAGGCAATCTTGCATTTGCTGATCGCGTTGATTCTGGTAAAAGATCGAAATGAGGATAAACGACCTTGATTTAAAAAACTGGAAGCAGTATTCAAATATCCTCACTGATAGTTTGTGGATAATCAACAAAAGGGATTCAAGCGATGCGCATTCAGGGGAATACTGGGGGAACTTCATACCTCAGATTCCAAATCAAATGCTACTTCGCTATACCAGAGAAGGTGAAACTGTTTTAGATGCATTCCTAGGGCTTGGTACAACCTTAATTGAATGCGTTCGGCTCAGGAGAAATGGCATTGGCATTGAGTTGAATGCAGAAATAGCTAGAATTGCAAAAGCAAAGATTGAGGCTCAGCAGAAAATCTCTAAGAGCAATGCAAAGATAAAGATCTTGATTGGAGATAGCAGGAAGATAAATATCAGAGAGAAAGCAGGGATTGAAGGTGTGCAGCTTCTAATCCTCCATCCTCCCTATCACGATGTGATAAAATTTAGCAGCGATAAAAGAGATCTATCCAATGCTCCAAGCGTTGAAGAATATCTCCACATGTTTAACGAGGTGCTTGAAAATACCACTCCACTGCTTGATTCCAAGCGCTTTCTAGTTTTGGTTATAGGTGATAAGTATCAAAGAGGTGAATGGGTACCACTGGGATTTCTAACTATGAATGAAGTTTTAAACTTCGGATTCAAACTTAAGAGCATAATCGTGAAGAATATAGTTGGCAATGAAAGAGGCAAGGGCTTAGCGAATAATCTCTGGAGATATCGCGCATTTAAAGCAGGCTTCTATATTTTCAAGCACGAATATATTATGGTATTCCAGAAAAACAGAAAACAGAAAAATGATTCTAAAATTCATCGTCTTGTGCATAGCTCCTCTTGAACTTCAGAGCAAGCTCTGCTTTCATAAGTTCTCGCCCGAGGTAAGCCGCGTGCTCTAAACTTGATATCAACTCATGCCTTAAAATGGTATCCAAGATCTCCTTAGCTGTTTTACCTTTTATCCCGAGATTTTCATGCAACGCTAATATAACTTCCTCACCATCTAGCTCCACGATACCGATTTTAAAGCAGCCCTTTGGATCAAGCCTCCAGCTCTTGGATTTCTCTGCATTTATTATCTTTAGCTCGCTTAATTCTAGTAAACTAGGGCGGTCTCTCTTCTCCTTTATACTGAGGAGATCTATCCCTAGGTCTTTTGGGACTGTTTGCCTATCTCTTGCCAGGAGCATCATTTCACTGGCAGTTTTAAGTTCTCTCACGCTGCCCCTTGCTTTCTGGCTGTGTTCAGGAGTAAAGAGGATATTTGCATTCAACTCCAGTGCAAGTCCAGCTAGAATAGCGTGAACACCGGGGGAATCAGCGTCTATTAATTCAGCAACATTGCCAGCTCCAAATAAGAGAGGTGTTTTGGGATCGAGTTCTCTAAATTTATAATACCGCATCAAGCTCTCCATAAAGCTCTGGCCAACTGGATTAAGAATGGGATCCGCGATTGCCTTTTTTATTCCAATCGCTCTAGCTCTCTCAATGTTTCTAAAGAGACTGCTTAGGTCTTCTCCATCTGGAATTATCACAGCAGCTGCCTCGCTATTTGCAACTGCCTCACCCGCTATTTCTAGATTAGCTGAGTTCAAGCTCAATATCAAATCAGCCCCTGCCTCTACACCTGCTTTTATTAATTCTCCATCTAGAGTATCTATACTCAATGTGAGATCACATGGCTTCAATATTTGAAATATCCTTTCCACATCTTCCACTTCCGCCTCTAAATGCACCCCTAAATCGATGATATCCGCGCCTTCCTTGACATAATATTTTGCTCTCTTAAGCAGGGCTTCTCTCTTTAAGCGCGTGGCATCCACGATTTCAGCGAGCACCTTCATTCTCGAGCTGCTGCCTATCTTTATATTTTTAATCAAAAACTCATACTCTGCTTTCTCTTCAAGTGCTTGAACCTTTTGAATTGCATCTTTTCTAATTAACTCAGCTAAGAGCACGCAAGCTGGAATTTTGCTGGAAAACTCAATTTTATCTGCATATTTCAAAATCAATTCGAGGTCTGAAGCATGCTTAGGCCCGAGTCTTATTTTAAGGTTGAATTCTCTCTCCAGCTTTGAAAAATCTGCACCGCATAAACCTGAAACCAATACGAGGTCGAATTTTTGCTTTAGATTTAGAAGTGCATTTCTCAAAAGTTTTGGTGTTGTGAAAGCCGCTATATCTAAATCTAAAACTTCAATCTCTACAGCTACATTTACATCTTTTAATCCCTCAATAGCTTTTCTAACTACATTTAAGGCTTTGCGACCAGTTACTATTAAAACATTCATAGTTAAGATTATGCTAAGGGAATAATATAATCATTATTAATAAGAGGGGAATGAATTGGCTGAGTGGCGTGTGAGAGAAGGCTGCTTTTTCAAGGCACTGTTTGAAGCAAGCGGCTCTAATTTAAAACAAGACTTCTCTTGCGAGAAATGCAATATCGATAGAGAGTTTTGCGAAAGCTATCTGCGCGGGGAGTATAAAATAAAGTTTAGGAAGAGAAAGTTTCAGCCTCTTATAAGCATAAAAGATGAAATGGAAGTGGTGGATTAAAATATAATGTTTAAATTTGAATTCCACGTGCATTCGAATCACTCTAGGGATGGCATTGACTCGGTTGAAAAAATTTTAAAGCAAGCAGTAAGCCTCGGGCTTCATGGAATTGCAATCACTGATCACGATACCTTAAGTGGTGCAATGGAGGCAATGGAAATAGTGGAGAAGCAAGATCTATCCATTCTTATAATCCCAGGAATAGAGGTTTCAACTAGAGAGGGACATTTAATTGTGCTTGGCATTGTAGAAGATATACCTCGAATGCTCCCGGTGAATGAAACAATAAGAATTGCACGGGAAATGAAAGGCTTGATTGTTGCCCCCCATCCACGTGCTCTATTTCGAAATAGCTTGAGAGAGATAGACGGCCTTGATATAGATGCCATTGAAATTTTTAACCCAAAACCATTTGCAAATACAAAGTTTGCTAAACAAATTGCCAGAAAATATTCTTTACCTGTAATTGCAGGTAGCGATGCTCACTGCGCGGAGCTCATTGGCTATGCAGTTACAGAGATAGATTGCGAGTTGAATCAGGAAAGCGTGCTTCAAGCTATAAAGGCGGGGAAAACTAAGATTGCAAGTAAAAAAATTCCTCTAAGTTTGCTTTTCAAGCAATGGCTGAGAAAGCTATAGCTCTATCTTTAGCATTTCCAGTGCTGAGGATTGATATCGAATATCATTAAACAAAATTGATATAATTATATAATAGAAAGGAAAAAGAGAAGGTCGTGGTGAAGGATGACTAACGCTGAGGAAATGCAAACATTGATACTTGATCTTAAAAAGAAACTCGAGGCTGTAAAGGCTGCGGGTGGTCCTGAGAAAATTGAGAAACAGAAGAAAGGGGGAAGGCTCACAGCGAGGGAGAGAATCCAAAAGCTTTTAGACCCAGGTAGCTTTGTGGAGCTCGAGGCTCTAGTAAGGCATCGCTGCTTCGATTTTGGCATGGAAAAGAGAGAAGCACCAGCGGATGCAGTTATAACTGGCTATGGCACCATAGACGGCCGCGTGGTTTGCGTATTTGCTCAAGATTTCACGGTGATAGGAGGCTCACTTGGACTTGCGCATGCTAAGAAAATCTGCGATGTAATGGACCTAGCCGCTAAAATAGGAGCGCCTGTCATTGGATTATGCGATTCAGCGGGTGCGAGAGTTCAAGAGGGAGTTGATGCACTCGCTGGTTATGGTCAGATTTTCTATAGAAACTCAATTTATTCTGGAGTTACACCCCAGATCGCGGCACTTATGGGACCCTGTGCAGGAGGAGCGGTTTACTCCCCAGCTTTGCAGGATTTCACCATCATGGTTGATAAATTCAGCTACGCCCATATCACAGGTCCAAAGGTTATCAAAGCAGTTACTGGCGAGGAGGTTACCTCAGAAACACTTGGGGGTGCAACTGTACACGCTACTAAAAGTGGACTCTGCGATTTAGTGGCAGTCAACGATGAGCATTGCCTTCAATTGATCAAAGAACTATTGAGTTTTTTACCTTCAAATAACCTCGAAGACCCGCCAATTAAGCCCACAAGTGATCCCTGGGATAGACGCGATCCAAGTTTGAATGAAATGGTGCCTGTTAACCCCAAGAAATCCTATGATGTCAGAGATGTTATAAAGAGAGTAGTGGACGATGGATATTTCTTTGAAATCAAAGAGAACTTTGCGAGGAATATAGTTGTGGGCTTTGCCCGCTTAGACGGCAGATCCATAGGCATCGTTGCAAATCAGCCCAAGGTTTTAGCCGGCTCCTTAGATGTAGATTCCTCTGATAAAGGCTCGAGATTCATTAGATTCTGCGACTGCTTCAATATACCGCTAATTCAATTCGTAGACGTACCAGGCTATCTCCCAGGGGTGCAGCAGGAATATCTTGGTATAATTAGACATGGAGCGAAAATGCTCTTCGCATATTCAGAGGCCACTGTGCCGAAAATTACATTAGTATTGAGAAAGGCCTATGGCGGCAGCTACCTCGCTATGTGCAGCAAAGACCTAGGCGCGGACTTCGTATTTGCATATCCAACCGCTGAGATCGCAGTCATGGGACCAGATGGAGCTGTTGATGTTGTTTTTGCAAAGGAAATAGCTGCAGCTAAAGATCCAGAGGCATTAAGAGAAAAACTCATCGAGGACTATAAAAAGAAATTCGCAAACCCATATGATGCTGCTTCCAAGCTCTACATCGATGGAGTTATCGAGCCTCAGGATACTAGACCTGTGCTGATAAGTGCCCTGAGGATACTTGCAACAAAGCGAGAGGATAGACCTAGGAAGAAACACAGCAATATGCCTCAATAGGGTTAAAATGAGGAGATTCAAAGTAGAAATAGATGGAAAAATTCACGAAGTCAAGATAGAAGAAATTAAGGAAGAAGTAGAAGTGCAAATCGCAGTCATTGCAGCAGCAATTTCAGCATACCTAGAGAGCGAGGAGGCAATCCCCTCTCCTTTGATTATAAGGAAATGGAGTTTAGCTGGGAGACGCAATTTAATGACCCCCCTGAGAAGGGATAGAAAAATGCTTGCAAAAGCAGTTTCAAGCTGGAGCTTATCGGGGAGGCAAGAGGCTATGAGGGGGATTTCAGATGAAGAGATATAAGATCGAGGTCAACGGGAAGGTCTATGAAGTTAAAGTTGAGGAGATCAAAGAGGGCATATCACCCTCTCCATCAGCTGCAGTGAGTGCGCCAAAGGTAGGAGCACCAAAGCCAGTTGAATCACTCAAACTGGAGCCTCCTAAAATAGAGCCTCCCAAGATAGAAGCAAAACTAACTCCAAAGGCTGAAGAAAGCACAGCTCCAGTGGACGGTGGAATTCTCAGCCCAATGCAGGGTACAGTGGTGCAGGTAAGGGTTAAAGCTGGGGATGTTGTGAAAAAAGGAGATGTTATTGCAATAATTGAAGCAATGAAGATGGAGAACGATGTTCGCTCCCATAGAGCTGGAGTTGTTAAAGCTGTGCACGTAACCGTTGGTCAAACAGTTAGTCCCAATACTTTACTTGCAGTTATAGAGTAAGAGTAATTTTATCGACTATCTCTATCCAAAAATATTTTTAGGTTATTCGCGCATGACTATCCAAAGTAATGTTCAACAAAATCTTAATTGCCAATCGAGGCGAGGTAGCAATTAGAGTAATTCGAGCTTGCAAAGAGCTTGAAATTGAAACCATCGGGGTTTATTCAGAGGCAGATAGAGAGTCGCTTCACGTTACCTATGCAGATGAAGCTTACTGCATTGGAGCACCTCCCGCGAGGGAAAGCTATCTAAATATGCAAGTACTTATAGACACAGCTTTGAGGGTAAACGCAGAAGCAATTCATCCTGGATATGGATTTCTAGCGGAAAATGCAGATTTCGCTGAAATGTGCTGGAAGAATGGCTTGGTTTTCATAGGGCCTACTCCGGAAAACATTCGAAGACTAGGCAACAAACTTGAGGCTAGGAGGTTAATGGTAAAGGCAGGTGCAAATTTGCTGCCTGGAACCATGAATAGCATTAAAGACCCTGATAGAGCTCTAGATATAGCTAATTCAATTGGCTATCCCGTGATAATAAAAGCAGCTGCAGGTGGCGGCGGCATAGGCATGCGTATCGTGAAATGCGAGCCAGAATTTAAACCAGCTTTTGAATCTGCTCAAAGAACAGCTGAGAAAGCATTTGGCGATGGAAGCGTATACATTGAGAAATACCTCGATAGTCCAAGGCATATTGAAATTCAAATATTAGCGGATAATAAAGGCAAAACAATTCACCTAGGCGAAAGGGAGTGCTCCATTCAAAGGAGACATCAAAAACTGTTGGAAGAAGCACCAAGTTTAGCTATAACGCCTGAGCTTGGAGAGAGGCTTGGTAAAATCGCGGTTCAGGGAGTTAAAGAAGCTGGATATAGAAGCGCAGGCACCGTGGAATTTTTGATGGATCACCATGGGAATGCTTACTTCATTGAAATGAATACAAGAATACAGGTGGAGCACCCTGTAACCGAGATGATCACTGGAATAGACTTAGTGAAGCAGCAGATTAAAATTGCCTATGGAGAATCATTAGATTTCGATCAAGAAGATATACATCTTCAAGGCCACGCCATTGAATGCAGAATAAATGCTGAAGACCCAAGTAAAGACTTCGCTCCTTCATTTGGCACTATAACTGAATATGTACTCCCAGGAGGACCCTGGGTTAGAGTAGATAGGGGTAGCGCCTATGCGGGCTATACCATTCCACATTACTATGATTCACTCCTCGCGAAATTAATAGTATGGGGCCAAGATCGAAATGAAGCAATTGAACGAATGAAAAGAGCCCTCGATGAATTCATCATAGAAGGCATACATACAACTCTCCCGCTACACAAAACAATCATTCACGATCCAGCTTTTATGAAAGGCGAGGTTGATACCAATTTCATTCAAAGGAGAATTTTAAATGTGCCCAAAATCAATCCTAATGAGATCAAAAGCGATCTTAATACAAAATTCATAGGCAGAGAGATATATTATACTGAGGATGTTTTATCCACAAATCTTTTAGCTAGAGAACTAATTGAAAAAGGTGCGAGAGAAGGCACAGCTGTTATTGCTGAAACACAGTATAAAGCTAGAGCTAAAATGGGCGAAGTATGGCTCTCGCCATTTGGCGGAATCTGGCTGAGCGTGATTTTGACGCCGAAATTGCCTCCAGCAGAAGCAGCAAAGTTCAACCTCCTCGCCAGCGTTGCTGTGGCTAATACTATTAAAAAACTCTATGGCTTAGATGCGAAGATAAAATGGCCTAGCGATATAATGATCAAGGATAAGAAAATAGCAGGCATATTCGCTGAATCAGTTAGCGAGCGAAATGAATTGAAATACCTCATACTTGGTATTGGAATAAATGCAAATGTCGATGTAGCCTCATTTCCTCTCTGGCTGCGCCGAACTGCAACTTCACTTAAAAAAGAACTTGGAGAGCAAGTCTCGAGAAAGGAATTGATTAGAAAAATGCTCGAGGAACTTGAAGCGAAGTATATAACTGTTCAAAAAGAAGGCTTCAATTCCATATTGCACGAGTGGATTCATCTTTCTTATCTACATGGAAAAATAACTAAGATATCAACCCCAGTGGAAATTTTAGAGGGTGAAGCAATAGATCTCGATCCTAATGGCAGTCTTGTACTTAAGCTGCAGGATCAAACTGAGAGAAAAATTATTGCAGGTAAGATATTAAGCGTGAGAAAGAAATGAAGGAAAAAATACTTCAAGAGTTAAAGCAAAGCCAGGGAAAATATGTTTCCGGGGGAAAACTAGCTCGCGCTTTAAAAGTATCGAGAACAGCAATCTGGAAACAAATTAAATCCCTGAAAAAAATGGGATATGAAATAGAAGCCAAGCCCAAAAAGGGCTATAGACTCCTTAAAAGCCCGGATTTAATTACACCTGAGGAAATAAAAATTGGATTGAAAACTGCGATCATAGGCAGAGAACTTAGCTATTTCCAAAGCGTAAGTTCAACCAATGATGTGGCAAAGGAGCTAGCAGAAAAAGGCGCTTCAGAGGGACTGGTTGTACTTGCTGAAAGCCAGTCGATGGGAAGAGGCAGACTTGGGAGAACTTGGGCCTCTCCCCCAGGCGGAATCTGGCTCTCAGTAATCCTCCGTCCCGAGATCTTGCCGAGTAATGCACATTTACTAGCTATAGCAGCAGGGGTTGGTGCTGCGAATGCTATTAATAAACTTGGCCTGCACGCTAAACTTAAATGGCCTAACGATGTTATGATTCGCGATAAAAAAGTCTGCGGCATCTTACTCGAATTGGCTGCTGAGGTTGAAGCAGTGGACTATGCAATACTGGGAATAGGTATAAATGCCAACAATGACTTGCCTATGGAGATACAGAAAATCGCTACAACGCTTAAAAAAGAACTTGGCAATGTAATTGAGCGGGCAAAGTTTGTTCAAGAGCTACTGCTTGAACTTGAAGAGAAATACTTCCTCTTCAAGCGAGATCCCAGTTTGATTTTGAATCGATGGCGAGCGCTATCCAGCATTCTGGGTGAAAAAGTTCAAATTAAAACCCAAAATGAGAATTTCACTGGCATTGCAAGAGATATCGCATCGAATGGAAGCTTGCTTGTAGAACTCGAGGATGGATCGATAAAGCAAGTGATAGCTGGAGACTGCCTAAACCTTAGAAGCGCGTTAGAAAACTCATTTTCACCTTGCTAACCAAAACCTTTTCATATCTCTTTGCTGTATAGCCTTTGATGCAGAGGTTATTAAAAGCTGCTAAGGATTGCGCTTTAGAGATAAAGAGATACAGCAGTGCATTAATAGTTTCCCATATAGATGCAGATGGCCTAGCAAGTGCTGCTATCATATGCAGAGCGCTTGAGCGCGCGGGTATCGATTTTTCTCATAAAATCGTTAAAAAACTCGATGATAAAACCTTGAGGGAAATAGCGGACCAAAATCCAGAGCTAGTTATCTTCACAGATCTAGGCAGCGGTGTTTCAGCTAAGATCTCTGAGTTTAAATTGCAAGCCATAGTGATCGATCACCACCAGCCCGCGGGTAGGGGAATTGAGCACCATTTAAATCCCCATCTCTTCGGCTTCAATGGCTCAATAGAATTAAGCGGTGCTGGAGCAAGCTATCTCGTCGCTAAAAATATCTCCAGCAGCGATGACTTAATTCCACTTGCAATTGTAGGTGCAGTGGGAGATCTTCAGGATAATAAAGAAAACAAGCTCATAGGTATTAATCGCCGTATATTAGAAGAAGGCAGCAAACTTGGCATTGTGGCATTTGAAAGGGATCTAAAGCTCTTCGGTAGGCAAACTAGACCGCTGCACAAACTATTGGAATACTCTTCAGATCCCTATATCCCGAGTTTAAGTGGAAATGAAGAAACATGTCTTGCTTTCCTCCTTCGCATAGGCATTACCTTAAAGAATGAGGAGTGGAGGCGTTGGATTGATTTATCCAAGCAAGAGAAGCAATTAATAGTTTCTAAATTACTTCAGCTTTGCCTTGAAAATGGAATTTCCCCGCGCAATGTACAGCGCTTAATAGGCGAGGTATATACTTTTTTAAAAGAGCCAGCAGGCACCGAGGTTAGAGATGCCTCGGAATTTGCCACTTTGCTCAATGCCACAGCTCGCTATGACTTCGCTGAAGTCGGCCTAGCGGTTTGCCTAGGAGATCGAGGCCTTGCCTTCGCTTATGCTAGAAATCTACTTCACCAGCATCGCAAAAACTTAGCTGAGGGATTGAAGTTCGTGAAGGAAAAAGGAATTGTTACTCTTAAGAATTTGCAGTACTTCCACGGTGGAAGCAGCATAAGAGAGACCATCGTGGGTATAGTAGCGGGGATGAGTACGAATAGCACACGCAGCTTGCCTATAATTGCATTTGCACAAGCGGAGGATGGGGTGAAAGTATCAGCAAGAGGCAGTCAAAATTTAGTGCAGCGGGGATTGAATCTTGCAGCGGCATTAAGTGAAGCAGCCTCCTGCGTTGGAGGGGTTGGAGGAGGCCACGATATTGCAGCTGGAGCTACTATTCCCTTTAACTCTGAAGAGGAGTTTCTGAGGATACTAGATAAAAAGATTGGCGAGCAGCTGGGAACTGTGGAGAAAACCTGCTAGCTTCTTTGCAATAATTATACTCTCCCCAGAATAGCTATTTAATTTGCAACCCATTGAATTTTTTTTTAAAAAAATTTGCAGTAATTCTTGAGCAAGCATTTTAGGCACTTCTGCCTTCTGCAGTATTGCAAATTTATTCTCACAAGCTTGGATTCATAGGTCTCTAATTCTTTTTCATCAATTCCAAGTTTTTTAGCCACATTTAAAGCTTTGGGGGAGAATTCAGGCTTTGCTTTAGCCCATATACCCCTAAGTTCTCTTAGGAATATGTTGACTGCAACCTCTCCAACGCCCTTGAACTCCAGCAGTTTTTTCTCTAAATCCTCCGGGTCTTTAGCTTGCTTGTGAAGCTCTTCTAAACTTCCGCTGTAGCGTTTCTTCAAAAGTTTAACTGCTTCAAGGAGATTTGTAGCCGTTGAAAAATCATATCTCACATAGCCCCCTGAATCCAGAGTCTCAACTATTTTATCCCAGCCTGCATCTAGTAATTTATCTGGAGATGTTAAACTTTTTTCCATTAGCTTTTGGAAAGTTTTCTTAGCGACCTCGCTTGAGATCCTTTTTGCATAAAGCATCGAGGCTAAAAACCATTTAAATCTATCCTCAGGCTTACATAAGTCTAAGCCAAGTTCATCTGAATAGGAAGGTATTTTGGAGAGGATTTCTCTAACCATGGTTCTCCAGTATTATATAGAAAATTGTATCCCCTCTTATAACAGCTATATCTAATTTCCTCCCTGCATTTAGCAGCTCTGCATTTTCAAGCACTAAATTCATATGTTCATCAAAGCCTTTGAGTTCTCCTCTATATTCTTTTCCATTTTTAAGTGCAACAGTAATACTTTTCCCAAGAGCTGCGCTTAAGCACTTCTGGGGATTTTGAATTTTCTTCTTCAACTGCATTTTAACTTTAATGATGGCGTGGAAAGAATTAAGCCTTTCTCCCCACAGGCATGATATAAAGAGGCTCCTCTTGCATGTTTAAAATCATTTTCACCTTTTCATCTAAGAATCCACCTATAACCACAGTTCCCAAGTTTAATGAAATTGCTTGTAGATAAACATTTTGCGCTGCGTGCCCCGCTTCCATGTGAACATATCTCCTGCCTCTCTCCCCATATTTTATCATGGTTCTCTCATAAACTGCTGAAAATACTATATCAACAGCTGCCTCCGATACATATCTTTGGTTAACTGCAGCACTTGCAAGTTCTTCTCTTACATCTCCATCTAGAATTTTTATCAACGCATGCTCTTTTGAAATATATTTATAAACACCTTTATCTATATCCTCGACATCTCCTGCTGCTAGATAAAGCTCAAGTGGATACAGCGCACCTGCAGAAGGAGCAGTTCTAAAACCTAATGGAGAGGTTATCCCTTGGGCAGCCCATAGTAATTGCGATATCTCCTCCAGCTTTAAATCTCCGCCTGAGTAAGCCCTTATAGATCTCCTCCTCAGCAATCCTGCTTCTATGGATATTTCACCATCATATCTCGGGTTGGGGAGTTTTATCACGCTTCCCACCTCTATATTAGGCTCTGTTACTTTTACCTCAGGACCAAGGCATCCTGAAAAATTAATAGCAGCACAAGCTATAGCTAGCTTTAAAAACTTTCTTCTGGTAAGATTCATCAAATTAGCCTCCTCTTTTTGATAATATTTGCTTATTAATTCTTTCTGTTTATGCCTCATGCTTCACCCTCGAAAACTATGATGAAGCCGTGCCTGGGTATAAGAGAAGAGCTATAAGCATTACTTATCAGCATGAACATAATGCTACTGCTATACTGCAGCGTGGATTGTGTAATAAAAGTATTGCATAAATTGCATAAATTGCGTGCAATAATATCCCGCCTTTAAACGGGCGTGAGGGGATTTGAACCCCTGATCTACAGCTTAGGAGGCATACGGCTTATAGATGCCGCCCTGTCCTGGCTAGGCCACACGCCCGATAAAATATGAATTTGAGGATACTTTAAACTTGCTCTTGCCTTCTAGCCACAATGCATTCTCGCCGAACATTTCTTAATAAAAGCTAGCTTCACAGCAATTGTTAAGTTTAATATGAAGAATATATAATAGCGCCGCCGTGGCTTAGCACGGTAAAGCGGCTGATTCGTAAT
>JAWCMA010000007.1:30889-48694 GCA_038850285.1 Methanocellales archaeon | reverse complement strand
GCAGCGCACCAATCCCTAGACCTGAGATAGCCATGGCAGCGAGTCGCAGAATCATGGAATTATCCTTGAGATTTCCTCCAGCTTTTTACGCTCCCGCACAGGTGGAGATTCCTCTGGTCTGCCCATTGCTACAATTGCACATAGCTCCCAAGGTGGCTTGACCTCGAGCATTTCCTCGATTTCCTTCTTAGCCAACAAAGGCCAGATCATCCAACAAGTACCATAACCTAGAGCATGAGCAGCGAGGCAGAAGTTTTGCGTAGCTGCTCCAACTGCTACTGGAACAGCAAACCCATCATTTTTTAATGCATCATATTCACTTGCCCCCAGCTTCATAGCCATTCTAGCAAGCAAAAATTTCCCCGGTCTAATGAAAACTGCAACAGCCGCTGGAGCATCAACGAAAAATGAAATATATGCAATGTTTCGCTTAATACCCTCATGCATATCTGCGAATTCAGGGTTCTTAAGCGCTTGATCCAATTTCTCCAAAACAGCATTTGCCATTTTCTGCTTAAGTTCCTTGTTCTTCACGATGACAAAATACCAAGGCTGCCAGTTAGCCGGACTAGGTGCTAAACCCGCGCATTCTAGAATTAATTTTAAATCTTCGTCCTTAACAGCCTCTTTTTTGAATTTTCTAATACTCCTTCTAGTTTTTAAACATTCAATTGCATCCATAAGGCTCCCTAGTTTTCTTTGCTTTTTCTCTATTTAATTCTTGTCAAATTATATCGAACTTTGAGAATCCGCTAGCTATGCAAAAAGCGCTATTTGCAATTATTAGAGATTTAACTAAATTTTCATCGCAGCGCTTCAAAACTCTAGATCTATACATTTCACTTTCCCTCAATAAAACTTCGCGCTTAGAGCTATCGAAATTCTTAATTAAATCCAAAGTCTGCTCTAGGAGCACTTGAGCTTCAGCTTCAGCTTGAGGCTTCGCTTCCAGAGCTCTATGTAAATGCAGAGCTATTGAAATGAGATGTATAGCAATTGGTTCGAATTCCTCCTTCTCTAGAAGTTCATCTAGAAGCAAGTTAATCAAATGGTCCCGCGCTATATTTAAGTTTTCCTTAAGTAAATTCAATTGCTCTAGCCCAATTCTTTTTTTATTCCACTCCGCAGTTAAAGCTGGAGCCACTAAAGATGGACAGGTGCATTCCAGCAATGCTGAAGCACATCTAGGACACACTAAAGCTCCCCAGAGCAATTTAGAAAGATAGATTATATTCTCTTGGAAAGCTCGAGCACTACTTAATTCACGCAAGGAGATATATCCATTTTCAAAAATCAGTGCTTTAGATCCATCTCGCATTTGAAGCTTTGCAGATCCCAGTTTAAATGAGAATTTAAGATCTGAATATTTAAGCCCGAGTAAATACTTCATTGTTAAAATATCAAAGAAGCCGAAAATAGATTGCTCTCCTCCGGCAAGTGCAAGCTGTACCTCGCCCATTAGCTTTGCTGAATCATTAACACAGGGCTTGATTAATGCAGCATTCCCACTGGATAATGGCTTCGGGACCTCTGCCATCGCTGCTATTGCTTTAATTTCTGCCTTCTCCCTTAGAAATGGGCAGAGTTCTAGGCTTGCTTTTCCAACTGCAAGCTTTCTAGCGAATGCTATACAGCTCCATGAATCGCAAGCTCCGCAGTTGAAAGCTGGGAGCTTTAAATATATTTCATATGGCCGTGGCACGCTTTTTATTCAAATCAAGTTAACTTAAACCTAACGCTAGCAGAGATAACAAACAAGTATCAAATAACAAATCCCTGAGACACCAAATACAGAAAATATTTAGGCAGAGAAATGCGATTTTATATAGAGCAAAAGAATAGTTTTGCTAAAAACTTTAAGCGGGATGTGAGATAAATTGAGTGAGTCAAACCCTCCCACGCAGGTGCACATTGAAGAGGAAGATGATCTACTAGGCGGGCTGGAATTCGAAACAACTAAGGAAATCGCGGTGCCGCAGTTATTAATAGATCAAGTAATTGGTCAAGAGCACGCGGTTGAGGTTATTAAAAAGGCAGCTCAGCAAAGGCGCCACGTAATGATGATAGGCAGCCCAGGGACAGGTAAATCGATGCTAGCTAAGGCAATGGCTGAGCTTCTCCCCAAGGAAGAGCTGCAAGACGTATTGGTTTATCACAATCCAGAGGATCCCAATAATCCAAAGATCAGAGTGGTTCCAGCTGGAAAGGGCAAGCAAATTGTGAATGCACATAAGCTAGAGGCTCAGAAGAAATCTCAGTTCAGGAATACAGTCTATCTTATCTTGGTGCTAATAATAGTGGGCTATTCTTTCATGCGCGGGGAGTTTGTCATGGGTATCATTGCAGCTGCATTGCTATTTATGGCTCTTCGATATATAACTCCAAAGGAAGAGCTCTACATACCTAAACTGCTTGTTTCTAACGAGGGGAAAATCACAGCTCCATATGTAGATGCCACAGGTGCGCACGCAGGAGCTTTACTTGGCGATGTTCGACATGACCCATTCCAAAGTGGCGGACTTGAGACACCTGCGCACGAGCGAGTTGAAGCTGGAGCGATACATAAAGCACATAAAGGCGTACTCTTCATCGATGAAATTAACACCCTAAAAATCGAGTCCCAGCAGAGTTTGCTTACTGCGCTGCAAGAGGGAGAGTATTCCATCACTGGCCAGAGCGAGCGCAGCAGCGGGGCTATGGTCAAAACCGATCCAGTGCCATGTGCATTTATCATGGTCGCAGCCGGCAATTTAGATGCAGTTAGAGGTATGCATCCAGCACTTCGATCGCGAATAAAAGGCTATGGCTATGAAGTTTACATGCGGGATAGCTTTGAAGATACACCTGAAAATCGAAGGAAGATCATTAGATTCGTGGCTCAAGAGGTTGAAAGGGATAAGAAAATTCCCCACTTCGATGCCTCCGCAGTTAAAGAAATAGTGCGCGAGTCAAGAAGGCGAGCTGGGAGAAAAGGTCATTTAACGCTGAAGTGGCGCGACTTAGGCGGGCTTGTTAGAGTCGCAGGGGATATAGCTAAAGCAGAGGGGGCTCCTGTTACAACTGCTCGCCACGTGCTTGAAGCCAAGAAGATCGCGCGATCAGTGGAGCAGCAAGTTGCAGATCAATATCTTGAGCGGCGGAGGGACTATCAATTCTTCAAAAACTCAGGGTATGAAATAGGCAGAGTGAATGGACTCGCAGTGGTAGGCGGCGACTCAGGCATAGTTCTACCAATTGTAGCAGAGGTAACCCCTTCAGCTTCCAAGGAAGAGGGTCACGTGATAGCCACTGGCCGGCTGCAATCCATTGCCAAGGAAGCGGTGCAGAATGTTTCAGCTTTAATTAAAAAGTTCTCAGGACAGGATATCTCAGATAAAGATGTGCATATCCAATTCATAGGCACTTATGAAGGGGTAGAGGGAGATAGTGCAAGCATTTCAGTTGCCACTGCTGTGATTTCCGCGCTTGAAAATATTCCCGTCGATCAAAGCGTGGCGATGACGGGATCGCTTTCAGTGCGAGGGGAGGTTTTACCGGTTGGAGGCGTTACCTATAAGATTGAAGCCGCTGCTCAAGCTGGGCTTAAAACTGTTATAATCCCAAAGGCCAATGAGGGTGATGTACTCATAGAGGATCGCTATAGAGATAAGATCAAAATAGTGCCTGTTTCCACCTTGAGCGAGGTGCTTGAGATCAGTTTATATGGCAAGAAACAAAGCAGTTTCTTAGAGAAGATCAAAAAGATCGCAGTCGATGCTACATCTACCTTGGCTACGATTGCCGATAAACCAGTGCCTCAATGAGGAATGAGATTGGTTGATTTTTACGATGTGAGAATTATAGAGTCTCAAAATACCAATATTGTTTTAGACACTGGTGAAATTGAAGAATGCTCCACTAAATTTTCCCAAGGTGCAGCAATTCGCGTGCTAGCAGGAGGCAGCTGGGGATTCACGACCACAGATGACTTGAGCAAGCTAAAAGAAGCTTTAGAGGCAGCGAAGAAAATAGCACTGCATATAAATAAGCAAAAACCCAGGCCTAGGATATCCTTAGCTCCAGCGCATAAAATCGATAAAATACCGCAAATGAAAATCAAAAAGCACCCGAGTTCAATTGCAATTGAAGAAAAACTTTCTCTTTTGAAGGACATCGAGAGAGCGGCAATGCTAGATCAAGTGGTGAGCACCTTAGTGGCCTACTCTGAGTCCTATTCACGCGTTAAATATGAAAGTTCCGAGGGAGTGGAGGGAGAATATGGGTTAATGCGCATTGGTTTCAGTGTAACTGCAGTTGCCAAGGAGGGCGAAGTTATGCAGCTTGCTAGAAGGCGTAAATTCGGCATATGTGGATATGAAATAATGGAAGAAGACCCGCTAGCTATTGCAAGCGAGGCGGCAAACTGCGCTCGAGAGCTCATTAAGGCAAAAACTCCAAAAGGTGGGCGCTTTCCAGTGCTTCTTGATCAAGAACTTGCAGGGGTATTCATACACGAAGCTCTAGGCCACGCTGCAGAAGCAGATGCTGTGCTCGAGGGCAGCTCCATATTGGAGGGCAAAATTGGCACAAAGATTGGTTCTGAATTAATAACGGTGTATGACGATCCCACTATAGATGGATTTGGATGCTATCCATTTGATGATGAGGGAATAAAGGGGAGAAGAACGGTGATTATTGAAAAGGGAATTTTAAAATCCTATCTACATTCCAGAGAGACTGCAGCTAAAATGGGAGGGAGACCGGGCAATGCCAGAGCACAGGGATATGCAAAGCCCATTGTTAGAATGAGCAATACCTTCATAGAAAAGGGCGATTATACCTTTGAAGAACTCTTAGAAGAAATGAAGAATGGAATATATCTAATGGGCTCTCGAGGGGGCCAAGTGGATCCAGGCGTGGGGATATTTCAATTCAATGCTGAAAGGGGATATATAATTGAAAAAGGCGAGTTGAAAATGCCTCTGCGTGATGTTTCACTCTCAGCAAGCACGCTTGAGATTTTGCAGAATGTAATTGCAGTGGGCAGAGATTTGAAATTTAATGCCGCTAGATGCGGTAAAGGGGGACAAGCAGTTCCAGTTGGAGATGGAGCTCCACATATATTGATTTCAAATGCCCTAGTGGGGGGAAGTGCTTGATTGAGCGCATTGGGAAAAATGCAATCAAATTAGGCCTCAAGCTAGGCGCTGAAGAAGTGGAGATTTTCCATTCTTATGGTAAAATTGTTACAGTTGAGACATTGAAGGATGAAATTGAATCCGCTAGAGAGAGCTATATGCAGGGCATTGGAATTAGAGCTGTTTTTAAAGGCGCAGTTGGCTTTTCAAGCACAAACGATCTCTCTAAAGTGGAAGAAGCAGTTGAAAGTGCGGTTAAATGCGCTAAAGCTAGGAAAGTAGATCCAAACTGGAGAAGTCTACCTTCGCGAGCTAAATATCCTGCAGTAAGAGGCACTTTTGACAGTAAAATTGCTCAACTCCAACTGGATAACTGCATAGAATATACCCTTCAAATGGTTGAAAGCGCGAAGATTGAGAAAGCAATGCCAACTTCCGCTAGATTGATAGGCGGCTATAGCTCGCAGTTGATATTGAATTCAAATAAACTTGAGGTTAAAGAGAACTCAACCTTTATTCAAGCATCCATTGAAGCTATTGCTAGAAATCAAACTACTTCCACTGGCTTTGAATTCGATATTTCGCGAAGCTTAAACCTTGACTTCCCAGCAATTGGAAAAAATGCTTCCCAGCTTGCATTGAATTCACTCAATGGAACCAACATAGAAACAGGTAATATAGCTGTTTTATTTAAACCAGTGGCTTTTGCAGATCTCCTCGGCAATGTATTTCTACCCTCGATTTTCGCAGATAATGTGCAAAAAGGACGATCGCTATTGAAGGATAAAATTGATGCAAGCATAGCAAGTGAGAAATTCAATTTAATTGACGATGGCCTGCTAGAGGGAGGAATAGGCACAGCTAGGAGCGATGATGAAGGCACACCTTCCCAGAGAACAATTATTGTGGAGAGAGGCGTGCTGAAGGGATTTCTATATGACTCATATACAGCTGGAAGAGCAGAGGTTAAGAGCACGGGCAATGGAACTCGAGGCTCATATGCAAGCGTACCAGCCGTGGGCATTAGAAATATATTAGTTGAAATTCCTGAGAGCGAGGTTATTGCTGAAACTGATTTTGGATTTATTGTTAATTCAATCATAGGAGGCCATACTTCCAATCCAATCTCAGGTGATTTCTCAGTTGAAGCTAGAAATGCTTTTATGGTGGAAAAAGGAGAGATAACCAAGCCCGTTAAATCCGCTATGATAAGTGGAAATATCTATGAAGCTTTGAAGCAAATCTCAGGCGCGGGAAAAGATGCGAGGAAGGTGGGACATATAATTACTCCCACTGTTAAGATTGAAGGGCTCAGAGTAATAGGATGAATTTATAAATGGCAGTTGAATATAAAGCAGTGCTCGTTAGATATGGTGAGATTGGAATTAAGAGCGAGAGAACTAGGAGTAGATATGAGCGCATTTTAATTGAGAATATAAAGGCAATGCTTGAATTTCAAGGAATTTCATATATTGATATCAAAAGAGAATGGGGGAGAATTCTTATATCCACTGAGCTTGACAATACACGCGAGATTGCTAAAGCTACTTCAATGGTTTTTGGGGTAACATCAAGCAGCCCAGCTGTGGTAATAGAGCCTGAGCTTGAATCAATCGCTAGAATCGCTAGTGATGTCGCGGCTGAATTAATTCAAGATGGAGAGACCTTTGGGATTCGAGCACGCAGAGCTGGAATGCATAGTTACTCCAGTCGGGAAATAGCAATTAAAACAGGGGATGCTATTCTAACTAGATTAAAGCATAGAAATGTGAAGGTAAATCTAAGCAATCCAAAGCATGAGATATTCATTGAAGCGAGGCAAAACAATGCTTATGTTTTCACTGAAATCTATCAAGGCGCAGGCGGGCTTCCACTTGGTACTCAGGAAAAAATGGCAGCGCTGATCTCAGGGGGTATAGATTCACCAGTTGCCGCTTGGCTCATGATGAAGCGGGGCTGCGAATTAATCGCTATCTACTTCAACAACTCTCCATTTACAGATGAAACCACGAAGCAACGGGCTTTAGCTTGCATCGCTAAATTAAAACAATGGTCTCCCGGGCACGAATTGAAAACATATGAAGTGCCTCACGGTAAAAACCTAGCTATATTTAAAGCCAAAGCTGCAAAGCTAACTTGCGTGCTCTGCAAAAGAATGATGTATCGCATTGCAAAGGAAATAGCCCTTAGAGAGAGAGCACTTGGTATAGTAACTGGTTCCTCACTTGGACAGGTGGCTTCTCAAACGGCTTCGAATTTATATGTAGAGAACCACGGCCTAGATTTTCCTGTGTACCATCCTTTGATTGGATTTGATAAAATGCAAGTAGCTGATCTAGCAAGGAAAATTGGCACTTTTGAGTTCTCGATTCAAAAAACAGCCAGCTGCAGCGCTGTTCCAATTTATCCCGTGACGCATGCTAAACTTGAAGATGCATTAGAAGTTGAGAGGCAAATTGACATACCTAGCTTGGTCAAAGCCTCTCTGGAGAATGCTTTAATTTTTTAATTTTTTAATTTTTTAATTTTTTAATTTTTTAAGTATTAAGCACCCTCCATTTTAAAAACACACCATTATTCATTGGCTTACATTCAATTAATTCCAGCTTGGGCATATCCTCGAGTTTTAAAAAACCCATGCCATCGACTAATGTAGGCGCAGTTTTTCCACCTATTATGAGCCCAGCGATGTATACATAGATTTCATCTACCAGTCCTAGGGAGATCAAACTCCAGTTTAAAGTTCCACCTCCCTCAACCATGAGTTTATCTATACCTCGTTTTTTCAATTCCATCAAGAGCTCTTGGAGATCCACTTCTTTATCGCCAGCGGTGATTATCTCTGCAGCTTTACTTAGCCTCTCCACTTTTGCTTTGGGTGCAATTTTTGAAACCGCGATTATTCTTTTCCCTTCCCCTTTTTTAAGCACTTCAGCTTCAACAGGGGTTCGAGCAGCGCTATCCACGATTACCCTAACTGGGTTTTCTTCTCTACCTTGCTTTATTCTCCTCTCCCTTCTCATCTTTGATTTCACAGTTAAACTTGGATTATCCGCTAGCACAGTGCCGATTCCAATCATTATTGCATCCATGTTACCGCGGAGTTCATCCACGCGGTCAAGGTCTTCTCTGGAAGAAATCCTAATCTGCTTTCTCTCGGCAGTGGAGATCTTGCCATCTGCGCTCATTGCAGCATTTATGTAAACAAATGGACGCAGTGCTCTATCAAGCATAGCTCTTAAATTAGCGTAAATGGCTTTATTCTTTTGCTAAGTTAGCTTTACCTCAACTTTATGCTCCACTATATGCAGAAAGGTAATCCTAGGGGGCATGGTGTCATATAGATGATATATCTTTGAGCCCTCTGGAGTGAATCCTTGATTTTTCGCTCCATAGTCCCAAGTAAAGGTTGGACCCATGAGGCGATAGTAATGCTGAATCACAGCTGCAATTGGAAGTGGCCCATCTGGCCCTGAGTTTTTATAAGTATTGGGATAGAGGGGGTCACTAGTCCAAGTCCAAGAGTGATCGCTGCTGATATAGCTCACATTGGTTGAAGCATTCATGAGGTCAACGGTAGCATTGCCACTTATTATCATTGGAATCACATCACTGCCAGTGGGGGATTTCCATTCCTCGGATTTTGAGCCATTGGAATATCTTATAACAACAGTGCCTCCTCTAGTGCCATCTCCACCGCTCTTCTGTATATCGATTTCAAGTGTTTCACCACTTTCCTTCGTAGCTATTAAATTCAATTCTAAGTTTGAAGTTGAGTTAACAAGTTCAAATTTAAAGCTCATAACTGGAGTTGTATTGGTAATATTGCAGCCTAATATATCGAAAGGTATGTAGAAATCCGATTGCTCCGAGGGCCTTGAATTTAAATAGGCCACTGCTTCACTTAGATTATCGTGCTTCACCACGCCGTGAAACTCAGTGCGCTCTTCAAAATATCTAGCCCAAGCATCGTAATATCTGCTTTTTATTTTAACTATGATTGTACTATCATACACTGGGTTTCGGAAGAGGGGGTTTATTGTAGTATTTTGATAAAAAACAGTTGGTTTATTTTGAGAGTTTGCTTGCAGGGTTACTTTTCCACTTGCTATAGCTGAGCTGCCATTTAGCTTTACAATAGGGAGGGTTAGTGTTTCACCGTTGTAGTGGAATTCAGGCGGGCTAATAAGCAGGCTTCCACCATGAGCACATCTATGCCAAACTCCCCCTCCTTCATATCCCACTTCTTCATCTCCAAGTTCATATCTTATGGTTCCAATGGTATTATTGTATATCATATATTCCCCACCGCTTTTCCTCATTTTAATTGTTAAGCGGCTGTAGCTAGTGTCATTTAAAATTGAGATCCTTCCCCCGGCTAAATCCAAATCCATTACCCGCGAGGGTGACTCTCCAAGAGCACAAGTGCTCAATTTTGAATCAAGCACGGTGAATGCTTGCTCCACATTTTGCAGGTTTACTCTCTGCTGGGAATTAGTTATATTCGGCATTCCAATTACTAGTACGATTGAGGCAGTTATTGTGATTAAAGCAAGCATTAATACATAGCCCACTACCTCTGACACCGCGCTGCTTGCGTGCAGCATTGGCTTCATTGCATTCTCCTTCGCTTCATAATTTGCTATGACCATGGTTAAATGGCTGCTGTTCAAAGTAATAGCGAAGGAGGGAAATAACTAGGAGGTAAGCAATTAATATTAAAAAGGCAATAAATGTGCTTGAGGGTAAAGGTAAATTCTCCCTTGGGTATAGAAGCCAGATGGTAAAAGCATAAAGCCCAGTGCCAATTAAGCCCAGTGGTGAATCGCGAATTACGCTATCCGTCATTTCTCTACCATAGCTAAGGTATAGCACTATGAGTACAGGTGTTATTGTGCCTGGGAAGGCTGAGAAAATACCGCTCCATTTAGCACTTGCTATATCGCTTAAAAGGATAATGCTTGTGATAACAATTCCCCCGAAGCTGCCTCTGAATAAAATCTGTTTCCAGCTTGCTCGCAACTGCTGGAATTTTCTAGCATTTAATTTGCGAAATGAGATATAGGCAGCTGCACAGCTGAGCCAGAGGAGGGCTAAAGCTTGAAATCCATTTGCTATTGGAAGAGATCTTAATAGCAAGATACTGGTGAAGTAGCTGGTGAATGCGAGGAATAGTGAAATTACCAGCGAGCGTGAAATTCGAGTGCCAAGTGCAAATATGCCTAGGAATATGACATCTGCCACCAAGCCTATGGGATTCCACATTGCAGCGCTGCTTGCAAATTCAACACCTTGCTCTATAGCTATTAATAAAAGTGAGAGGAATGTAATGGTTGGCAGCGTCATTAAAATCCCAGCTACTCTCGGGGAGTTTCTTTCAGCTATTATAGTAATGCTTGCGATCAATGCATTTCCTAGGAGGAAGTAGAATATATATTTGAACATGGTTTCGCAGAGATATGGATTAATTGATAAGTGATTTAAAATTTTAAATTTATCTTATTACTTATTACTCATTTTATACATATTTCACTGCTATTAGTCGAACAATCTCTGCACATTCCTTGGCGCTATCAGCGAGGTTCTCAAGGCCTATTATGATATCGCGAAGTTGAGAAAATGATTTGAAGTCGATATCTATATTCATGAGATCGCTATAGAGCACTCGATAAATCCCATCGGATTTTCTCTCAAGCATTTCAACTTCAGTTGAGAACTCGATTGCTCTGCGCATGCTTGGCCTCATTGCCATTAAGGTTTCCCTCAGTTTGTATATGAGCTCTAGATCATTGGCAAGCATCTCTAGGAGATGCTCTCTCATTTGAGTTGGAAGAGAATAGCTCCTCATCACAACTCTGCATCCAATGCCTGCAGCTATAGTGCCTAGAGCGGCAAGGCTTTTAATCAGCTGAAGCAGATCTTCTTTATTCACGGGGTAATTGCCACCTCTAGAGAGCTCCAGCAATATCCCCTTTCGAGTACCATCTGCTTCCTTTTCAAGTTTGAGTAAATGCTGAAATTCCCTCTGCGTGGTAGTAGCATTCTCAGCGCAAAAGGCATTGATTAAAGGCGTGAGCTTCTCAACAACTCCAATTATCTCATTTATGTAAACCCGGACCATTCCAAGCACGTGTTCTTCCTTATCTCTAACTTGAATTTCTCTTTTCCTCAGTCTTTCAAATACCATTTATCTCAATTTTAATTTTATAATTACTACTAATTAAATTATCCGCCACTTTGACGATTTTTTCGGAAGATTTTTGATTTCTCAAAATGATTGTATTCGGGATATAAATTGCAGGACATCGCACTATTAACTGCAGCTGGAGTCGCTGGCTTATTCATGGCTTGGAATATCGGAGCTAATGACCTTGCAAATGCCCTGGGTACATCTGTTGGAAGCGGTATGGTGTCAGCTAAAAAGGCAGTTCTCCTCGGCACTTTTCTTATGTTCTTTGGAGCGGTCTTCGTTGGCAGACGTGTTACGGAAACAATTCAAAAGGGAATAATCGATCCATCGTTTTTTCAAGCATCACCTATGCTATTAACCTTGGGCATGCTCTCAGCACTTCTAGCAGCTTCAACTTGGGTTGCAATTGCCACTTATTATGGATTGCCAGTTTCCACAACTCACTCTATAGTTGGAGCGGTGGTTGGATTTGGAATTATCTCTGTTGGAATTCAAAATATAAAAATGATGATAGTGTTAAGCATCGCTACAAGTTGGATAACTTCTCCTATTTTCGCAGCAATTCTTTCCTATATAGTATTAAAGAGCCTCGATAAATCTATATTTAGCGCTAGAAAACCAATAAAGCGAGCTGAGAAAATCGGACCACTTTGGGTTGGAATTGTATTCGCCATAATTGGCTTTTCAGCAGTATACAAAGGCATTAAAAATCTGGAGATGCTCACAATGGAAAGTGCTCTAGTGTTAAGTGTTATAATAGGTGGATTTGCTTATATAGCTAGCTCTATCCTCTTTAAAACAGCTGAAAGGAAAGTGAGATTTGAGAGCAGGCAAGTGGAGCTTTTATTTGGCTATTTAGCAATTTTAACTGGAGGATACGTTGCCTTTGGCATTGGAGCAAATGATATCGCAAATGCAATAGGTCCATTTGCCGCAATTTTGAATATAATGATGACTGGCGATGTAAGCATGAGGGTGGGAATCGAATGGTGGATGCTTGCATTTGGAGGAGTGGGCATGGCGCTTGGCTGTTTAACTTGGGGATATAAGGTTATAGCCACTATCAGCGAGAAGATCACTGAAATCACCCCGGATAATGCCTTTGCCGCTCAATTCAGCGCTGCAACTGTTGTAATATTAGCTTCAAAATTGGGCATGCCAATTTCAACAACGCACGCAATCGTAGGCGCTGTAGTTGGCGTTGGACTGGCTCGAGGAATAAAAGCTTTGAATATAAAGGTGGTGAGAGACATCGTGACCTCTTGGATAGCTACAATTCCCACCACCATGATATTTGCAATCCTAATTTACTCGATAATCGCAATAGCAGTTACATAATTTATTTATGGCATAAAATTTATATAATGGTAATGTAATCTAATTTCAAATTTCGAGGCAATCTATGGTGTTCAAGGAAATTAAAAAAACCCTTAAGGAATCCAGCTTAGTTGATCCAGTGGCAGCACTGGGCAGAGCCAAGGAAGAAACAGTTCTTGAGATGATAAGGATATACATCGATAAAGTGGTAACAGTAGTGGATAACCTCCCGCATGTTGTTACTTCTTATGTTGAGGAGAAGTTTGATCTAACAGAAAAAGAAGTGCAGGAAATGATAGCTCTTGAGAAAGAAGCAGATGAAATGAAGCGCTTGATTTTAAATGAACTCTCCAGAGGGGGGATTTATCCTGTTAATCGAGAAGATCTTTTGAATTTAGTTAGAAGCTTAGATGACATTGCAAACATGGCTGTGGGAGCAGCCTATAGAATTCTCTTGCGCAAGTTCAAGCTCAATGAGGAAATGAAGCAAAATCTCCTCGAGCTGGCGAGGGAGGATGTGGTGATTGTTAAAAAGCTGCGGGAATCCCTTTTGGCGATGCGTCCTAGCATGCGCAAGGCAATCGAGCTTTCACACGCGGTGGAAGAAATTGAGGAGCGAGCAGATGCGATATATCGTAAGTTATATAAAAATCTTTTTGATATGGAAACTGATTTCAAGACCTTCTATCAGTTGAGGGAGATAATAGTTAGACTTGAGGAAATAGCTGATAAAGCTGAGGAAACCGCTGAAATAGTTAGACTCATAGCTATAAAATACATCGACTTCGGATAACATAACTAAGGTGGGGGAGATGGAAGGGGTTGTAGTTAACTATCGCTCGGGCAGGCATACTCAGCGTAGAAATCAATGCCTAGTTAAGATAGCTGGGGTTAAGGATAAATATCAAGCCTCTAAGTTCATAGGCAAAAAAATAGTTTGGAGCAGCAGTAAGGGCAAGCGGATCAAGGGGAAAATTATCTCCACGCACGGGAGCAATGGCTTTGTCCTCGCTGCATTTGAGAAATGCCTGCCTCAATCAGGGGAGAGAGTAATCTTCGTTGACTAGGTGGTGTATTTTCCATTTATAGTGATGTAATCATAGCTTAAATCACATCCCCAAGCAGTTGCACTTGCTCTACCTAAACCTAGGTCAATGCTAACTACTACCTCGCTATTCAACATAATTTGCTTCGCTTTATCCAAAAGCTCATTATAAACCCTTCCTCTATCCACAAGAGTGACTTCATTCCCGCGATCTGAGAGTTTGAGCTTGATCTTCTTAGGATTAAGCCTAGCATTGGAGTAGCCAATTGCACAGATTATTCTACCCCAGTTTGGATCTGCCCCAAAGAAAGCTGTCTTCACAAGAGGCGAGCGCACGATTGCTTTAGCAGCTCTCTTAGCATCTTGAGTTGCTCTCGCGCTAGTTATGTTCACCTCTATGAATTTAGTGGCTCCCTCTCCATCCTTCACAATCATCTTCGCAAGTTCAATGCATACAAACTCCAAAGCAGGTTGGAATCTGCGCAGCCCAATTTTACCTGCCTTTCCAGTTGCAGCTAAAATTACGGTATCATTGGTACTTGTATCGCCATCAACCACTATCATGTTAAAACTTTTATCCACTGCTTTTCTCAAACAAGTCTTTAAAATCTTAGCTGGGAATGCAGCATCAGTATATATAAAAGCAAGCATGGTTGCGAGGTTTGGTTCGATCATACCAGCACCCTTGGCGATGCCCGCTATTCTAACTCCATCTATATCCACAGCTATTTGCTTCAGCTTGGTATCAGTGGTCATAATCGCCCTAGCAGCTGCTTCACTCCCACTTTGATCTGAAGTTAGCCCTTGAATAACTCTATCTAGATTTACCTTTATCCAGTCTAAAATTAAGGGCTTGCCAATTACACCAGTTGAAGCTAGAGCTATGCTTTGCTCCTCCATACCTAGTTTCTCCGCCACAATTTTAGCCATTTCCCTTGCATCCTGCAGTCCCTGCTCGCCGGTGTAGGCATTTGCACTCCCGCTGTTTATCGCTATAGCGCTTATTCTACCTTTACCTCTCTTTAAATGTTCCTGCGTGATTAAAACTGGAGCGGCTTTGATCTTATTCTTAGTGAAAACTCCCGCTGCAGTGCCCTCTCCAGTTATAATTGCAAGCCCATTTTTGCCCTCTTTAATTCCAAAAGCCTTTACTCCTTTCACAGCGCAAATTCCACCCTCAATTATCTTCACATTCACATTCTCCTCCTAAGGCGCAGTTGCAGGCATCCATAAGCCTTCTATTTCTTCAAAGCCAAGCATGAGATTCATATTCTGAATCGCTTGACCCGCAGCCCCTTTGACCAAGTTATCTATAGCTGATATTACTACAACGCGATCCGTGCCTTTATCCACTTCAAAAGCAATGTCGCAGAAGTTAGATCCGCGTACAGCGCTAAGCCTAGGGGTATTCATTCTTATGAATGGCTTTCCTCGATAGCAATTTTCATAGATCCCTTGAATTTCCTCAGCTTCAAGCTCGGTGTTTAAAAACATATGCGCAGTGGTAAGAATGCCGCGTATAGCGGGCACAATGTGAGGGGTGAAGTTGATCTTCGCGCTTCCCAGGCGCAGTAGTTCCTGCCTGATCTCCGCAGTATGACGATGGGTTGTGATATTATATGGCACTACATTTTCAGCTACATTTGGATAATGCGTTCTCTGCGTAGCCTCAGCTCCCGCGCCTGAGATACCTGTTTTTGAATCAAATACCACTCGCTCCACAACGCCAGCAAGGAATAAAGGTGCAACCGCTAAAACTGCACCCGTGGGGAAGCAGCCTGGATTCGCCACCAGTTTCGCATCCTTAACCTCAGGATGCAACTCAGTTAGCCCATAAACAGCTTGCCTAGGTGCTTTATGCTTCAACCCATAAATTTTCTCAAACTCCTCCACGCTCAATCTATAGTCTGCGCTTAAATCCACAACCTTAAGTCCCACATCGAGAAGCTGAGGCACATAGTCCATCGCAGTGCCGTGGGGCACGGCTGTGAATACTAAGTCTGCGTCTGCAACTGCTTCAATTGCATGGTCTGAGAATCTTAAATTTGAAAAAGCTTTGAGGAAGGAATGCACTGCATGCACAGGTTTATCCTTAAACTTCTTTGAGGTAATAGCAACTATCTCCACTTTAGGATGCATCATAAGCAAGCGAATGAGCTCTCCACCGGTATAGCCTGAGCCGCCGATTATACCAACTTTCTTCATATTCTCACTCGTGATATGAATAAAAAGCAAGTTCATTATAAAAAGATATCTGAGAATTTAGCTACATTATCCAACCCTTCAATGCAATATTTCAATTTTAGGAATTCGCAGTTCCTGCAGATCTCCAGTAAGTCCTTTTTATCCACGTGCCTTCTAACCAATTCAAAGGCATGCCTAGCTGAGAGTTCAGTGTTTATCTTTAAATTCAACTTCCCCAGCACCTTTAAATCCATTTCTTTTACCTCTAATTCTAAATCGCGCTGATATTTATTGCACCTGCCATTTTTAATATAGGGACATCGAGCGCAAATTGAATCACATTCACAAACTATCTTTAAAATTGGATTAATCTTAAGTAAAGCAATTATTTGCCTTAAGTTCTCCACGAATTCCGCGCTGTATCCAATTCCTTTGAATCCTAAAATGCAAAGTAAATGATGGCCTCGTATTGGAATTGCATTCACATTAAGATATAATGTTTTGAAGGATATTTAATCTTGCAGAATACTCACCAGGGTTAGACCTTGATTTTAAATCAAATTTTTCCTTTTTCCTTTTTATTTTTTATTATGCCTTAGTTTTATGTACTTTAAAAGTAATTTTTTATTATGCTAGTTACATTTGAAGGCATCGATGGTTCAGGCAAAACCACTCTCTCAAGGAGAGTTGCTGAAAAACTTAAGGATAGAAATGCAATACTCACTTCCGAGCCCACGAGTTTCTGGACCGGAGAGGTGGTTAAACTTGCAATTGCAAGCAAAATCGATCCCTTAGTCGAGCTTTTTTTATTTATTGCAGACCACGCTGAGCATGTTTCAAGGTTTATAAGACCAGCTATCAATGAAGGCAAACTAGTGATTTCAGATCGCTATAGTGATAGCAGACTCGCATATCAAGGTGCTATGCTTGAAGGAGTGATCTTAAATCCCATTGAATGGATTAGGTCAATTCAAGATGAATTCTCAGAAGCTCCAAATCTAACCTTCCTGCTTGACCTCGAACCTGAGAGAGCTCTTGCTAGACTCCAGATTAGGGATAACAAAACGAAGTTTGAAAAAATAGAGCTCTTGAAAAAAGTGAGGGAGAACTATCTCTCGCTAGCGAGGAGGGAGCCAAAGCGCTTTATAGTTTTAGATGCCACAAAGAGCATAGAGGAGCTCGAGCAAGCTGTACTTGCTGAAATATATAAGTTAATTGCACGCACAATTGGTTTGTAGTAACATGAAAACATGAAAATAAAAATAATAACTCTGACCACCGACTTTGGCGAGTTATATCAAGCAGAGATGAAAGGAGTTATTCTTAAAATCAATCCCAATGTAAAGATAGTTGATATTTCTCATAGCATTCCACGCCACAATATAAATGCTGGAGCATTCGCACTTCTCTGCGCCGCTAAATATTTTCCCTCGAATACCATACACCTAGCAGTAGTCGACCCTGAAGTTGGGACAGCGAGGCGGGGCATAGTAATTAAGTCCGCAAGCGGGCAGTATTTCATAGGCCCAGATAATGGCTTATTAATTCCTGCGGCTAAATCGCTAGGGAGCTTCAGGGTATATGAGATACCAACTGTTAAAGACTCCTCGCCAACTTTCCACGGTAGAGATGCATTCGCTCCTCTTGCAGCTAGGATTTCAAAGGGCTATGATATCGAGAAATTTAAGCTATTGCAAGACTATAAGGAAGTTAACTTTGGAGAGGCAAAAGTCTCAAGCAAAGCAATTGAGGGAAGGATAATTTATATAGATGGATTTGGAAATGCAATTACGAATATCCCTGGGAATAAGGTGAAGTTGAAATTAGGTGATAAGCTGACGTTTAAAGGCCAATTAATATCTTACGCTCGAACTTATGCAGATGTGAAAGAAGGAGAACCATTGCTGTTAATTGGGAGTCATGGCTTTCTTGAGATTGCAGCATATAAAGCC
>JAWCMA010000007.1:0-30753 GCA_038850285.1 Methanocellales archaeon | reverse complement strand
GCATTTTTAAATTGAAAGCAGGAGATAAAGTCATAATTAAACTTTGATTTAGCTGATTTATAACTAGGTTATATTTGCATAAGCAGTAAAAACAAATTATTTTTATATTTTTGTAATATTTATAATCTCAAATCAATAAACTTTTAAACTTAATTGCTGTTTCTTAAAATATCAAAACTAGAGGAAGGATTTCTATGAAATTTGGAATTGAATTTGTACCAAGCGATCCAGTGTTAAAACTAGCTTACTATACTAAACTCGCTGAGGAAAATAACTTTGGGAACGTCTGGATCACAGACCACTATAACAATAGAGATGTTTATACAACCCTAACAGTTCTAGCGCTGAATACAAATAAAATAAAACTAGGCACAGGAGTTACAAATCCTTATACTCGAAATGTGGCTATAGCAGCTTCTACAATAGCTGCGCTCAATGAAATCTCAGGTGGAAGAGCAATACTTGGAATAGGACCTGGGGACAAAGCAACCTTCGATGCAATGGGAATAGCTTGGGAGAAGCCCTTAACAATGATACAGGAATATGTTACAGCACTTCGAGAACTACTAGCTGGTAAGAAAGCAGCATTTCAAGGCCAAATGGTCAAACTAGCGGGTGCAAAGCTTGCATTCAGTGCAGGTAAAATTCCAATATACTTAGGAGCACAGGGACCTAAGATGCTTGAGCTAGCTGGCAAAATTGCAGATGGCGTATTAATCAATGCCTCCCATCCAAAGGACTTTGAAGTGGCAATTAAAAACATTCGCACAGGCGCGGCTGCAGCTGGTAGAGATATGAGCAGCATAGATGTAGCAGCATATGCTTGCTTCTCCTGCGATAAAGATGCTAATAAAGCAAAGGAAGCAGCCAAGATGGTGGTTGCCTTCATCGTGGCAGGCTCCCCAGATACAGTGCTGCAGAGACATAACATCCCAGTTGAAGCGAAAAATGCCATTGGAGGGGCAATTGCAAAGGGAGACTTCAAAACCGTGCTAGCCTCAGTCACCGATGATATGCTCAATGCATTTTCAATCTATGGCACTCCCGATGCATGCAAAGCTAGAATCGCTGAGCTTGCAAAGATAGGCGTAACTCAAGTGGTAGCTGGCTCACCCATAGGGCCTGATAAGGAGAAATCAATAAAACTAATTGGTAAAGAGATCGTTGGAAAAATTTAAAATTAGAGAAGGGATAAAATGGCAATTCCCATCGTAGGTGTTGTCAAAAACAAGCGATGTACCGCGTGTGCTGGATGTGCAGCATTCTGCCCCACCACCGCGATCACAGTTACAGATGCGGCAAAGATCGGCGGAGACTGCATAGCCTGCGAAGTCTGCGGTGAAGTATGCCCAGTGCTTCACCCATATCCCACTGAAAATGAATTTGATAACATAAAGGAGATGTTCATCGCCAGAAGTGGACTTGTAGGGCAAGATGGAGCAACAGTCTCTGGAATTGCAAAGAATCTGCTGGAAATAGGTGCAATCGATGCAGTTATAGGCGTGGAGCGCGATGCAGATTGGCGTGCTTCACCTGTGGTGATAACCACCCCTGCTGAGGTTATAAAAATGAGTGGTACGAAGTATAGTAGCGTGCCAGTGCTCTCAGTCCTGCGCGAAACCTCAAGGAAGTATAAAAAGATCATGGTAGTTGGAGTGCCCTGTCAAGCCCATGCTGCAAATTTACTTCGCCGCAAACTGGGGAGATATGAAAAGAGAATTGCCTTAATAGTTGGCATCTTCTGCATGGAGAGCTTCACCTATGATACCATATGCAATGAAATCATAGCTAAGAAGCTGGGTCTCTCCTGCAGGGAAATAACCAAGATGAATATCACTAAGGGTAAATTCTGGGCATATGCCGCGCCTGATGTAGTGAAATCAGTTTCTCTAAAAGAGGTAAAGCCCCTAGCGAGAACTCCTTGTCACAGTTGCCTTGATTTCACTGCTTATTACGCAGATATATCATGCGGCTCAGTTGGCTCGCCAGAAGGTTGGAACACAGTATTTATACGCACCGATAGAGGCAAGCAAATGTTTGATTTAATTCGAGATAAATTTGAGATTAAGCCAGAGGTAAAACTGGACGTGGTTAAAAAGTTAACCACTCTAAAGCACACTGAAAATGCCCCAAAGCCTGCTGCAGCGGCTCCAGCTACAGTAGCTGCAAAAACTGAAACTGCAAAAAGCGGATGAACTCTCCTATTTAATTAATAAATTTTAAATTAAATTTTTTAATTATTTTTTTTAATTATAATTAAAAATTAGTATTGGGTTATGGTGATGGGCTGACCCGGTTCGGATTCGATCGTGCATCCGGTGACCAGGCTTCCATCCACCCTCACGGCCTCTATGCCGCTTAGGTACCTCGGCGGCACGATTGCCGATTTCTGGACGGAACTTGCGCTTTTTCACGCCCCTTGCGGGTGAAGCCGCTGACCATTCCTACCCAATTTCCTTAACGTATATGGGTGATTAGCCCATTCCCAGGTTTCAGGAAAGTGGTTTACAGATCTACCTGTTAGCGCCCGTTCCAACAGTGAGTCTGATGTAGGACGGCCTCGAATCTTCTAGCTTGCCCATCGGGAAGCACGCGCTCTTCCAGTTATGATCCCTATTCCGCGGCTAGTGAATCATAACTGGCCGGGCAAATATGTTGTTAAACTCTGAGATTCTTATAGTTTTTGATAACAAAGTTTGATCAATTATTGGATCCAAAAAATTTATAAGTCAAAGAAGGAAGGTGTTAAGATTTCAATCCAAATATAAAGGCTTATTAGTTATTTCGATGTTTCTAAATATAGGTGGTTTTATGCTAAGTGTGAACAAGGGAGCGTTTAAAGCTGTCAAAGAGCTTTTAAATAACCCCCAGGAATATGGTGTATTAGTTGAAAAACTTCCCTGTGGAGCAACCGTTATAGATACCGGATTGAAAGCACCAGGAGGATATCTCGCAGGTATAAGGGTTTCAGAGATCTGCATGGGAGGCTATGGCACTGCTTCGCTTAGCTATATGAAATATGGCGAGCTAGACCTTCCAACCGTCGTGGTGACCACCGATCACCCTGCGATTTCTCTACTAGCTGCACAGTTCGCAGGCTGGAACATTAAAACTGCTGATGGAAAATTTTTCGCAATTGGTTCAGGTCCAGCGAGAGCACTTGCGAAGAAACCTAAAAAGCTGTTTGAGAAGATAAAATATTCTGATATCTCAGATATAGCGATTGCAGTGCTTGAAACCAAGGAAAAACCCCCAGATGAGGCAGCATTGATTGTTGCACAGCAGTGTAATGTTAAGCCTGAGAATGTTTATCTCGTGCTCTCGCCCACTGCAAGTGTTGCTGGTGCGGTGCAAATTGCTGCTAGGATTGTGGAAACTGGATTATTTAGATTAGAAGTACTAGGCTTTGATCCCTTGAAGGTCTTATTTGGCGCGGGATATGCTCCCGTCATGCCAACCCATCCAGATGCAGATAAGGCAATGGGCATGGCGAATGACGCGCTTTTTTATGGAGGAGTTACATATTACACGGTTGACTTCGATGATGATGCCAAGCTAGCTGAATTAATAAGCAAATGTCCCTCTTCCAATGCTAGGGACTATGGCAAGCCGTTTTATGAAATTTATAAAGCCGCTGGCTTTGATTTCTATAAAATAGACAATGCACTCTTCGCCCCTGCAGCGCTATCAGCCACCAACATTAAAACTGGGAAAACATATAGCGCAGGAAGGATAAATCCCGAGGTGCTTAAGAACTCAATTGCCTCTGCTTGATCATCTTATTTTAAACAATTTTTTCTCAATTTTTCTTGTTGCTTCAACCATGTTCTTTAATTTCTCAAAAGCAATCTCACGAGGCAAGTTTCGCATGCCGCAGTCTGGCTTGATCCAGATGTTTTCCTCCCCCAGTCTTTCAATTGCCTGCATAATTCGCTCTTGAATTACCTCAATTGATTCAACTTCATTAAGAGATGTATCAATACAGCCAAATGCAATTCTAACATCATATGGCTCAACCATATCTCTATCCAATAATACCAGATTTTTATACTTAGTGCATTCTATGTCGAGCACGCTTACATCTATTTCTAAAATTTCCTCTATCACCCCTCGAAGGCTTCCACATACATGCAAAGCAGGTACTGGTATGTGCTCTGCGATGGAATTTATTACATCCCTCGCGGTTTTCAGGTAAGGTATAGCTGCTAGAATAGATTCATTGATTTGAATAACCTCAGCTCCAGCTTTTTTTAACGCTATTGCTTCGAAAGCTAGAACCTCGGCTAGGTCATAGAAAAGTTCTATATCTTCATTGGATTTATAGGGCGCAGTTTTCTCCAGCTTGCATTGATGTGCAAAGCTAATTGGCCCTATTATGATCCCCTTAACATCTGCTTTTCCTGAGGCATATGAAACAGCGAGCTTATAGTCTTGATGAAGCAAAGGCTTCTTGGGCCTGGAAATTTCATCCACTACAACTGGTTTATCATCCACTATTTCAATTCCATTTATATTCTCAGCTAGCAAGCGTGTTTGATCTCTAATTTGTCCATCTGAAATAAGTCGAATTCCAGCTTTGATTTGATCAGCAATTGCTTCTTTAATCGCCACTGAGATCAGCTCTTCTTTGGCTTCTTCTGGCTGAGTTGGATAGCTCCCGGTTATTGTGGTTATTAATTCAAAATCGCTTGCTTTCATTTCACCTCTACGAAATCAAGCTTAAGCGCTTCTAGCTTTCTTGGAAGCGGCATACCTCTTTCATCCCATCCGCAGCTTTCATAGTAACTTGGCAGCATTTTTTCAAGCATTATTTTTTCCCCCTTCCTCACGCTTGTATCTAATGATTCATTTAAAGCTCGATAGGGTAATGTATCGTCTTTGCTATCAAATCCCTCGCGGCAGTTGAAGGATCTAGTTAAGGTATTAATTCTCTCCCCGATAATTCTAAATTCATCTCTAGTGTAATTAAATCCGGTAACTGCGTTAAGCATGTTTAATAAATCGCCAAAGCCTATTGCAAATGTAATGAATTGACATATACCTAGGGAATCTAAAACCGCTATATTTCGCTGTCCACTTGCAATTAACTTTGGTTTATCCTCATAGGTTTTGGGATTTACAGGCACTCCACTCCCTAGATGTTCAGATCCATATGTCCAAGGCCTTAGATGGCAAGCTCCTCTATCTGCAACAGCATATGCTAAAGCTTGACCAAGTGCCCCTCTAGGGTCGTAGCCAGGTATTTCAAGTCCCTTTACATGCATTGCAAATTTCTCACTTCCCCTACCTATTTTTTCAGATGCGCGCTTAACTCCACTAGCTATTAACTTCCCTAAGTTTCCTGTAACTGTGCCCGCTGCATGTATAGCTTTAAGATATGCCTCTTTATTCCCAAACTCAAGCTTTACATCATCGATCTCTTCTTTTTTAAGAAGGCCTTTTTCAAAGCATTCCATTAAAAATGCAAGGGTATTTCCCAGTGAAATTGTATCCATTCCATATGCATCGGCATAATAATCTGCTCTGGCAATTAAATCTCGATCTGCTATGCCGCAGTTTGCACCTAATTGAGCAACTGTTTGATACTCCGGACCTTCAGCTGCTTTTCCCTCAGAGGTCTTGGATATTCTAATGCAAGCCACGGGGCAGTGCCAACAAGCCCTGCGATGTTTACCCCCTCCCCAGAGTTTGTATTGATAGGCTTCTCCACTTATTTCCTCTATGCCTTCAAATCTACCGGTTTGATAGTTCCTCGTGGGCAATCCACCTGAGTAATTCACCCCTTCTATTATATTTAAAGTACCTTGGTTAGGTAGAGCCTGCGAAGTGGTTTTCGAGGCTTTCAATTTCTCAATCCACTGCGCTGCTACCTCTGCCACTTTTGCTTCACTCGCTACCTCTGGCTTTTTGCTCCCGCGCACTGCAATGGCTTTTAAGTTTTTTGAGCCCATTACAGCACCACTTCCACCTCTAGCTGCTGCGCGTGTATCTGCCATTATACTTGCAATTAAAGCTTGCTTCTCTCCAGCTTGACCTATGGATAAAACCCTCGCGCCTGGATATTTTTTCTTTAGCAATCGCTCGGTTTCAAAAGTATCAAGCCCCCAGAGGATTTCGGCATCGTGCAATTGCACTTCTTCTTCAAATACTGTAAGATAAACTGGAGCTTTCGATCTACCTTCCATTATAATACCATCAAAGCCTGCGAATTTCAATTCCACTCCCCAGAACCCTCCGCAGTGAGAGTCCAACCAAGCATTAGTTAATGGCGACTTTGTGCAAACTGCAAAGCGATTGCCCATGAGAGCGGTACCGGTTAAAGGACCTGTGAGAAATGCAAGCTTATTCTCCTGTGAGAGGGGATCTACGCCTTTTGGCAGCTCATTATACAGCAGATAAGCTCCAAGTCCCTTGCCCCCTAAAAATTTTTGAAAAACTTCTTTCTTTATAGTTTCAACTTCAATTTTTTCACTAGTTAGGTTCACTCGCAAGAGCTTACCCCAGCAGCCCCCAATTTGAAACATCATCTTTCTAATTTATGCAAGAAATATTAAAAGATTTAGGTTAAGAAAATAACTAATCCCATTGAGACTTGTTTTATAAATCAGCGAAATTTAAAATTTTATATTAAGAGGGAGAGAATGGAAAATGTGTCAAAAAAACTTGCAATTGTTATATTCTCATGCTTCATATTTTTGTTCAATAGTTGCTTAACATTTGAAGAGGCAAAAAAGGTGAACCTTTCAGATAGAACCAATGAAAGCTTATATAAGGAAGAGGAAATAAGAATAGCCGTTTCAAGCATCATCTCGCCGGAAGAGACATTTATTTATTATCAAGTGCTCTTTGACTATCTCTCCAAGAAGCTTAATAAATCAGTGAAACTTGTTCAAAGAAGAAGTTATTATGAAACCAACGAGCTTATTCGGCTGAATAGGGTTAATCCTGCCTTTGTATGCTCAGGTGCATATGTTCCAAGAGAAGGGGAGAAAATTTGAGAGACAAACAGATGTTTTCATGAAGAATTGACATCCTCAGCTACGGGAGAATGCTCGAAATAGCTGAGAAATGAGAAAGCGATTACTAAAATGAACACCTCATTTTTCAGAGTTCTTCTCAGGGAGCGGAGGTTTTTTAAGGTTTTTTTGAACATTAGTTACTCCAATATTTAAACCATTAACCATATTTAGAGAATGATATGCGAAAACTTTATCCTTGCAAAGCATTCTCTTTATCGAATGTGCCGCTTGTAGGCATAGGAGGCGTTTCTCATGGCTAAGAAAAGAAAAGAGAAGAAGCCTGAGGAGAAGAAGCCTGAGGAGAAGAAGCCTGAAGAACCCAAGCAGTAAGTTGGAGTAAATATATCGCAAATCAAGTTTATCTTTAAATTTTTTCTCCACTTTTTAGTTTGAAGAAATCATCCAAGTATTTTCATAATTTGGGTCTGAGTTTCGATATAATTTTTTAATTAAAAATAAATATTGTTTATATATAAAATAAATAATATTTTAAAAGCTTATTTAAAAAAGAGGCGTTAAACTGCGAGATTTACGCCGAGGAGGAGATTTGAACTCCTGAGGGACTTTCGCCCCACAAGCTCTCTGAAAAACTCCAGGCTTGCGCCTTGCCGCTAGGCTACCTCGGCCTTTACCTTTATCAGTTTTAAATCCAAGCCTTATAAAACTTGCTCTAAGAATACTAAGAATGATTTATTTATGCTTGAATTAAATTATTAAAGTGAATGCATCGAACAGGCATCGCAGACCTGCCCCTTCACTACGGTAGAGCTCCAAGCTGGCTTTTCCAGAGAATGGTCAAACTAGCTGAAGGCATAGTGAGTGTTATGGTGCACGATTTTGGAGCAAATGAAGTGCTTCATAGACTCGCTGATCCATTTTGGTTTCAAGCACTTTCCTGCGTACTTGGCTTTGACTGGCACTCCAGCGGTACAACCACAGTTACCAGCGCTGCTTTAAAGAGCGCTATTAAACCAGAAGTTCACGGCTTAGCTATACTTGGTGGCAAGGGCAGTGCTGCTAGAGCTGTGCCTGAGGAAATCGTCAAGCTCCAGGCCATTTTTGATATAAACGTGGAGCAGTTGCGATATGCTAGTAAAATGACTGCCAAGGTTGATAATGCTGCAATTCAAGACAATTACAAGCTTTATCAGCATGCTTTTTTCATCAGTGAGAGTGGCAGTTGGGCAGTTGTGCAGCAGGGTATGAATGTTGCTTCTCAATATGCTCGAAGATATCACTGGTTTGGAGCTCACGTGAAGAGTTTTGTGATTGAGCCCCACGAGGCAATAATAGGCAGCGTGAAGCTAGATCGCGTTTTAAATATGACCTCTAGGGAGAGCGAAGAAGCACGCAGTGTTTCCCTAGATCTAGCTAGAGAGCCAACGGAGAAGCTTGAGAAAATGCTTAAATCCCTCACGTGGGATCGCTATCAGAAAACCCTTGCAAACTGGATAGAAGGTGAAAGCGAAGTACTTCCCACGATTATGGTGCTGCCGAGGAGAGTTGACTGGGAAGCCCTCAGGCAAGCATATGAGTTTCAGCCGAAGAATTATGAAGAACTGCTCGCGATAAATGGCATAGGCCCAGCGACAGTTAGAGCCCTAGCGCTTATTTCAGAATTGATTTATGGCAAAAGTCCAAGCTGGAGAGATCCAGTTAAATATTCATTTGCAGTTGGAGGCAAAGATGGCGTTCCATATCCAGTGGATAGAAAAACAATGGATAAAACCATTGAGGTGATTAAAACAGGGGTTGAGGAAGCAAAAGTTGGCAGGGAGGAAAAACTCAAAGCAATAAGAAGATTGAAGGACTTCTTGCCTTCGCATTAAAAAAAGCATATAACCTTTGAGGATTATTAAGCAATTGGAGGTCAACATTGAGCAAGACAGGCGTTTTCTATCATCCTTCATTCAGCCAGAGGAGCTATTTAACCATAGGTGTTAGATTGAGCGAGTTCCCAGATGCCTTTTCACAGATTAACTGCCCAGATGTAATATTCTATGAGTCCAAAAAAGTGGATGAGAAGCTATTGCTCAAAGTTCACAGTAGGGAAATGATAAACATGGTTAAAGAGCACGCGCTTTGCTCAACAGCTTGGCACTCAGCCGGTGGAGTAGTTGAAGCAGCAGAGAAAATCTGGACTGGTGAAATAAAAAATGCCTTTGTATACATCGGTGCAGGTGGACATCACGCGAGCAGGGATTACTTCTGGGGATACTGCTGCTTCAACGATGTAGTACTTGCAATCGTAAATTTAAGAGAAAAATTTGGAGTTAAAAAATTTGCCATCCTCGATACCGATGCACATCACGGTGATGGCACGCGTGAGCTACTGCAGCATGATAAAAACGTGCTTCACGTTTGCCTTTGTGGAATAACCAAAGTTTCCTGGGATGGGACAAAAGTAGATGTTGGAGTCGAATGGGGAATTACCAATGAGAGATACATTGACTTAGTGAAGCGAGAGTTTGTTCCAAGAGTGGAGAAGTTCAAGCCTGAATTCATTTTCTGGTATTTTGGACATGATACTCACATTGGAGACTACGGTGAAATTGGATTAACGGTTGAATGTTACCTGGAGATAGCAGAGGTGGTTAAAAAAATAGCAGAGCGAATATGCGAGGGAAAACTTGAGGTAGTCCTCGGGGGTGGCTCTAGAACAGATATAGCAACGATTTCAAGTCTTGGAATAATAAAGAAATTAGCGGATATTGCGTAGCGGATATTGCGTGGTCAAAATCAAAATGTGCCCCCCAATTTTTATTTAGCACTTGTCCAGCCTTTGGGATAGATTCCAAGGGGCATTATAACTCGCTTGGAGTTTACAGCTATGCCATCTCTGGATTTCAATATTTCATCGCTCGAGAGCTGCGCTATACCCAAGGCCACAGCTTCACCTTTCAATGTGAAAATCGCAACTTGATCCCCGCGGGCTATCTTCGATTCAAGGGAAACCACTCCCGGTACTGCGAGATCAGCGCCGTGGCATATAGCATCAACAGCGGTATCTCGAATGTATATCTTAGGCAGATGCTCAAGAGCATATTCCATTGGCAGAATTATCCTTCGCAGCAGAGATTCCTCCCCTTCCTCTTGCCAGATAATATAGGCATCTTTTAACTCATGGAGCTTGACAAGCGTCTTATCCTCTTTAAAAGAACCGGATCGCGTGCGGCGCAAGGCTGACATATTCGCACCTGAACCAAGTGCTTCTCCTAGGTCGTGGCAAAGCTTTCGAACATAAGTGCCAGCTTCGCAGCCTACTTTGAAGAGAACATCCCTGCCTTGAATTTCCAAGATATCCATATAATAGATTTTCCGCATTCTAATTTCCCTTTTAACAGCGCTCTTGAGAGGCGGCCTTTGATAAATAGTGGCAGTGAATTCCTTGAATACCTCGCGAATTTTTTTCTCTGAAACTTGCCTGTGCAACCTCATAGCACAAATGTATTCCTTGCCTGCTTCAAGCAATGCTCCAACTGCTTTAGTTGCATCTCCAAGCATTATCGGAAGAACCCCAGTTACCTTAGGATCAAGAGTGCCACTGTGGCCTGCGATTCGTAAATTCAAAATTTTTTTAACCCAAGCAACTACTTCGTGGCTCGTTGGACCAGGGGGTTTATCGAGGTTAACCACTCCAAGGTTGATGTGCTCAAGTAAAGGGCGTTTATCAGGGAAAGTGCCATATCTAGGATCGGTTTTAGCAGGTTTTTTAAGCAGCAGCTCTCGCTCTACATCAAATGGAAACTTCATCTTATCGCTCCAGAGATCTTATGCTTGCTAGTACTATTTCAACCACTTTCGCTTGATCAAATCTCTCAGTATTAATTATCAAATCGTAGGCCGATAAATCGTTCAAATCTATGCCATAGATCTGCTTATATCGCTTTTGCTCGCTGCGCTCCCTTTCTTTAGTTTCCTTTAAAACTTGCATAAATGGCTTTTGCTCTCGCTTGGCAATTCTAGCTGCTCTTGTCTCAATTGAAGCTAGGAGCAGAATTTTTAGATCCGCTGGTATTTTATATGCTGCTAGGCGTCCCTCTATAACTGCATTTTCATGGCTTAATGCAAGCTCCAGCTGCTTGCTATCTACCAGCTTGTCAATTTCGTGATCGCTCTCTGCGAGCTTGCTGAATTCCGCTAGAGAAAGCCCTTTTTCACTCGCCATCTTTCGGAATAAATCACCGGCGGAGATGAATGCAAACTTCAAGCGCTTTGAGATTTCCATTCCAACAGTGGACTTGCCACTCCCTGGAGGCCCGCTTAATGCAATTAACATTCTTTTACATCCTATTCCTACATCCCGAGTACCTTTCTGAAGACTTGCCCTATTGGAATGGAGCAAAGGATATACCAAACGATCCATACTGAAAAGGGACCAAGCACGCTCTCAGTCAAATGCTTCTCACCGAAGAATGGAAAAATCATCGCAAGTTCAGGGTTGTTAATGGTATATAGATATATCCATAGCCAGATTGGAATTGAGATTATGCCTATGTAGAGCATTGGCTTGAATTGCTGCATCATTAAATCGCTTTGATTCCTCATTAACTCGCGCTGTTTCTCCTGCAGTTTTTTAAGCTTGGCTTGATTCTTGGTTTTCATCGCCTCTTTATATTCTTGATTGAGTTTTTTCCACTCCGCTTGAAATCTCTTCGCAAGCTCATAGTCTATGGTATATCTTTGAATAATCGCGGAATAAACACCCGTTATTGAAGCTAGAATTAAGATGACAATGTGAAATGGTAGAGCACTTGCCAGGGGGCCAAAAATTACTTCCATCGCGCGGCCAATCGCTACTCTCGTGCCTTCATTAAAAAGTGCAAGCATGAGAACTAGTCCGAGTCCAAGTGCCGCGTATTCGATATATTTTTTCGCCATACTGCTTTCCTACTTATATCTCTCAAAGATCTGGCTTAATTCATTGAATATTGCATTTATCTCTCTCGCACCATCGACTTTAATAAGCTTACCCTTCCGCTGGTAATAATTTATCAAAGGCTCAGTTTGAGCGGTGTAAACCTTCAGCCGGTTCTTAATCGCTTCCTCTTTATCATCATCCCTTTGATATAACTCAGAACCGCATTTATCGCATTTATTTGCAGCCTTAGGGGGATTGAAGATCAAATGATAGCTTGCTCCACACGCGGTATTTCTGCAGATCCTACGTCCCGATAATCGCCTTATTAATTCTTCAGGAGCCACATCGATGCTTATAACTGCATCGAGCTTCATATTGAGTTCTTTGAGTAAAACCTCAAGGGCTTCTGCTTGAGCAACCGTTCTAGGAAAGCCGTCGAGAATAAAACCCTTTTTTGCATCAGGCTGAGAAATTCTCTCTTTGAGCAAGGCAATTACCAGCTGATCAGGCACAAGTTCCCCTTTGTCCATGTAGATCTTCGCTTTTTTCCCCAGCTCTGTTCCAGCTTTAACATTTGCCCTTAAAATATCACCTGTTGCAATTTGAGGCACTCCATATTTAGTTACAAGCATCTGCGCCTGTGTGCCCTTCCCCGCACCTGGGGGGCCGAGTAATACAAATCTCATGTTAAGTCCTCCTAATCGAAGGTGTTTATGCTCTATTGATTACTTAATTATTACCATTTAATGGTTAATGGTCGTAAACTATTTATCTATAAAAATTAAGTTTTGGGTAAAATGATAAGTGAAATGGATGCTGTAATCTCAATGTTCATCGCTGGTATAATCAGCGGCTTAACGGGCGCAGGTATAGCGATCATATTATTTTTAAAGATAAGAAATAGGCTTGAAGGTGTTTAAATGCTGCCTTTACTTACAATAGCAATTGTCGCGGGATTAGTGGGTGGATTAATAGGAGCCTTTATTGCTATTTTAATAGTGCTTATAGTAAGGAGATTCATATCAAAGAGCTCTTGATTCTTGATACTTAATACTAATACTTTTATTTATATTCCAATGGTGCAGGTTGCTCCAATAATCGTGGTCAGCCAGTATTGAATTAATCTATAGAGCACGGTTGAGAGCAATGCGATCTCAACTGGCACGCCCGCTGCTACGTAGAGCAATGCCATTGTTGCATCTACAGTTCCAAGTCCTCCGGGTAAAAAGAGCGGAAGCATGCCTGCAACCATTGCAACTGAGTATGCCACTATTAAAATTCCAATGTCAATATTGTAATTTAGAGCTAGGAAGATTGTATATGCAAGCAGTACATCGAAGAACCAGCCTAGGAATGAAAAGAATATGGAACTAGCTAATCTAATTTTATGATTTGAAATCTCCTTCAAGCCTGAGTGGAAGGAATCAACTGAGTGATCGATTTTATGCAGATATTTCTCATAGTCAACGCCACCTCTTTGATAGCGCCGAATCAAGGGGAAGAAGAGCTTTAAAAAAACTCTTGCAATAGTTTTAAGCCGCTCTTTTCTAGTGTAGAGATAGATCAAAAATAGGAACATAGCAATGGTGATGGAGAAAGAAATTCCAAGCACCCAGAACTCCCAGCCTGCTGAGTGGCGAAATGCAATTAATGTGCCTATTCCTAGGATTGTTACAATTGTGAAGGGAAGCATGTTGAGCAATCGCTGAGTCATAACCGTTGCAAATGCTTTTGCATACTCACTTTTAGTATCTCTACTCAATAGATATGCCTTCACAGGCTCCCCCGCAGTGCCCATTGAAGGGGTGATATAATTCACAAATACTCCGACTAAGTATAGCCTCATCAGCCTGCGGAGATTTATTTTTTCAAATACAATTACCTTCCAAGAGAGAGTAAAGGCAAGTACATTGAGAAAGTTAAAGCCAACTGCCAGCAATAAAAAGCGCTTTTCGCTCTGATAGAGGAGCTGAATAAATTTTCCCCAGCCAATTTCAAATGTAAATATAGAGAAGATGATCCCGCCAATGATAATTGCAAAGATTATGTGCCTTCGCTTTCGAAATTGCATTATAGCTTTTTTTAAGCATTATCATTTATAAACAAATTGGTCTGCGTGCAATGCAAAGGGAAATCCTCTTATCCAAGAATTCAGAAATAAACTAAAGAGGTTTAAGTGATGCTTAGAATAGAAAATCTCACGGTAAGCGTTGAGGGTCAAAGGATTTTGAAGAATGTGAATTTAAATATCGATGGGGGAGAGATTCACGCTCTTCTAGGGCCAAATGGCAGTGGAAAGACAACGCTGCTCATGGCAATCATGGGCATCCCTAAGTATAAGGTTGAATTTGGAAGGATATTTTTTAAAGGCATTGATATAACTGAGCTGCCCATCAATGAACGCGCCAAGCTAGGCATTGGACTTGCATTTCAACATCCACCTGTTTTAAGAGGAGTCAAACTCAGGGACATTTTAAGTATTGCCTTGGGCGAAAAAGATAATCAGATTAAGAAAGAGGAAGCATCAGCGCTCGCTAGGAGACTTAACTTTGGAGAGGACTTTTTAAATAGAGATGTGAACTTGGGCTTCTCAGGGGGAGAAATTAAGCGCTCGGAACTGCTTCAGCTCCTCGCTTTAAAACCCGATTTCTTAATGCTTGATGAACCAGACTCAGGGATCGATCTCGTAAACATACATCTAGTAGGCGAAGTAATCAATGAACTTCTAGAAAGAGGGAAGCGAATGAGCAAGCGAACCAAATGCGGTTTGATAATCACCCATTTTGGGCATATTTTGAATTATGTAAAAGTGGATAGAGCACATATAATGATGGATGGCATGCTAATGTGCTCAGGCAACCCACTTGAGCTACTGGAAGATATCAAGGAAAAAGGCTACGAGGGGTGTATTACTTGCCTGAGGTAAAGATAAAGCAAAGAGCTCTTGCAGCGCAGAATAAAAAAGCCCCAATTGGCGAGGATATAAACTTAGAAAGATTCAAGCTCGATGGCTCCTATTTTGAATCAATTAATTATAAAGATCTACCCCTGGGATATCGAGATCAAGCGTTCAAAACAGGGGTGGATTTAGAGGAGAAGCAGAGGGCCGGTACTTTCTTTCAACTTGATCACTCAGTGATTTGCTCTAAAGCGCAATCACCTGATGTAGAGGTAATGAGTACCATTGAAGCGCTTGAGAAATATGAATGGCTGCGGGATTATTACTGGCGAGCGGTGGATGTGGATGCGGATAAGTATACTGCTCAAGCTGAGCTGCATCTAAACCATGGATATTTCATAAGAGCTAAACCCGGAGTGAAGGTGATATACCCAGTTCAAGCTTGCCTTTTCATAGGCACACCAAAGCTAGCTCAAAATGTGCACAACATCATAATAGCAGAGGAAGGAAGTGAATTGCATATAATAACAGGCTGTACCACTGCTCCAGAGGTTAAGAGTGCACTGCACATAGGCATATCGGAGTTCTATGTAAAGAAAAATGCTAAGTTGAGTTTTACAATGATCCACAACTGGGCAGAAGAAGTTGAGGTTCGACCTAGAACTGGTACTTTGGTTGAGGAAAATGGAGTTTTCTTGAGCAACTATATCTGCATGCGCTCGGTGAAGAGCTTGCAAATGTATCCAGCTGCTTATCTCTTAGGCGAGAAGGCAATTGCAAGATATAACACAGTTTTATATGCCCCCAGGGGAAGCAATTTAGATGTTGGCTCTAGAGTATATCTTAAATCTAAAGCAAATAGAGCTGAGATAATAACTAGAGCAATTACAAAGGGAGGGAGGATCGTTTCCAGAGGCCACATTGTTGGAGAAGTTCCAGGGGTTAAGGCGCACTTGGAATGCAGAGGCTTGATCCTTGGAAATGGCGGTTGGATTCACGCTATACCTGAACTTGAGGGGAAAGTTGAAGGGGTTGATCTATCTCACGAAGCAGCAGTTGGCAAGATTGCTGAGGAGGAAATCCAATATCTAATGGCACGGGGCTTGAGCAGCGATGAAGCAACTTCGGTGATCGTGCGGGGATTTTTAGATGTTGATATACCCAGTTTACCGGAACAGCTTAGAGATGAAGTCAAGCGTATAATAAGGCTAGGTGAAAAACAAATCTTATGATATGAAAATTGAAATCACTAGGTCGGAGATAAGGGATCATTTAGGAGTACAGCTTAATCTAATTCACTCACTTCTCTCAAGACCCGATCCATTCTTAACACCATGTTTAATTGAAAAAATGAAAAATGCAAAAGCCATCTCACGAGAATTTGAAGCAGGGGAAAATAGCTTCATTTTTTCCAACTTCCCTAGATTAATAAATCGTTTAGAAGCAACGCGTGAGAAAATTACAATTAGCTTGAAAGATAAATCGATAGAGGTTACAGCTGAAGATTTAAAGCAATTCATTGGAAAGCGCTATCCAGCTTTGAAATTTGAAGAGAACCTCGCGGGCTTGCTTCTATCCCAGTGCAGTTCCACTATCGAGGAATTCAGCAAAAAAGCCCTTAAAAAAGAAGGAAGAGAAGTTTTCTCCGGCGCTAGATCAAAGCGCCCCTTCATGCGGAAGTATGTGAAAAAAATTATGGCTGAGCCTGAGAAAATCGAAATCGAATTGGAATAGCTATTTATCCGGTAAACTGGTGCCAGCGAGAGTCGTGGTTGACTTAATGCCCTCAATTGTTCTAATCTCATTGAAAACGATCTCGCTAAGTTCATCAAAATCCTTTACCTCAAGCTTAATTATCAAGTCATATTTGCCAAATAAGAAGTAGACTTCTTTAAATTTTTTAATCAATTTTTCATAGACCTCGCGATCCTTCCCTATTTCAACGTTGATAAGCACAATTCCAATTGGCATATAGCCTATTCATATCCATTCTTTAACTTAAGCTTTAGCTCGATCTAAAAAAATTTATATTAATAAAACTTTTTCTTAAACTGAGGTGTTAAATATGCCTTTTTTGATTGTTAAAACTGATGTTAGAAGGGAAAGAGATGTTGCAGCTGAACTTGCTAAAAACACCAAGGTATCAGAGGTCTATATAATAACTGGAGAATTTGATATCTTGGCGAGGATAGAGGCAAAGGATTCTATAGAAGCAATTGATTTCGTTTCAGGCGTGCTTCGAGGCATTGAAGGGATTAAGGAAACGCGCTTGATCTTTGAGAAGCGAATCAAATAAAAGAAGGATATCAGCGCGCTATCAGATATTTCAAAGGGAACAAAGTGAACATCAACTGAAGATATGACCGAGCTAATTGCTAATGTTAAGATGGAGACGAAGATGAAATCTACCTGCGATAGATTGAAAATTATAGGCGGACATGCTTCTCAAAATCTAGCTGCCAAAGTTGCCAAACTGCTGAGATGCGATCTCTTGGAAATTGAATTCAGGTGGTTTCCAGATGGGGAAGCCTATACTAGAGTATTAGGCGAGATCGCAGGTGAGATTGCAATTATTCAAAGCACTCCAAGTGATGGTGAATACATACACCTCCTGCAGCTTATAGATGCTTGCGAAGGAGCTGGGATTACTGCTGTAATACCTTATTTTGGATATGCTAGACAGGATAGACGCTTTCAGGAGGGTGAAGCGGTTAGTGCAAGAGCAATGGCAAGAGCATTAGAGGTGGATAGAATATTTACGATCAATATACATAGTAAAAAGGTGCTGCAGTTTTTCAAATGCCCAGCTTATGACCTAAATGCAGCTCCCCTTCTCGGGGAATATCTCTCCAAAGTCATAGAAAATCCAGTGTTAATAGCTCCTGACATAGGTGCTATTAAACTTGCGGAAACAGTAGCGGGGAAATTTAATTTAGAATATGATTACTTGGAGAAAAAGCGCTTGAGTGCAGAAAAAGTTGAGATTAAATCTAAAAAACTCAGCGTTGAGGGGAGGGAAATAGTGCTAATAGACGACATAATTTCAACCGGGGGAACAATTCTAGAGGCAGTTAAGGTATTGAAGTCACAGGGAGCGAGAGAAGTATATGTGGCCTGCGTGCATGGAGTTCTAGCTGGAGGTGCTCTTTCCAAGCTTTACAGCGCAGGGGTGAAGGAGGTAATATCCACTGATACCCTTGAAAAGAGCACTGGCGCAGTGAGCGTTGCCCCATTGATTGCAAATGCAGTGAGAGATCTTTCACTCTAAAAATAATTTCTTAATTCTTAATTCTTAATTCTTAAAATAATTTAAAAAAGTATTTATCATTCTTTTTGCCAAGTGTTTCTTACTCCAAAAGGAGGAATAAAATGGCAGATTGTGATATTTGCTTGGTGGCTGTGCCTACTTGCATACCAGTTAAGGTAAATACCCCTAGAATGGCATATCCTAGGGGTGTATGGAAGGGATTATGCAAGAGCTGCTTAACCGCTTGCCACGAGGCATATAAAAAATTTAATACCTTGAGCAAGCTTGGCATTGGGAAATGCGATCTCTGTGATTCGAAACTTCAAATATATGCTGTTCAAATTCCCAAGCCAGAAATTCCAGAGCCGGTGTTAATAACCAAGAAGCTCTGCGAAAGCTGTTTGAAAGCTTGTGAAGAGGTTTATCATCACCCGCCTTATCTTGCAGCGCATTAAACTCTTTTTATTATAATGAAGCGCATTTTAATCTTTGAATATGCAAGTAGCGGTTTAGCTAGAGCAAGCTCTCTTTTAACCGAAGGATTTGCGATGCTTAACTTCGCAATCCAAGAAGCCAAAGAAGCAAACTTTGAGGCTGTAACAATCCTTGACCCGCGTATTGCAAAACTGGAACTCATAGAGGTGGGATTCAGAGATTTTAAAGCAGCTCTTAAAGAGGTAGATGGAGTGCTTGTAATTGCACCTGAAACAGACCTTATTCTCTATAAACTCGCAAGGGAAGTGGAAAAAGCTAGATTACCACTTCTAGGATGCACCTCAAAGGGGATATATATAGCTGGCGATAAATCCAAAACCCAGGAGCTATTGAGGTCTAAGGATATTTTTACTCCAGATTCTCAAAAAATTGCTTTTGAATCAAAAAGAGAGATTGGAATTGAATACCCTTTTGTAATTAAGCCACTTGATGGCGTTGGAGGTAGTGGCACAAGCATTGTGAGGAAAGAAGCTGAGGTGAAAGCAGCTATATCCAAGGTGAAGTTGGAGACTAAATTAAAGTACTTTCTAGCTGAGGAATACATAAAAGGCAAGCACGCCAGCGCTAGTGTGATCTGCAATTCGAATAATGGAGTGGTGCTCACTTTAAATTCCCAGAAAATCGTGGAAAATGAGGGTTTAAAGTACTTTGGCAATTCAGCGCCTTTACATCACCCTCTTGAGCAAATGGCAAAAGAGGCTGCTCGAAAAGCAGTTTTAAGCATACCCGGGCTAAGGGGATATGCAGGTGTGGACATGGTTTTAACGAAGGATAAAGTATACATCGTGGAGATAAATCCCAGGCTTACTACTTCTTGCCTAATCGCTGGGAAAGTAGCAGGGATCAATATTGTTAAAGCAATTAGTGAAGCGGTGCTAGAGGGGAAACTCCCGGAGGGAATCATGGGAAAAGGCTTCGCTGCGATTGAGCGCATTATTACCCCTCGCAGAATTTTTATAACCGAGGAGCTTGCGAAAGCTATATGGAGCTTAAAAGGCGTGGTAAGTCCGCCTCTAGCGATTAATGAATACCTCAATGAAGGGGAAACACTTGCATTCATTAGCTCCCATAGTAGGGATGAGAAAAGAGTATCGGCTGCATTGGCAGCTGCAAAGAAAGAAATATATCATATATTGAAGGAGGAGAGATGCTTCGAATCTTAGGTCTTGATATTGGAGGAGCAAATATAAAACTCTCCTTAGTGGAATATGAAAAAGGTGCTATTAAAGCAGAGAATTACTCGGTGTATTTTCCAATTTGGAGAAAACGAGATGAACTGCCAAGCAAACTTAAACAGATTTATAATAAAATGAAAATTGATGGGGAGATCCGCGCAATTGGAGTAACCACCACAGCTGAACTAAGCGATGTATATCCAACTAAGCGAGAGGGGATAGAGCATGTTTTAAGGAGTGTTGAAAAAGCACTACCATTTGCCCCAATCTATGTTTTAGACGTCAAAGGCAAACTGCGATCAATACCTGAGGCAGTGAAAGATCCATTGAAAATAGCCAGCGTGAATTGGGTGGCAACTGCATATGTATTGAGCAAAAAACTGCCTAGCTGCATATTAGTTGATGTAGGCAGTACCACTACTGATATAATTCCCATAGTCAATGGAAATATAAAGGCAAAGGGAAAAACAGATTTAGATCGCTTGATTTCAAGCGAGCTTGTCTATACCGGGGCACTTCGATCTAACGTGGCTGCGATTGTAAGAAGAATACCCATTAAAGGTTCCCTTGCAGGAGTTTCATCGGAGTACTTCTCCATCACAGGGGATGTTAATTTAATTCTAGGCAAAATTAAAAAGAGAGACTACAGCTGTGAAACCCCAGATGGACGGGGCAAGACAGTGCGCGAGGCAATGGCACGCCTCGCGAGAGTGATATGTGCAGACCTAGAAATGCTCTCTCGAGAAGAAGTAAAGGCAATGGCTAGATATATATATGAAGAGCAAGTCTGGCTGGTTGCAAATTCGCTCTCCAAAGTTAGAAAGCCCTACAAGCAATTCCCCATCGTCATAACTGGACTCGGGAAATTTATAGCCCGGGATGCAGCTAAGAAACTAGGCGTTGATAAAATAATAGACTTGGATGAAATCATGGGCCTGGAGCTAGCAAACGCCGCTCCCGCGGCAGCACTTGCAATTATGCTAGCTGAGAAACTCGAGGCTGAAAAATGCATAGCGTGATTAAAATCGGCGGAAGCTTGATGAATTATCCGCGAAAACTAAAGCAGCTCTGCATGGAAATCGAGAAGCTCTCAGCTTATCACAAACTCTTAATCATCCCAGGGGGAGGGAGTTTTGCCGATCACATTAGAAATCTGGATAGCAGCTTTCAGCTATCTCCAACTATATCCCATAAAATGGCATTATTAGCCATGGATCAATATGGCCTTTTTCTAAGCCAGTTTTTAACCAACGCTGCAATAGTGCAGAGAATAGATCAAGCTAGAAAAGAGAGATACGCAATTCTACTTCCCTCTCAATCACTGCTCAAAGTAAGTGAAAAAATCCTTCCCCATTCTTGGGATGTAACCTCCGATTCAATAGCTTGCTATATCGCTATGAAAATTAAGGCAAGTAAACTTATCTTGGTGAAAGATGTGAATGGAATATACAAAGACTTTGAAACTGAGAAAAAACTTCTGCTGCATCAAGTGAAAGCAGCGGAAATAAATAAGGATATGAAATGCGTGGATAAAATGCTGCCGGAATTGCTAGTTAGATATAAAATGAACTGCTGCATCGTAAATGGAAGGATTTCAAGAAGACTGCGCAGTGTGCTTGAGGGAAAGCAAGCTATATGCACTTGGATTAAATATGCATGACAATGCTTATCTACCCCCAAGCTTATTTCAATATCTCAAAGGGTTGTGAATGCAGATTTTATTCATCCACGCGGACTTCATTGAGTTTGAGATTAAAAAGAGCACTTCAGTGGCGGAGAAAATAGCTGAAAATTATAAAGGCGATAGAATAGAAGATGCCCTAGTGGTATTTATAGCTGTGGAGAAAAGCGATGAAGCAGCTCCACTGGAAATAGTGGATAAGGGTATTGTAAATATCCTAGATGTAGCTCAAAAAGTACAGGCGAATAGAATAATGCTCTATCCCTATGCTCATTTAAGTTCCAGCCTCGCTAAACCTGAAGTAGCAATTGAAGTGCTCAAGAGACTTGAGGCAGCGCTAAAAGCGCTTAATAAATTCGAAGTGAAGCGAGCGCCATTTGGCTGGTATAAGGCATTCAAAATAGCTTGTAAAGGTCACCCGCTATCTGAGCTCTCAAGATCTATTAAATCAAGCGAGCCTGGGGAAATAGTTTCTAAGGCAATTAAAGCAGAGGAAAAAGCCAAGTCATATTGGTATGTGCTCACTCCCAATGGCGAGCTAGTTGAAGTCGATAAATTTAATTTCACAGCACATGAAAAACTCAGGAAATTCGCAAGCTATGAAATTGCAAAAAGCCGCGCGGTAGATAAACCCCCTCCTCACGTTGAGCTAATGAGAAGATTAGAAATAGCGGACTATGAATCAAGCTCAGACCCAGGGAATATGCGCTATTACCCCAAGGGGAGGTTGATTAAGAGCTTATTGGAGAACTATGTTTTAAATCGCTCCATAGAGTATGGTGCGATGGAGGTTGAAACGCCTTTGATGTATGACATGGAGCATCCAGCACTTAAGGACTACCTTGATAGATTCCCAGCTAGGCAGTATTCCATTGAATCAGATAAGAGAAATATGTTTTTGAGATTCGCAGCTTGCTTTGGGCAATTCCTCATGAATCAAGACATGGTTATTTCCTACAAAAACTTACCCCTTAAGATGATCGAGCTAACGAGATATAGCTTCAGGAGGGAGCAAAGAGGGGAGTTGGTGGGATTGCGCCGCCTCCGGGCCTTCACAATGCCTGATATGCACACACTATGCAGAGATATGGAGGAAGCGATAGCGGAGTTTAAACAGCAGTATGAATTCTGCATGGATGTGCTTAAAGAAATTGGCTTAACTCTCAAGGACTATGAAGTGGCCATTAGATTCACAAGAGATTTCTATCGCGAATATAAAGAATTCATAGTTTCTCTAGTAAGAATTGTTAACAAACCAGTGCTCATAGAGATGTGGGATGAGCGCTTCTTCTACTTCATCCTCAAATTCGAATTCAACTTCATAGATGCCCTTGATAAAGCAAGCGCGCTTTCAACGGTTCAAATAGACGTTGAAAATGCGGAGCGCTATGGAATAAAATATATAGATGCAAGTAATGAGGAGAGAAAACCAGTGATACTGCACTGCTCTCCAAGTGGAGCAATAGAGCGCTGCATTTATGCACTGCTTGAAAAAGCCAGCATGCAGCAAAATAAGCCAATGCTACCAGTCTGGCTCTCCCCAGTTATGGTGAGACTCATACCAGTTGGACGGGAGTATGAAAAATACTGTGAGGAATTATTAAATCATCTTCAGAATTCAAGCATAAGAGCTGATTTAGACGACACCGAGGAAACTGTGAGTAAAAAAATACGAAATGCAGAGAGAGAATGGATTCCATATATAGGGGTAATAGGCGAGAAGGAGCTAAAGGGAAAGCTAGCGATTAGAATTAGAGAAGGTGGAACGCTGGAAGAGCTCTCTATAGAGGAGCTAATTCAAAGGGTGCGCGATCAATGCAAGGCCAAGCCATTTAAACCTCTTCCCCTTCCAGCGAGGCTCTCCTACAGGCCCAAATTTGCGGGTTAAGGTTGCCAGAACTTCTTAATCTCTCTGCCTATTTCCCCAATTTCCACGCTTTTGCAGTTCCACTTCACGAAATCCGGTAAAAAAGCTATGAAGCGCTTGGATATATATCTAGAATCGCCCAGTATGAATATTGCTCGATCTTCTCTAGAGCGAAGTGCTCTGCCTAGTGCTTGTGAAGCTCTTCTCATTGCAGGCAATATATAGGCATATAAGCTGCCCCTCTCCTTACCATAGAGGCGTTGGTAGTAATCTATGTAGAGTTGGGTTCGAATAGTTACTTTATCGAATGGAATTCCAACTAAAAATATTCCTTCCAGCTCTCGACCTGGGAAATCAGCGCCTTCAGCGTATCTTCCTGTCATAGTTGCACATAGCACGCCATTCTTAGAGCTTTTGAATCCATCTAAAATTCTTCTGCCCTCGCAGCCTGAGATTCCCTTTTCTTCCAAGAATAATCTTCTATTATTCTGCTTAATTATGCTCTTCAAGCCCGCTTTTAACAGCGATTTTTGAATTCGATAGCTTGCTGAGAAAATAGCTATATTTGCATCTAGTGCTTTTAAAAATTCATCTATAGCTTGCAAATACTTCAAAGCCATTTGCTTGCTCAATTCCTCTCCCTCTGCACTTAAGTCTTTAACTATAAGCGATAGTGCATTTTGCTTATTGAAAAAAGAGGGAAAGCTGCGCCCTGAGTAATTCTCTAAGCCAATTGTTTCTGCAAATGCCTCAATTGGTTTAAGGGTGCCTGAGCAGAAAACAATGCTGTGGAAATTCCTCCATCTCGGCTTTAAAACTGCGCTTGACCTCATATCCCACATCTCAATTTTCAAATTTTGTTTTTCCTTAGTAGCGAGAAATGCAATTCCATCCACATTTAAATTTTCAAGCACTCCACCGAAGAAGCTGCCTAGACGAAATAGGCTAGATCTAGGTGCTTTATCTAAAGCAAGCTTTTCTTTTCTCACTAATGTGCCAAATTTTTTAACCAGCTTTATACTAATTTCAAAATCCTCATAGCCACTGGAGCATTTCTCAATGCATTCTTTAACATTGAATTCTCGCTCCTCATGCTCCATGCTGCGATGTATTCCTTGCAAGTGTGCTTGCATTTTTTCTAAAAAAATCTCCACCTTCCTCGAGTTAAATTGCGCTATTTCTTTCAATGCTTGCTTAACTGTGCCTAGGGTTATTTCGTTGGAATTGAGATTTGCACAGGCTGCTTGTAGATTATGGGCTTCGTCAACCACAAGCAAGCTTCTCCCATAGTTTACTTTCCTATGCATTGCCCAGCTTATGGCTTCATCTATTATATAATTGTAGTTCAGTGCAGCTAAATCCGCGTATAATATTAAATCCGATTGCAATTTATAGGCACATATCCCGTGGTTCTCGCAGTATCTCAAGATCTCGGAATAAAGCCTAGGTTTTTGAATTAGCTCAGGTTCCAATTCATAATTTTGATAGCCTAGGCTGTATTTGCATTCTTTCTCCTTCAGCTTGCATAGGAATGAGGCATCTTCGAAGTCCAATTCTTCACTTAGCTTTAAATCTCGCAGCAGCAGGCACATGTCTTTTTTACCTCTATATGAAAGACCGAATAACTCTAAACCCACAGCGCGATTAATCTGCTTGAGTTCCTCCACAGGTCGATCTGTTTCATTACCTGTTCGAACTGCCCAGAGGATTTTTCTCTTCTCCTTTAAAGCTTTGGGTAGAAGCCCAGCTAGTATCGCGGGAGTTTTGCCAAAGCCAGTGGGGGCGCATATTACAACATTTTTTCCAGCTGCTACCTCTTGCTTTATAAAGGAAATTAATTCCTCTTGCTTCTCCCTAAGTTTATATGGAAAATAGCTAGCTGCAAGCCGTCTTTTTAGCATTCCCAGCGCCTTTTTCAATCATAGCTTGAACAAATGCCTTAAATACAGGAGAGGGCTTGCCTGGAGCAGATTTAAACTCCGGGTGGAATTGAGTGCCTATGAAGAATCTATGGGTTGGAATCTCAAGGATCTCCATTCTATATTCATCATAGCCTGAGAAAACTAAGCCTTTTTCCTCGAACATTGGAATGAACTTCGGGTTTACTTCGAATCTATGTCTATGTCTCTCAACGACCTTTGTTTTACCATAGAAATTGTGGGCAAGGGTTCCTTCTTTAATCGTCACTATATGATTTCCAAGCCTCATGGTTCCTCCTTTATTCTTAACCTGCTCTTGCTCCGGTAGGAGATCGATCACTGGATTTGAGGTATTAGCAAGCTCTGAGCTATTGGCATCTTTTAAGCCAAGTACATTTCTAGCGAATTCCACTACTGCTAATTGAAAGCCAAAGCATAGACCTAGATATGGAATGTTATTTTCCCTTGCATATCGAATTGCAAGTATCTTTCCCTCAGTACCTCGAACTCCAAAACCTCCTGGTACTAGAATTCCATCTACTTTTTCTAAGCAGCGCAGCGCCTCAGGGTCTTCTTCTAAGTCCTCGGAATCTATCCAAAGTATGTTTACCGCGCAGCCTAGGTCTACACCAGCGTGGCGAAGGGCTTCCTTTATGCTTAAATATACATCCTCAATGCCATATTTACCAACTATAGCCACCGTTACCTCTTTATCCGCTTTATCTAAGCGCGTGACAGTTTCCTCCCACTCCTTACTTGGTTCTCTAGGCGCTAGATCAAGTTTCCTAATTAGATAATCTCCAAGTCTTTCTTTTTCAAGCATAAGGGGTACTTTATAGATATCATCTGCATCATAAGCGCTTATCACTGCTCCCTGCGGCACATCGCAGAATAAGGCAATCTTTTGCTTCGTGCCAGCGGTGAGTGGCTCTTTGGATCTGCCTACGATTACATCTGGCTGCAGTCCAAGTTCACGGAGGGCTTTAACTGAGTGCTGCGTTGGCTTTGTTTTCTGCTCCCCCATGGTATCGGTTGGTATTAGCGTTACATGAATGAAAACCATATCCTTCTCGTCTTCCTCAGCGTGCATCTGGCGAACTGCTTCAAGAAATGGCATGCTTTCTATATCACCCACAGTTCCACCTATCTCAACTAAGCAAATCTCGCAGTTGCTTTTCTTTGCAACTCTGCGAATGTTTTCCTTTATTTCATTTGTAACGTGGGGTATTATCTGCACAGTTTTACCGAGGTAATCTCCTCTTCGCTCTTTCTCTATAACTGCTTTATAGATCTTGCCAGTGGTTATATTATGCTCACTTGTGAGCTCTACATCCAGAAAGCGTTCATAGTGCCCTAGATCGAGATCTACCTCCCCTCCATCTTTAAGCACATATACCTCGCCATGCTGAAGGGGATTCATGGTTCCAGCATCTATGTTGATATAGGGATCTATTTTTATGGCGGTAACACTATACCCACGATTTTTAAGGATTCTCCCAATGGAAGCCGTGGTTATTCCCTTTCCTAGCCCACTCATGACCCCGCCAGTTACAATTATATATTTCATTTCCACCTCACTTAACTCTACCAGCGAGATATATTAGTAAATAAACTATGATTGCAGATGCAGCAATGGAACCATAGAATCTATCAATTGCTCTCAAGAAGGAAAGTGCTATTAAGGCAAATCCAATTCCTAGGGAAATGAGTAAGAGCATGAGAGTGAGGTTTACCTTAGGCATTGCTGGTAATTTAAATCTAAATTTCTCAGCTGGTCTTTCAATTGGCCTCTCATGTCGAGATAAACTTTCATCCACAACTACCTGCAGGGTTTTCTCCTCCTCCATCTCCACTCCTAGCTTAGCTATGAAGCTCTTCTTCTTTGATCCATAGCCAGTGCTAACGTAAATTTCCCCTTGATATAACTTCTCACTGCTTGCTGGTAAATGTACAACTGCTGGAATTTTAACTTCTCTCTGCACATAGGGATTATCCCTGAGGAAAACAATTTTATCGCGGAGATTGGTGCTGGTTGAGAGATGAACATGCGTGGGCGTGCCGTGATTAATGATGCTAATTTCAAATGTATGCTCTTCACCGGGTTTGAGGGGGATGAATATTTCATTATTTGCAAACTCAATGGAGTTGACTTCTTTTCTATTAATATGTACCTCTTGATAAACCATTCAATTTATTTTCGTCCTCCTAATACATTAAAGCTTCTTAGACTTTTCCCTTAATTCAGGAGGCAAAAGATTGGGAATTCCTTCTTCTATTGGATAGGTTTCTTTGCATTTTTCACAGTAAAGCGAGCCAGTTATTATTTCAATTTCATTTTCCTCTTTAACATCAAGTTTCAAATCTCCTTTGCAAAGGGGACATGCGAGTATCTCCATGAGTTCTCTCTTCATTTTTTTACCTCCCAATTTTTTCAGATCTAAGGTCGATGATCTGAGATAGCTCAGGCCCAGTTGAAATCAAGGTAAATGGAACCCTTACTTGTTTCTCGCAGGCAAGGACAAATTGCTTCGCTTTCTCACTCAATTCCTCCCACTTTTTAGCCCCATAGCAACTGGAATCTAATTTATCTATACCTGTAAGTGCAGCTTGAGTTGCGCCATTCACCATCGCGGAATAGCGCCCCATTTCTCCATTCCACCATCCTATTCTCCTTCTTCTACCTGTGACCGTGCCAAATTCCTCTATTCCCAGCCGCTTAGCTTCCTCTGCAGGCATCTCCGTTGCAAAGGGGCCTGAGCCAACGCGAGTTGGAAAAGTTTTGAAAACAACAATCACATCTTTAATCCGCGTGGGACCCACGCCAACATCACTTGCCACCTGTGAAGCAGATGTATCCTTTGAGGTCACATAGGGATAAGTGCCATAGAAAAGGGAAATTCCAAAGCCTTGTGTGCCCTCTAAAATTACATTCTCCTTTCTATCTAAAGCTTGATTTATCTCAAGAGCTGCATCCACGATGTACTCCTGAAGCTCAGCTATATCCTTCGCTTGCTTAGCCACTCGCATTACACGATCCACATTTGCCGGGCCGCATCCAGTGCCAGTTGTACCTATTACGCTGGAGAGATGTTTATTTACACGATCCCTCTCTATATGGGATTCTTCAATTATGCAGCAGCGCTTGTCAATGCCAATTCTACCGCGAACCTTGAGCATTTCAACTTCCCTTAGAAAAACTTTGGGATCTACGAGCACCCCTGCACCTATCAATAAACGGGCCTTTGGATAGACAAATCCACTTGGAATCATTCTCACGCCAAACTTCTGCCCGCTAACTTCAACGGTGTGCCCTGCGTTAGGGCCAACCCCGCCTCTTGCAATTATAGCTGGCTTATCTGTATTTGCAATATGTGCAACGATCTTCCCTTTTCCCTCGTCTCCAAAGAATCCTCCTACAATTATCGTAGCTGCCATGCAAATTCCGCCTTGAATATTTTTTAATGGCGATTTAATCTTTATAAATCTGTTCATCGTAAAATGTTTTTCATTATATTTATATACAAGGAGTGAGAGTAAACTATCTAACTTCACAATCGGAGGTTGCATAGATGGCAGAAGAAGATAACGTGATCTACGTTGGGAACAAACCAATAATGAATTATGTACTCGCAACTGTAACTCAATTCAATGAAGGTGCGAAAGAGGTTACAATAAAAGCAAGAGGTAGAGCAATATCTCGAGCAGTTGACACAGCAGAGGTTGCGAGGAATAGATTTTTGCCAAATGTAACAGTTGGAGGCATAAAAATAGGTACCGAGGAAATTCAAGGAGAGAAAGGAGAGGAAATCAACGTTTCCTCAATTGAAATCTTGCTAAAGCGCCAGACCTAGGTCTTTTGCCTTTTCCATCTTTTTATTTCATCTCTATCTGTTTCAACTTTCCACTTGCTCCAATTAGAAGTTTCTTTTAACTCTTGATCCTGATTTATTATCTTTCTACAGCTATTCTGAAGGAGACATACTCCATGCACACTTCCCGGTTTATACTCTTTGCAGGTAAAACAGATCTCTCGCCAGTTTTCTTTCTTCCTCATTGCACAGCAATTTATAGTTCCTATGTTAAAAAGCTATTCTTCAAATGGGTAATCTCGATAAAGTTCTCTTCTGCGCGCTTCAAGCAAGTCATTCTCCAAATTCGCGAATTCAGCTGCAGTTTGAATTTTTATCCCCCTGCGAGCGGCGGCTTTGAATATATCTAGAATGTATTCCTTCCAATTTAAATCCCTCAAGAAATGGTGATCAAGGATTATTCGCTTGACAGAGGTTCTCCCCATTACCTTTAATATATTATCTATAGAAGCTTGCAAACTTGCTTGAGAATAGCGATAGCCCAGCATATAAGTCATAGGTCCATCTAGAAAAATTATATCTGGATTCTCTTGAATTAGAAATGAAGCTTGCTCCTCCAAGCTCCCTCCCTCTATATCTGAGGTATGAATGAACTTCCCCTCTCTATCTACTATGCAAACCTCAGTGACATAGCCAAGTTTAGCATTCGTACCGTGAGGCACAGGCTGTGAAAACTTTATCTGGGTTTCTCCAAATTTAAATTCCCTTCCATCGCAATATTCGATCTTCTGGGGCAAGTTGCCCAGCATCTCAAGGAAAAACTTGGCCCTTCCCCTTTGACTTATATTTATTTTCTCACGCGGGTTCTTCATTAAAAGAATCTTTCCTTCATATATCTCAGGTTCACTTGGATCGTGATGATCGTAATGGAAATGGGTCACGATTAGCACTTCTGCTTTTTCGGCAAATTTCCTTATCTCCCCCCAGTGTTCCTTCATCCGCGTAAATTCCAAGGAATGAGGCGGCAGTCCATAGCGAGATGGCGCAAGTGAAACGCCAGGATCGATTAAAATCCGGCAGTCCTGGGTTTGAACAAAGGTTGCCATACTGCGGGTGCCTAAACTATCAAAAGCAACTGGAATAATTTTCATCATTACCACATAGTAAAATAGTTATGTTGGAAAATATTTATAGTATTCAATGGGTTTATGGCCTGCCCATATTTCCACTTCAAAATATATGAAAGGGGTTACTACGCGGTAGACCAGCAAGAATTCTTTTGCAGAGCTGGAAATAGGGAGCGCAAAGTGGAATATGCTGAGCGGAAGCAATTTTGTGAAACCCCCGCTCATATTAAATGTGCCATTTATAAGAAATATGCTCAAAGAGCTATGCTGGGTAGACTGTAAATTGATGTAAAGCAGCAACCGCAAATCTAATGGTGGAATAGCTAATAATTTATAGCACTCGAGAAAATATGCAGGTGAAGAGAGAAAATGTATTAATTGAAGCGCTGCCTTATTTCAGAGAATTCCACGATTCTCATTTAGTAATAAAAATCGGCGGGCACGCGATGGTTGATAAAATAACTCTAGAAAATATTGTTAAGGATATCGTGCTTTTGCGATACGTGGGCATAAACCCAATAGTAGTCCACGGAGGAGGCCCTGAGATTTCACAGAAGATGGAGAAAATGGGGAAGAAACCCGAATTTGTCTCTGGGCTGCGGATTACCGATGAGGAAACCCTAGAGATCGCGCGCATGGTGCTCGTGGGCAACA
>JAWCMA010000006.1:36916-54133 GCA_038850285.1 Methanocellales archaeon | reverse complement strand
CTCTGCATAGCCTTGCTCTTCCTAACCATAGCTATGCAGTTATTCACAAACATAATATTAGAATGATTAGAGGCAAATTAGTGATAGTTAATAGTAATCACTCTTCTTTTAAATAGCTATTTTCTATTTTCTATCTTCTATCTTCTATCTTCTTACTAGCGCTATTATTCACCAGCCAGCAAGGCTTAAGTGAAGGAGGAGAAAGTTCCTTACGCGTCATTTTATTTCCTCTAGAGCTAAATAGCCTTGGAAGAGCTTTTTGAAAAAACTTCTCTATAGTAAAGAGCTTTTATAAATTTACTAAGTATTTTTCAAAATCAGCAACCAAATATTTTTTGCCCTTTTGGATAACTCTATGTCCCTCTTGCTCTAAAAGTTTCTTCTGAACCTCTACCCCGCCTGGGTATTTTTCATTTATCACTCCACCTGCCTTTAGCGTTCGCCAGTAGGGGGTTATATCTTCCTTGTTTTTTCCTTTTATCCTTGCTTCTTCCGCAGCTCCAGCGGCAATGCGAGCGAAAATCCCAGTGGTAATTGGGCAAGCAATTGTGGCAGCGTGCTTCTTGGCGAGTGCTCTACGGATTTCATTAATAGTAATAAGCTTTCCATTTGGAACTTTTCTCATAATCGCATCAACCTCAATTGGTGCAGGAATTACCAAGGTATCCCCTGCTTTAGTCCCCCATTTACTAGCCATTTTAGAGCTGATTATCTCCACTTTAGGTAGCCCTTTGGTATTCATTAATTTTTCTTGCCAAGTTTTCTTACTCATTTTTTCCTCACTCCCCCTCTACCATATTGCTCTTTCTACAGCGGGGGCAGAGCAGTTTACCTGTTTTCTCCAGTTCCTCTTCAATTTCAAGCATCCAAGCATATGGCCCTGTGCGAATTTCAAATCCACATCCTTGGCATCTATATGTCTTTGCCATAATTATAAAAAAGGGAAGAAAATTAAAGGGAGTTAATCTAAAATCTAGGTTCCTCCCATTATTTTCTTCCAGTGGGTTTCCATCCAACTTGGTATTCTACCTGAGTCAGTTGGGCCTACTAATATTGTCATTCCAGTGGCATCCTCTAAATCGCCCTTTAATCGAGCGGCTAAACCTGGGATCACCAGGGTGTTGTGATCTATTTTTTCCTTGACTTTGGCGAATTCCACTGCTTCTTTTATTTTACTCGCTGTCAACTGCCCCCCTGCAACTGAAGGTTCCACGCCTAAGCCGCCTGTATCTACGACCACTATATAGCTATCTATCTTATTCGAGGAAATATCGCTCTCAACAGTGTAGAAGGTTAAAGCAAAGTTGGTGGTCACGAAAACAGGCGATTTTCTAGTTGGCGTACCTGTTTCTTTCAAACCAGGTGTTACCTGCACAGGTGTTCTGGGATCTGTGTAGATATTTCTCCTGAGATATAATATGGGAATTATTGAATATGGCTCTAGGCTATGCAGCACATGTAAATCTGCATATTTCACGGTGAATATATTTGCAATCTCTGTTTCTCTATATGCTCCTTCAAGAGGGTTTTTCTCAGTAAGCCAAGCTGTCATTGGGATGCACATTATTGGAAATGCTATATCCCGCTGTCCCTCAACTATTCCTACCCTTCTAAGTTTTATGAAGTTCTCAAAGGTTTGTTTCAACTGCTTTCCATGGCAATAGGTACCTGGATCGAGCACTATGTCCTCGATATTCAAGCCTAAGAGGGTTTTCGCGAGGGAAGCAAGCATATCTAAATCACCGGGAGCTGAAACTGTTACGGGTACGCGGTATTTTTTGGCTAGTTCCGCGACTTTCCTCCAGTTGTCTTTATTAGCCGCGTAGACCAATGGACGCTTGTCACCAGCTAGCTTAAGTCCAGCTTCAAGCACAGCTGGGTTTAGGGACATCAATATAAGAGGCAAGTTTGTCATGCCCATGACTTTTTTAACGCAAGCTGCGAATTTCTCTGGATTATTCGAAGTGGATCTCACAGCGATCATATCTGGCTTCAGGAATTCACCCACGTAGAATTTCTGGAAGGAAATTATTTTCTTAACTCTTTCCTCCAGTGCTTTTTCATCCATTGTATCCCAGACATCGTATGCAAGCGGCGGTGGATTGAAGAAGGTTAAGACGTGGCGATAGAGTACGTCTTCCCCTCCGATCTTCTTCGCTGTTTCTCCAACGCCAATTGTTATTTGCTTGATCTCCGGCGCTAGCAATCGCTTTAGTTCTTCATATTTGGCTTTATACTTTGCCTCGAGAATTGGAGTGCAATCTTCAAGGGGTCTCTCTCTAGCTATCATCTGAGACGCGAAAGCCATGCAAGTGGGCTGGCCGCATTTAGTGCAGTTTGTGGCTGGTAAATAGCGATAGACCTCAAGCGGACTTTTTACCTTCATCTTTAAACCTCCTTGCTCACCCAGTCGCTGATATCAACTTGAGTTGCATCAATTTTCCCAAGTAGAGATTGAGTGAGTTCTTTAAGCGCTGCCACTGCTGCGGGATGCATCATCATAAATAGATCTACACCTGCTAGGGCAAGGGTCATGCCCGTGGTTATCTCCCAAATTGGGCCTCTATATTCCCTCGGTCCCCAGTCTGAGTCTTGGGCAAGAGGCGAGGAAGTCATCCAAGCTTCTCTTGCGCCCCAAGCATTAGTTGTGCCTGATGACATTGGAAATGCTAGCTCGGCATCGCCTTTTAACCCAGCTATTCTCATTCTTTCCATGTTTGTATAGGCATAATCCAGTCCATATCCCAGCGCAGCGGTCGTGGGATCCATTATTATATCCTCGCGGGGTATGCCGCATGTTTTCAAAAGCTTTCGATTGAGCTCCTTTTGAGCATTTATATCCATCTGCGTCCAAGCTAGTATCACGTGCCCATATTTTTTAGCTGCAGCCGCGATTCTCGGGAAATCCATATTTAGATTGGCACTTGCAAGCAAGCAGCGCTCGCCCTCAGCAACTTCAGCTGCTTTTTCAAGTACCTCTGGGTCTTTCTTGGGATTGCCCGAGCCTCCTATTACAATTGGCACTTTCACTGCTTGCAGTACTTCTTCCACTACTTTGCAGGCTTCCTTAGCAGGGGTGTCTTTAATGAGTGGATCAGTGCTTACGAGGTGTATAGTTACCATGTCTGCATTGAATTTCTCCACAGCTTTCTTCGCCCATTCAGCAGGATTCTGCATTACATCTTCGTAGTGAACTCTAACTGCCTTGGCAAGGCTCATTGGCATATCAAATACATCAAGCGTTACATGAGGTCTATTGGGAATTGCATCGTCGAAGATACAATAGGGCATTGCCTTTTGCCCGCCAAGTTTTATGGTATGACTTCTGGTGCCTCCATCGCTTGAAGTTGCTCCTAATACCACTTCTTGAATTTGCATTGGATACTTCTCAGGCTTAACACTGAACTTGGTTTTAATCAGCTCAATCGGTTTCGGGGGTGCGATTGGGGGGGCTACTGGGGGTGCAGCTACTGGTGGAGCTACTGGTGGAGCAATTGGAGGTGCGAGTGGAGGAATTGGTATGCCAAGTGCTTTTGCAGCTGCTTGCAGCCGAGCCATAGCTTCCGTTAGCTCGCTTCCAAGAGCTTGCAATGCCTCTGGCGAGAGCCCTGCCATAAGTGTTACCACCGAGCTCTCAAGTTCAAGTTCAATATCTCCTTCTATATCCACTCCTTTGAGTTCTTCAACCTCTAGCTCGCTCATGATTTTCATTAGCTCAGCTACATTTATCTTTGCCATTTAATTCCCTCACAACTTTTTTATTGAAATTTAATGCAAGCCTCAAGGTAAGCTCAAGGCAAGCTCACTTGCCTATCATTTTCAATGCATTTGATAAATGCTGCATAGCACTTGAAAGTTCCATTCCAAATGTCTCAGGAACTTGAGGAGCCATCTGCCGAATGAGAACTTCGGACTCGAGTTCTAATTCTATGTCTCCCTCCATTTCAATGCCTTTTAATTCCTCTATTTCCAGTTCGCTAATGATTTTCAAAATTTCCTCAGCGGTTACTTTAGTCATAGGATCACAGCCCAATCTTTCTAGCTATTGCCTCAACCTTTTTAGCCGCAATGGAATCATCGGGGAGATTCAAGAGAGGCAATCCTTGGTGGTCGTATTTCAATAGCACTTCATCAAAGGGAATAGCACCTATTACCTCCAGACTCAAATGCTTTGCATATTGCGCTATAGTTATTGCTTGGCCTTCATCCACTTTATTAGCCAAGATAAACATTTTATTAATCCTGATGTTAACTTCCTCGGCTATTTTTTTAATTCGCTGAGCTGTGGTCAAGCCGTGCTTGGAGGTATCGGTTACCACTATGAGAATATCGATGTGTTGAATCAACCTTCGGCTGAAATGTTCAAGTCCAGCAGCTGTATCTATAACCACGTAATTATAGTTATTCACGATTTTATCTAATATTGCTCTCAGCATATCATTTGTATAGCAATAGCAATTTGGTCCCTCTGGTCTGCCCATGACTATTAAGTCATACTTCTCATTCTCCCTCAGGACTTCGTGGACCATTCCCTCAAATCTAACTCTTTTATCAACTCCAGGCGGGAGATCTAGCCTCCCTCTTAAAAATACTTCCTTCACATCCCCGATTGTTTTACCATTATTAGCGCCAAGGGCTTCAGGTAAATTGGAATCCGCGTCCGCGTCTACTGCTAAGATTCTTGCATTATTTTTTTTAATCAAGTATCTCAGCAATAGCGCGGAAACCGCGGTTTTCCCAGTTCCACCTTTACCTGTGACGGCAATTATCCTAGTCACTTCTTCTCTTCCCTCTTGATTATTACTTGGTCGATGTGTATCTTAGCATTCTGTAGAATTAACTTTATCACTCCTCCAGCCGCTGGCGCTGCTACAGCTGGTGCAGGTGCTGCCACAGTTGGTCTAACTGCTGGTGTTGGTGCTGGCGCTGGGGTTGGTGCTGCTGGTGCTGCTTCTGGTTTCTTAAGTGTTAGTTTTAATACTTTTTTCTCCTCCGCCATTTTTCCACCTCATCTTATTTTTCACCCTAGTATTCCCTCAGCTTGAAGTACTTCTACTACTTTCATGAATTGCGCTTCAGTTAAGCCTAGTTTTTTCTCCACCACCGCGAGATCTATTTCTCCCCCGGTTTCCTCTATATAGGCAATTACTTTTTGCTTTATCTCGGGGGTTACTTCAAATGGCCAGCCCTCGGTTATTCTCTTGCCATCCACTGGTCTTATTACCCCTGTTACCACTGGGTGGTTTACCTTCTTGAGAAATGCCTTAAGTTCCTCTAAGTTCTTTACATCTTCATCGGTAGCTATTTTCCCCTTCATCTCAGGTGGCCAGAAATCCTGGGTTTTCTCCTTCAATCTCTTGGTCACCCAAACAGTTCTATACCAACCTCCATCTGCTTGGATGAATCTCTTGGAGCGCATGTATTCTATGCCTACGCCTAGAAAGCCTATGATTTGCTTGCCTCCCCCTGTTTGCCCTGCCATTGTGGAGAAGGGCAAGCCATTCACCGCTATACCTGTATAATCCCTATCCACCCAACCTATTCCATCAACCTCTGGTATGTAGAAACCGCAGACTTCGAAGCAGCCGCATGAAGTATGCGGACTCTCGAAGAAGCTATGGAGATTTATCTTATTATATTCTCCACCGCTTAATCTAACTGCAGCTTCATTTACTCCACTATATTGCCCAAGGATTGGATCTATTACCTCTCCCTTTGGAATTGGTGCATTTGGGCCCTCTGGATCTACCTTTGCAGCTGCTCTTCCATCGAACCAACCTATTGCTCCACAGAGGGAATAGCGATTTGGGGTGACTACGCAGACATTAGTTGGTGCGAAGCTTTGACAGAGGGTGCAGCCATAGAAGGTATCCACATCCTCTTCATTTAAACCTCTAGCTCTAGCATCTCTCCAGTCCCAAGCTGCTTGTGCCATTGGCCTTCGCTTCTCAATCTCAGCTTTATCAGTTATATATGTTGCCTCCATTTTTTGAATGAAGGGCATCTCACTTTTAAAGAGCATCATTGTTGCCTTGGCAATTTGCTCCAGGGATTTCAAGCCTTTTTTCACGGCATCCTTACTAATTCTGCACCAAATTACATCTCTTGAATTCAAATGCATAAATCCCTGTATATAGTTCTGGAAGTCATGGTTTCTTCTTTCAATAATGCCTTCTAAGTCCTTTTCTACCATTTCTCCAGCCACTTTATAGATCATTGCAAAGGAGTAACCACTGCCTTCTTTCATGTCCTTAATATCTGGACCAATGATGGTTACTTTGCCATCCTCAACTTCCTCCATAGGTGCCGATACTACTAGTTCAAATCCCTTGTACTCCGGTCCTGCTAAGTCAACGAACATCTCGCCTTTTCGAATCCGCTCCCCTTCATACATCGGGCTTATGTCAAATGGGAATACTTCTTTTTCCTCAGCCATCTTCTCCGCCTTTCTTCTATTCCTATTATTTATTTTTTGTTTTATAGTTTGCCTTCATAGTTTGCTTATGAATAAATCGAGGGCTTCTAGGAATTTTTGGTCTTCGAAGATGTTATCTAGGCTCATCTCTGCATTTACGTGGTAGTAGCGATCAAGGGAGTAAGCTCTTAAATGGGGGGCGAAGTGTTTGAGTGTGGATAGCATTCTCGATGCTAAGTAGTAGTTTATTCCTAGGAATATTACCATGTCGTAGTTGCCTTTTCCATCGAAGCCCTTCCACTCAGGATCTTTTAATAAGTTGGTTACCTCGTGCACTCCTAAGTCGCTTGAAGCTGGGGTATAGCCTTTTTCTAAAAATGCTTTTATGGTATGGGCTGTGGCTGCTATTGGTATGCCCTTTTTACCTATCTCAATCACTCTATCTATTACTCCATCTCGCAGTATTTCTGCGCCCACTACTAGTAGTGGTTTCTTGGCTTTCTTCACAAGGGCTGCTATAATCTCAGGCTTAGTTACTCTAGCTTGCTTCGGTCCCGCTACATCCGCTAAATTCCAAGCTTTCGCCATTTACCTCTCCTCCTATGCTTTCTTCTTGAGCAAGCGCTCAAGGTTAGTTGGATTGAATCTGGCGTCGAATTTTCTAATTGGTCCTTCGAGGATCTTCATCTTCTCGTGGTCGATCTTCCAGCCATATTTCTCCTCAAGCACTCTAAGTAATTCTTTTCTCCTAGCAACTGGTAGATCTGTTGGACAGCGCACGAAGAGATGGAAGTCATCCGGTAGCTTGCCATAGTATTTCTCACTCAAGTCTAGGTAATTCGATAGTTTTATTGATCTTCCTCGATCGGTGTCATTAGGTCTCATGCATAATCTAGCGATCTTCACAATTGCTTCTTGCCAAGTTTCAGCAATGTATAGCAAGTGCTCGGGACCGGGTTCGATTGGGACTTTCGAGCTATCCTTGATGTCATAGACCCACCAATCCTCGGCTATATCCTTTCTTCCCAAGTAGCTTCTTCTATACTTAGCTCCCTGCGGGCCAACTACTACTGGCACCCCAAGCCGATTGAAGCCAGTTGCAATTGAAGCTGCCTTTTGAGACATTGCTCCCCAAGAAACGCCTACCGCACCTATTCTATTTAAAATGTAATCCGCGATTTCCTCGTAATTAGCCCTTATTGGCCGCATCGCAAAAATATTAGGTACTTTAATTGCAGCTCCTGCGATGTGAGAGTTTGAAACGCAGCTGCCTACATTTGCTAGTCCACCTGCATCAAAGGTGCCTGGGAATCTCTCATAAAGCGTTTTGCCCTCCTCATTCTTATATCTTCCAATATCTATGGCATGGCATCCTGAGACTACCACGATATATTTTCTATTCAAGAATTCCTCAGCCATCTTATATACTGCCTCTGCGCTATCTGGGTAATTTGGGCAGCCTACGAATGCAATTATACCTGGAATTGTGCCTAATACAATTGGCGAGCCAACTTTGCGTATCTCTGAATCTTCAATAGCACCTCTACCTGCTCTCACAAATCCCTTTTCATTCCTGAGCTCGTTTATGCCTGCTTTTATCATGACATCTACGATGGGAATGTTCTTGGGGCATTCCCATTCACATTTACCGCAAGAGATGCAAGTAGTTAATAGTTCAATTAACTTGGAGTTATCTCCTTTCTCAGCTGCTTTATTCGCTGGGCCAATTCTCAAACCATGGGTGCATACCAATGTACAGCTACCGCAGTTTGTGCACTCTGTTACCCATTTCTTGAATTCTTCATCGCTCATCAATTGATTCTTTGTTTTCCTGACCTTTGCATTCTCAATCGCTACATTCACTGCAACTGGGCCTACTACTTTGGGATCGGTGATTAGATACCCAGGTGCTCCTGCCATTAGATCTCTTATTATATCCTCGGGTTTATCCTTAGTTCTATTAGGTAATCCATAGCAGATTTTTTCTGAGGCAGCTATAACTTTTATTCCCAATTTGCTTGCCTCTTTAAATACATCTGTGCGCACGCATTGCTCATCTGTTACGATGACATCAGGAATCGCACTTCTAATTAATCTAAGCTGCTGCGCGAGTGATCCAGCGTATTTAACTTTTTTGTTATATCTAGCGTTATCGTGAGCAGTGCAGCATATTCCTGCGAGTTCCACTTTATCCATTAAATTATTTGCCTCTAGATAATCTATTATACCTGTGCTTGGTATCACGTTGTGGCCGATTACTAAGATCACCGGTTTCGAGGTATCTATATTACCATATCCATAGGTTATTAAAGGCGCATTGGGATCTGCCTTGGGGAAGTTCAATGCTGAAATTTGAGCTATATCTGCAACTTCAAGTGCAAGTAAATCAAGCATTCCAAGGTGCAGTGACTTGGATTCAAAGTCTAAGTAGCTACCCTCTTGGCCTGTATGAAGAGCTGCCATTACTATTGCATATTCCTCTTCAATGTATTCCAGTACCTCTTTAAGATCACCAATGGTTCTCGGCTTTATACCTGTAATTAGCCTCGTAAGTGGGGCTTCAACATTTACGTTTACACCTAAGCTTATAGGCGTATCTTCGCCAAAGGTTTCGCAGAGGTAGTTCACCATATGCCTAGCGTGACCAGTATGACAAGCGGTGCCTATGCCAACTGCGGCAAGCACTATCCTAGATTTCTGGGTTTGTAAATCTAATCCGCATGCGCCTTCTTTATTTCCAGTTAAATCGCATGGTCCCATTGTGCATAGATTGCAGAAATCTTGGTGGGGTGCATAAAATGGCTTGTATCTCTTAAGCAAAAGGTGATCCCAACTCCGCAGATCAAGAACGCTTGGCTTTGGCGTTGGTCCCATTGGCTCCCAGGGTTTTTCCTCCTCCTCGATTTTGCCTATTTTTATCTCCACGTTTTGCATTCCCTCAACTTCGTATTTCATTTCCTTTTTTGCCTCAATCTTTGGTGCCATAAATCTATTTTCCTCCTCCATTGAAGAAGTCACTAACTCTATTCAAATAAACTGTCGCTTTAAGCACTTTCTCAGCTCAATAGGTCTTTATTCAAATAAGCTCTACAATTGCATTTAAATCTTGCGAAATAGATCAATTAGAGCGCAGAGAAAGTAAAGTTAATTATTGATCGTGCTCTTTTTGAATTATTTTTGGCTCAACCACTTTCCATTTCCCATTCTCGAGTTTGCGAAAGTAACAAGAGCGATAGCCTTCATGGCAAGCAGCTTTGATTTGCTCCACCTTGAATAAAAGAGAATCGCCATCGCAATCAATTCTCACCTCTTTAATATATTGATAATGACCAGAGGTCTCGCCCTTAACCCATAGTCTTCGGCGGCTTCTGCTGTAGAAGCACATTTTACCTGTTGAGAGGCTTTTCTCAAGGGCTTCCCTATTCATAAAGGCACACATTAGTACTTCATTGGTTTTGAAATCCTGTACAACCGCGGTGATCAATTCATCCTTGAAATTTACCTCCTGCAGTACTTCATTCATATTTTTTACTAGCCTTTTAAATATAAAGCAGTATTGGGAAAGAGCAAAAATAGTGGCAGGAAAAAATATATAAAAATGTAAAAGAAAGAGAAAATCGATCTGGGGTGGACTGGATGTGCAGAGTTGAAGAATTAAAAGAGGAGCATGAGAGAATAATGAAAAGCCTAGAGCTTCATAAAGGCTTGCTCTCTACGCTGCTGCGAATTAAAAGTGAAACTCGAGGTTTTGAAGAAGTCGTAAAGGGAGAGGCAAGGATCATTGCTATTTTTGATGATAGAAGGAAAAAGCTTGAGAAATTTCTTGAGTAGAAAAGGCGCCTCATTATGAGGCGCCTACCCTCCTTCCTCCATCCTTATTATCTTAGAGCAAGAATTACATTAATTGCATATATAGCTTTTGCTAGTATTCTAGTATCTAGTATCTGTATTCCTGTATTGTATTTATTCTACTCTATCGCTGGGATAGTTATCGGGGAAGTTTATATTAACTCAAAGGTAAAAATTTGGTTGATGACTCTAAAAATTGCGGAAAGAGAAGTTGAAATAATAGATATTCACTTGCACCCGCCTAGAGTACCTAGTAAAACTCCTGAAGAAGTTATTGATCAGCTAGCTGATACATTGAGCAGAGCAGGCGTGGATATGGCAGTGTTGCTAGCAATAGATACTAACGTTGAGGACCTTGTATATTTAAAAGAGCTCAAGGTAGAGGAAGCTAGAAAGTATTTCTGGTATTTCTGGCGTGAAATCCCAGTTAAAAGCCCTTATGCCGAAGCATATCTTCGTGATTTAGGGAAGCAGATTTTAGAGGTGGTTAAAACATCTGAGGAAGAAGTAAAGCTTTTCATGGATCGCTATCCCGCTAAATTTCTTGGATTTGGATCCGTAAATCCCAATGTGGAAGAGGGATATGTATTTGAAAAACTAATGAAAATCAAGAAATCTGGATTTAAAGGAATTAAACTACTGCCAACGCTTCAGTTTTTCAATCCAAGTGATAGAAAACTCGATTTTATCTATGAATTCGCTGAAAGAAACGATCTTGCTATATTGATGCATATGGGCTGCAATTTTGGTCCATTTGAACTGCCATCTCTTGCAGCATATGCAAGGCCTAAACACTTAAGAAGAATAGCTGAAGAATTTCCAGATTTAAAATTGATCCTCGCTCATCTAGGTGGATATACACCATATCTCCCCGGGAAATACTTGGATGAAGCAATAGAGCTAATGAGTGCAAGTGATAATATATATTTGGATACCTCAGCTGTATTCATTGAGGATTTGATTCAAAAGGCGATAGCAAGACTGGGTGCTGAGAGAATACTCTTCGGAAGCGACTATCCTGCTATAACTAACTTCTGCGACCGCCATACAGGCTTGAGGAACTACGTGAGATGGCTTGCTGCACTTGATATATCGCTCGAGGCGAAAGAAAAGATCTTTGGAAAAAATGCGAGAAAGCTGCTTGGAATCCCAAATAATAAAATAATAAAATAATAAAATAATAAAATAATAAAATAATAAAATAAATTTATTTACCAGCCTTCAGCCTCTTCTTCAGGTATGTAGAATTTTGACATAACCACTATATCATGCACCGCTCCATCCTCTGAAATGAAGTGCTCCCTGAGCACTGCCTCTCTTTCGAACCCAAGTGCTTCCATGAATCTAATAGCTCTAATATCGCTGGATACAAGCTCTGTATATAGCTTGCTTATACCTAGTTTGGTTTGAGCTATTTCTTCAACGAATTTCAAAAGTTCTTTGCCCAAGCCTTTGCCTCTATAGTCTCTATGTACTGTTACACTTAATCTGCCCACGTGCTTGCATCTCTGCGGGCAGAAATCCAGCGAAGCGTCGCCAATAATCACGCCATCTTTCTCTGCGATGATTGGCAGAGTTTTGCTATAATCCAGTTCCTCGATCCAACGCTTAATTAGTTTCTCATCTTTAATGTTATGCTTCAAATACCTCGCATCTTCTTTAGAAACATAGTCGAAAAAAGGAATGAATGCTTCTTCATCTTCCTTTGTTAACTCGCGAAGCGTTACTTTAGTGCCATCTTTTAGAGTTACCGCTTTCTTATAGCGATATTTCACCAAAATTATCACCTCCCCAAAGTTTTCCTCCAATTTTAACTTAACTGCTTATTACTTATTCTTTTTGATCTGGATTTGAAAAAACTGAATCAAGTGTCACCCCTAAACTTTCTTGCAATATCTTCGGGAATAGGAATTGGATTCCAAGTATCGTTTATTGCTACGCAGGTTATGGTTCCACTTGCTAGAAACTGCTTTGTTTCCTTTTTATATATCTTGAATTCAAAAATTGCCGCCTTCTCTCGAAGTTCCTTTAAAGAGGTATGCAGTTCAAGCAAATCATCATATCTAGCAGGTGCTCTATACTGCGCATGGCATTCAACTATTGGAAAGCCAATTTTGCGCTCTCTATTGCGAAAGAGTTCCTCAGGCTTAATCCCACAAGATCTTAAATAGTCATCTAACCCAGATTTAAAATAGCGCAGATAGCTCACGAAGTAAACCACGCCAAATGGATCAGTATCTCCAAATCTAACTCTAACCTCAGTTATATTCACCTTCACAAATTTCCCTGTGCTGAATATTAAGCCTTTGCTTATTTTAAGCTATTGCAAAACTATTTTTTGCTGGTAGAGCATTTTAATTTAGAATGAAAATTAGTGAGTTAAATGAATATCTACCGCAGGAAGTATTAAAGTTTTATGAAGCTCAAGGGATAAACGAGCTATATCCACCTCAAGCTCAAGCTGTTAAACTAGGAATATTCCAGGGTAAAAATATTCTCGCTGCGATACCCACAGCTAGCGGTAAAACCTTGATAGCTGAATTCGCCATGCTTAACTCGATTTTGAATAAAGGGGGGAAAACGCTCTACATAGTCCCCCTGCGTGCACTAGCAAGTGAGAAGTATGAATATTTTTCAAAATTCAATATATTTAATATAAAAATTGGAATCTCAACTGGGGATTTTGACAAACGCGATGAATGGCTAGGTAGAAATGATATAATAATTGCAACCTCAGAAAAAGCAGATTCCCTGCTGCGCAATCAATCCCCTTGGATGAATGAAATAACTGTAATAGTTGTGGATGAAATCCATTTAATCGACCAAGCAGATCGCGGTCCCACTCTTGAAGTTACAGTTGCAAAGCTCAAGAAGCTAAATCCAAATGCTCAAATCATCGCTTTAAGTGCAACAATAGGCAATCCAGAGGAACTTGCTTCTTGGCTCCAAGCTGAGCTGCTTGTAAGCGACTTCAGACCAGTGGAGTTAAAAGAAGGAGTTTTCTTCAGCAGAGTGATTTTTTTCAAAGAGGATAAAAGAGAAATCGAGCTTGAGGAGAAAGAGGAAACAATTTCACTAGCGCTTGATACAGTTAAAGAGGGAGGGCAGTGCCTCATCTTCACCAGCACCAGGAGAAATGCCGAGAGCATTGCCTTGAGAATAAGCCGGATTTTAAAAAGCAAAAAACTCTCCTCAGCTCTAGACCTTTCAAGTGAAGTTGAGGCAACCGCTGAAACTGAGATCTGCAGAAAACTCGCAGCCTGCCTAGTGGGAGGAGCTGCTTTTCACCACGCTGGTTTAAGAGCTGAGCATAGAAAGATAGTTGAAGATGGCTTTCGAAGAGGCAAAATTAAAATTATTGCCTGCACTCCAACACTAGCCGCAGGGCTTAATCTACCAGCAAGGCGAGTGATAATTAAGGAATATAAGCGCTATGATCCAAACTTTGGATCGCAAGCTCTCCCGGTGCTTGAAGTAAAGCAAATGGGAGGTAGAGCTGGCAGACCTAGCTTGGACCCCTATGGCGAGGCAGTGCTCTTAGCGAAGAGCCATAGTGAACTTCTCAAGCTCATGGCGGAATACATAAATGCCAAGCCAGAGAGGATATATTCCAAACTTGGCTCAGAACCAGCGCTCCGCACTCACGTGCTCTCTTTAATAGCAACTGGATTTGCAAGTACAAAGGCTGAGCTCCAGGAATTCCTAATGACAACTTTCTTTGGCTTTCAGCGACTTGATAAAGGAATAAAAATCGAGCCATTGCTATGCAAATTAATCGCTTTCTTTGAAAGCGAGAAAATGATTATAGTTCAAGGGGAATTTCTATCGCCAACTATACTTGGAAGTTTGATTTCAAGGCTCTACATAGATCCCCTCTCTGCTTCGATCATGATAAAAGCTTTGAGTAAATCGAAGCAGCCTTCTACTCTTGCTCTGCTGCATATTATTTGCAGCACACCTGATATGCGCCGCCTTTACCTGCGCAGTAAAGACTATGACTGGATTTTAAATGCATTAATTGAAAGAGAACATGAGCTGCTGGAGCATAAAAGTGCATTTGATGGCGAGGAATATGAATGGTATTTAAGCGAGGTTAAAACTGCTTTGATGTTGGAAAGCTGGATATCCGAGGAAAAAGAGGAGCTTATTACCAAGAGATTCAACATCGGCCCTGGAGATATCAGAGCACTTGCTGAGACTGCTGAATGGCTGGCACATGCACTGGCAGAGCTCGCTAAGCACCTTAAACACCCAGCTAGCAAGCTAGCGAGAGCACTTGAGCAGCGGCTTAGATATGGAGCTGCAATTGAACTTCTACCCTTGATACAGCTCAGGGATATAGGGAGAGTGCGTGCTAGAATGCTTTATAACTCAGGCTATCGCGATCTTGAAGCACTTAGAAATGCAAGTGTTGAGGAATTAGCAAGGGTGCCCGCCATTGGCGAGAAAATAGCGAGGAAGATTCTGCAGCAGGTTTGGGGGGGAATTGGCATGGGGGAAGGGGAAGAGGAGAAGATAATATACAAGCAATCCAAGCTACTGGAATAAATATGGGCAAGTTCATAACATATTTATCCCTAATTTTAGTAGCAGTGCTCTGGGCTGGTGCAACTGTTTCTGCAAAAGCAGGCTTGCAAGAACTTGCACCAGTTCTGCTCTCCATTCTTCGATTTTTAGTTGCTATTCCAATATTAATCTTAATCTTATACACGCGGCAAAATGAAAAGCTTAAAATCATAAATTCAACTCGAGATTTACCCGTTTTCTTAGTACTTGGACTCAGTGGTGTAACGCTATTTTATTTTCTGCAGTATAATTCTCTACTTTACACCTCTGCTTCCATCGGTTCTATCGTGGTGAATACCAATCCAATTTTTATCGCTCTATTCTCAGCCTTTTTAAATAAGGAGAGAATAGGTATTAAGAGGACGCTAGGAATTTTCATTTCCTTTTTCGGGCTTTGCTTGGTCTTAACGAATGGGGATTTCAACTTTTATGTTAATTTTACCACAATATATGGAGCTTTCCTTATGCTCCTAGCGGCGATTTGCTGGGGGATATACACAGTTGTGGGAAAGAAAATTTTAAGGGATTATTCACCACTTGCATCCACCACCATTACCTTTATAATTGGCACTCTTTGCTTTCTCCCGCTTTTGCTGAATATCGAGCTTCCTGAGAGGATAACTTTAGTTGGCTGGTTTAGTGTTTTTTATCTAGGCATTGCAAGCAGCGTGCTAGGTTATTTGCTTTATAATCGCGCGCTGTCGAAGCTTGAGGCAAGTGAGGCAGGTGTATTTCTTTACACCATTCCTCTCTTTGCAATTCTATTAAGCGCTCTCTTTTTAGGCGAAGCAATAACTTGGGCAATTCTCACTGGTGGAGTTTTAGTGGTTTATGGTATTTATCTAGCTGAAAGAAGCTAGCTTGGGGAGGATTACTACAAATCTAGCGCCTTTCGCGTGGTTTCCCTTAACTCTATCTTCAACCCATACTTTTCCACCGGTTTTTCCCACAATATTTTTCACAAGATATAAACCAAGGCCTTTGAGCTTTGTAACTTGGCGGTTGAAGAGTTTTTTCAGATCGTCTGGCATTCCCTTTCCATTGTCCTCAACTGTTATTTTATAAAATTCCTTGTTTCTCCAAGTATAATCTTCAATGTTTATGTTAATTTTAACTCTACTTTTACCCGCGTGCTTGATAGCGTTATCGAGGAGATTTGCAAATACATCTCTCACGAGGGGACTAGAATTTATGATGAGATTTTTTCTTTTTCTAGGGCTATATTTTATCTTAAGCTTAACTTCCCTATCTTTAACCGCAGGCGTGGAGAATTCCTCGATTACTTCTTTAATTATACAATTGAGATCCAACGGTTCGAGTTTAAGCGCTCTAGCTTGTCTTATTTTTTCAATGTTTTCAATTAATCTCGCAGAGCTTTGAAATGCTTTCAAGACTTTCTCTCCATATTCCCTTTGCTTCTCCCCCAAGTTTTTATCCTCAAGCAAAAGCTCGAGATACCCCATGCCTACTTGATTTATATTTTTGATATCGTGGCAGATTATATCCAAAAGCAGTTCCATGCTTCTTTTCTTTCCAGAACCCATTTCCATATATTTTATAAAATTCTAATATTAAAAGATATCGAATAATATTTTTCAGCTGATTGAAATTAACTCTTCACCAGCTCAATAAATGCCTTCTCCGCTAAATCGGCTATTTCAACTTCTCTTTCTTTAGCCACAAGCAAAGCCGCGACTTCAATGGTTACTAGCCTTGAGATAGATTCCTGCTTTTTATTTATCAATGCAATTGCATCTCTCCTACTCAAACCACTGCTCATAATACGCTCAACTATTTCATCAAAAACATTTCGCTGTAGAATTGCTTTTAAATCAGGCTTGAATCCAAATGGAGCTTCAATGCTTTTGGGATCGAAATTTGGCTTGATCTCATCTCCTTTTTTCATCAAAATACCTGCTTTCTCTGCCAGTGCTAGCACTTGCTTCGCTTGCTCAGGGGAGAACCAACCTAGGTCGAGAGATAAAGCAAAAATAAATTCGCTTGCTGTTAGAGAATTCTTACCCCTTTTTTTAAATGGCTGCGCAATCGTAATAAGCAATTCACTCATTGCTCAATCTTATCTCCTCAACTATGGTATTCGCAACTTCAACAGAACTAGTTTTCCCCGGGCCATCGATATGATTAACTATCAAGGTGAGCACATCGCCCTGCAAATTCGCTCTCAGCAGAAATGTATCTCCTTTAAAAGGCATGCCTAAATATCCTGAAGCCAGATAGCTATATTTCAAATCAAGCTTGAAATCAATAATCCCATCCCCCTTCAAACTTTCAGCAATACTCTCTGCCTTCTCGCGAAGCAAAGGTGAAAAATCTATACCTCTTTCAGCGATTCCAATGGAAAACTCTCTCTTGGCTTTTCCCAGCCC
>JAWCMA010000006.1:18265-36906 GCA_038850285.1 Methanocellales archaeon | reverse complement strand
CCAAATTTTTTATTCAAACCTGCCATTACTCTTAACAAATGAGCTAGGTCCGATCTATATCGATACCTCTGCTCAAAATCCGGAGAACGATTTGGGAAGCGGTGATAAAGCCACTTATTCATAGCAATATTTTTTTCCAATTACGAAATAAATAGTTATCCATTGTTCCATGTTTATTATTTTATTGTTATTTTATTATTTTATTTTTATTTTATTTCATTATAATAGCTATGATATCCTCACCCACGTTAAGCACATCAACTACTTTACCCTTAAGCACTCTATCCCGCTTTAATTCAATGCAGCTAGGTTCAAGTTCTATCAGCTCTTCATTTAGCTTTATAAGCAGTTTACCTCTCTCTTCAAGCATTTTTGCAGCTTCCTCAGGATCGATTTTACTCAAAGCCCTAGCGATATCCCCAGCTCGATTTTTAAACCTAGGGCCTAGTACTTGCATTTTTGGCTTCACTTCTCTCACGATATCTTCCAAAACTGGTTTCTCTTTAAGTATCTCCACCCTTGCATTCACCGTGCCCTCAACGTCAGCGACATTTGAAAGGGGAGAGTAAAGTTGAATTCCCTTTAAAGGAGCGTTCAAAGCTATGCCGTGCTCCGATTTATATCTTCTTATAGCACTCGTAATTTGCTTAATCAATTCGCCTTCTTTCTCAGCAGCTTCATCTATCAAACTCTCCTCAGCCTCTGGCCATTTTTGCAGATGAACACTCTTTATACCCTTGGTTATCCTGGAATAAATTTCCTCCGCTAGAAAGGGAATGAATGGAGCAAGCAGTCTAGCTAACGTTTGAATTGCGGTATAAAGTGAATATTGCGCTGCTCGCAGCGCTTTTTTATCCCTCCCATACAAGCGATACTTCACCATTTCAATGTAGTTATCCGCCAATATATCCCAAGTGAAGCTGCGAATTCTCTTAAGCGCGTCGTCAAACTCATAGTTCTCCATATCCCCAGTAACTTCTTCAATCAACTTCTGCAGCTTAGAAAGCAGCCATTTATCCACGGGATAAAGCTCTGTTTTCCTAGGTTTTTCCTTGAGATGAATCAAGCAAAACCTCGCTATACTCCAGAGCTTCTGAGTAAATCTTGAGGCAGCCTCTATATCTTTCCAGCCGAACATTATATCAGAGCCAGGCGAGCCGCTGATTGCAGCCCACTGTCGAAATACATCTGCTCCATATTTCTCCACAACTTCTTCAGGCTGAACGATATTGCCTCGAGACTTGCTCATCATAAATCCATCTTCACCAAAGACCATTCCATTTATCAAAATCGTATCCCAAGGTTTCATCCCAGTTAGTGCTCTGGATCTCAAAATAGTATAAAATGCCCAAGTTCGAATTATATCGTGACCCTGAGGACGGAGCTCTGTAGGATAGAGGAAAGGTTTATCAGCAAGCCAGCCCGCGACAATTAAAGGTGTAATGGAGCTATCCATCCAAGTATCAAGCACATCTTGCTCAGGCTTGAAATCGCAGGAGCCGCATTTACAGGGCTCCTTTGGCATTGTTTGATTTGGATCTAGAGGAAGCCATTCTTCTTTAGCCACCATTGTTTCATCGCATTTTAAGCAATACCAAGCTGGAATTGGCGTGGCGAATACCCTTTGCCTAGAGATGCACCAGTCCCACTCCATGCTTTCCACCCAGTTTTTAAGCCGAATGTACATATGTTGAGGCACCCATTTTACTTCTTGTGCTGTTTTTAAAACCTCATCTCGATTAACCTTCACGAACCACTGTTTCTCGGAGAGAATTTCAATGGGAGTATCACAGCGCCAACATAAGCCAACGTTCTGCTCCACCATTTCCTCTTTATAGATAAGCCCAAGTTCCTTTAAGTCTTGAATAATTGCTTTTTTGCATTCATCTAAGCTCAAACCCTTATATTTACCTGCAAGCTCGGTCATTCTACCATCTTTAGTGATCGCTTTCCTAAGTTCTAGAGAATGCTCCTTCCACCATTTAACATCCTGTCTATCCCCAAAGGTGCAGATCATCACTGCACCAGTGCCAAATTTTGCATCAACAACGCTATCCAGGATTACAGGTACCTCATAGTCAAATATGGGCACCTTGATTTTTTTCCCCGCAATTGAGATATAGCGCTCGTCATTTGGATTAATCGCTATTGCTACACAAGCAGGTATCAACTCAGGGCGAGTAGTAGCGATATCAATTCCGCCGAAGTGAATGTAATAAAGAGAGGTAATGCGCTTTTGATATTCAACCTCTGATAATGCAATTGCAGTTTCACAGCGCGGGCACCAGTTCACAGGGTGGTCAGCTTGATAGATCAAGCCAGCTTTGTACATCCTGACGAAGGAAATCTGAGTCTTGGCATAATAGCTAGGGTGCATTGTAACATATTCATTACTCCAGTCAATGGAAAAACCAAGGCGAATCATCGTGCTGCGCATCTTCTCAATATTCTCCAGCGTGAATTTTTCACAGAGAGCGCGGAATTCCTCGCGACTTAGATCCCGCTTTTTTACTCCAAGAATCTGCTCCACCTTGACTTCAGTTGGCAAGCCATGGCAATCCCAACCTTGGGGAAACATCACATTATACCCGCGCATTCTCTTATAGCGAGCAATGAAATCTATGTAGCACCAGTTCAATGCATTGCCGCAGTGGAAATTACCCGTTGGATAAGGGGGAGGTGTGTCGATAATATATCGCTCCTTCCTAGAGCGCTTGCTCCAGTTGAAATGATACATCGAGTAATCCCACTGCTTGAGCCATTTTTCCTCAATTTCATGCGGATCATATTCCTTTGGTAACTCTTGCTGAACATCGATCATAAATGCTCTCCTTTAGAGATCAGGCTATAATGTGATCACTTTTCTGATTTAAATCTTCTTAATAATAAAATAATTTAATAAAATAAAGGATAAAGGATAAAGGTGTGCCGTGGATGGGAGATCAGCTCTTCATCTACAGGCTCCGCCTTAATCGGAACTGTATGGCCGGTTCAACCACGGCATGTATAATTTAAGATTTTAAGATTTAAAAGTATTTAAATCAGGCTGCTTGAGCTAGAACAGCATCTATGGTTTGTTTTATTCCATCGCGCATCAGCGTGATTCTAGCTTTATTTTTAACCCCTAGCCTTTTTATTTCTCTTTGAAGTTCCTGCACGCTGCTTAACTTTTCCCCATTGATCGCCAAGATTACATCCCCTCCAGCTATCCCAGCTTCATATGCCGGGCTGAGAGGCATTACCTTCACCACCAAAATCCCGCTTTTAACAGAAAGGCTGTAGTATGAGGCAATGGCTTCATTAACATCGAGCCCAACGATTCCAAGCCAAGGTTTAAGAGGCTTGCCGTATAGAATTAACTCTTCTGCAACTCGAATAGCATTGTTAATAGGAATGGAAAATCCAATGCCCTGTGCAAATGGAATTATTGCAGTATTTATTCCTATCACTCTACCTTTAATATCCACAAGCGGGCCACCGCTATTCCCTGGGTTAATTGCGCAATCTGTTTGAATTAGGTTTTCTAAAACCCCGAGTTGGGTATGTATTGTTCGATTTAAAGCACTGATAACACCTGCTGTAACAGTGGGTCCACCTGCTAAACCAAAAGGATTGCCTAAAGCGAAAACGAACTGCCCAACTTTAAGATTATCAGAATTGCCAATTTCAGCTGGCGCTAGTTTTTCGCCTTCGATTTTGATCACCGCTATATCACTGGTTGAATCCATCCCCGCAACCCTTCCAACAAGCTTTTTTGCATCTGGCAAGGTTACCTCTATCTTCTTTGCATTCTCTATAACATGACTATTAGTAAGCACATACCCTCTGCTATCGATTATTAACCCTGAGCCAACTCCGCTTACGGGCACGACTCTGAAGTAATAATCTGGCAGTATTTGCACAGTTGCAATATTCACCACACTCTGGCTTACCTTTGCTATAGCGGCAATAACTTCATCTTCATTATAAATCATTTTTTGACCCTAACTTTTAGTTAATATCTTTTGGTTAATGAAATATTTATTTAGCGCTGTTTGAATTCTAATGGATATCTTTATATAGGAAAAGCCATAATCGTAACCCCTTCAAAGGGTTAGATTCTTCACCTCCCCAAGAACTTTTTTAAATCTAACCCTTACCCCCTGTTAAGCTTAGATGAGGGAGATTAAATTAAAATTGGGAAAAATGGGAAAAAATTTAAGCCATTATACTTATGCTAAAATTATGAGAATCAGTAAAACTGAATTGATTGTTAGAGCTGCCGATGTCGATCAATGGCGAATTGTATATTTTGCTAATTACCTTCGCTTCTTCGGTATTGCAATTGAGGATTTCTTTAGATCGCTTAAACCAAGCGAGGAAGCTTTGAGAATCGTTAGAGAGCAGAAGCTGAATTTCCCAGCAGTCGAAGTGCACTGTGAATATAAATCGCCAGCTCGACTTTGGGATATACTTGAGCTTCTAGTTAGCATTAGCGAGGTGAGGGATAAGTCAATTAAGTTTGAAATCACGATAAATCGCAAGGAAGACGGCAAGCTAATTGCAAAAGGCTACATGACAGTGGTTACAGTTGATGAGAACTGGAAACCGATTAGCATACCAAAGGAATTACTTAAAATGATATCATAATTTTCTTATATAATTATGTATAAAATGAGCTACTTCGAGAAGGAAGTTTTTATCGATGAAAATGTTTATCCACCTTCAGAGGATACATTTTTGATCTTGAAAGCCGCACTTGAAGTGGTAAAGCACGGCGATTATGTACTTGAAATTGGTACAGGCTGCGGAATTGTTGCGAATTTTTTGAAAGATAAAGCAAGGGTGATTGCAACCGATATTAATCCACATGCAGTGAGATGTGCTAAAGCAAATGGCCTCGAGGTAATAAGAACCGATCTCTTCGCGGGACTCAAGCCTCAAAAGGAATTTGATGTAATAATCTTTAACCCTCCCTATTTACCTTTATCTGAAGCTGAGAGCAATGGAAGCTGGTTGGGGAAAGCTTGGAGTGGGGGGAGAACTTTGATCAATCGATTTTTATATGAAGCGCCTAGCTATCTGCGCGAAAAAGGGCAGCTATTGCTTGTGGTTTCATCTATAACTGGAATAGAAGAAGTGGAGCAGAAAATGTGCAGCTTGGGATTTAAAGTCAATCGAATTGCGAGGGAGAAATACTTTTTTGAGGAAATAGTGGTACTCGCTGGTAGATACCATTAGGATTTTATTCCAACAAGGTTAATTCCATAATGGATGAAGCCCTTTCTCCAGCAATATAAACTCGGTACATTTGAGGTTAAAGGTTTTAGAGTGCCTAGAGTTTTACTTGGCTGCTCGCCATTCATTGGAGCTGGACAGTTTGGAACTAGAGCATATGAATATTATAAACACTTCTACCTCCAGCCTGAAAATATTAAAAGAGTGGTGCAGAAATGCATAGATCTCGGTATAAATGCAGTGCAGCCAATTGGCTATAGGAGAATTTTAGAGCCAATTGCCAGCGCAATGAAGGAAGCCAACGTTGAGCTTTTCATCCTAGGCAGCGCTGGTGTGGAGGATATAGCTGAGGAGATCGAATTAATGCTGGGTTTGAATGCAAAATGCATAGTTATTCACGCCAACTTAGTGTATGGGAATCTCGCAGGTATAAAAAGGCACTTGCGGGAAATCAAAGCGCGAGGTATATTAACTGGAATAGCAACCCATAATCCTGGAATTGAAATACCTGCTGCCGAGGAAATAGAGGAAGTGGATGTAATTCTAGCGCCACTTAACAAACTAGGGCGCTATACTGAGCCTTCGCTTAGCTCCACGCTGCGTGCAATTAAAAACTCTTCTAAAAGAATCATTGCCATTAAACCACTTGCAGCAGGTGCTTTAAAACCTCGTGAAGCATTTGAGTTCTTAGCAGACAAAGTCAGCGGTGTTGCAATTGGGGTTACAAGCGAGGCTGAAGCAAGAGAGGTCTTTGAAGCCGCAGCTGAGTTTTTCAAATAATCAAATAAATAATCAAAATAATCAAATAATCAAATAATTTAAAAATTAAGATTTAAAGCAAAATAATCAAATAATTTAAAGCAAATTGGAATAGCGGATTATGCTAGTTTATTCCCACTCGATGGTTACCTTTATTTTGCTCGGCTGCTTCCCAGCGAAAACGTGTTTCTGCACATAGAGGGTGCCAATTACCGCGCTCCCTTCTGTGGATTCCGCATATCTATAGGTATTCTTCGTTGCTCTTTCAAATGCTAATTCTATTTCTCGCTTCATTTCACCACCGTTTTTTAATTTCAATAAACGCAGAGAGATTTAAAGCTAGTGGTGATAATATTAAGCATATAAAAGGTGTTTGGAAATGAATACTGGGGATTTTAAACGCGCAGTTGCATTCCACGGGCACAGTTGTCCAGGTTTATATATTGGATATAGAGCTGCGAAGCTGGCAATGAAGGAGCTCAACATTAATCGAGCTGTGGATGAAGAGATTGCTGCAATTGTGGAGAATAACTCCTGCGCTGTTGATGCTTTTCAATGCATTTTAGGTACAACATTCGGCAAGGGAAATCTCTACTTCAAAGACTATGGAAAGCAGGTTTACACTGTGTTTAATCGAAGAAGTGGAAGAGCTATTAGAATTTCCTTGAGAGAATCCCATAGAGGTAAAACGAAGGAGGAATCGCTTAGACTGCTACGCAAGCTATCTGATGGAGAGCTATTTGAGGTGAAAATAGTAAGCATAGCGCCACCCAAGCCAGCGGAGATTTATTCTTCAATTAAATGCGAGTTATGCAATGAGCCTGTGATGGAAACTAGATTAAGGATGAAATATGGCAAGTTAATGTGCATTCCCTGTTTCAAGAATAGTTTTAAATAAATCAAGGCTGATCTCGAAATTACCGGTGGAAATTTGAAGCTTCTGAGACCAAGCGTTATTCAAATTGGCTTTAAAAAGAACGTGGTGGATGTCACTGGAAATAGCGTGAGAAAGCGAATAATTGAGGATTTAAAGATCGCTAGTGTTAAAGCAGTTAGAACCATCGATGTTTACACCATTGATAAAGCTCTATCTAAGGCTCAGCTTATTGAAATTAAAAGAGAACTCACAGATCCAGTTATTCAAATCTCTAGCTTGAATAAGCCTCTTGCGAGAGCTGGAGACTTTGACTGGCTCATTGAAGTTGGATATAAACCTGGGGTTACTGATAACGTGGGGAAAACCGCTATGGAGGCAATCGAGGACATGCTAGGAGTTAAATTTCAAGATGGCGAAGCAGTTTATACCTCGCGCCAGTATCTCTTTAAAGGGGAGCTTAGTAAAGAGGAGATTGTAAGAATTTGTCGCGATCTCCTCGCGAATGAATTGATTGAAAGATGGACGATTTTCAATTTCAGGGAATGGAGTAGCAAAGTAATTCCAAACATTCCGAGAGTAAGCGAAGAGCACGCTCCAAGGGTCAATTATATAGACCTAGCGGTTTCAGATGAAGCTCTCTGGGAAATCAGCAAAAGAAGATTATTAGCACTTAATTTAGAGGAAATGAAAGCCATAGCTAGCTACTTCCAAAGACCTGAGGTAATTCGAGAGCGGGAGAAAGCTGGCTTGAAGGATAAGCCAACGGATGTTGAAATAGAAGCACTTGCTCAAACTTGGTCTGAGCACTGCAAGCACAAGATCTTCAATGCCTTAATTCAATATCAAGATGAAAATGGCAATCAAATTACCATCGACAGCCTTTTCAAGACATATATAAAAGGAGCTACCGATAGAATAGCTCAAAATGTTGACTTCTTGGTCTCAGTGTTCCAGGACAACGCTGGAGTTATAAAATTCAATGAAAGTTATAATTTAGTTTTAAAAGTTGAAACCCACAATGCTCCCTCAGCGCTAGACCCATATGGAGGCGCGCTCACAGGCATAGTGGGTGTAAATCGAGACCCAATGGGCACGGGCAAGGGAGCGAAGTTGATTTTCAACACCAATGTTTTCTGCTTCGCCTCCCCATTCTACTCAGGCTACCTTCCACCAAGAGTGCTTCATCCCAAGAGAATCTTCGAGGGCGTGAGAAGGGGAGTGGAGCACGGTGGAAATAAAAGTGGCATACCCACGGTTAATGGAACAATTTACTTCGACCACCGCTTTCTATGCAGACCACTGGTATACTGCGGCACAGCTGGCATAATGCCCTCTATGATAAATAATGAGCCATCTCACATAAAAAAAATCCGCAATGGAGATTTAATAGTTATGACTGGAGGTAGAATTGGAAAGGATGGCATTCACGGGGCTACTTTTTCTTCAGAGGAATTGCACGAGCTATCTCCTACAAGCGCGGTTCAAATCGGCGATCCAATTACTCAGAAAAAAATGTATGACTTCTTGCTTGAAGCAAGAGATCTAGGGCTATATAGTGCTATTACCGATAATGGTGCAGGCGGGCTTTCTTCATCTGTAGGTGAAATGGCTCAGCTAAGTGGAGGATGCGAGTTACATCTCGATAGAGCTCCTTTGAAGTATACGGGTTTAGATCCGTGGGAAATTTTACTCTCGGAATCTCAAGAGCGCATGACACTAGCTGTGCCACCTGAAAAAATACATCAATTCCTAGAACTAGCGAGGAAGAGAGGAGTTGAAGCCACAGTACTGGGTAAGTTTACAAGCACTGGGAAATTCCACGTGCTATATAAAGGTAGAACAGTTGCATATTTAGACATGGATTTTCTCCACAATGGCGTGCCTCAAATGAAACTCGAAGCAGTCTTTAGCTCTATCAAGCGAGAAGAACCAATATTACCTTTCCCTGAGAATTTAACTGAAGTATTAAAGCAGATGCTTTCGAGATTAAATATCTGCAGCAAGGAATACGTTGTAAGGCAATATGACCACGAAGTGCAGGGGGGAAGTGTAATTAAGCCACTCGTGGGCATAGCCAATGATGGTCCGAGTGATGCAGCAGTAGTTAGACCGCTGCTTGATTCCTATGAAGGCGTGGTTATAGCCAATGGTATAAACCCGAGATATGGAGATATAGATACCTATCACATGGCAGCTTGCGTCATTGACGAGGCAATTAGAAATGCAATTGCCGTGGGCGCAAATCTTAACTGCATTGCTCTAAATGATAACTTCTGCTGGCCATCGCCAGTCTATGATCCTGAGAAAAACCCGGATGGTAAATATAAACTTGCTCAACTCGTAAGAGCAAACATGGCTTTATATGATTACTCAGTTGCTTATAACACGCCCTGCATCTCAGGTAAGGATAGCATGTCCATTGACTATAAATATAGAGATGAAAAGGGAGTGGAGCATAAAATCTCAGGGCCTCCTACTCTTCTTATCACTGCGATTGGAAAAATAAAGGATGTGAGAAAGGCAGTTTCAATGGATGCGAAAGCCCCTGGGGACTTGATATATATACTGGGGATAACTCGCCCTGAACTCGGAGGCTCTGAGTATTATGCTATGTTTGGGTATATTGGTAATAGCGTGCCAAAGGTAGAGGCGGAAACAGCAAGGAAATTATATCGCGCTTTAAATAGAGCTATGGAATGCGAATTAATTGAAAGCTGCCACGATGTTTCAAACGGCGGACTGGCTATTGCTCTAGCTGAAAGTGCATTTGCCGGTGGATTTGGAATGGAGATAGATCTGCGAAAAGTTCCAGTGGAAGAGGTGGAGCGCGAGGATTATATTTTATTCTCTGAGTCTCAGAGCAGATTCATAGTCACAGTTGCACCAATGAATCAAGTGGAGTTTGAAAGAATAATGAAGGGAAATGTTTACGCTTGCATTGGTAAAGTTTGCGAGCACGAGGAATTCAAAGTAATTGGGATTAATGGGGAAGTAATCATATGTGCCAATATTCGCGATTTAAAGGAAGCTTGGCAGAGTACCTTGAGGTGGTGATTTGAGAAAGCCAAGGGCTATTGTGATCAGTGGATATGGCATTAACTGTGAAAATGAAACAAATTACGCGCTTAAACTCGCTGGTGCTGATTCAAAGATCGTGCATCTCAGCAAATTGCTATACGGGGAGGAAAAACTTGAGGAGTATGAAATTATGTTTATCCCAGGCGGCTTTTCAGGAGGCGATGACTTAGGAGCAGGGAGATACTTCGCCAATAAACTTAAATATAAACTAGGAGAGGAGTTCCTTAAGTTCATAAAAGTTGGAAAGCTAATTGGCGATATCTGCAATGGCTTTCAAATAATAGTGAAACTAGGCGTGCTCCCAGGCTTTGATTTAGATTTCCGCACTCAAAATGCCACGCTCACTTTCAATGACTCAGGTAGATTTGAAGACCGCTGGGTTTACCTGAAGGTAAATCCAAAATCCCCCTGTATATTCACCCGAGGCATCGACGTACTCTATCTACCAGTTCGACATGGAGAGGGCAAATTCATTGCAAGTAAAAAAGTGCTGAAGAAACTCTGGGCCAAGAATCAAGTGGTATTGCAATATGTAAATGAAAAACTCGAGCTAGCTGGCTACCCTTATAATCCAAATGGCTCTATTGATAATATAGCTGGAATTTGCAGTCCAAATGGAAGAATATTTGGATTAATGCCCCATCCCGAGGCTTTTATTCATTTCACTAATCACCCAAGGTGGACAAGGATAAAAGCAGAGCTGAAGAGAAAAAACTTGCCTCTTCCAGAGGAAGGAGATGGTTTGAGGATTTTTAAGAATGCCGTTGACTTTGCTCGCGAGCACTTGATTTAAACTGCTGCTTAGCCTTGCGCTTTTCTCTTTCCAATTTCCTTAGCAGGTTGAGGAGAATCTCGATGGCATTAGCCATCTGCTCGCCTGATTTGGTTAAAGCAATGCGCTTCACTCTACCCTCGTGTAAAAACCTCACTAACCCAAACTCCTTAAAAATTGAAAGCACCTTTTCAGTGTGAGCAAATGTAGATTTAGTCTCCCTCGAAACTATGGATACATTTGGAGATTTATTTTTCTTAATGGAAAGCAGCATGCGCGCGGGTTTTTCATGCATGAAAAGTTTTTCGAGCTCGCGAGGCATAATTATCCATGGCTATTTAGTTTATTAAACTATACTAGTTTACTGGGCAATATATATTCACCGTATTTCTCTCTCGCAAGGATCAATCTTTTTCTCTGCTCCTCTAAGGCTTTGAATACCACTTCAGGCGTGTCCCGCACCTTGGTTCTATATATCTCCATTATTCTCTTGATCTTAACTAGATTTTCATTTATCCTAATGGTGAACTGCTTCTCATAGTCAAACTGAGGATAATCTTTATTGAGCACTTCTTTGAAGAGATGCTTGAGGTCTTCATATTTCGGTATTAAACCAGTTGGGGTTTTAATTGCTTTAACCTCTCTATGAACACGCAGCTCCATCCATTTATACCAAACTCTTTTATCTCTTTTTTCATTCAAGAAATTGCCTTCTTTATCCTTTAAGAAGTAATTAACTGAGAAGATCAGGGGCTTGTGTTTCAATCGCCTGCCAAAATCTAGATTGATTTGAATATACCTGCCTATTGATATGGATAGGAAATCTAAATTGGACATTGGATTGAATTCTCTTATCCCTTCAATACCCAAAGTAGCAGGGGTTGTTTCAGATTCAAGCGAAGCACCTTTGGTTATAATACCATGTTCCCAGTTAAAAGACTCCTCAACCGGTACCAAAGTATCGGAATCCCGACCGCCGTAAACTATCGCTCCTATAACAACGCCCTCAGGGTTATCTAGGTTTGGATCCACATTTTCCAATAGCTTTAGATCAAGGGTAAATCGAGCATTTGGATGAGAAGGGGGTATTTCCCTGCCGCTAGCGTCTCTCTTGCCAATCCACCATTCACCTGAGTGATTATACCCTCTAGCTGGAACTTCGCCATCTTTACCCAACCAATAGACCTCTTTAGTCTCGGTCACAAGTACATTGGAAAATATGATCTCACCCGGGGTGTGAAGCGCTTTCCAAAGGATTTTATCATCTTGTGAATTTATTCCTTGAATTATGCCAAACATCCCCTTTTCAACATTAATTGCTCTAGCTTCGCCATTCTTAACCTTGAGAAAAGCAATATCGTCTCCCAATATTTTTTCACCCTCGAGCATGGCAGTGGAAGTTTTCCCGCATAAAGAGGGAAAGGCACCGGCGAAGTAAGTCACTCTATTTCTAGGCCCGTGTATGCCCACGATAAGCATGTGCTCAGTTAGCCATCCCTCTTTTGCCCCTTTATTGATTGCAAGGCGCATTGCAAGTTTCTTCAAACCAATGCTATTCCCCCCATATTGGGTATTGGCACTGTAAACCGTGTTCCCCTGCAAATCGATATAAATTCTCCTTTTATGGAGGTTTTTGCTAACCTTTCGCTCGTCAAGCTCGCCTTGGGTATGCACAAACTTGAAAAACTCAGGAAAAGCGCGCAGTCTAATGAATTCCTCATAGCCTGATCTATAGAGAAGTATTTCATTATGTGCCACATAGCTCGAGTCAGTGAGCTGAATGCAAGGTATGGAGAAATCTGAATTTGGTATACCTAGGCAGAAGAAGCAGATGTATAGCTCGTGGCCCTTCATGCTATCTTTAAGAATCTCATGGATCTCGCGCAATCCCTTTTCCCTTTCTAATGTACTTATTGCCTCGCCAAGGTCATAATTCTCAGGCACAAGGATCTTGGTGCGCCATCTATCCCTTCCTTGGTCTAGATACCCATCGAAATGATAGGTATGCCCAGGGATGGCAAGCCTGCCTTCTTCGCCTTTTTTAATAGCTGTTTCCTTAATATATTCAATATCCTCAGGGGAGTTAGTGCAGACATAAACACTATCTGGATTGCACAGTTCTATGTACTTAGCAGCAAATCTATGAAGATCAGGATTAGGAATTCTCGCAAGCTTCTTATATTCCCTTTCTATTAATCGATTCTTCAGAATCCTTTCCACGTCCATAAACAGCTTTATTTTATTTATAATACCATTTATTTCTTCCTAGTCTCTCGCTGCTCAAAATGCAGGGAAAAACATTAATATTATTACTCACGGTAATTAATACTGGGGCTTATTTGAGGTTTCCAACTCCAGTGGATTTAAAAAAAAGAAGAATGGAATTAGGGCTCACTCAAAAAGAGCTTGCCAAACTAGCTAGTGTAAGCCAGCCTTTAATAGCGAGAATAGAATCTGGAGATATTGATCCTAGGCTCTCTACTATAAAGAAAATTTTTGACGCCCTGGAGAGCGTTGAAGTTAAAAAGCCAAAGATTACCGCGAGAGATGTCATGACCTCTCCAGTAATAATGGTAGCACCTAATGATACCATTGAAAAAGCAGTTGAAATCATGGCGAAGCACGCGCTTTCTCAATTACCAGTGGTTGAAAAAGGAATCCCAGTAGGAAGCATTTCCGAGGGCACCATTGTTCACTATAGTTTGACAAGGGATTTCAAAGACTTCAAGGGAATCTCAAGCATGCGCGTTAAAGAGATGATGGAGGAATCATTTCCCACCGTGGCACCAACCACAGATTTAAGCATAGTATCTCATCTTCTGGAGAGCAATCACGCAGTACTCGTGCTTGAAAAGGGAAAAGTTGCAGGAGTTATAACCAAGCACGATATAATGAAATTAGTGCATCGCTAAAAAAGGAGAAAAGGAGAAACTTCGTTTTCTCATTTTGAATACTTCCCTTTTGTTTAAATTTAAAAGAAACAGCTCTATTCTTTCAATGCTTTAACAATTGCCTCGCCGAACTTAGCCGCTGATTCAGGGCCATCAGCAGTTATGAGCTTTCCATCTACAACCACAGGCTGCGCAATATAAATAGCTCCACTGCGTTTAATTTCACCCGCGCCTGAGGAAAACACCGTTGCCTTTCTACCCTTGAGCACGCCGGCTTTCGCGAGCACAGTTGGACCTAAGCATATGCTAGCTAGCAATTTATTCTGCTCAGCTGCTTCTTGAATGAGCTTGATCACTCTAGGATAATTCTTCAACAAAGGCGAGCCCGCTCCTCCAACTATAACTAGAACATCGTAGTCTTTGATATTAACTTGGTCAACCGTTGCATCTGGCTTCACTCTCGCTCCAAACATCCCAGTGCAGAAATCGCTGGTAACGCTTGCAACTGTTACATTGAGACCATTTTTAATAAAAATATCCCTAGGCTCCTGAAGCTCTTCATCCCTAAAATTTTTAGGGGCAATAACCATAAGTATCTTTTTACTCATACGATTCCCCCTGTTTTAATTGACCCTTCTTTGCTTCAATCTTTCCCCTTATATTTTTCTTTCTCCTTTCATTAAAGTTGGGTAAAATTCAGCGTGCGGTGCAAATAGAGATTTTCCACGTTCCTTTTGCTTTTCCAGTTTTGGCTTATGCTTTTGGACATATGTTTCAAATGCTCTTTTTTCAAGCTCGCTTAATTCATGAATTTGCAAGCCTAAACTTAAAGCGAGTAAATCTGAGATGTCAATAATGCGCAGAGCCGAGTGCATATCACTAGCGCTTAATCGAAAATTTATTTCACAGGTGGGACAAGCTCCAACTAATAGAGATGCTTTTGTGGCTTCTGCTTCTCTAACGCGCTCCCTTGTGATAATTCCGCTTATACCTGGAAATCTAATGGTATGCCGACCGCAGCAGGCGGCATTTTCTCTATTTCTTTTCATCTCTACCAATTCCAAACCTGGAATGGATAAAAGTATATTTCTTGGGGGTTCAAAGATACCTCCAGCGCGCCCGATGTGACAGGGATCGTGATATGTTACCTTGCAGTCTATCTTTTTCTTTGGCTCTATTTTACCCCTTTTGATCAAGCTGTCAAAAGTTTGAGTGATGTGCTCTATCTCAACATTATAATTTAAATTTAACTTTTTAGCAAAAATAGGATAGTAATGCGCCAGAGTTAACCAGCAACCAGGGCAGGATACTATCATCTTTTTAATACCCCTTTCATTCATCATTTTAATATTGTGCTCCACAATTCTCATTATCTCTGTGATGCGTCCTATTAGCATGGCTGGAGCACCACAGCACCATTCATCAGCAGCGAGGTAAACTGGTTCTATGTCAGCCATATTTAAAATTCTAATGGCATTTTCCGCTATATTCTTAGTATTAAAACTAGACAAGCACCCAGCCCAATATCCAATTTCACCTGAATTTGAATACCTAGCGTCTAATGGCATCCATCTAGCTCTCTCCTCGGGAGGAATACCTGCGGTGTTGTAGTACTTCAAGATATTTTCCACTAGGCCTTGAAATAGAAACGAGGGATTATACCCTTCTTTCCAGATCGCTGGCCTTGCAGCTAAATCCCAGTACTCATTTAAGGGAAGCAGGGCTTGACAGATTTGATTGCATTGCTCGCAAGTTGTACAAACGAAGAATAAATCGGCAATTCTTTCATCTAGATTCAGCTTGCCATTAAAATACTCTCTTAGAAAATTAAGCTTCCCCCTTGGAGTAGAACTCTCCCAGTGTATTGCATTAAATTCACTGCATACATTGCGGCAGTAGCCGCAGTTTGTACAGGCAAATGCACTCCAGATTAAATCTCGCTCAAATTGATCAAAATTTGACTTAGATTTAGGATTGCTGGTTGCAAAGTGAATTGCAATTTCTGGCGGTATAAATCTTGCTAGTTTTATAAAAAGACTTAGCCACTTTGACCTCGCATCAGGGAATATTTTGCCGGGATTTAATATTCCCTCTCGATCTACTTCTTCCTTGAATTTATATATCTTTGAAATTTTGGGCCCAAGGTATTGCTTTGAATAATCAATGAGATACATTCCAATGGAGTACGGGCTGCCATTTAATTTCCTAGCTATATCGAGTAGCGATATAGAGAGGGAGCTTGCAATGGCAAATCCAAGTGCTTGTTCATTTGCAGGTAAACCTGCTATGATAAGCGCTTTCCCTTCTTTTGATACAATACCTTTCAATGCAATTTTATTGCTCAATCGATTTATTTTCTCACTCAAATTAGATAGATTCTCGATAGGAATTAAGAATTCCGAGACAATCAGCGAAGGACCAAGTATTTTAAATCGCATGGAATGAAATCTCTCAATCCATTCCTTTTTAGCTATTTCTTCGCTCAATAATTCTCCATTATTTACCTTTATAATCTCTTTAAGTTCTAAAGTATTTTTAAGGGAGATAAATGTTGCAATAAATCTATTCTCGGGGAATTCCACTTCTAAAGGCTCTTTTTTGGAGAAAATCGAAAGATAAGATTTCATATTTTTAATTGCTTCGCTGGTTAAATTAACATCCCTTGGATCTCTAAATTCAATGTGCCATATATCCAAATTTTTCTTGCTTATTTCCATTAAAACCTGCTGAAGTTCTTTTGAGCTTGAAAATGCTGCTGAGACTATATGCTCCTCTTCCTGCTTTCTTACCGCAAGGGTTACTTCCGTTATTAATCCCGTTGTTCCAGCCATTCCAAAGACCAAGTCTAAATCATTCCCTGAAAGCTTTTTAATTCCATCTTGCGTTAGAACAGTGACTTCAATTAGATTATCTTTCAAGATACCATATTTAAAACTTCCAATTCCAATACCACCTCCATTTGCAATCCAACCTCCAACGGTGCTGCTAGGGGCAGATGAGGGATATGACCTCAAAGTCAGACCTTGCTCATTCAACTCCAACTCAAGCCGGCTCCATATAATACCTGGCTCGACGCGGACAAATTCCTTTTCAGCATTAACTTCAATTATTTTATTCATTCGACAGAAGTCCACGGCAATTCCCTTAGCTGCTGGTATAGCTCCCCCATATGCAGAGGTACCAGCACCCCTGGGCGTAAGAGGTATTTTATTATTCGCACAAATTTTCAATAGTTGCATCAATTCTTGCACTGACTCAGGTTGAACAATAGCATCTGGCTTGGTTTTCATACCTTTAAATACAATTCCCGGGATAGTTCCAACATCGCGAGAATAAAGCACGCGCTCAATATCGTGAAATGCAACTCGCTCGCCAAATATAGAAATTAATTGCTCCTTAACACTCTCTTCCATGGTACGCGATCTGGTTTTAACACCTTTTTGAGCAACCTAAGATATTAAATCTATTTTCCTTTTTCACAATTTTCAAAAACTCAACTGGCTTCTAAGCATTTCTCAATTTGATCAACTGTAAGTCCAAGGTCAATGCAGCCAATTATTGGTATCTCTTTATTCCCAAATTCAAGAATACCCATCTAGGCCATCTCCACATTCAACAATGCGCTCAAATCTCAAATACTCCATAGCTTCTTTATTTACCCATTGCCATTTCCACAAGCTGTGTTAGATCCAGAACTTTCAGCCCCACATCGCTTAAGTTTCTTTCGCAGAGAGGACAAGTTGAAACAACGTAGTCGATTTTATCAGGAACATCTTCAAAGCGCTTTTTTGCAATTGCTAGTGATAATTCTGGGTACCCAGATCTCACACCTCCTCCACCGCCGCAGCATCGCGCTTTATCCCTTATTCTCCTCATCTCCACAAACTCGCAAATTTGTTTTATCACTTTTCTAGGTGCATCATAAACCTTATTATGCCTGCCTAGATGGCAGGGATCGTGATATGTGACTCTTAAGTTTAACTTGGATAAATCTAATTCTTGAATATGATTTGCTATAAACTCAGAACTATGTAAAATTTCTATATTCCCAAAGGTATAATCTTTTTTTAAGGTCTTGTAGCAGCCTGCGCAGCTTGTAACAATAGTCTTAGCGCCTATTTCCTTAATCTGTTTAACATTAGCTTCCATTGCCTTACTTGGCATCTCCCCGAGGCGGAGTAATGGCGATCCACAGCATCTCTCGTCAGGGAGCATTGCAGCATCAAATTTGCTTAGAATTTTAAGTGTAGCTCTAGCAACCTCTTGGCTTCGATAGCTTGTGAGGCAACCTGCAAAGTAAATAAGATCAGACTTTTTCTTTAACTCTATCTCCCTCGGAACCCAAGTATACCTCGGTTTAGCTTCCTTCAGTGGATTGCCATATTTCTGCACTGAGTCGCTCATAATTTTTATTCTATCCGCAATCATTCCTTGCAGCACTATACTTCTCCTTGCAATCTCAACCACGTGATCAGGCTGCGCTCCACTTGGGCAAATTGCACTGCAGTAGCCACAGGTAGTGCAGGTATATAAACCATCATATAGCCTAGAGGTAATGGGAACTTTCTCAACCAGTGCTTTAGATAATAGCATTCTTCCCCTAGCGCTAGTCGATTCCCAACTGAGTTCATCGAAGATTGGGCAAGTTGCAACGCATTTGCCGCAGCGAGTGCACTTTAAGATTTCGCGAATTTGTTCCTGAAGCATGGTAATCACATCCCCATTTTGCCTGGGTTCATTATGTTATTTGGATCTAGCGCGCGCTTTATCTTCTTCATTATTTCAAAGCTCTTGCCGTGAGCTCGCTCCATATATTGAGCTCTAGTTAAGCCTGTGCCATGTTCCCCGGTTAATGTGCCTTGTACTTCGAGAATCGCTTCATATATGGCTTCTCTTACCCTCTCCACCTTCTTCCAGTGTTCTTTATTTAATAAATCAATTGAAAAGCCCGCGTGTATTATTCCCACTCCCATGTGCCCGTAGTTAACTAGAGGTAAATCGTATTCCTTTGAGATTTCCGCCATTCTCTTAAGCACCTTGGGAATTG
>JAWCMA010000006.1:0-18255 GCA_038850285.1 Methanocellales archaeon | reverse complement strand
TCCCACATCCTCTGCATCATAAACTCTAACATACTCCGGCACGAGTCTCGTAACCGCAACACCTACATTTTTTCGCGCAGCCCAGAGTTCATCTCCCTCCTGCTTAGTCTTGGGAATCGCTACTGAAGTTGCTCCAGCAGCTAAGCATGCATCTGCAACCATCTTCGCTTGCCTCTCCACCGCTTCCTTCAGACCATCTATTTCAAATAGCAGCATAGCATCTGCATCAGGGAGCTTTATCTCCGGTAGGCATTTTTTCACTGCAGTTATGCCACTTCTATCCATGAGTTCAATTGCACTTGGTAAAATGCCAGATGATAGAGTTTTAACCACCGCATTACCCGCTTTCTCAATATCATCGAAATAGGCAATAACTCTAGCTGAGGCTTCGGGGAGGGGAAGTATTTTAAGTCTCGCCTTGGTGATAATTCCAAGGGTGCCCTCGGATCCAACGAATAAACGAGTGAGGTCATAGCCTGAAGAGGAAACAAGTGCCTTTGAGCCGGTGTTTATTACTTCTCCATCTGGCGTGACCACTTCTAAGTCTAAAACATAGTCTCGGCATATTCCATATTTTATGGAGCGCATGCCACTTGCATTGTTAGAGATAACCCCTCCAATTGTACAGGTATCTGAACTAGCTGGATCAGGGGGAAAGAAGAAGTTGTATTTTTTAAGCGCAGCATTTAAATTATCTAAAATTACCCCTGGTTCCACAAGTACTTGAAGGTTTTCGATGTCTATTTCCAAAATTCTATTCATTCTACGCATATCGAGAACAATGCCTCCCTTTATTGGCACAGCACCCCCGGTTAATCCACTTCCCCCCCCTCTTGGCACTATTGGTATTTTATATTCATTAGCGAGTTTAACGATTTTAACAATTTCCTCGGTAGAGAGCGGTATAACCACGTAGTCCGCCTTTCCAGATATATATGATGAGTCATAGGAGTAGCAGTATAGATCTGCGGGATCAGCTGTAACTCTATCTCTACCTACTATTTCGATGAGCTTATCAAGGATATTGCCACTCATAATTCCACCTTTTGAAAAAGAGTTTGGTCTTGAACTTGATTATTTTTTCTATTTATATCTAAAAATAGCAAATCCTTAACCTAGGATTTGTTATTTATTTGCAATATAACAAGGTATTTTGAAATAGCGTGATTTTGGAATGTATAGTTATATGTTATATTTCCTGAGCTAATGGAGTTCCATCTACGTAAATACTTAAAGTGGGTACGAATATACCTCCTATTTTGATGTCAACTCTATGTTTCTCTTCTCTGCCCAACTCTAAATTTACCGAGTCCCCATTTAAAAGGGAGTCCCATTTCTCAGTTTCAGCTCCATCTATTTTTACCTTTAGCTTCCTCATCCATCTTATAAAGTCAATCTCGAGTTCATGTTTTTCTACATTGCCAATGGTATATTTAGCCATCAAGTCAATCCCCATGTTTTGTATACCAATGGACTATATTAAATTATCAAAAAAATTCTGCTTATTTTTTTCCCTCCAGTATGGACTTGAGAGGTCTTCAAAGGCAGTTATAGCTGCGACTGAGCCTTCTCCAACAGCAGTTACTATTTGCTTAACCCCTCCTGTTACATCGCCTGCGGCGTATACAAAGGGCATGCTTGTGCGCTGGTGTCTGTCCACTTTAATATATCCCTCTTCATCGAGTTTGAGCCCAAGCTGCTTCGCAAGTCCATTGGCTGGTTCATAGCCGATGGAAATAAAAATTCCATCCACAGGGTATTCAGTTACTTTTCCCTCCGCTACATTCTCAATTTTCACGGAAGTGAGGATCTCCTTACCTAGTATTTCTCTAACCTTGGAGTTCCAGAGCACTGGGATTTTCCGCTCCGCAAGAATTTGCTGGAGTTTAGCTTCAGCTTTGAGTTTATCTCTTCGATGAACTAGGGTTACATTTGCACCTATGCTATCTAGATAAAGAGCCTCGGAAACTGCGCTGTTCCCCCCGCCGATTACCAAAACTTTTTTCCCTCTATAGAAATAACCATCGCAAGTAGCGCAGTAGCTAACGCCCCTTCCATATAATCTATCCTCTCCAGGCACATCTAATTTTCTATGCACCGCTCCAGTTGCCAAGATTATTCCTCTAGCGAGATATTTTCTTTTATTCGTGATTACCTCAAATTGCTTATTTGACTTGATTGCAAGTACTTCTTCTCCTTGATGAATTCTAGCATAGTGCATTGCGTGGTGTGCCATTAATTCCATAAGTGCTTTTCCAGGTATTCTAGTGAAACCTGGATAGTTTTCAACGATTGGCGTGATTGCTGCTTGTCCTCCTATATTTGCCTTTTCAAGCACCAGCGTTTTAAGTCCGCTTCTCTCAGCATATATAGCAGCTGTCAAACCAGCAGGCCCAGCTCCTACAATTGCGAGATCCACTTCAGTCACTTCCTCTTCCTTGGCCACTGGCTGAGCAATTTTTTGAGGGATCATGGTGAGCACTTCTTCGATGAATGCTTCCTCTGATTCTAATCCAATTGAAATGATTTTTCCATTGATGGCTGTTTGAGGAACTGAGAGCACGTTATATTCTCTCGCGAGATCTTCATTTTCAAATATCTCTATAATTTCAGCTGAAACTAGATCTTTTCTCTCAATCGCTGCTGCTACTGCATATATCACTTGCTGCGGGCAATAAGGACAGGTTGGACTGACGAATACCATTATATGGCGTTTTTCCTTAAGCTTAGCAAGTTTTTCTCTAGATTGCTTTGCAAGCACGCTAATCCCTAGAGAAGCCATTAAAATCGATTCAATGAAGGATCGGCCTTCTTCTCCAGCTGGAGCACCTGTATATCTTATATTAAAATTCTCAGGATCGATAAGTATTGTTGGCGATCGCTTGATATTATATTTCTCTGACTCTAGCTCGCTTATTTTATAAAAATTTGCCTCTATTTTATCGCTTAACTGTGATAGTTCTTGCACCAGTTTTATGGAGAAAAGGTTGAACTGCTCATTCTCTCCTTCCCTAGTGAACACACATATCGCTATCCTACGCCTCAATATCTCAAATTCTTCTCTCAATTTCCGCTTTATATCTAGAGGAATTACTGTCATTACCTCTTCCAAAAGTTACCCCTCCATCGATATTCTTGCCACTTGTTATAATAAAACTATTTAGATCAATATCTTCATATAGTAGGGGTGTTATTTTCCTTTTAATGGCAAATTCAATTTCAGTAAATGTAAAAGGCGTGTATATCCTTAGCACGATTTCAGGTCCCACGCCAGTTGTACTGCTAGCTGATGATAAAGAGCGCATTGTGCCCATATACATTGGCTTTCCTGAAGCGATCTCCATCAATGCTGCGCTTAAAAATGAGGTTTCTCCAAGGCCAATGACTCATGACCTAATAATGTCAATTCTCAACACCTTGGGGGCAAGAATTATAAAAATCGTTATAGACGACCTTGATGAGCAGATTTACTATGCAAGGCTCTATGTGAGTAATGGAGATGAGGAAGCCAATATTGATGCTAGACCAAGCGATTGCATCGCTCTAGCTATTAGAGCAAGTGCTCCAATTTACATCGAGGAAGATGTCATCGATAAAGTGGCGATAACTAAGAGGGAAATTGAAGGGGCTCGCCCAATTGATTCCTTTTTAAATTACTAGTCTAAGTGCAAGCCTAGGCTTTTATTTATCCTCGCGTATATATCTTCTCTTGCTTGAAATTCAACTTCAATTTTTTCATTAAAGTTTATAGAGGTTATCCAAGCGCTTTTGAAAAGCCAAGATAATAATGCGAGGTGTTCATCAGTTTGAGAAAGAACCGCTTTTCCCTTGCGCCAAGGTGGAAGTGCTTCTAAGATCTTCTGCTTCAATTCTTGGAAACCGATCTCTTGCTTCGATGAAACCAGCACCGGATTGGAAATCAAATGATTTATTCTATCTAGCTTGCGCTCAATTTGCTCTTTATCTACTAAGTCGCATTTATTTAAAACTGTGATTATAGGCGTGGCTTTTATTTCTCCGCGCAAGGTGCTCAAGCTCGTTTCAAGCTTTCTCTCAAGTACAGTTAAATCATCGCTTATATCCACTACCAGCAAAATTACATCAGCTAGGTAAATCTCAGTCAAGGTGGAGTGGAAGGCTTCAATAAGCCAGGGAGGGAGGTCTCTTATGAAGCCAACGGTATCTGTGAGCAGTACATTTCTATGATCCAACGGCAGCCTCCGAGTTTTCGGTACCAAGGTTGTGAAAAGTTCATCGCTTACCAGTGCATTTTCATTTGTAAGTGCATTTAGGAGCGTGGTTTTGCCTGCATTGGTGTAGCCTGCGAGTGCTACTAAGTCGAATCCCATTTCCCTGCGCTTCAGTCTCAGGGAGTCCCTCTCTTTAGCCACAGTTTTAAGCTGCTCTTTGAGCTTGTGGATCTTCTTTTTGATTTCAAGCTCATATACCTCTGCTTCATATTTACCAAGGCCTCGAAATCCAGGCTGCTCTCCCCTCTTCGCAAGTTTGACTTTCAGCTTTGCTTTGGGAAGCTCATAGCTTAGCTTAGCGAGTTCAACTTGAAGCTTAGCTTCTCTAGTGCCTGCTCGAAGAGCAAAGATCTCGAGAATTAGATTCAAGCGATCGATCGCTTCCACTCCGCAGACTTTAGAGAGATTGTAGCTCTGCACAGGGGTGAGTAAGTTATCGAAGATCAATTTATCGCATTTTTTCTCCTCAACAAACTTTGCTATTTCCAAAATCTTTCCTTTTCCAATTTGATATGTTGGATTTGGCTTTGTTCTCTGCACCACTATATCCATGACTTCATAATTCGCTGATCTCGCAAGTGCCTCGAGTTCTCTTAGCGAGTCCCTATTTTCATCATCATCTATGCGTTTTATTAGAATTGCTTTAATATCAAAATCACCTTCTTTATTTTTTCTTTTTTCTTTTTCTGATTTTTTTAAATAAAATTATTTTTTCATTTCTTCTTTTTTTTCAATAAATGATTAATCATTAAAAAAATTGGATTAGAATAAAATCATATAAATACACTTAAATATGCCTTGATCATAATTTCATTTGTGTCTGAAGGTAGCACTGAAAAAGGGGTACGGGAAGTTTATCAAGTGCTTACATCTTCTGGATTGAGAAGTATTATCAAGAGCTTTGCACGCCTTTACATAATGAATCTTCTATATCACGAACCCCAGGGTTTAACCTCTACTATGATATACTGTCAGTATAAAAAAGACTTGGCTGAGCAGGATGTCCCGGAGGAGATGGCGCGCTCTCGCTCGAATATAATAGATCATTTGAATGACCTTGAAACAGAGGGTTTAATTGAAAAGGGAATTTTCAAGCAGTACATTCTAACTGAGAAGGGCAAAAGAATATATGAAATAACCCTTAGCTTATCGAGCGAACTTGAAACTGAGAAAGCGCTTGGGGTCTCTACCTCGCAAAGCCATGGTGTAAAAATGGCTAAGTGATTAAACTTGAATAGAGACTGCGAGAGCGATTTCCCTTGTGGCGCCAGCTTGGAAGACTTAATGGCTTCTCTTGCTTGCAGAGATGGGCTCAAGCAGGTTCGCTGCTTAAAATGCAAAAAGCTGATTTTAATTCCACTTGATCAAGAGGACGAACAGTGCAATGCATGTAGGAGTTCGCTTATGTTTTGATGTTTTGATAAAAAGCTAAATGATGCTGAACTTTGCATCCCTTCCAATTAATATGTATAGGGTTTCTATATTTCTATACTATTTACTATATTTATATTACTATCTTACTAAATTTGCACAATCTCTGCTCTCTCGCAAATTATATAAGGGAAAAAGTACCGTGAAATCTTGATGTTCTTCGATAGGATATACCTCGTCAGCTGGGAAGCCTTGGAAGCAGTTGGGGGCATTGGAACTGTAATTGATGATGAAGCTCCTCGTTTGAGTAAACATGGAGAGGTAATATTAATTGCCCCTTGGAATCGAAGTACCTGTGGCGTGATTTATGGATTGCGGAGGAGAAATGCTTGGAAAAGTTTAGAGATCCCCCATGATCTAGCATATGCCTGCAGGCAAATTAGAGATATAAGCTATTTCTTCGGCCAGCGAAAAGTGCGCGGGAGCTGGATAAAAACCCTAGCCGTGAGAACAGCGCGCTTTCGCCAAACCGACTGGCCTGAGTATATGGAGAATAACGTGGATCAAATTAAAACAAAGCTATTTGAGTTCACCAAGGATCGAGGTGCATTTGCAATTCACTCTCTGCACTACACTGGTGATACTTGGTATGAACCTGATATTACATTTGGCTATGTTGCAGGTGAGATAATTCATAATTCAGCGATCTTCCTTCACGAGGCTAATCCAGAGGTAAAACTCGTGGCAAGTTTTGAAGAATTCCAGACATTCTCTGGGGGATACAACCTTTTAAGCAAGAATTCACCAGTTGGTGTGAGACTTAGAGCTCACGCTACATTTTCAGGGAGACATTTAATAAATAAACTGGGGCCATATGAAGGCTATGAAAAGATAGAGAAATGGATCAAGGAGAATAAGATCATTTTTGGATATGACAAGCAAGACTTGATTGCGAAAGAGGATGAAATTAAGAATAGAATGCTCAGCGAGGGATTCCATCTCGGGAAAAATGGACTTGAGGCAAATATGGAGCGCGCTGATCACGCTGTAACCGTAAGCCAGATTACCGCCAAAGAAGCTAAGGGACTCTATGGTATAGATTTAGATGTAGTGCCAAATGGCATAGACACTGAACTTGGACCCGCGCCTACGCCTGAGGTGAGGAGGAAAAATAAGGAGTTATTGAGGGATTATGTATTCAAGGTTTCAGATTTCAAGCCTGATTTCATAGCTTATTTCATTGGGAGAATGGTTATTGAAAAGGGAATTTTTGAGGTTATAAATGCAAGCAAATTGCTCGCTAGCTTGTTAGAAGCAGCTGGCAATAACTCCAAAGTAGCGCTATTCCTCGTCACAGGGAGCACTGAGCCTGGAATGCGCCTTCATAAAGCTGAGTGTATAAAGGTCATAGAGAAATGGCCATATGAGCACAGCGAAGACTTAATTTGCGATTTCGAAGTGGCTTTATTCAAGCGCTCAAATCAAATAAATTTAACCTCTAAACAGGTGAAGGTACTTCTCTTCAATCAATTCATGCGACCCGATCTCTGTAATCTAGCACTTACATTCCCCGAGTTCGTGACAGGCTGCGATGTAGGTGTATTTCCAAGTACATATGAGCCCTTTGGGCTAACTCCACTGGAAGCAGCACGCGGAGGCACGCCTTTCATCACCTCTGAGGTAACAGGCTGCTGGCTGGATGCAGTTAAAACTTATATCAGGGAAGAGGTTTCAAAAGGTGTACCGCGGGAGAAGGCTCAGCTGGGTATGTATGCCTGCAGAGTCATAGGGCAGAGCAGGGAGAAAATGGAGGAGGAAATTGCAAGCTATATCTATGAGATAATCACTTCACCTGAGGAAATTCGCTTGGAAATGAGTAGAAATGTTCGTGCTTTAGCTGAGAGATTCAACTGGGATATAATCGTGGAGAAATACGAGCTGCCCTCGCTTCGGAAAGCTCACGCTAGAATGCTAGAAAGGATTAAGGGCTTTTAATTGCTCTCACTGTTCGCTTGAGTAATTCAAATGCAGCTTCCTGAGACGGCCAACTTCCCAAACCGCAGTCAGGCCCTGTGAAGCTCAGGCGATCTCCAAAGAGTTTCTTTGCATTTTCAAATCGCTTTCTAATTAAATCCTCGCTATCCACGAGCTCGATATCACTGGGCTCGATGCCCCCTTCTAGATATTCCGCGTAAATTGCATCGATATTGGTTCTAGTAACACCCACGCGAATAAACTTATCATTTGCCTCCAACTCTGCTTTTGAAATATTTTTCAAATTCTCAGGATTTGCAGCGCTCTCAACTGTTAATACATCTATATTCTCAGTCATAAGCGGTATTCTAGCCGCGTTGAGGGAATGAAGATGAATTTGAATCAAAGTTGAAATACCTTGAGTTGTGAGTTCATATGATTTAATCAATTCCTCATCGCTGAGGTTAAGCAAATCTGAGTAGCCCAAGCTTGGCTCATCAATTGCAACTGCAAAAGTCTCAACATATTTATTCTTAATGAGAGCGTTCCTTAGAAAGGCATTCACGCTCAAGGCGAAGTTTCTCAATATATCCCCGTAAATATAAGTTCCAAAGCCAGATCTTTGATATAGCTCAAGCGGCCCTGTAACGCATACTCTAAGCTTCAGCTTTTCTCCCTTTTGCTCGTGATATTTCTTTGCTTCTTCCTTTACCACAAATAGCTCTGGGATAACTGCATATCTCTCCTCAATTAAAAAAGGCTCTATCTCGTGATTTCTCATTGCAATCAAAAATTGATCATACATATTATGAAGCTGAGGGTAGTTAATTACATCCAGACCAGATTCTATCTTTAGCCAGAGGGCACTTGCAATTAAATCATAAAATAACTCGCTCTCAATTTTCCTTCTTTGAGCTGCAATTTCCTGCTGCTCAACATATAGCGAGGCAAATTTTTCCTTGGTGATGTCAGATCTCTTTGGGAAAGGCAAACTCCCGATATCATCTATATAAACCATAATCTAGCTTTAGATACCTCTAGTTAAAAGAGTTATCGCATAACAATAAGGGGCTTGCGCCGCTTGCATTTTTCACCTAGACTTAAGGTTGCAAGTTCTAAGGGTAAAGTCAACCTCTATTTTCCTCCCTTGCTTCCTAACTGCTTTAGGTTCTGCTCTTGAGTAGCTGCAATTCAAGCAAGCCCCGTTTTCCTGCATATATAAAAGCTGTTCTATATCTTCTCCCTGCACTATTAATACTAGCTCGCTTTTAATCTCAAGCCTAGTGAGGGGAGCGCCTATATCAAGATAGCTATCGATGATTTCCTCAAGCGCTTCTTCATCTATAGCTATTTCAATGCTCAAATTTTTTTTATCATTTGCCATTTACCCTACTTCATAAATAGCCCGCAGTGGCACTGCCCTTGGGCAGCTATTTCCTCCTTGTGATAGGCACACGGGCAAATTATCTTCCTATCCTCCTCGGCATTACCAGTGATAATCCTGCAGGGGCAGTAGCGCTTGCTATATTTCTCCTGATTTTTAAGCAAACCCAGCGCTATCAATTTAGCCTGTTCTCTATTAGGGTTTACTCTAAATCCTGATCTAGCAGCATATTTCTCAGCCCAAGTTAAGATTTTTTCCACCTCTGCTTCATTCATATTTTATTTCCTCTGCCCCGATTTTTAATAAAAGTTTTGATTAAAAGAGCGAGTTTTTAAACATTAACTCCATTTCATCGAGATAGGCATTATTCTCGATCATCCAGCGAATAACTTCTTTCGCGGTCTTGAAAAATATTGGAAGATAGTCGCGCCCTCCGAATTCACTCCTCTTCTGCCTCCATAGCGACCAACCAATTCTTTCCTTTCTTAATACTACAAAGGTAGTAGTATAGCTGAATTCTTGAGTTGGAGTCATGTAAAAAAACTGCTCGCCTAGATTCATTGATTCCAATATTTCTATCAAAAGCTCAGGTTTTTCAAATGGATATATCTTCCCCGCAACTTGCTTCATCTTCTCATTTAAGTAACTCGCTTGCTTTAATTAAAGCTATCAAGCTTATTCCCTTTTCATTCATAGCTTTTAAAGCACCCTCTTCTCTATCTACGATGCTTATCACTGTATCTATAGATCCACCTGCAGCTTTTATGATCTCTACCCCGCTTAGCGCTGAACTGCCTGTTGTAACCACATCCTCCAACAGCACAACTCTATCACTAAGATTTAAACTTCCCACTATTCTTTCCTTTAAACCATAGGATTTCTCAGCTTTTCTAATGATGAGCAGAGGCAGGTTAAGTTCAAGGGAAGCTGCAACTGCAATAGGCACGCCTCCGAGTTCTATCCCTGCGATGCGGTCAAACTTTATATTTCGATTTTGCTCTATTTGCTTTATCGCAGCTGCTACTTGGCTTGCAATTAATTTAAGTACCTTAGGCTCAGCGCTTGCTTTTTTTATATCTATATAGTACTTGCTTTTCTTTCCAGATGAAAGCACAAAGTCGCCTAATTTAATCGCGCCGCAGGCTTTAAGTGCATTTATGAGTTCATCCATCGCAATTCACCACTGCACAATTCACCAAGGTTCCCTTTTAGCTCCAATTTTGTATCCTATCACATTAACTATTCTATGCAGCAATGGTGTTATTATCACTGCGGTTAAAATTATATATACATTGAAATTTGCTAAAAACCAATCTCTGGCAAATATCAATGCAAGCATCCAAGCACCTAAGACCAAATCAAGTTGATCCACAACTGGAAGTTTAGCTCCTCGCTCATAGCCCAATCTTCGCTTGAAAAAGCTTTTTAACAAGTCGCCAAGCAGCGCACCGAAGGAAAGGAGGAAAACCACTTGAAGAAAAATAGGGTAATCCCCAAAATCCGGCATATTAACTTTTTCGGCTAAATAATGCTGTGCAATGCCAATTGCTATACCGCAGGCGGTGCCGGATATTAATCCTTGAAAGGTTTTTCCATCTCCTAGGATGCGCTTTCCATCCAAAAAGTGCTTTCCAAGATCTATAGGGGTTCTCCCTCCAAATAGTGCTGCTGCTGGATTAGGGAGATACGCTGGGAGCATTAACCAAATTGTTTTAGCAAGTGTTTCAAGTGCGCTTTCTATCAATTTTTTATTCTCCTGCACCAAAAGTCTTAATTAATTCCTATGTTAAATGATCACATAGTATTAAATTTGCTGGTGCCAGTGACGGGGTGATTGGGGTTGAAAAAGAATTACACTTCCTATCAAACAGCGTTGAAAAAAGGACTTCCAAAGCAAACTCAATCGATCTGTCCAATCTGCAAGAAACTAATTGCGGCTAATGTTTACGCCAACAATGGGGCTGTCTGGATTGAGAAAACCTGTCCTGAACACGGCGGAGTTAAAGATATTTACTGGAGTGATGTGGAGCTATATTTAAAAGCAGAGAAATATGCTTATGATGCTAGAACCATTGAAAATCCACAGGTGAAAAATGCAAGTCGCTGCCCGGACGACTGCGGTTTATGCAACCTGCATTTAGGTGCTACTAATTTAGCTAATATAGATGTTACAAATCGCTGCAATCTGCGCTGCAGTTTCTGCTTTGCAAATGCCTATAGGCGTGGATATGTATATGAGCCTACTTTTGAGCAGATACTGGAGATGATGAAGGCACTGCGCCAGGAGCAGCCTGTGCCAGCACCAGCTATCCAGTTTTCAGGCGGCGAGCCAACTCTTCGAGACGATCTTCCTGAGATCATTAAAGCTGCCAAGGATTTAGGTTTTTTACAGATTCAGCTGGCTTCCAATGGGGTGAAAATCGCTAGGGAAAAAGGCCTTATTAAAAAACTTTTTGAAGCTGGGCTGAACACGCTTTATCTTCACTTCGATGGTATTTCCAAAGCAACTGAGCCTTTGCTTGAGGTCAAGAAGCAAGCAATTGTCAACTGTCGAAAGGTTAAGCTCGGTGTGGTTTTAGTTCCTACGCTTTTGAATGGGATTAATGACCATGAAATTGGGGGTATAATTAGATTTGCCGCTGAGAATGTGGATGTTGTGAGAGGTGTTAATTTCCAGCCAGTTGCATTCACAGGTGCTGCTTCCACTGAAGAGCGGGAGAGGCGGAGATTCACTATTCCGGATCTTTGCAGTAGAATTGAGGTGCAAACTAATGGAGAGATCAAAAAAAGGGATTTCTATCCAGTGCCGTGTGTAGTTGCGATTTCCAAGCTGGTGGAAGCATATGTAGGTAAACCGCAAGTTGAATTGAGTGCACATCCACACTGCGGTATGGCAACTTATGTATTTATAACTGAAAAAGGTTTGATTCCGATAAATAGATTTGTGGATGTGGAAAGACTTTTTGCTTCAATGGATGAAATAACCTTTGAGCTTCTAAAAGGAGGCTTGTTGAGCAAGGCAAAGGTATTCCTTAAGGGATTGAAGACTATAAATGAATGTATAACTGAAAAGGAAGAGCTGCTTGGTGTGAATTTTAGAGAAAAGCTGAAGAAAATTCTGCGAGATCAAGATTATTCCGAGCTTGGAGAATTTCACTGGAGAGCTCTTTTCATTGGTACAATGCATTTCATGGATAATTTTAATTACGACCTCGAAAGGGTGCGCCGCTGCGTGATTCACTATGCCACTCCCGACCCTAAGCGGAGAATTGTGCCGTTCTGTGCATATAACTCTGGACCAACGTATAGAGAGGAGATTGAGCGCAAGTATAGCATACCTATCGAGGAGTGGGAAGCTAAGCACGGTGAAATTAAATTTGATGAAGGCGAGAAAAAAAGCATGCATGCTTTCTAATTTTATAATATAAAAATAATTTAAAATTTGGAATATTATGTTTTCCCAAGAGCATAAAATATAAGTATCTATAAAGCAGATAAAATAGAGAAACATGATATTTTATAAAAATGTCATTTGGTATGGGGATTGGAGTTAAAATGACTGGAAAAAATAGCGTCAATTCAGCTTACGATGCTAGGCATATACAAGTGCTTGAGGGACTGGAAGGCGTGAGAAAAAGGCCAAGTATGTATATAGGCAGCCTAGATTCAAAAGGACTTCACCACCTTGTTTATGAGGTTGTTGACAATAGCATAGACGAAGCCCTAGCAGGTTTTTGCAGTTCAATCGATTTAATCATAAATAAAGATAATAGCATTACCGTCTGTGATAATGGACGAGGCATACCAGCAGAGGTCATAGAAAAATATAATAAAAGCGCTATAGAAGTTGTAATGACAATGCTACACGCAGGAGGCAAATTCGATCACGAGAGCTATAAAGTAGCCGGGGGCTTGCACGGCGTTGGCGTTTCAGTTGTAAATGCCCTCTCAAAATGGCTTGAAGTTGAAGTAAAAAGAGATGGAAAGATTTACTTTCAAAGATATGAACGGGGCATACCTAAAACGGAGGTAAAAATAATCGGTGAAGCAAGAGAAAGCGGCACAAAAATAACATTTAAGCCCGATAATACAATTTTCCCAGAAATCAACTTCGACTTTGAGCTGCTTTCAAAAAGAATGAGAGAACTGGCATTTCTCAACCGAGGTCTGAAAATCACAATTCAAGACCAGCGAGATGGGGGAAAGCAGGAGATCTATCAATATGAAGGCGGAATAAAATCCTTCGTGGAATACCTCAACACTGGCAAAACTCCGCTCCACGAGGAAATAATCTACTTTGAAAAGAAAAAAGATGAAATCGAACTCGAGATCGCAATGCAGTACAATGATAGCTATGTAGAGAACATCTATGCCTTTGCCAATAATATAAACACCACCGAGGGAGGCACGCATCTCATTGGCTTCAAAGCAGCTTTAACCAGAGTAGTCAATGACTATGCTAGGAAAAATGGCTTGCTCAAAGAGAAAGAAGAACTCCTCACTGGAGAGGATATAAGAGAGGGACTTACAGCTGTGCTTAGCCTAAAACTCATGAATCCCCAGTTCGAAGGTCAAACTAAAACCAAGCTTGTGAACAGCGAGCTCAAGGGCATACTTGAAACCATAATTGGCGAAGAACTAGCGAATTATTTCGAAGAAAATCCAGCGATCGCCACCAAAATCATTGAAAAATCAATATTAGCAGCTCGAGCGAGAGAAGCAGCGCGAAAAGCCAGAGAACTTGCGAGAAGAAAAGAATCCCTCGAGAGTGCCACACTTCCTGGAAAACTCGCGGATTGCTCTGAAAGGGATCCCGCGGTGTGCGAGCTTTACTTGGTTGAAGGTGACTCCGCAGGCGGCTCAGCGAAGCAAGGCAGAGATCGCGGATTTCAAGCTATATTACCCCTGCGAGGCAAGATTTTGAATGTGGAGAAAGCACGCGAGGATAAAATGTTGAAAAATGAAGAAATACGCACAATAATCACTGCAATTGGCACAGGAATAGGCGAGGAATTTGATTTAAGTAAGGCAAGATATCAAAAGATCATAATCATGACAGATGCAGATGTGGATGGAGCGCATATTCGCACTTTACTTTTAACCTTTTTCTTCCGTCACATGCGCCCGCTCATAGAAGCTGGATATATATACATAGCTCAGCCCCCCCTTTATAAAATCAAGAAAGGCAAAACCGAGGTCTATGTATATAGCGATCGAGAATTATATGAAACGCTAGAGAAACTCGGGGGGGATGGGGCAGCTATTCAGCGCTACAAAGGATTAGGGGAAATGAACCCAGAACAGCTCTGGGAAACTACTATGAATCCAAATACAAGAACAATATTAAAAGTAACCCTAGAAGATGCCATGGAAGCAGATCGCATTTTCACCATTCTCATGGGAGATGCTGTTGAACCAAGGAGAGAATTCATAATGGCAAACGCCAGAGCTGTAAGAAACCTTGATGTATGAATATAAGGCGTGAGAAAATGAACAGCAAGCAAGCGGTTTTGCCGATTCAAATTGAAGACGAGATGAAGAGATCTTACCTTGACTATGCAATGAGCGTGATCGTGGGCCGCGCTCTACCAGATGTAAGAGATGGCTTGAAACCAGTTCACCGCCGCATTCTATATGCGATGAATGAACTTGGCTCAACAAGCGATAAGCCCTATAAAAAAAGCGCGCGCATCGTAGGCGAAGTCCTAGGAAAATACCACCCCCACGGGGATGTGGCTGTTTACGATGCAATCGTTCGAATGGCACAGGACTTCTCCTGCAGATATCCACTCATTGATGGTCAAGGTAACTTTGGATCGATAGATGGCGATGAAGCAGCGGCAATGCGCTACACCGAGATACGCTTGGCGAAGATAGCTGAGGAAATGCTTCAAGATATAGAGAAGAACACCGTCAATTTCACACCCAATTTCGATGGGACCCTTAAGGAGCCAGCTGTGCTCCCCTCAAAGGTGCCAAATCTACTGATAAATGGATCCTCAGGAATAGCAGTTGGAATGGCAACTAGCATTCCACCTCACAACCTGCGCGAAGTCATAGATGGATTGATTCTTTCAATCAATAAACCTCAAGCGGAAATAGGGGAAATTATGCAGCATATAAAAGGCCCTGATTTCCCCACAGGTGGAATTATATACGGCACACAAGGCATAGTGGATGCATACGCCACTGGAAAGGGAGCGGTAAAAGTACGCTCTAAAGTAAGCATTGAAGAGGGCAAAGATAGAAAAAGAATCATAGTAACCGAGCTTCCATTTCAAGTTAATAAAGCGAATTTAATAGAAAGCATAGCCTCGCTAGCTAGGGATAGAAAAGTGGATGGAATCGTTGATCTACGCGATGAATCAAATCGCGAAGGCATACGCATCGTAATCGAATTGAGTAAAAATGCAAGTCCAGATATAGTGCTTAATCAGCTTTACAAGCATACCCAAATGGAAACCACATTTGGCATAATAAACCTAGCACTAGTCGAAGGACAGCCAGTTATTTTAACATTAAAAGAACTCCTCCAGCACTTCATCTACCACCGCAGGGAAGTGGTGAAGAGAAGAACGCAGTTTGAATTGGAAAATGCAGAGAAAAGAGCACATGTGCTAGAAGGATTAAGCATTGCTTTGAAAAATATTGACCTAGCGGTGAAGATAATTAGAGGTGCAGCAACAGGGGAAGAAGCTAGAGCCACCTTAATCAAAGAGCTAGCGCTCAGCGAAGAGCAGGCAAAGGCGGTTTTGGAAATGAAGCTGCAGCGCTTAGTGGCTCTGGAGCAGCAAAAAATCGATTCAGAGCGCGAGGAGCTAATGAGGAAAATTTCCTGGCTGAAGGAAGTTCTAGCGAGCGAGGATAAACTCCTTGAGATCATTAAAAATGAGCTAATTGAGCTTAGGGATAAATATGGGGATACACGCAGGACCGAAATTCTTGAAAAAATCGAAGAAATCAGCATGGAAGACCTCATCCCAAGAGAGCAGGTTATAATTACCAAGACCCATGATAATTACATAAAGCGCATGCCAATTGATATCTATAGAATGCAGAGGAGAGGCGGTAGAGGCGTAATTGGAATGCAAACTAAAGCCGAGGACTTAGTTGAGGACTTATTCATAGCCTCAACCCACGATTATATATTATTTTTCACCAATAAAGGCAGAGCCTACTGGCTCAAAGTTTATGAGATACCATCAGGGGATAGATATTCCCGCGGTAAGGCAATTGTGAATCTCATAAACATACAGAAAGATGAAAGGATAACTGCGAGCATTCCAATTAAGAGCTTCAGCGAAGCGTGCTACTTAGTTATGGCTACCAAGAGAGGCATAGTCAAGAAAATCCCCTGCAGGGCTTTCGCAAAACCTAGGAGAACAGGTATAATTGCAATTGGTCTTAAAGAGGGCGATGAACTCGTGGAAGTCAAACTAACTAGTGGAACTGAAGAAATCATTCTCAGCACTAAAAATGGCAAGGCAATAAGATTTAGAGAAACTGATGTACGCAGCATGGGGAGAAATGCCATAGGAGTGCGTGGAATTCGCTTGAGAGGCGATGATGAAGTGGTGAGTATGGAAATCGTGAGGGAAAAATCCACTCTGCTTACAATCACCGAAAATGGCTATGGCAAGCGCACTTCCCTCGAGGAATATCGCTGCGCCCATCGCGGTGGACAGGGAGTGATAACCATAATAACCAGCTCCAGAAATGGTAAAGTGGTAGCGGTTAAGGAAGTTGCTGATGGCGAGGAACTCATGCTCATAACCTCACTGGGCGTGATAATACGCATATCAGCAAACAGCATACCTGTGCAGGGGAGAAACACACAGGGAGTGAAGATAATGAATGTCGCTGAGGGCGATAGAGTAGTGGGCGTGGCGAAGATTGCAAGAGAAGAGGAATAAAATTCGCAGGAATGGGGAAAAATATTTGAAAGCCTTGCCTTTATTTTTTTAGAAGGTGGATCTCATGGTTAAATATAAAATTCCAGTAATAGCTGGCGATGGAATAGGACCCGAGGTTATTGCTGAAGGCAAAAAAGTTCTAGATGCAGTGAGCGAGGTTATGGGTTTTGAAATAGAATGGGTGCATTACCCAAATGGCGCTGATCATTATCTCAAAACTGGCGAGCTCATCACCCAGGAAACCTTGCAGGAGCTCTCAAAGTATAAAGCAATTTATCTTGGTTCTATTGGCGATGAGAGAGTTAAACCAGGAATACTTGAAAAGGGAATTCTGCTAACCCTGCGCTTCTACTTCGATCAATATATCAATCTCAGACCTGTGAAGCTACTTGAAGGCGTGGAAACCCCTTTGAAGAGCAAAACACCTAGGGATATAGATTTTGTTGTAGTTAGAGAAAATACCGAGGACTTCTACATAGGCATAGGGGGAAGGGCAAAGCAGGGAGTGAGCAAGCAAGAACTAGAGGTAATCCGCAAGCTATATAAAATTAAATTCAATCTGGATATAGAATCTGAGAGCGAGGAGGTAGCATATCAAATTGGAGCCGTTACTAGGAAAGGCTGTGAAAGAGTAATTAAATATGCCTTTGAACTCGCTAGGCAGCGCAGAAAGCATCTTTCAAGCGTGGATAAAGCAAATGTTTTAACTGAGGTCTATGGCTTCTGGCGGGAGATTTTCAGTGAAATTGCCAAGTCATATCCAGATGTAAAAACCGATTTTAACTTCGTCGATGCGATTACCATGTGGTTCGTGAAAAACCCAGAGTGGTTCGATGTCGTGGTGGCACCCAATATGTTCGGTGATATAATCACAGACTTGGGTGCAATGATCCAAGGAGGCCTTGGCTTAGCTCCAGGCGGCAATATAAATCCAACTGGTACAAGCATGTTTGAGCCCATCCATGGAAGTGCTCCTAAATATAAAGGCTTGAATAAAGTTAATCCAATAGCAACAATATGGGCAGGGGCAATGCTACTTGAAAACCTAGGTGAGAGGGAAGCAGCGCAGCTGGTGGTTAAAGCAATTGAGCAGAATTTAAAAGAGGGCAGAGTACGCACCTACGACTTAGGAGGCAGCTCTAAGACGAGTGAAGTAGGTGATGATATCGCAAGGATCGTTAGGGAGATAGGTTAGGATGAAAAAGATGATAAAATATAGAGTGTTTTTAATACTGGTGCTATGTTTATTTGCGACTGGGTGCATTCAGCAGCAAGTTATTATAAATCCAACTCCATCGCCTACTCCAAGTTCATCTCCCTGGATTGCAAGCCCAACTCCAATCCCAACCTATACCCCCGTGAC
>JAWCMA010000005.1:0-54805 GCA_038850285.1 Methanocellales archaeon | reverse complement strand
AGAAGTGCTCAGCAATATTAGCGCAGCCGAAGATGAAAAGCAAATAAGTGCCATAGGATAGCATTCTCCAGTCTCCCAAGCCAGTTTTCATCACAGTGGCAAATAAACATCTTCCAAACATAAGCACGCTCACGGTAAAGCCACCTACGGTTAAAAAATGAGTAAAAAGCACAGCATCTATAGACTGGGGTGGAACTTCAGAGGGAATAATGAGTCCAACAACTATTATGAATAGAAGCGTAGCAATTGCACTGAGCACAAAAGAAGTCATTATCTTGCCAAGAGTTCTATAAACCATTTTATCTTGCCTATTAATGCTATTTCAAAATTAGCTATTTTAATCTATTGTTTTTAGGATTTTTAGAATTAAACTAAAAAGGGGAAAGCATTAAAAAGGGTGAGGGCAATTTATAAATGGTGAGAAATATGGTAATAGGAGTCACAATGGTAAACGTAGTGCCAGGAGAGGAAAAAGCAGTGTACAAGCAGCTTATAAAAATAGAGGGAGTTAAAGATGTATTTCACGTATTCGGTGAATACGACTTCGTTACAATTATAGATGTCGAGGGATTAAGCACGCTAAATAAAATAGTGGATAAAATTCGAGAAATCGAAGGCGTGACATCCACGCAGACAATCGTGGGAGCAGAGATGTAATTTAAATTCCTATTCCCTATTTTAAACGCAAGTTTTATTTCTCACGATTCCAATTATATAACAGGGGATGGAATTGGCTATTGCAAATTCAGCGGTAAAAGATATCCCAATTGCTGCAGAGCTAGCGAAGAAACAGCGCTCAATAAGCGTGGCTGAGTTTTTTGAGAAGAATCGCCATATCTTGGGCTTTGAATCACCAATAAGGAGCCTTATTACCTGTGTTAAAGAAGCAGTTGACAATAGCCTTGATGCTTGCGAAGAAGCAGGTATTTTACCAGATATCTGGGTTGAGATTAAGAAGATTGATGAGAAGAATTATAAAATAGCAGTCGAGGACAACGGCCCTGGAATAATTAGATCTCAACTTCCAATGGTTTTCGGCAAGCTATTATATGGAAGTCGCTTTCACACTTTGAAACAAAGCCGGGGGCAGCAGGGACTTGGTATTAGCGCTGCAGTGCTTTATGCTCAAATTACCTCAGGCAAACCAGTTAAGATAATTTCTAAAATCGCAAGTAATGAACCTGCTTATTATTTCGAGCTCTTCATCAATACTCAAACAAATGAACCTGAAATTGTAGTTGAAAAAACCATTGAATGGTATCAAACTGGCACTAGAATTGAACTGGAAATAGAGGGCACATATGTAAGGGGCAAGAAATCGGTGCAGGAATATCTAAAGGCAACCTCTATAGTGAATCCCCACGCTAGAATTCGCTTGATTGAGCCAAATGGCACTGAAATCCTATATGAAAGATTAACCCATGAACTTCCCAAGCAATCCATCGAGGTAAAGCCCCATCCCCGCGGTATCGATATTGGCATGTTGATGAAGATGCTGCAGCGCTCTAATAATAGAAAGCTGGGCACTTTTTTAATCAACGAATTCCAAAGCATAGGACAGCATACAGCTCGTAATATCTGCAGAGAAGCAAAGCTAGATATAAATAAACCGCCTTGGGAAGTAACACTTGAAGAGGCCAAAAGGCTTTTAATGGCTTTTAAAAACGTTAAAATCAATGCTCCAAGTTTAGACTGCCTCTCTCCAATTACCGAGCAATTGATTTACAGAAGCCTTGAGAGAGAATTTAAACCAGATTTCATAGCTACAACTACTCGAGCTGCGAGAGTATATGCTGGCAATCCTTTCATTGCAGAAGCAGGACTGGCATATGGAGGGGATATCAACAATGCTGAGCGCATTGAGATTTTGCGCTTTGCCAATCGCGTGCCATTACTCTATCAGCAAGGGGCTTGTGCAATAACACAAGCGATTGAAAAGATAAACTGGAAATACTATGGTATAGAGCAAGCGAATAACTCAAGCCTGCCATCAGGGCCATTCGTGATTTTGATTCACATAGCTTCCACAAAAGTGCCATTTACCTCGGAGTCAAAAGATGCAATAGCAAGTATACCTGAAATTATGGAAGAAGTTGAACTCGCGCTTCGCGAACTAGCAAGGAAGCTCAGCGGCTTTTTAGCTAAGAAGCGGCGAATGATTGAGGCAAGTAAAAAGAAGAATATCTTTCTAGCCTATACCCCTCTACTTGCCGATGCCCTTCAAGGCTTAACCTCCAGACCTGCTAAGGATATAGAGAAACAGCTGCTGCAGATTCTAGACAAGCGAATTGGCAGCTTGGAGAGTGAAGAATGAATAAAGTAGAAGTAATAGCTAAGAATCTTCAAAACATAGGACAAAAAGTACTTGAGGATATAGACCTAGGAAAAAATCCCTCGCTTGAAATCCTAGTTAGGTCTCTCGATAATGTTTACTATGATGAAAAAGCAGGCGTGATAAAACTCGGAAGTAATACTCAAAGGCGATATTACTTCAACATAGCTCAAGCTAAGAAGTTCCTGCAAACATTGCTTGTGGCAAAGCAAATAAAATGGCTGCTTGATGAAGATAAACCCCCCTTGGATATAAGGCAGCTATTTTACATGCTCAAACATGAGATCAAAGGCACAGGGGAGAATACCTTTGAAACCCAAGAGGAATCCGATCCAATTATAGAAGACATAGAAGTATTAACCAATTCCCTCCGAGAGCAATTGAGATTGATCGCAACCCCAAAAGGCGTACTCGCTGGACCACTAATGGTGGAGGATAAAACTGGGGATATATTGGATTTTAGCAAAATGGGCTCAGCTGGAGGGGCAATTCCACCAATAGTTGAGAAAGACTTTTTTAATATAAAGGAATGCAGCGCGGATTATATACTAGTGGTTGAGAAATATGCAGTTTGGAATCTCTTGAATCAACAGAAATACTGGAAAAAGCACAATTGCTTGCTATTAACAGGCAAAGGACAGCCAGCGAGAGCTGAGCGCCGCCTTCTAAAGCGCTTTGAAAGCGAGTTTAAACTCCCCATTTATATATTCACCGATATGGATCCATGGGGCTATTATATATACTCAGTTTACAAGCAAGGCTCAATTACCCTTGCTTATTTCTCAGAAAAAGCAGCTTGTCCCAATGCAAAGTTTTTAGGGCTTACAACTAGCGACCGCGTGGAATACGACTTCCCACCTAGCTCGCTCATAAAGCTTGATGCTGAAGATTATGCTCGAATCGAAGAACTTTCCAATTATAAGTGGTTCTCCACTAAGGAATGGCAGAAAGAACTCAGGGACTTAAAAGCAGGAGGCTATAAAATAGAGCAAGATGCACTTGTTGCTAAATCCATTGAATTCACTGCAAATGTTTATCTCCCCAATAAAATAGAGCAAAAGCGCTTCCTGCCTTGAATTTAAATGAGCGGAAAAGCTTAAACAATGCTTAAGGTATAATAGTAAGCAATGGAGGCTCTATTAAAAGAACTGCAGAGCAAGCAAGGGGTAATTGGTTCATTTATAATTGAAAATGGCAAGATAGCAAGCAGCTCTCTCGAATTAAGCTTGGAAGTAGCTCAAAGGCTTTTTCAAACTATAAATCTAACATATAAAAACACCTCATTTGAATATCTCATTCATGAGAGCGAATTAGGCAAGATTTTGATATACAATTTAAAAGGCAAGCTACTTGTAATTCTTATATCCACAGCGGCAAATCCATTGTTGATACATTCCTTGGTGAAGAGAAATATTAAAGCAATAAAGGGAAAAGAGGGGGAGGAAAAAGTGGAAATTGAAAAACCAAAGCTAGAGTTTGAGAAAGCAGAGAGTGGGAGGGAAATTTTAGCTGTGAATACCTCAAGCTATCCAAGTCGCTTGGACTTAATACTTCATTTAAGAAGAGTTTATGGAGCTGATAGATTTCTCGCCACTAAATTTCTGGAATTCAATGGAAAAGCAATTATAGAAATTTCAAGGGAATTGAAACTAAGTGTTGAAACCATTAAGGATTTAATCGCAAGAGATCCAACGATCTTCAGCATCAAAAAAGAAGGCTTTAAATAAAAATAAAGCTCGCTATACCTAAAAGGGAGGGCACACATTTATGAATTATGAAAATGAGCTGCTCATGATCCCAGGGCCAGTGCCTGTGCTTCCTAGGATTCTCAGAGCTATGTCCAAGCCAATGATACATCATCGCCTAGCAGAATTCGCTTCAATACTAGCTGAGTGCGAAGAGGTTTTGAAAGAGGTATTTAAAACCAAGAATGATATTTTTATAATAAGCGGTTCAGGCACCGCTGGGATGGAAACAGCGATATGCAATGTTATAGATAGAAATGATAAACTAATATGCGTGGTGAATGGAAAATTTGGAGAGCGCTTCAAAGAAATAGGAGAGAGATATGGAAAAACTGCAAGCGTTGAATTTGAATGGGGCAGCTCCATAGAGCTGGAGAGAGTGGAGCAAGCTCTTGAAGGTGGAGCAACAGCGGTAACTTTAGTCCACAATGAAACCTCCACAGGTATTTTAAATCCAGCGAGGGAAATAGCTAAACTAGCTAGAAAGCACGGCGCTCTCTTCATAATGGATGGCATTACCTCGATTGGGGGAGATGATGTATGCGTCGACGAATGGGGAGTGGATATAGCAATTTGCGGTTCTCAAAAATGCTTAGGAATGCCACCTGGTTTAGCGATGGTATCAGTGAGCGAGAAAGCGTGGAGTGTGATAAATGAAAAGCCTAGGAGATATTACTTAGATTTAAGAGCATATAAGAAATCCCGCGCTAAATCTCAAACACCCTATACCCCTGCACTACCGCTTTTCTTCGCCTTGCAAGAGGCTTGCAGGGTTATAAAAGAAGAGGGACTGGAGCAGCGGATAAAGCGCCATAGACAAGCTGCTAAAGCACTGCGAGAAGCCGCAGTTGCAATGGGCTTGGAGTTATTCCCCAAATTAAATGCCATAAGCAGCTATTCAAATACTGTAACAGCCATAAAGCTCCCGAGGGGAGTGAGTGATAAAGATTTCAGAGCAGCTGTTAGAAAGAAGGGAGTTATAATTGCAGGGGGGCAAGAGCAATTAAGCGGTAGAATATTTAGAATAGGCAGCATGGGCAACTTCACCTCTAAAGAGATTTTAACCGCGGTGCAAGCAGTGGAGCTAACTTTAAGGGAATTCAATGCAATAGCTGAATTTGGACGCGGAGTAGAAGTAGCGCAGCGCGTTTTAAAGGAGACTTGAATGGAAAAAATTGGCATAGCTGATACCACATTCGCTAGATACGACATGGGAAAAGCAGCCATAGATGAACTTAGAAAGGGCGCGGCGGTTAGTATAGAGCGCTACACCGTACCAGGTATAAAAGACTTGCCTGTGGCTTGCAAAAAGCTAATTGAAGAGAGAAAATGCGATATAGTGCTAGCTCTAGGCTGGGTTGGAAGCACAGCTATCGATAAGCAATGCGCCCATGAAGCCTCTCTGGGCATAATACAAGCACAGCTCCTAACGAATACCCACATAATAGAGGTATTCATTCACGAAGACGAAGCTAAAGATGAAAAAGAGCTTGCCTGGCTTGCTGAGAGAAGAACTCGAGAGCATGCTCAAAATGTTTTAAAATTGCTATTCAAGCCAAAGCAGCTTGAAAGAGAAGCTGGCACTGGCCAGCGACAAGGATTTGAAGATGTAGGGCCTTTAAAATAAGAGAGGAGAATATGAAGATAAATCTAGGTTTCGTGGTCTCGGAGTTCAATCGAGATTTAACCTATCAAATGGAAATCGTGGGTAGAGAGCATGCAAGTTTTTTAGGTGCAAATGTGGAGAGAACAATAATGGTGCCAGGGGTATATGACATGCCGCTTGCCATTAAAAAACTGCTTAAGGATAAGAATATAGATGCCGTCGTCACCATTGGCTGCGTAATAGAGGGCGCCACTGAACATGATGAAGTTATAATGCAGCATGCTGCTAGAAAGATAATAGATCTATCAGTGGAATACGACAAACCTGTTGCCCTAGGAATCTCTGGCCCTGGGATGAGTAGAATGGAGGCGCATGAGAGAATAGACTATGCAAAGCGAGCAGTGGAATCAGCTGTGAAAATGGTGAAGCGGTTGAGAGAATAATGGTAGCAAAAAGACTTCTAGAGATAGAGGAATCTGCAACTATTAAGATCTCTGAAATAGCTAGTGAGTTGAAGCGAAGAGGCATAGAGGTCATAAACTTCGGCTTGGGAGAGCCTGATTTCACTACGCCTAAGCATGTCTCTGAGGCTGCAAAGCAAGCATTAGATAAAGGTTATACTCACTATGTACCTAGCGCTGGAATACCAGAGCTACGCAGAGCCATTGCTGAGAAGCTCAAAGTTGAGAATCATTTGAAGGTGCAAGCAAGCAATATAATTGTAACCCCAGGCACAAAGCAAGCGATCTATGAAGCAGCAATGAGCTTACTTGAAGAGGGGGACGAAGCAATACTCTTCGACCCAGCTTGGGTTTCATATGAAGCGATTATTAAACTAAGTGGAGCAAAAGTAATCTGGGCTTCCTCTTATCGCAACTCTTTGATAGATCAATTGCTTGAGAAGATTTCAAATAAAACAAAGCTACTTGTGATAAACAGCCCAAGCAATCCAAGTGGAAGAGTGCTATCTAAGCAAGATTTGAAGGCAATAGCGGATATCGCTATAGATCGCGATCTATATGTACTCTCTGATGAGATCTATGAGAAAATCATATATGATAGGGAGCACTTCAGCATAGGCTCATTGGATGGAATGGAGGAGAGAACCATAACCATAAATGGTTTTTCCAAATCCTATGCAATGACCGGCTGGCGGCTTGGCTATGCTGCTGCTCCAAAGGAGATATTTGAAAGCATGCTTAAAATACAGCAGCATTCGGTGAGCAGTGCCACTTCCTTTGCACAATATGGCGGACTAGCAGCACTTACCTCAAGTCAAGAATGCGTTAAGGAAATGGTTGCTGAATTCAAAGCAAGGCGAGAGCTAATAATTGAGTACCTTGAGGAAATGGAGCTCAGCTATATTAAACCCGAGGGAGCTTTCTATGCATTCGTGGACATAGCTCACTTGGGAAGTTCTCCAGAAGTTGCGGAGAAGCTGCTTGAAAAAGCCCATATAGCAGTAACCCCTGGAGCACCATTTGGGCCTGAGAGCGAGGGCTATATAAGAATTTCATATGCAACTTCAAAGGCGAATATAATTGAGGGCATGCGGAGAATGAAAGAAGCAATTGAAAACTGGGATTTTTAAGATGAAGACATCGCATTCGTAAGAGAATTATCCAACGTTTTTTTAAGCTATGCGAAAAGCATCCTAAGTAGCGAGGAATGGAAAAAAGTAGAGGACTTTGGCAACTGAAAAACAGCTTAACTGGTAAAAAACTCTGGGGAATAGCGCAATACATCCCCATTCAAACCATGAAGGGGCTTTTACTGGATGAGCTTGACGCTGCTTACAAATATACTTTAATATCCTATTAGAGCCCTCTTCACAAGCAGTCTCGCACTATTGCATATCGCTGGGCACTTGAAGTATTACCGCGCAGATCACGAAGGGCTTAAGACTGGATAGATGATTTTAAAAAGTAAAAGTAAAAAGTAATGAATTTAAATAACAAACTTCCTTTAAATACATAGCTACACTTACTTTAGAGTTTATATATTTGAATCTAGAATTTATTAATTAGTATCCAGAATTTTTAAAATCCTTTAGTTAAGATTAGGATTAGGATTTATTTTCTACCCTCAGCTGCTTTATTTGCAATTCTCGCTGCAACTCCACCTGCTACAAAGCCCGCATCAATGTTCACCACAGCTAGAGCGGAGCAGGATTGAAGCATCGCGAGTAATGCAGCCTCTCCACTGCCGCCTTTTCCATAGCCAGTTGAAACTGGCAAGCCTATTACTGGTACATCTAGCAAGCCTGCTACGATCGCTGGTAAAGTCCCTTCTCTGCCAGCGGCTACGACAACAGCATCTGCTCCAAACTCCACGAGCTTGCTTAATTCAGGGAAAAGGCGGTGTATACCAGCCACTCCTACATCGCGGATCTCTAGCACTTCACAGCCCATTTCCTCTGCAATAACCTTAGCTTCTTCCGCTGCAGCTATATCAGCGGTTCCAGCTGTGACTATTCCAACTTTTCCACCGCTTCGCTCTGGTTTTTTCCCCTTCCTTAGAATTGCAATTCGAGCATTTTCATACCATTCTAGCTTTACCCCTCTTCTGCAGATTTTCCTTAGAGGTTCAAGCTGCGCTTCGCTCAAGCGAGTTATAATTGCTTTTCCCTCGCTTTGAAGCTGAGCTTTTGCAATTTTAATCAATGCTTTTATGCTTTTTCCCTCAGCAAGTATGGCCTCTGGGATGCCTGTTCTTTTTTCTCTATGTATATCGAGCTTGGCGATTTTTTCAAGTTTTTTAAAGCTCAATAGCTTAATCTGCTTTTCAGCTTCTCCTACGCTTACCTCGTGTTTTTTAAGCCTCTCTAAAATCTTTCTCAAAGACATTTCGCAACCACAAAAAAGATGTAGTGCTTGAGTGAAATATATCTATTGCCATGATAGATAGAATCCTAGTGGCAGTCGATGGCTCTTCCCAAGCTCAAAAGGCATTTGATTTTGCCATTAGCCTTGCTAAGAAGTATAACTCTATTTTAACTATTATAAGCGTTATCAATTTGCCTGATTACCTTGAGCGTACTAGAAAAATCAAAGCACTTGAGCAGGATTTAATGAAGCAATTCACACGCATTCAAGAGGAACTTATGGAAATTGGTAGAACAAATGGAGTAGAGGTAAAATCAGTTATTGAATTCGGTCACCCGGCTGATAAAATCGTTGAATTCGCTAGTAAGGGCAACTTTGATTTAGTTGTTGTTGGCAGCAAAGGGCGCAGCAAGGTTGAAAGATTTCATCTAGGTGCAACTTCAGATAAAATTAGCCATCATTCAACTGTGCCAGTGCTCATTGTAAAATAGTCAATAAACAATCTCTCTCTCAAATACCTCTAATGCTTTGCTCCCAGCTACCAATGCTGGTGCGCCTCCTACGAGATATGCGAGTGAGATTGCCTCAATGATTTCTTGCTCTGGAATGCCTTCTTTTATTGCTTCTATGGTATGCATTTCCACGCAGTGCTGGCATTTCGCAGCGGCAGCTGCTGCCACAAGTATCAAGCGCTTGGTTTTAAGCGGTAAATTGCCGCCTTTTATAAATTCAGACCTCAGAGCTAGATAGCGCTTCATCGCCTTTGGATTAGCTGCATTTAAAACTTTCACGGTTGGTGGAATTTTACCCCATTTTTTCTCTATTTGCTTAATTAATTTCTCGGTAATTTCAAACTCCTCCTTTCAAAGATATTTATGCCATCTAATAAAAAGCATTTCGATTAGTTATATATTCATTTTTGCCAAAATCGTGCAAAAATTTATAGTAGAGGATAAATTAAAATTAAATAGAAAATAAATTATAAGGATTCAGATGATTCAGATGAGTGAAATCGAAGAAATAAAAGCCAAGAAAATGAAGGAATTGATTGAGAAATTATCTAAAAAAAACCCCCTAGGAGTAATAGAAATATCGGATGAGAACTTTTCAGCAGTTATAGAGCAATATCCATTCATAATAGTTGACTTCTGGGCACCTTGGTGCATGCCCTGTAGAATGCTTGCACCTGTAATAGAAGATCTAGCTAGAAACTATGAGGGAAGAGTGTTGTTCGGCAAATTAAATACCGATGAAAATATCAATACAGCTTTGAAATTTGGAATCAATGCTATTCCCACGCTGTTATTCTTCAAAAATGGAAAATTGATAGATCGAGTAACTGGAGCACTATCAAGAGAGCTGCTTGAAGCGAGAATTAAGAAATATCTTTAGCTAGATAAAGATAATATTCAACTGCTCCAATCGCATTTACAATTTGCGGTTCACTAGGCACATGTACATTTTTATTCAAAACTCTTTCAAGAGCATCCACTACTCCTCGATTTTTAACTATGCCACCTATCAAAGCTATTTTCTTCGCGTCGATTGGTATGAGTTGGGCAATTCTATTTGCAAAGGCAAAGTGAACTCCTTTAATAATCTCTTCTCTGGAGAACCCCTCAACAAGTTTTGAAACAATTTCAGAGAGCGCGAAAACCGAGCAAGTGCTATTAATCTCAGCATATTTCTCCGCCTTGAAATGATATTTCTCAAGCTCCTCAACCTTTAAATCAAAATATCTAGCAACTAGTTCGAGAAAAGCACCTGTCCCAGCTGAGCATTTATCATTCATTCTAAAGTCATTGCTCCGTAGATCTATTACTTTAATATCCTGCCCCCCTATGTCAACGATGACCTCGATTTCTTTTTTAAGAAAATGTTTCACTCCATAGATAGCAGAGGTTATTTCAGTCACAGTTTCATCACAAGGCACTTTTTTCCTGAAATATCCAGTTGCAATCACGATATCTTCCTTTTTTCTCTCAGCAAGCAACTCCCTCCAATTATGAGTATCAACCACTTGCCAAGTATAAGTGCCATTGGAGTAATATATTCCCTTGGCACTTATACTTCCAATGTCAATGCCTATGAGCAATTACAGCCTCCCTCCAAGGCGCTCTGCAAATGCATCAAGCCTGAGCTTTACCTGCTCGGGTATTTTGCCAGGCAGATCAGCTTCTATGGTGATATAGGGAATGCCTAGTTCTTTATTGAAATATTGCCTTAAAATTGGATCCTCAAGCTTGTGGTGGCAAGCAAATTGTTGAAAATGAATAATAGCTTGAACTTCCCTTCTTCTAATTTCATTCTCAATGAATTTCAATCTGAATTTTATATTCCTAGCGAAAGTATAGTTTCTATAGTTAGCAGCTATCTCCTCTAAATTTTTACCCTCAAGGCGAATGAATTCATATGGCATTTCATCATATACCACGTGCAAGCCAATTGATTGCAGATAATCATGGAAATCAGGATAAATCGGCGGGGTTCCCAGTAAAGCAATGCGATATTTATAATTCAATTTTTGCTCAACCACTCTATTTAATGCCTCTTCATATTTCTCCAAATCACCTATTAAATCGCTGCTGGAAATCTCAATTTGAAATACATCTTTAGCTGCTGCTCTACCTCTAACTCGAAGTTCATCAAGCCTCATGGCCTGCTTCTTAAGCTTGTTGATTTTCTTAAATACACTTCTATCCTTAATCCCGCCTAGGAAATTCAGCAGCTTTTCAATTTGCATGCGCATAAGCCTCTTTGAACCATCGAAAGGATACATTAAATATAGAGTTCTAATTCCAGCTAGCTCAAGCTTCTCTCCATCTACTATGGCATTGTTGCAGTCACCCCCTGCGATTACCACTAAAGCATCGATTTTCACCTCACCGCTTAACACTAAATCACGCCAAATAGCAGTCCACGCACAAAGTTTATCTCGAGGATTCAACTTTGAATGCGGTACGAAGTTATTAAGATCTAAAGCGCGCTCGCCGCAGGCATATATTACCTCAGGGGGAATGAGAGCAGTTATGCCAATCATCTTAAATTAATCTGGGTTAAGGTATATTAAGATATTATGCATATCTCAATTATAATGAAGCTTGAGGATTTTGATTATCCACTTCCAAAAGCCTTAATTGCACAAACCCCAGTTGAACCCAGAAGTGCTTCCCAACTTTTAGTTCTAAATTGCAAGAGCCAGGAAATTGCACATCGCAGGTTCTCGGACATAGTAGAATACCTTAGAAGTGGAGACATACTTGTATTGAATGACTCTCGAGTTATACCAGCTAAAATTGAAGGTAGAAAAACCACAGGTGGAAAAGTAGAACTTTTACTCATAAAAAAGGTTGAGGATGCTTGGGAATGCTTTATTAAAGGAAGAAATTTACAGCCTGGAAAAAAACTAATTTTCAAAGAACTGGAAGGCAGAGTAATAGCGGATCTTGGACTTGGGAGATTTATAGTTAAATTCAATCGCGAGGTATCACAAGAATTGCTGGCTAAAATTGGCTCTTTACCAATCCCGCCTTATATTAAAAAAGAGCTCAGTGATAAAGAGCGATATCAAACTATTTATGGAAGGATAAATGGCTCTCTAGCTTCAACCACCGCGGGGCTTCACTTCACTGCTGAACTTCTCAAAGAGTTGGAGTTAATGGGGGTTAATGTTGTCTTTATCACGCTGCATATTGGAATAAGCACGTTTATGCCAGTTAGGAGTATCGAGCAGCATAAAATGGAAGGGGAATACTGCAGAGTTCAAGAGGAAACTGCGAATATATTGAATAGTGCTAAAGGAAAGATAGTTGCAGTGGGCACCTCTGTAGTTAAAGCACTTGAGAGCGCTTGCATAAATGGGAAAATTCAACCCTTCGAGGGATTAACAGATTTATTCATATATCCAGGCTATGAATTCAAAGCCAAAATCGATGCATTGATAACCAACTTCCATCTACCCCGTTCCACGCTGCTTATGCTAGTCTGCGCTTATGCTGGGAGAGAGAAGATTTTAAGGGCTTATGAACAAGCAATAGCACAGCGCTATCGCTTTTATAGCTTTGGAGATGCAATGTTGATTTTGAAATAGGGATGAAGATGTTTGAATTGCTGGGTAAAGATGAAAAAACCGCTGCACGAGTAGGCAGACTGCATACCAAGCATGGAATAGTGGATACCCCTGCATTCATGCCAGTTGCCACTAAGGCGAGTGTTAAAACACTTAGCTCCGAGGAATTGTATGCAATCAATGTTCAAGCAATCATTTCCAATGCCTTCATTTTATATCTAAAGCCAGGGGTGAAGGTTATAAAAGAGGCAGGGGGGATTCATGGATTCATGAATTTCAAAGGAGCGATATTCACTGATAGCGGTGGATTTCAAATGCTCAATGATAAACTATTACTGCAGGTAAGCAATAAAGGCGCTGTTTTCCAAAGTCCTTTTGATAGCACTAAGCATAGATTTACACCTCTTAAATGCATAGAGGTGCAAATGGAACTTGGATCAGACGCGGCAATGGTACTCGATGACTGCCCGCCCTATGGAAGTGATTATGAATACGTGAAAAAGTCTACTCAGCGCACAATTGAATGGGCAAAAATTACCAAAGAAGCACATCGAAGAGAAGATCAAGTCCTATTCTGCATAATACAAGGCGGTACTTATCCCGATTTAAGAAGGGAGTGCGCTTGTGCATTGAGTGCAATGGATTTCCAAGGCTATGCAATTGGCGGGCTTTGCATTGGCGAGCCGAAGAAAGTAATGTATGAAGTACTTAGCTATACAGTACCCTTAATTCCAGAGGAAAAAATTAGATATCTTATGGGAGTTGGCGCTCCCCTTGATCTTTTGAACTCCATTTCCATGGGCATAGATTTATTTGACAGTGTTTATCCCACTAGGAATGCTAGACACAGCACCGTTTATACCAATAAAGGGCGATTTAGCTTGAGGAGAGGGAGATATGCGAGGGATTTTTCACCCATCGATAGAAAATGCAACTGCTTTGCTTGCAAGAGCTACACTCGAGCATACATCCACCATCTATTGAAGGTGCATGAGATGCTTGGCATGCGGCTTGTAACCATGCACAACCTCTTCTTCCTGCAAGAATTACTATCCCAAGCTAGGAAGGCAATCTTAAATGGGGAATTTTTAGAATTCAAGAGGGAAATAGCAAGTGCCTATTGCGGTGAAGTTGGGAAAAGTTAAGTTAAGTTAAGTTGAATATCAAAGTAATGGCTCTGAAGATTTTCAATACAATGAGCAATCGGTTGGAGGAATTTAATTCAAAGACTGAGGTAAAGATGTATGTCTGTGGATTAACGGTATACGACCACGTGCATATCGGGCACGCTAGAACTTATCTTGCCTTTGATATTATTCGACGTTATTTACAGTTCAAAGGCTATAAAGTCTTTTATGTTCAGAATATCACCGATGTGGATGATAAGATAATTAATCGAGCTAGAGAACTTGGGATTCATCCCCTCAAGCTGACCGAGAAATTCAGTGAGGAGGGACTGAGAGATTTAGAAAGCGTTGGAATCGCGAGAGCAGATATTTATCCAAGGGTAACGGAGAATATCCCAGATATAATTAAAGCAATTCAGCTTTTAATTGAAAAAGGCTTTGCTTATGAAGTGGAGGGAAATGTTTACTTCGATGTTTCAAAGTTCAAGGACTACGGCCAGCTTTCAAAGCTATCCTTGGAGCAGATAAAAGCAGGAGTGAGGGGGGAAATCGACGAGAGAAAGCGCCACTTCGCGGATTTCGCCCTCTGGAAGCGCGTGGAAAATAATGACTTTGGCTTCAATAGCCCATGGGGGAGAGGCAGACCCGGTTGGCACATTGAATGTTCCGTGATGGCCTCGAAGTTCCTTGGCAGTGAAATTGACATCCACGGTGGAGCAGTGGATTTAATTTTCCCTCATCATGAGAATGAAATTGCACAATCAGAAGCTCTCCTTGAGAGGCAATTTGTTAGATTCTGGGTTCATACTGGTTTTTTAAAGGTTGCAGGTAAGAAAATGTCCAAGTCGCTAGGTAACTTCGTCTTGCTGAGAGATCTACTTAAGCGTTACGATGCCGAGGTGATAAGGCTATTCTTCGCCTCAGCTCACTATCGAAGTCCCATTGATTTTGATTATGCGAAGCTCGAGCAAGCTAAAGCTAGTTTGGAGAAAATCTATGGAACTTTAAAACGTATTATTTCACAAGCAAGAGAAAGGGAAATAAGCGAGAGCGAGCGCGATTTGCAATTGAAAATTAAAGCTGCAAGGGAAGAGTTTCTAGAAAATATGGATAATGACTTCGATACAGTTAAAGCACTTGCAAGTCTTTTTAAATTAACCGGGGAGATAAATAAATTCCTAGCTAAACATGGCGAGGTAAATAAAAAGCTTGCGGATGAGATAATAAGCACATATAGAGAGCTCGGGGGAATATTGAACTTATTTAATAAATATATTGAAAAAGAGATGCCCAGGGAAAGCACTGGGATGATTAAAGATTTAATTGAACTTTTATTAGAAATACGGCAAGAGGCTAGAGATAGAAAGGACTGGAGGACCGCTGATAAGATTAGAGATAAATTGAGGGATGTGGGCATAATAATTGAGGATACACCTTCAGGTTCAAAATGGTATATGAAAATGGAGGGGAAGCTTTAAATCAAAGCAAAAATTTCTATTATAAGAAAAATGCCTCGGTGGCTTAGCCGGGTAGAGCGGCTGACTTGTAGCAAAAGCAAGAAATCAGCAGGTCGCGAGTTCAAATCTCGCCCGAGGCTTAATTTAAAGCCTATCGCAAATGCTTGCGAGCGCTTACCAAGGACTTCGATAAAGCTACGAAGGAAGATATAGAAAGAGCTGTGGGGGTGATCTCAAGTTGCCAGCCTCATTGGAGCGCTTATTCCATCGCCATTGCTCAAATTACTCCAACAATATCATCTTAATACAAATTTTTTATTTGGATTTATGTTCCTAGTGAAATAGTTTTTCTATGGATGGTCAATTTTCTTGAGATTTCATTTTTTATTAGCGTGCGAATTGGTTTTCTAAGCATGAATTTAATTAAGGCAGAAAGCAAGAGGTATGGCTTTAGAGATATGCTTCCTTTTGAATAATAATCAAATCTTTCTTTTGAGAAGTCTGAGGAGATATTGAATGAAATTTTAGGAAACATTTCCATAGCAGCATATTGTAAGGCGCTTAGGTAGCCAAAAATCATTCCTGTATATGCTGGATTTGACGTGCCAAAATATATTGAAAGTGTAAAGTCTTTAATAACAAGTGACCTTTTGGCTTCTTGAATAAAGCCAAAGATTGGCCCCATGAATTCTAAATACTCTAATTTGAATTCAAATTTCCTTTCCACGTTAGATTCTTTTTTCGCTATTGATATTTGTCTTCGAAATATATGCCAGCTAATAAAGTATTTCCTTTCCTTCTTCTTAGGCGTGGAGATTATCTCAAAATCTAAATCGATGGGGAGAAATAGAATGAGGAATAGAATTATTGCAAAAATAAAAATAATAAACAAAAAAAGCAGTAGCTGCATCAATTAAATCACTCTTGATCAACCTGATTCCCTGATTCTATTATTAGGACTATTTTTCCTTTTCTTCTCGAGGTACTCTGATTTTCTCAATCACCATTGGAACCATTTCGATCAGTTTTTCAAGAGTACCTGGGATGGCGCCTACGCGTAGCAGACCTATTTTTTCACCATCTATTAGAAGGAGGGCTACCGGCTCTATCGTTGCACCTGCTCCACTACCTCCTCCAAATCCTTTCTTAATTGCTGTCTTTTCTGGAGCTTCTCCTTCCCCACCGCCTCCTCCAAAACCAAAGCAGACTTTGACCAGAGGGATTATTGACTTATCTCCCACTTTGATTTCTTTACCAACAACTGTCTCGCTCGTTACCATTTCCGATAACTTCTCTACCGAGAGCCTAATCAAATCTTCAATTGCCAAAACTATTCCTCCAAGAAGTTAATTGAAACAATGATCACAATGATATTAATTTATTTTGATTTAGATTTAGTTTGGATCTTTAATCTATCTCTCTACGAGATTCTGCCAGTCATTAAGTTTCTCGTTTCCTTTAATCCTACCAGGGGAGCTAGATTCTGCTTTACAGTGCAAAAGGCAGATGCCATCTATAATGATTCATTTGAAATAAAATAGCTCACGCTAACGCGAAGGCGTGAGAGATTCGCGATGGAGATCAGAAGTAATGATGCCGATGAAATTGCCACAATGATATTTGAAGTCACAAGAGGGCAATCGGGATAGGCAACAAGCTTGATACCTCCTCAGATTAAAATCAAAATGCTTGCATTTTTTATGAGCATATAACCAAAAAACTATATGCCCTTTTTTAGAAAAGAGCGTTAAACGAGAGATTTACGCCGAGGTTGGGATTTGAACCCAAGCGCCTCAGGCGAGGCAACAGGTCTCGAGCCTGCCGCATTAGACCGCTCTGCCACCTCGGCTTTGGATCAAAAATATTAATAGCTCTCAAGGCAATTAAATGTTGGGATTGAAAATGGCGAAATATCGCAAGCGTGAGCTGCAGCGTAAGGGAACTAAGAAGATGAGGGCTCTTGAGGAGAAATTGATTGCTGAGAACTTGCTTGATTTGAAAAACCCGAGGGGTGTTGAAATATAATTAGACTTAAGGCAAAAATTTTTTCAGACCGCACCTATGTGCAAGAGATCGAAGTGGATGAGGCTAAAACTAAGACCTATGAAGACTTACTTCTTTTTTTAAATTTAAATCCCGAGGTATATGTGGTGCTTAGAGATGGAAATCCAATTGCACTTGATGAAGAAATCGAGAGAGATGGTGAGCTCAAGATTTTAAGAGTGGTCAGCGGGGGTTAGCTTTAATTTATAACCTCCAATTATCAGAAATATTTATATTATATTTAATATATTTAATATCCTTAGCGAAGTACCAAGCATCGAATATAAGGAAGCTAGACTTAGGAGAGAGGCAGAAGCTTTAATGATTAACTTTGCAAGCTCTATCTTAGTATAAAAAGGCTTTTTCAATTTATTTGCCACTTCCTCTTTGAGATAGGAATGGAAGAACAAACAAGGCCTTCCTCTTTATTTAGGTATAGAGGTTACAGTACTTGGCAGAGAATGCGCATCATTAGAGATATAGTTCATAGAGTTCTTCTACGCCTTAGATGCGAGTTCCTATTTTTCATTATTTGTACATCAATAATTAGAATCCTAACCTTTTTTATTTTTGGTATAATGTTGAATTCGCTTTATTTCAAGTTCCTTCACATTCCACCTGGTGAGAAGTGAGGGGGAGCGTGGGATAAGGTGGAAGTTAGATTTAACTTCGCTCCAGGCGGCAAGCTGTATGATTATCGAGGTTAATAATCCTGTTAGAATTAAGCAGGGTATAACTTGGTTAATACATTACCCTTTGGCTGTAAATCCTGGTATTCATAAACTTTTCATCTTAACTTCTTGAAGCATTTATATCCTGCACAATACATATATAAAATAAGCTTTAATTTAAATTTAAATACCTCAAATTGGAGTTTAAATGAATCTTGGCATACTACTGCCACGGCTCTTTTGCATTTCTCCACTTTTCTCATTCGAGGAGAGACGCAGTTTTCATTCAATCCCCACGGCGGGGAGACTTCAGATAGGCCCAGCTATTTTAATCTTCCTATTAGCAGTTATATCAGGGGTTTATTTGATTTTGAAACCCTTCAAAGAGCTTTCTAGCGAGGGGAATGAAGATGTGTCAGCTTATTTTAAAGCTCTGCAGTGCAATTGAAGGGAAATTTAAAGGCGACTGCAGACTGGAAAAACCAATTTGCTTTAAAATTGAACGAGCAGAGCAATATACCATTGGCACTGTTAATATATACTTCAAAGAGATAGCCATATTTCAAGAGCTAGCTAGCTATGCGGAGGAATTTCTACTTGAAGTAGCGAGGGAGAATGGGGAGATTCAAATAATTGATATTCAAGCTGGCAGGAACATCGACCTTGGAGTTGAGCAAGCTAAGATTCTTAATGGGAAGTTCTTTGAATTCTACTGCTACAATTGCTTCTCAATAACCTTCATAAGAATATTGCTAGAGGAGGGAATATATTATAAAAATAGATGGATAAGTATAGATATGGATGAAATATTAAACCCGCCTTGGTTCAAGGACTAACTGGTTTATTTTTTAAAAACAAGCTTTATCTATTTGAAATTTCAATATTTAAATTGGGAGCGGGGTACATCGAAATCTACAGCGGCTTGAGATTCGATTACCACTGGGACTCCTAAAAATGGAGCCCACCGCTCCCCTAAGCTGCTTCTTTAAAGAAAGGTTAAATAAGCTGTAAGTATTAGTATCAGCGCAGATAGGTGAAAATATGAGCTCCTCCAATGCTGATTTATTTATCTACATCGATGGTAATTACTATAGGAAGAACGAGGCCAAGATCTCAGTCTACGATCATGGCTTTCTATATGGCGATGGCGTTTTCGAAGGCATACGTGCTTATAATGGCAAGGTTTTTCGACTGGATGAGCACATCGATCGCTTATTCGATTCCGCGAGGGCAATTTGCTTAACCCCACCTCTATCTAAGTCAGAGTTTAAGGCTGTTATCCTAGAATGCTTGCGTAGAAATGGATTGAAGGATGCATATATTAGGCCCATTATAACCCGGGGAGTTGGAGATCTAGGTCTTGATCCTCGCAAGTGCATAAAGCCAAGTGTGATTGTGATAACTCAAGAATGGGGAGCACTATATGGCAATCTCTATGAAAAGGGGTTGAGGGCAGTAACCGTTGGGATTAGAAGGAATCCCATTGATGCGCTTCCACCTAATATTAAATCATTGAATTATTTGAATAATGTGCTGGCTAAGATAGAGGCAAATGAAAAGGGCGGGGATGAAGCTATCTTTCTAGATATCCAGGGCAATATATCTGAGGGCAGCGGGGATAATATCTTCATAGTGAAAGATGGAGTAATTTACACTCCCCCCACGCTTAATAATTTAAGGGGCATTACTAGGCAAGCTGCTATCGAGGTTGCAAATCAGCTTAATTTGAAGGTAGTGGAGAAAAACTTAGGGCTTTTTGACCTCTACACCGCAGATGAAGTATTCGTAACAGGGACGGCTGCTGAGATTGCTCCAGTGGTTAAGATCGATGGCCGGGTGATTGGAAATGGCAAGCCCGGTGAAGTAACTAAGCAATTGATGCAGGGCTTCAAGCGCCTTACTGAAATAGAGGGCACGCCTTTTTAGAATTTCCCCTCAAACTGCTTATATAATCTAGCTTGAAAACCGTGGAATTTAGAGTAACCAGCTGCATCTCTCTGGTCAAATGTTTTTAAGTCGAAGGAAACGAGTTCTCTGCTGTAGAGTGCATATGGCGAGCTTCTAGCTATAACCCTAGCGCTGCCCTTATAAAGCTTGAGCTTCACCATTCCTGTTACTCTCTCTTGAGTTTTATCTATAAATGCATTGAGAGCTAGGAAGAGGGGTTCATCGATTAAGCCTTGATATACCAATTCAGCCCAAGTTTGATCCACAATTGCCTTAAAGCGAAGCTCGCTCCTGGATAATACTAACTGCTCTAAATCTCTATGTGCTGTGAGCAAAATAGTAGCAGCTGGATGTTCATAGTTTTCTCTAGCTTTCAATCCAAGTACTCTATCCTCTATGAAATCTTTTCTACCCACGCCGTGTTTTCCCCCTATTTCATTGAGTTTTTTGATCAAAGCCACTTCAGCTTTTCTCTCACCATTTAGCGCAACTGGTATACCTTTTTCAAATTGAATTTCAACCACTTCAGCTTGATCAAGTGCTTTTTCAGCTGAAACCGTCCATTCATAGATCTCCTCAGGTGGAATATAACTTGGATCCTCTAGCTCGCCTCCCTCTATACTCCGGCTCCAGATGTTTTCATCAACACTCCAAGGCTTTGCCTTAGTTGCTTCCACCTCTATGCCCTTCTGCTTAGCATATTCAATTTCCCACTCTCGAGTTAAGTTGAGTTCTCTCATTGGTGCTACTATTCTTAAACCAGTGGCTCTAAATACTGCATCAAATCTAAGCTGGTCATTGCCCTTTCCAGTTGCACCATGCGCCAATGCATCTGCTTTTTCCTTAAGTGCTACTTCCACGGTTTTTCGAGCTATTAAAGGCCTAGCTATAGCCGTGCCAAGTACATAGCCTTCATAGCAGCCATTGGCTTTGATCAATGGATAGATATAATCCCGAACGAATTCCTCTTTAGCGTCTATAGTATAGTGGCGAGCCCCAAGTTTAGCAGCTCTTAGCTCAGCTTGCTTAATGTCACTCTCAGGCTGTCCCACGTCCACTGTGACCGTGATTACTTCCTTAAACTTATATTCCTCCCGTAGCAGGGGAATGCAAACTGAGGTATCTAAGCCCCCTGAGTAAGCTAGCACTACCTTACTCAAATTACTTCACCCGCTAGTAGTTTTAAACTGCGTCTATTTAAAAGCATTCTATGCTTGGTTTTAATGGATAATGGATGCTAAGTTCTAAGTTTTTAACTCTTAGTCCTCATCTCCATAAATCCTCAGCTCCCTTCATAATATTTCATTTCAATCTTTAAACCAAGTTGAAGAGCAAAGAACTGGAGCATGCGGAATATTTTAATACAATAAAAGAATAATTGCGCAAATTAGGTGGTTTCTATGGCTAAGATGTGGTATGACAAGGATGTCATTCTCGATCCAATTAAAAATGAAAAGATAGCTGTGATTGGATTTGGAGGGAGGCAGGGACATGCTCAAGCACTTAACTTGAGGGATTCGGGGCTTAAAGTAATAGTTGGAGCTGAGCCGAAAGAGGAGTCTAGAAAAAGACATCCTGATAAAGAGAGCAGCTGGGAGAAAGCTGAGAAAGAGGGCTTCGAGGTTTATCCCATCGCTGAAGCGGTGAAAAAAGCTGATATTCTCATGCTGCTTGTACCAGATATGGTAGCTCCCTCTGTCTATCAAAGTCATATTGCTCCCAATATACGCAGCGGTCAAGCACTTGATTTTGCACATGGATTTAACATTCATTTCAAGCAGATAAGGCCTCCTAAAACAACGGATGTTATAATGGTCGCGCCAAAGGGGCCTGGTGATAAAATTCGCCAAACCTATTTAGATGGCTTTGGCACTCCCGCACTGGTTGCTGTGAAGCAAAATGCCACAGGTAGAGCTTGGGAGCGGGTGCTTGCCATCGCTAAGGGAATAGGGGCAACTAAACCAGGTGTGGTTAAAACTACTTTTAAAGAAGAAACTGAGACTGATTTATTCGGGGAGCAAGTTTTCCTCTGCGCCGCGCCATTTATAAAGATGCTTGCTTTTGAGGTATTAATAGAAGCTGGCTTTCAACCGGAGGTTGCATACTTTGAAGTGGGACATGAACGCAAGCTACTTGAGGATATAGAGTTTCAAAAGGGACTTGTGGGAATGTGGAATGCCTGTAGTGAAACCGCTCGCTACGGCAGCTTAACCCGAGGCCCGCTTATCTATGGCGATGGAGTTAAAAAAGCTATGAAGCAAAGACTTAGAGAAATCCAAAGTGGAAAGTTTGCCAAGGAATGGATCGCTGTGTGGCAGAAAGAAGGAAGGAAAGCCTTTGGGAAGCCGCTGGAGAAGGCAAGCAAGCATAAATTTGAAGTAACAGGGAAGAAACTTAGAAAGCTAATGTGGCCAGGACAGGAAGTGGAGTAAGAAATTCTTCCCTTTCCCTTTTCTTTTATACAGCATAGCACGAGAAATTAAAAACAAATTTTAAGTATTCTCAGCATTAATAGGTAACTATGATTTCTACGGAGGATTTAGCATTAGAATTACCCGCAGTTGAAGATTTAAGTTACAGTGGTGCATTTATAAAGCAAGCTGTTTTAAAGCGCCCTCAAGCGACTTGGTCTCAATCGCTTTTCTCATGCTGCTTTGAGGATAAAGTAATTCCCAATAGAGATTATCCCTATCAAGGCCTTCACACGTTAATCAATGGGGAGAATTGGAAGTTCTTAGATGGCATTGCTATTGGAATTAAAAAAGAGGGCCGCTATCTACCCTTGGAAGCAAGCTCAGTATTACTTTACCCTTGGAAGATGATCTATCGCTATATAGGTGAGAATTTCAAGCTCGATGTAGACTATTATTTACTTCGATATGAAAAAATGAGTGAGGGCGCTGCAAGAGTTCTATTAACCCTGCAAGCACCTGAGGAATATTCCAAGGATATAGCAATAGATATAGAGCCCTATGCTGATATACGCCATATGTATGAAGCCTCCAATCCCGAAGCACATCAAGGCGCTGTTGAGGATGGAAAATTATTGATAAGGAGAGCTGAAAAGTGCATAGTTGTAGGCGCAGTTGATTTAATGCCAAAGTTAAGAGAGTGGAAGGAAAGCATTAACTGGTGGTATAAACTTGGATCAGGTTTTAGAGAGCTTAGAAATGGTGAGATAAAATTCAAAGGCGAGAGCAAGCAAATTGTTTCCCTAGGTGAGCTGGAGTTTTCCTGGAGAAATAAAATTATATTGATAATAACCTGCGGTAAATCTCGAGAAGCAGCGTTGAAGCTATTTGAGAGGGCAAGTCGAGAATATAATGAAAATGAAGCAATTGAGCGCGAGATAGCTGCAGAGGTAATTCACAAGCTAGATCTAAAAAGCACCTCTAAAGAGAATCTCAGAGCTATCATTTCTAGAGTACTTGCAATGCTGAGCTTTGGAATGTACATAAAGGAGGTTAAAATACAGGAAGCCGGGGATTTCTGGTTCCGCAGTCCTTGGTTTAGAGATACCTTCGAGGGCTTGCTTAGCAATCTCGAGACTCTTTTAATCTTGGACAAGCAGCTTGAGATAAAAAGATGCATACTCCTTGCTCTAGATTACCTCAATGAAAATGGACAAGTGCCAAATAGAATCACTCCATATGGAGAAGTGGATTATAATGGTGCAGATGCAACTCTATTGCTATACATCACCGCTGGGAGGTACTTGAATATAGTTAGAGACAAAAAACTCGCGAGCTTAATTTTAAGAGCTTTTGAAGCAACTCTTAAAGGCTATATGAAAGCTAATTTGGAGACTGTAAATGGCACGCCAGTTCTACATGAAAATGGCTTGATCTCAATACCAGCTTGGCATTCTTGGTGTGATAGCAAGAGATGGTATCAAGTTGAGGGCATTTCAGCATTAATGCCAACTCGCCTCTCAGAGGAAATGGCAATCAACTTAATTCAAGAATTCGGTAAAAATGCCGAGAGCGAGGCCTGCAAGCCAAAATTCTTCCTGCCTGAGATCAATGCCCAGTGGATTAAAGCATTAGCTTTTATAGTTGAAATTACAAAGCTCGCTCCAGATAATGCTAGGAATAGAGCTTTGAGGGAGAGCTGCGAATTATTATTAACAAAAGCCAAATATAGCTTTCGAGAATTATTCTGGAGCAAAAATTTACTTTACAATGCTATAACCCTTCATGGTAAAAAGGATAGCATAGTTGGCTCTCTTGCTTTAACTGCAATGGCACTGCTAGTAGATTTAAATATATTCAGCGAGGATGAAATAAAAGCTTTTATGGAAAACATCAAGAGTTCATTACTCGCATATAGAAATGGAAAGCCCTTTGGAGTTATTTTGAAAAATTCCCTGCGAAGGATTTACTTCGATGACAATGAATATCACGAGGGAGTCGTATGGCCTAGGGATACACCTTATTTAATTCACCTGCTTCAAAAAACAGGTGAAGTGGAAATGATTAAGCAAATTTTAATTTCAAATTTAGAGCATCAAATGACTGAAGCTGCAATCTTCTATAATAGCGAGCTATTCAGCTCAGGGGAAGAAAAATTGATACCGGTGAAGAATCCAGTGCAATGGTGGTCGCAGTGGTGCGATCCCTATCTCAACTTTCAAATGCTACTCTGAAGGGGTGCTAGCTAGAGATGAAGGCTTGCATAATGTGTGGAGGTGTAGGCACGCGTTTAAGACCTCTTACTTTCGAGAGACCCAAGCCAGCTATACCTATTTTAAATAAACCCTCAATTGGACACTTAGTGGAGCATTTATCAGCTAAAGGCTTCGATGAAGTGGTAGCTACTCTTGGGTATCAAGGGGAGCAAATTGAAGCATATCTAGGCGATGGATCGCTCTTTGGAGTTAGCATGAAATATTCTTATGAAAAAGAGAAACTGGGTACTGCTGGAAGTATTAAAAACGCTGAGGGTTATTTAAATGACGAACCATTTCTAGTGGTGGGAGGGGATCACGTTTTAGATTTAAATTTAAGAGAATTCATGGATTTCCATAAAGAGAAGGGAAATATGATCTCCATTGCATTGATTTGCATCGATGATCCAAGAGCATTTGGCATAGTGGATTTGAATGTTAAATATGAAATTAAAAGATTTGCTGAAAAACCAAGTGCTGGGGAGATATTTAGCAACCTAGCTAGCACAGGTATCTATGCTTGCAATCCAGAGGTGCTTGATTACATTCCTAAAGGCAGATTTGACTTCGCTCGCGATCTATTTCCCAAGCTGCTTAAAAAAGGGGTGAAGATCACAGGCTGGCTAGCCCGCGGGCACTGGACAGATATAGGCAATCCTGCTTCTTATCGTGAAGCATGCAGATGGATGCTGGAACAGCTTCTAGGCACTGAGATTAGAGGAAGGGTGGATATTAAAAATGCTAGAATTAAAGGACCGCTCGTACTCGGCCATAATGTTTCAATTGGAAAGGAATCTGAAGTCGTGGGTCCTGTGGTAATAGGCAATAACACAACCATAGGCAACAATGTATTAATAGGTCCCTATACCTCAATTGGCTCTAACTGTGAAATTGGAGCCAATTCTCAAATTTTCTCCTCCTATATCTATGAAGGAGTGAAAATTGGAAGTAATATAGCGATATCGGGATCGATCATAGATAACAATACTATTATTGAGAATAACACAATAATTGAAAATGGGGCTGTAATTGGACCTAGAGTTATTATTAAAAGCGGTGCCACAGTGCATTCAAATGTATTAATCTGGCCAGAAGTGGAAATTAAACCAAAAGCAATTGTTAAGAGAAATGTATTCAATTTTAAATATAGCAGTTCAATAGGAGGGTCGTAGATAGCAGCTACCTATGAAGAATTAATGTGGATAGTTGAGGACTACCTCAAGAGCTATGAGGAGAACTTGAATAATATTTCAAAAAACTTCGATACCGAGGCAATTGGAATAGTGGTCTCGAAATTCAATGAATTAAAGCTAATTTTAAGCTATCTCAATAAATTTCCCTTTCAACATGATTTACGACTTAAAAATCTCAGAGATAGAGTTAAAAGACTAGATCAGCGTTTCATTAAAATGGTAAGCGAAAATAGCGAGGGCTATTTAAATGCCATTGAACACGACCTCATAAGACTTTTGAATAAATATGAAGCCTACCTTAAATATCTCTTTAAAAACGACCCAGAGAGTTATTTACAATTACTTGAAACTAGAGATCGCATTCAATATGAACTAATGGAGTTAAAGGGCAAAAGAGATAGCTTGAAATTAGAAAAGCGCTTGGAAGCAATTGATCAAATATTGAGGGCAAATGCTAAAGAGGTTTTGGAGAAATATGGAGAAGCAGCGCTTCCATTCCCAATGCCCGAGCAATTCTGGTGGAGAAAGCTAAAGTAAGAAAGCTAAAGTAGAAAGTACAAACTTGATAGTCACTATATAAACCTAAACCTAATAGACCAAGGGAACTGGAGATTACTCGAGGTTGGAGATTACATCTAGGTCGATTCAAGTATTCTCACGCGCTAAAGAAAGCCTGTGATTTTATGAGCTTGAGGGATCACTCTTACATCTAAAAGTTTTCTCCCTGCATACTCCATGAGTTCAAGTAGTTTCATAGGCGCGGGCTTGGCTTTTATTTTTCTAGTGGGAGTTACAGGCTGTAGCACAAGTGGAATTCCCTTTGAAATTCGAGCTATGCCTTCTATTGCAGGGGATAAACTCGCTGGTGTTGTTTCCGCTAAAATCACGATTTTTGCAAATAAATCTACCTTGGCTTTGTAAAAGATCCTTAGAGTTTCAAGTTCATCTTTCAAAAGCTGGTCATAATCATCGAAATTGCCGTGCTCAAGCAGTTTTATATCGCAGGAGGCAATGTCTATGCAATGCTTAATTTGCTCAGCTTGAGCTGGTAGGGCGGAATTTGTTTCCAAGTAGAGTTTTTTATCTAGGTTGGAGCTAAGTTCTGCTATATAGCTTGCATAGAGCAGGGGCTCGCCACCTGTTAAACTGAGGTGCTTTGTACTAGGCAGCCAGAGTTTTTTAACTATCCTCTCAAGCTCATTTACATTTAGAGGATTGCTAACATTATAGAAATCTCTAGCTCCAGGTGTTTTTTCAACTCTACAGCTCTCAAGCTCATAGTTCCAAGTTTCAATTGAATCGCAGTAGCTGCAGCGCAGGGGGCAGCCTTGGAAGCGCACGAATACCTGTCTAGTCCCAAGATATATGCCTTCTCCCTGTATGCTATTAAATATCTCTCGAATAATGGCTTTTTCTTGCTTCATTCTAGCTTCACGATTTTTATTTACAAGCGATAAAATAAAGTACTTTGCCCTCTTATTCGAATTCGCAATGGAATACTTAAGGCTGACTTGGGAGGATATTGAGAGGCATTGTGAAGTTCTCTATAGAAGGATAAAGCAAAGAGGTTTTAAGCCAGAGGTTATAGTTGGCATAGCTAGAGGGGGCTGGGTGCCTGCTCGCATTCTCTCAGATTTACTTGATATAGATGAGCTATTCACAATGAGAATAAAATTCTATACCTCTATCGATGAAAGAGCTAAGAAGCCGATGATAGTTTATCCCCTGCCTTTAAATTTAAGGGGCAGGAGAGTTTTACTCGTTGATGATATCGCTGACACGGGAGAGAGCTTGGAGCTAGCTCAAAGTCATTTGAGGGAGAACCAAGCTGGAGAGATTTTAACAGTTACTATTGTGAAAAAGCCTAGGTCAAAAGTTATACCTGATCTCTATGGCGTTGAAACCAGTGCTTGGGTTGTCTTCCCCTGGGAAATCTCTGAGACCATTAAACATATAATTAAAAGAGGGGGGAACGAGGGAGAGATTCTCTTAGAACTTGAGAGGGCAGGAGTTAAAGATAGCTATATGAGAAGGATGGAGGGGGGTTAAAAGAGTTTGCGAGGAAGGTTTTATTAGCAATTGAATTATATGCCATGCTATGCCTGAAAAGAAACCTAATCACGTAGAAATGCTGGCAAATGCTGCTCTTGCCTGGGCCTATGGATTATATTATGGGCTTCGAGAAGACCAAGTTGCTAGGACTCAATTGCTCTCCTGGGCTGGTTCTTTTTGGCTGACTTTTCAGCGGAAGCGATCCAATATTGAAATAAAGATTGGCAAGCCCTTTGAAGTTGTGAAGAAATACGTTGAAGACTGCAAAGCAGCTGGATATAACCACCCTGAGGATAGAGTGAGTGGCAATGATGAGTTAATAAGAGTTGAGATAAATCGCTGCTTCTACCGCCCCATTTGCCTGGATTTGATGAAGAAGAAGATCTCGGTGGATTGCTTGAGATTGAGTGTGTTGGAAAATGTAATTTTCCGCGGTAGTTTGAAGTCCAGCGAGCCAAGTATTCAAGTGGGGGAGAAGATCTGCAGGGGCGCTATTAAAGTGGAAACAAGCGATATTGAGATGATGGATAAAGAAGTGGAATCACTATTTGAAGCTACCAAGAAATATTAATCACAAATTATATAAATATAATTTTATTAAATTATTGCATTAGGTATTTTTCAAACCATTCCAAGCTCAAATCAATCGCTCTATTTAAATGCTTTGAGAAAACATGGTCTGCGCCTTCCACTATTACGAGTTTCTTAGGCTCAAGTGCAGCTTCATAGAGCTTGTAAGCGTGCTCCAGTGGAACTACTTCATCCAAGCTGCCGTGTAATATTAAAATAGGAGGAGCACTTTTAATTGCTAGTAAAAGGTCATATTTTTTAAGATCCTCATAGAAGTTCTTTTTAAACCTCCTCCCCGAGGGAAGCACATAGTATTCCCCTATCTTCTTTGGAATTCGAGGTTCTTCAAAGCGAGGTATTTTATAAGGCGTGCCCATGGTTACCAAGGCTTTTATTCCCATAGCTTGAGCAGCAATCGCAGTCATTCCACCAAAACTCGAGCCAATTACCCCTAGTCTATTTATATCCACTTTATCTATTGCCTGCAAGAAGTGCAAAGCAGCTAGATAGTCATTAATTCTAGCTGTGAGGGTTACCTCTTCAAACTCCCCCTCGCTTTTCTCCATTCCCTCTCCACAGCCCCTGAAGCTAAATCTCAAGCAAGCATAGCCTTCGCTGCATAGCCTGCTTGCCATACTTGGCCATTTACCGCTATCTTTACTGCTTTCAAGCCCGTGGAGCAGGAGAACACCAGGGGGTTTTTCTTTTTCAGCGGGTATATGCAGATTTCCATATATCCTTTGATTTTCAGAGTGAAATGTAACCTTCAAGTTCAAGTTCAAGTTCACGGTTTCTCCACTCCAAGTCTTATTAATAGAGGGTCTTTTTTCCCAATGGCTTTAAAAGCTCGTTTTCTCCTAGCGCATGATTCACATTTACCGCAGGGAAACTTATTCGAAGTATAACAAGACCAAGACCACTCCAGGGGAGCTTTTATTTCTATCCCTAAAGCAGCGATTTCCGCTTTATTCATCTCTATTAAAGGTGCAATGACCTCTATATGTCTTCTAACCCCATATTTAAGCATGGCGTTGAAGCTGGATATAAACTGCGCGGAATTATCTGAAAAACTCGCAGCTTCCTCTGCGTCGAAGCCTGCTACAATTGCATTGAATTCAAAATTTTCACAATAGCTAGCTGCTATGCTCAAGAAAACAGTGTTTCTAGCCGGTACCCAGACTTGAGCTGAGGATTCTTTTATCTTCGCCTCTATATCAAGGTCTTCTTCCTTTAGTTCAGGCAGTTTATTACTTTGAGTTAAACTTCCCTTGAATTTAGCTAGCCAAGGCAGCTTTATTATGCTATGCTTTACTTTAAATAGCGAGCAAATTTTCTTTGAATATTCCAATTCACGCAGTCTTGCTTTTTGACCGTAGTCAAAGGTGAGGCATCTCACTTCCTCAAATTCATCCAATGCTTTTTTAAATGCAACTGTAGAATCAAGACCCGAGGAAAGCAATACAAATGCCTTCATAAAGTTTTCATAAAGTTTTCATAAAGCCTTCATAAAGTTTTCATAAAGTTTTCATCCAAATGCCCTTGTCTTTGCAATATCTCGCTCTATATCCTCGCATTCTATTGCGAATTGCTTCGCAATCGATCTAGCAATTTCCATTGCCTTTATTTTCTTATGGATTTCCCTCAAGCCAATTGCTCCTTCTGGGGCTTGTTTTGAGGTGATATTTATACCTAAATGGATTTTATAGCCATTTAAGTTGGAATTTGCAATGCTAACGCTGAGCTTTCTCCCATTGAAATATAAATCTCCGCCTTCTCTAGCTGCCTTCACTCCGAATTCCTCTAGTTTGTCTTTAGCGATGCAGAGCAGCAATCTTTGAGCATAGTAAGCAAGTCTTAAATCAGCGCTTGGATCTATGACTTCCACTATGAAGTGAATCAAATTCTCCCCCTTTATCTCCCTCAATTCTCTTTTATCCTTTAAATCCCGCATTTGATCTCTAGCTACATTCATCCCTCCTCTGAATACCACTATTGAGCTGCCCTGCAATCCCAATTCCTCAAGTGCCCAAAGGGCTCGGAGCTGAGAGCCATCGTAGTTCAATCGCTTGTTTAATATTTTCACCTTCAATTTAATCCTCATCCCCCTTCTCAATTTTAACCCACTTATCTTTTCCCTCCCATAGCTTTATGGATATTAACTCTACATTGTATCCCTTGAGTTTTTCCCTCATCTTCCTATAGATATATTGAGCAATTCTCTCGCTCGTTGGATACTCCAAGATCTCATTGAGATATCTATGGTCAAGCTCTGCAATTACTTCTCCAAGTAGTTTTTTAAGAATGAAGTAATCTAAAATAAAATGCGTTTCACCATCCACCTTGCCGCTAACTATAACCTCAGCTGTATAGGTATGCCCGTGGATGTTCTTGCATTTGCCCTCATACCTAGGGAGACTATGGGCTGCATCAAACTGAAGTTCAACGCCAAGCTTCATATTCATTGCATATAGGTTATCTGCTGATACAAATAGTTATTTAAGACTTAAGCACGAGAGCAAATATATGCACCGCTGGCACCGCTGGTATATCTTTGCCTCGCTAGCGAGTTTATACTTCTGGGTTTACTTCCATCGCGTTGCTCCAGCTGTAGTTGCTTTGGATTTAATGGAGGAATTTGAAGCGAGCAGTGCTATTCTTGGCTTGATGAGTGCTGCTTATTTCTACACCTATGCCATTGTGCAAATTCCAATTGGTGTGCTCTCGGATTCTCTAGGTACGAGGAAAACTGTTACCTTATTCAGCTTAATTGCATTCATTGGCACGATTTTATTTGCATTTGCAAGCGATATTCAAATACTAACCCTAGGTAGAGCATTAATTGGATTCGGAGTGGGCGGGGTTTTTATTCCTACCTTGAAAGTGATAGCTGAATGGTTTCTCCCTAGTGATTTTGCCACTTTAAATGGCTTGCTAGTTGCCGTTGGAAACTTAGGAGGTTTAGTTGCCTCAGCTCCACTGGCAATTCTAGTTCTAGCATTTGGCTGGCGTAGTTCTTTTGCAGTGATAGCAAGCATTACCTTGATTTTAACATCCATTGCTTGGCTTGTGGTACGTGACTCTCCCTTTGACTATTCTTTTGCTCCTCAGCGTTTTGAGGTAAAGCATGCGATTTTAACTATATTTAAAAAAAGGGAGTTCTGGCTGCTTGCAATTGTAGCATTTCTATCCTATGGCACATTAATGAGCTTCCAAGGCCTCTGGGGCGGGCCTTTTTTAATTGAGAGTTATAAATTTGATAAAGCAACAGCGGGAGGTATTTTGATGTTCACTGCCATCGGAGTTATAATCGGCTGCCCCCTTGGTGGAGTACTCGATCGCTACTTAGCTAAGAGGCCTATTTTTATATTCGGCGTGCTTCTCTATACCATTGCTTGGCTGCCGCTTGCCTTTACTCAAAATAGTTTGAGCCTTTCCACCCTCTCCCTAATATGCTTCACATTGGGACTCGCTTTTGGAATTTCCTTCATAATGCTTGCCATAGCGAAGGAAATGTTTCCTAAGCAAATCGCTGGGACAGCGCTTGGAAGCTTGAATATCTTTTTCTTCCTTGGTGCAGCTTGCTTTCAATCCTCATTGGGCTATTTATTCCACGACTATGCCACTATGTTTAAATTTTGCTTAGGAAGTATGATACTAGCTTTATTAGCTGCAGTGTTTGTGAGGGGTGGTGTGAAGGGTGAGGGGAAAAAATTTATGATGATTTAAAGCATGCAATTAAGCTATGGAGCACAAGATTGGAGAGACCGCAGGCATTGTATGGCGCTATCTTCAAAAGCACGGTAGAACTCCAATTACCAAGTTAATTTCAGATGTTTCCTTTGAAGCCAAGATTGAGAAGAACACTGTTTACATGGCAATTGGGTGGTTGGCGCGTGAGAATAAACTTAATTTTTCCTTTGATAGCTTGGAGAGAAGATGCGATGTATGGCTTAAGTAACTTGCTCTAGCAAGGCTCTAAGTCTTTCAATTGCGATTTTAAAACTCATTTTTCTATCGCGGTTTTTTATCTCTGGCACTATGGCTATTTCTCTCTGCTTGAAAATAGCTAGAGTTCTTTTAAAATCAATTTCCCCCTCTCCAATTTGCAGGCCCTCCCCGCTTACCCCAGCAGCATCTGAAGCGTGAATATGCTTGGTATAAGGCGCTAAGCTAGCTATATATTCATAAAAATCAGTATTTATATAGTTGCAGTAGAGCTTCGCGTGACATAGGTCTAAGCAGAGTTTTATTTGAAGCTGCTTCAGCACTTCAATTATCTCCTCCTTCTCTTTAAAGAGATTTGCATTATACTGCTCACCCTTATACCAGTAAAATTGAGGCATGTTCTCCAAGGTGCAGATGAAAAGAGAGGGATCTATTTTATTCAAAATTTCCTCCATTGATTCCAATAAGCGCTTCCTTGGAATTTCAATCGCTTGCCTATTTATTCCACCTGGGTGGAGTATTATTATGGGTATATTTTTGAAGTACCCGGTTTCATATAGAACTCTTGCAAGTTCAAATGTTTTTAAAACCAAGGATAGACTTTGCCTCCTTAGCTTGGCATTCTCCCCAACTATATCGATTAAAATGCCATTTTCAAAGAATATTGGAGCGTGGACAATTAAATCGAAGAAAAAGAAGTTTAAATCTAAATCCTCAACCCATTCACCCTTTAAATCTCTCTCCTCCAAGGAGAACTCAAGTGCCTCTGGATTTAGCTCAAGCATTTGTTTATAGTCGCTGCGCGCTACCTTAACCCCGATCTTCATTTATTTACCCATCCGCTGGGGTATCTTAGCATGTGCCTCCAGAAAAACCGCTATTCTCTCCAGCGCTATCTTTATTTTCTCCCTTGAAGCTGCATATGCACAGCGCACGTGTCCCTCACCGCATTCTCCAAATACATTCCCAGGCACAATTGCCACTTTTTGCTCCAGTAAAAGCTTTTCAGCGAATTCCTCGCTGCTCATACCAGTGCTCTTAATAGAGGGAAAGGCATAGAATGCTCCCTTTGGCTCGAAGCAAGTTAATCCCAGTTTATTCAAGCCATCAACAATTAAACGCCTTCTTCTATCATACTCTTTAACCATGGCGCGCATGTCTTCCTCGGCGTTTTTAAGAGCTTCAATAGCAGCCATCTGCGCTGTTATTGGAGCGCAGAGCATGGTATATTGATGGATTTTATTCATAGCTGAGATTATCTCTTCATTTCCACAGGCATAGCCAAGCCGCCAGCCGGTCATTGCATATGCCTTTGAAAAGCCATTCAACAATATTGTTCTCTCCTCCATTCCATTTAAACTGGAGAAGCAGCAGTGCTTGCCCTCGTAGGTTAATTTATCATAAACTTCATCTGAAATTACAAGTAAATCAAATTCATTTGCAATCTCCGCTATGGCTTCTAATTCCTTTTTGGTCATGATAGCCCCTGTAGGGTTATTGGGATAGCTAATTAACAATGACTTGGTTTTCTCGGTTATTCTCTCCACTATAGCCTCAGGCGTTACCTTGAAATCATTCTTCAAACTCGTTGGCACGGGCACGGGAATGCCGCCTGCAAATATCACATTTGGTTTATATGAAACATAGCAAGGCTCAACCACGAGCACTTCATCCCCCGGATTAGTGGTTGCCCTTATAGCTAAGTCCAAGCCTTCACTTACACCCGTGGTGATGAGCACTTCGGTTTTGGGATCGTAATCAATACCATATTCTTTTTCAATATGCTCAGCTATTGCTTCTCTGAGTTCGATCATTCCCAAGTTAGAGGTATAGCTGGTGTAGCCTTTTTCAAGTGCATATATACAAGCTTCTCTCACCTTCCAAGGAGTTACAAAATCAGGCTCCCCCACTCCTAGGGATACCACTTCTTTCATTCCAAGTACCATGTCGAAGAACTTCCTAATTCCAGAGGGGGGTACGATTTTAACGCTATCCGCGATGAATCTCATAGCGAGATCCCCAGTCTTTTATTCTCCTCTTTCTCAAAGACCACTATTCCCTCTTCTTTATATTTTTTTAACATGAAATGGGTATTAGTGCCATGCACTCTTTCAAGGGGCGCTAGTTTTTCAGAGACAAAGAGGGAAACTTCCTTCATTGTTTTAGCTTCCACTACAACCGCTAAATCGTATTCCCCTGAAACTAAATATACCGTTCGCACTTCAGGGAAGTTTGCTACTCGCTCTGCAACGCTATCATAGCCCTTGCCTCGCTCCGGCGTGACTTTAACATCAATCACTGCAGTTACTTTTTCCACCCCTGCTTTTTCCCAATCTACAACTGCTTTATATTTCTTAATCACGCCTCTCTGCTCAAGCTCCTTCATTCTTTTTATAACCTCTTCCTCGGATAGCGCAACCATTGTTGCGAGCTCAGGGGTTGGAACTCTTGCATCGTTTTCCAGTATGCTTAAGATCTCTTTATCCTTTTCATTGATGTTTCTCATAATAAACCAGCCGTGCCTATATTTTTACTCCAGTGCTCTATAAATTTTTTTTGGAGATTTGAATTTAATTTGACCTAATTAATTTGACCTAATTAAACAAAAATTTTAATTTTACATAATTAAACAAAATCAATTATATATCTGTATTGCTAAATTAAAATAGGGGTAAATATGGATCCCAAGCGGGATTACCTTACAATGGATGATTTTGAGTTTAAAAATAAAACCGTGCTTTTAAGAATCGATATAAATTCTCCAATCGACCCAAAAACCAGTGCCATTCTCGATGATAAACGTATGCGAAGTCATATTAAAACCATTAAAGAGCTTGAGGGCGCGAAAACAGTTTTATTATCGCATCAATCTCGCCCGGGTAAGAAGGACTTCACCACTATGGAGGAGCATGCTAAGAGATTGAGCCAGCTTTTAAAAAAAGAAGTGAGGTATATAGATGATGTTTTCGGTTCTTATTCTCGAAACTCAATAAAGGCAATGAAAAATGGGGATATAATTCTCCTTGAAAATGTGCGTTTCTGCTCTGAGGAGCAAATTGAGCAAAGTGCGCAGGAGCATGCTAAAACACAGCTAGTTAGAAAGCTTTCAAGCGTAGTTGAAATCTTTTTAAACGATGCCTTTGGCACCGCTCATCGCTCCCACGCTTCTATAGTTGGCTTCACACCAGTGCTACCTTCAGGAGCGGGAAGGTTAATGGAGCGGGAAATTGATACTTTGAATAAGGTTTTAGAGCGATCAGAAACCGGGGGAGCTGTTTTTGTTTTAGGTGGAGCGAAGGTCACTGATTCCATTAAAGTTATGAAAAATGTGCTTGAAAGAGGCAGTGCTGATAAAATATTAGTCACAGGCGTGGTTGCAAATGTTTTCCTAGCTGCAAATGGAGTTAACATAGGGGAGAGGAATTTTAAGTTCATACGCGATGAAGGCTTTGAGGGGGAGATTGAGAATGCTAAGCAATTGCTTCTTAAATACCGCATGAAGATAATGCTACCCGTGGACATTGCTCTTTCCAAGAATAATACTCGCGTGGAAGTATCCATTCATCAAATTCCCTCGGAGTATCAAATCTGGGACATTGGATTTGAGACTATAGATAGATTTAAAAAAGAGATTGAAAATGCAGATGTTGTGGTCTTCAACGGCCCAGCTGGAGTTAATGAAGTTCCAGATTTTGCTATAGCAACCAATGAGCTTTTAATGGCCTGCACTAGAGCCAAATTTGCAGTATTAGGAGGGGGGCATACTTCAGCAGCTGTGGAGAAACTGGGAATTGAAAGTAAAGTCGCTCACGTGAGCACTGGAGGGGGGGCTTGCATGGACTATCTCGCTGGAGAGAGGATGCCTGGAATCATAGCTTTAATAGAGGCAGCTAAGCGCTATCGATAGCCTTTTTCCTCTTTCTCTCTTTCAAACTCATCCAGTAAATACCTCAAGCTCTCCACTTTATCGCTGAAGAAAGTGAGGCAGAGTTTTTCCCAGTCGATCTTCAAAGTTAGATATATTGAGAGGAGAATGAAAATTGCTGTTAAAATTACACCTAGCCAGCCTCCATTTAATAAGATAGTGAGCCATTCAATTGAGTAGTGACCACTGTAGCTCACTATTAAAGTTAAAATTACCTTGCCAGCTAGCACCGAGGTAAAGAACTTAAGAGGGGAGTAATTCATTATCCCAAGAGGAATATAGAGTACATCGTCAGGGAGGGGGGTGGCTGCGAAGAGGAATATAATTAACATTCCACGCCGTTCAACTAACCAACGTGCATATTCAAGTTTTCTACGGCGCTGCTCCGCAAGCAAATGCCTGCTTTCATAGCCAATGCTATAGGTTATCAACTTCGCAATCGCTGCTCCGAGGGCACTTGCAATTGCTAATAAAGCTGGATCGAGACCGAAGGCTGGATTGCTGAATGCGAAGACTATTATTAAATAAGGAAGGGGTATGAAGAGAAGGAGATTGCCTAGGAAACTCGCGGCAAAAATACCTATATAGCCATAGCTAGTGGTGAGATTGAAGAGCCACTCTACTATGGAGGCTAGCATTATAGTGCTCCTATTTACGGTCGAAGTATAGATTTTTGCCAGTGGCGGAGAGGGGAATTGCTATTATTAGACTGGCTTCCTTTAAATACCCCAGTTTTTTAGCTGCTGCACCCGCGCGATAGAAAACGCGATTATCCACATTATGGATAGAGGCTGTTTTCACCGCTGAGCCTAGAGCAATACCTAGGTCTAGGGCTTTGATTATGCAGGTAGGCCCTTCGAAGTCAAGACCTTGGGTGCGAATAGCTTTATTATGTTCCCCGCAAGTTTTAAAGCCGCATGCTCCACAGTCTAAATTTGAGGCTTCGCTTTTCACACCTATCAAACAAAGTGCACTTGATTGCTCCACATTTGCAGCATCTCGCTCCCAGCCTGTGCCTCGGGTTTTAGCTTGATGGCGCATTTCCACTGCAATTTTTTTCAAATCTTCATCCAGCAATATTGCAGAGTAAATCGTATCTCTACCTAGAGCTTTAGGTGCTGTGCGAATTGAATTCAACATGAGCTTCGCTACTAAGAGCACTGCTTCTCTTTCAATTTCCTTCCCGCTTAATATCATATTATCCATCCTATCTTATTCCACGTCTTTCCATATCCTTGAGAAAAAACTTTTTTCCTTCTCCCTCTCTTTCTCCTGCTCCTCTAGCTTTGCTAGTTCCTCCAGCAGTTCTCTCTGCCGCTTGTTCAATTTAGTTGGAATGGTTATATAAATGCGTACAATTTGATCACCATTTCCATATCCCTGCAAGCGAGGCATTCCCTTGCCCTTTAATCGAAAGAGAGTATCATTCTGCGTGCCCGGGGGTATTTTCAACTTTGATTTTCCATAGAGAGTGGGGACCTCGATCTCGCAGCCAAGTGCTGCTTGAGGATAACTTATTGGTATCTTGCAAATTAAATCATCTCCCTCCCTCTCGAGGAAAGCGTGGGGCTTGACTTTAACCTCGATATATAAATCTCCAGGTGGAGCGCCACTCTCTCCAGCTTCACCCTCTCCTCTTATGCGCAGGCGATAACTAGTGTCCACTCCCTTGGGCACTTTGATCGATAGCTTGCGAGTTCTCTGTACAATTCCTTTACCTCTGCATTCACCGCAGGGCACTTCGATATATGTACCGCGTCCTCTGCAGGCGCTGCAGGTTTCAATTCTTATGAATTGGGTAAAGCCTCGGGTTTGCGCATGTCTAACTTGACCAGTGCCATTGCAAGCTGGGCATTTCCTTGGACCAGTGCCAGGTTTAGCACCTGTGCCCCCGCAAGCTGAGCAGGGGATTTGCTTTGGGACCTCGATTTCCTTTTCAGCTCCAAAAGCAGCTTCATTCAAGCTTATCTCAAGGGTATATAAAATATCATTCCCGCGCCTAGGGCGATATACTTGTTCATAGGTTTGTCGAAAACGTGAGCCGAAGTCTCGGCCGAAGAAAATATCAAAAATGGAGTCAAAGCTTCCAAAGCCGAAGTCTCTGAAGATATCGAAGTCGAAGTCGCGGAATAGATCTTGCTGCGTATATCCAGCCATTCCAGCGTGTCCAAAGCGGTCATATTGAGCGCGCTTTTCATCGTCACTTAGCACTGCATAGGCTTCAGAGATTTCCTTGAATTTTTCCTCAGCATTAGGATCTTTACTTACATCTGGGTGATACTGCATAGCGAGTTTTCGATAAGCTTGCTTGATCTCTTCCTTAGTGGCATTTCTATTAACCCCTAGCACTTCATAGTAATCCCGCTTTTCTTTTTCCAATGCCAACACCGCTTTTATTTCTCTTTATCCTCATCCACCACTTTATAATCAGCGTCCATTGTTTTAGCTTGATCGCCTTTAGCTTGATCACTTTTAGCTTGATCGCCCCTTGCTTTTGCTTCTTCCCCCTTTGGCGGCGCGGTTTGCTGATACATTAGGGTTGCAATTTCATGTAGTACTTTAGTTGTATTCTCAATCTCCCCTTTTATTCTAGCTACATCCTCGCTTTTCACCGCTTCCTTGAGTTTTTCAATGGCTTGAGCTGCTTTATCCTTAAGTTCTTTGCTTATTTTATCCCCGGCTTCTCTAATTGTTTTCTCCGAGGTATAAATCAATGAATCCGCTTGATTCTTAAGCTCTGCTTTTTCCCTTCTCTTTTTATCCTCCTCAGCATATTTCTCAGCTTCCTTGATCTTGCGCTGAATTTCCTCTTCCGAGAGTCTATGTGGTGCAGTTATAGTGATTCTTTGCTCCTTGCTAGTTGCGAGATCTTTAGCTGAAACTGTGAGGATGCCATTTACATCGATGTCAAAGGTAACCTCGATCTGGGGAATGCCGCGGGGAGCAGGTGGTATGCCTATTAAATGGAAGCGACCGAGAGTGGTGTTATCCGCTGCCATTGGTCTCTCTCCCTGTAGAACATGTATCTCTACACTTGTTTGATTGTCAGCAGCGGTGGTGAAGATCTGGCTCTTTCTAGTTGGAATGGTTGTATTTCTCTCTATCAATTTAGTGAAAACCCCGCCTAGGGTTTCAACTCCAAGTGAAAGAGGGGTTACATCTAATAGCACTAGGTCTTTAACTTCCCCTGCGAGTACTCCCCCTTGGATAGCTGCTCCCATTGCAACGCATTCCATTGGGTCTATGCCTCGCTCTATTTTTTTGCCCATGAATTCCTCAACGAAGCGTTGTACAATTGGCATGCGCGTTGGACCCCCCACTAGAATCACTTTATCTATATCCTTTGGCTCTAGCTTGGCATCAGCTAGAGCTTGCCTCATTGGCCCCCGGCAGCGATCTATTATGGGAGCTATTAATTCCTCGAGCTTTGCTCTAGTAATGGTCATCGTGAGATGCTTAGGTCCAGTTTGATCCGCTGTGAGGAAGGGCAAGTTAATATCGGTTGTAAGTGAGGTTGAGAGCTCGATTTTGGCTTTCTCCGCGGCTTCTTTAAGGCGCATCATTGCCATTTTATCATTCCTTAAATCTATGCCTGTATCGCGCTTGAATTCTCGAACAATGTAGTCTATTAAGGCATTATCCATATCTGTGCCGCCGAGTTGAGTATCCCCTGAAGTGGCTTTTACTTCAAAAACCCCCCCTCCAAATTCCAGGAGGGTGACATCCAATGTGCCGCCGCCTAGGTCGAAGACCATTATTCGCTGTTCTTTACCTGCTTTATCAATTCCATAGGCAAGGCTGGCTGCTGTAGGTTCATTGATTATTCGAACCACTTCTAAGCCGGCTATTCTACCCGCGTCTTTAGTTGCCTGCCTCTGATTGTCATTGAAATAAGCTGGCACAGTTATAACTGCTTTCTCCACTTTTTCCCCAAGAAAAGCTTCAGAGTCTTGCTTTATCTTGCGAAGTAAGAATGCAGAGAGCTCTTGAGGGGTATATTCTTTGCCATGAATTCTATATTTATAATCCGTGCCCATCTTTCTTTTAAATGCAGTAACAGTGCCCTCGGGATTGCTTACAGCTTGCCTTCTAGCGGGCTCGCCAATTAATATCTGTCCATCTTTTGCGAAGCCAACATAGCTTGGGAAGGCTTTACCCCCTAGAGTTATACCCTCAGAGCTTGGAATTATAGTTGGTCTGCCTCCCATCATAACTGCAGCAGCTGAATTACTTGTTCCTAAATCGATTCCAATTATCTTTGCCATTTTCTCACCTCTTTGAGACTTTAACTTTAGATGTGCGAATTACCTTGGAATTAAAGGTATATCCTTTTTGAAGTTCCTCTAGTATAGTATTTTCCTCAGCATTTTTATTTTCAATTTGGGCTACTGCTTCATGTTTAAATGGATCGAATTTCTCGCCAACTGCTGAAATAAATTTAAGTCCTTCTTTCTCGAGGATTTCATATAGCTGGCGATATATTTTCTCCATTCCTTCAATTATTCCTTTATTTTCACATTTCATTTTTAAAGCACTTTCAAAGCTATCTAATACCGGCAGCATTTTTTTAACCAGCTCTTCATTAGCAAATTTTATATATTCCATTTTTTCTTTTTCGGCAAATTTCTTCAAATTCTCAATATCAGCCCTTAAATACTGCAGCTGAATGTAGTATTCATCTGCAAGCTTAGTTTTTTCCATAAGCTCTTTCTTTTTTTCCTCAAGTTCTTTAGCTTTCTCCTCTAGCTCCACTTTTAACTTGGCTAGCTCTGCTTCTTGAGTTTGCATTACCTCCATTACTTTATTTCTTTCCAATGCAGGCTCTTTCTCAAGCTCCATATTCTTTCACCTGAGAATTAAAAAATATTAAAATGTTAAATGTTAAAAAAATTTAATATTCTGATTCGAACTCCTCGCCCTTGGATGGTGGTTTCTTTTCTTCTTTCTCAAGCTTGCCCGCTGAAATTACATCGTCGATCCTCAGAATCATCGTTGCAGCTTCTGAGGCTGAGTGAATTGCTTGAGTTTTTACTCTTAATGGCTCGACCACGCCTTCTTTATACATATCTATTACTTTACCTGTGTATACATTGAGTCCAGCGTGTTTATTGCCTTTCTCGTGCTCCGCTCTTAGATCTACGATGGTGTCAATTGGATCTAAGCCAGCGTTCTCTGCAAGTGTCTTTGGAATAACCTCAATAGCGTCTGCGAAAGCCTCAATTGCAAGCTGCTCTCTTCCCCCTACTCTTGCCGCATACTCTCGCAGGCGAAGGGCTACTTCAACTTCAGCTGCTCCTCCCCCTGCCACGAGCTTGCCATCTTCGATTGCTCCTTCAACTACGCGCAGGCCATCGTTGACTCCTCTTTCTAGTTCATCTACAACGTGCTCTGAGCCTCCTCGGAGTATTATTGTGACTGCCTTTGGATTCTTGCATTGCTCCACAAATATCATTTCATCCTCGCCATATTTGCGTTCTTCAACTAGTCCAGCGCTGCCTAGGTCTTTAGCAGATACTCCCTCTAAGCTTTTGACTATGGTTGCTCCTGTAGCTCTCGCTAGTTTCTCCATGTCGCTTTCCTTTATTCTTCTAGCTGCTAAGATGTTTGCTTTTGCTAGGTAATGCTGCGCTATATCATCTATGCCCTTCTGGCAGAGCACTACATTTGCACCAGTTGCTGCAATTTTATCAACCATGTTCTTCAATATGCGTTCCTCTTCATCTAAGAATGCTTTTAATTGATCTGGAGATGTTATTGAAATCTCTGCATCTACTTCGGTTTTCTTATATTCAAGTGCTACGTCTAAGAGCAGTATCTTTGCATTCTCTACTCTCTTTGGCATGTGGGGATGCACCACTTCTTTATCTATTACCACTCCTTGAACAAGCTTTGAATCTGTGGTGCTGCCTCCCTCTATTTTCTGTATCTGTATATTTTCAATATCTGCCTTCCCATTTTCCACAATTGCCTTGACTGCTTGCACGCAGATCTCTGAGATTTCCTCCTTAGCTGTTTCAGCTCCCTTTCCAGTTATTGCAGTGAGCGCGGTTTGCCTCAAAAGCTTTTCATTGCCTATATCCACATCAATTGCTATATTTTTCAATACCTCCTCAGCTCTCTTCGCGGCTATCTTATAGCCTGATACTACAACTGTGGGATGGATCTTCTGGTCAATTAATTTCTCAGCATTGCCTAGTAGCTCTCCCGCTATTACCACAGCTGTGGTTGTGCCATCTCCGACTTCTTGATCTTGCGTCTTTGAGACTTCTACCATCATTTTTGCAGCTGGATGTTCGATGTCCATTTCCTTTAAAATGGTTACTCCATCGTTGGTTATCACTACATCTCCTAAGCTATCCACAAGCATTTTATCCATGCCTTTCGGTCCCAGTGTAGTTCGCACAGCGGCTGCTACTGCTCTTGCTGCGAGAATATTCATGCTCTGCGCTTCTTTGCCTCTGGTTCTCTGGCTCCCTTCCTTTAAGATTAAAATAGGTTGCACAGCTTGTTGCTGAGCCATTTAACCACCTCATGTTAAACTTAACTAACCGAGCAACTAGACATATAAATTGATGAACACTTCTATATATACATTTCCCTCAATTAGCTCCCCTTTTTTTCCCATGCAATATAGCGTTGGATTATAGCAATAAACATCTAAAATATGTCTATAGAAATATATATATATGTGTAATTTTATAACTAACAACAATCCTTTATAGCTATTTTAGGATAATAGTCTAAATATCCTATATACAGTTCCAATCGAAATATAGGGGTTGGCTACTTAGTTATTTAATTGCAATTTAAATTGCTAATTAAAATTTTAGCCCGTGAGATCACAAGCAAGTAAACGTTAACCAAAATTTTTAATATTAAATAAGCCATGTTTTCGAGTGCAGGATTTCTATATGTTGTGGGGTGTGGCATTTGGAAGGCGGGATATTTGATCACTTGCTCAAAGTGGAATCTTTTTTTGAAAATAAGGAAATTCTTCGCCCCTCTTATACGCCCGATTATTTACCTCATAGAAGGGAGCAAATTGAAGCACTTGCAAGCGTTTTGGTAGTTGCACTTAGAAATGAAACGCCCTCTAATGTTTTAATATATGGGAAAACTGGGACTGGGAAAACAGCTACCGCTAAATATGTAGGCAAAGAATTGGAGAGGGCAGGTGCAGCTAAAGGTATTCCATGTACAGTGTTATATTTAAACTGCGAGGTTATAGATACTCAATATCGGGTGCTAGCGCATTTAGCGAATCGCTTCAGTAGAGAAGTGCCCTTCACTGGTTGGCCCACGGATCATGTTTATAAAGAGTTTAAAGAAGCTCTTGATTCCCAAGAGCAGGCGATTATAATTATCCTTGATGAAATTGATAAATTAATAAAAAAGAGTGGCGATGACGTTCTTTACAATTTATCTAGGATTAATACTGAACTTAAGAGAGCAAAGGTAAGTATCATTGGCATTACCAATGATTTGAAATTCACAGAATTTCTAGATCCTAGAGTCAAAAGCTCCCTAGGGGAGGAGGAGATTATCTTCCCCCCTTATAATGCAGATCAGCTTAGAGATATACTGGAGCAAAGAGCAATAATGGCTTTTAAAAAAGGAGCACTTGCACATGGAGTAATCCCCCTCTGCGCAGCGATAGCAGCGCAGGAGCACGGCGATGCAAGGAGAGCACTAGATTTATTGAGAGTTGCTGGGGAGCTTGCTGAGAGGCAGAGGGTATCAATGGTGACTGAAGAGCACGTGCGTCAAGCCCAAGATAAAATCGAAATTGATAGAATTACTGAAGTAGTGAGAACTCTTCCCACTCAAAGCAAGCTAGTGCTATATAGCATGATTTTACTGGAGGAGGCAGGTACAAAGAATGCCACTACAGGGGAAGTTTTTAATGTATATAGGAAGCTATGCAGGCAGATCGATGCAGAGGTACTTACTCAAAGGAGGATAACAGATTTAATATCTGAATTAGACATGCTTGGTATAATAAATGCAATAGTAGTAAGCAAAGGGAGATATGGTAGAACTAAGGAAATTACAATGAGCGTGCCTCGAGATAGCACAAGAAGGGTTATACTTGAAGACCTTCGCTTGAGAATGCTTGAGGGCATAAAAACTCAGCCTTTGCTTGAGAACTTCACTCAAACCACGCTAGAGGAATAATTTATATTTATAATAATATTTATTTTTTATATTAAATGTATACCTTCAAATCCAAGGCTAGCTTTTTCAACTTTGCCAAATTTCCTTAAAAATTTTTCCTCGATATTCAATGCAAAAACAGTATCACCAATCATAGCCATGCTCGCAAGTCCTCCTTGCGCTTCAACAGCTTCAATTATATCTCTAGCTCTATTGCTCAATAATTCCGTTTCATAGGAGAATTTCTGGGAAAGGGCCATGAAATTCTCAAAAGTGGGTTTTTTTAAAAGAGCCTTCAAAGCCCTTCTACCTGAGCTATTTATCTTTTTCTTAGCCATCGAGCTTGTAATAACCTCTTTAGTGGGAATAGCGCCCATTGCTATATAATAAACTTGAACCCTTCTAGCTGGAATTCTATCTACCTCTCCAAATCCAATTGCCCCAGGCTGCTTTCTTATAACCACCCCTCCATAGCACTGCCCAGTTACACTCCCAAGTCCAGTGCGGTTTTCCACTTCAGCGATATGGGCAATTAAAGCTAGCTCATTGAAACTCTTTCTTAAATTTAAAGCTTGATTCAATGCAAAGGCAGTGCTAAGCGCTCCAGCACCACTTGCCCCAAGGCCGAAGCCAATTGGAACCGCAACTTTGGATCTCACCTCAACTTGCACTCCCGAGGCAAGGGCATTAACAACCCATCTACTAGTCTCAGCTTCCTCTCGCTTTCCATTTAATTCTATATAGGTTTCAGAGCCAGTTTTAACCTCAGTTGTTACCCCTACATTTAAAGTAAATCCACAGCCTCTTGAACCCATTTTCCTAGGATTGCTATCCTCGCAGATCTCGAAAAAACCAGTTATATGCGCTGGAGCAAAAGCTCTACCAATTAGCATTTAAATCTCTCAATACTGCCTCAAATATCTTTGCCGCTATCTCCCGCTTTAAACCAGAAACTCTTTCAACGTTTTTTTCACTTATTATAAAAACTACATTGCTTTCACCGCCCATCCCCCCGCTGCCAACGTCATTTGCAACTATCAGATTAAGGCGATCGCGCTGCCTGGCAAATTTAGCCCGTTTAATTAACTCCTCCTCAGAAACATATGTTTCAGCTTTAAAACCCACTAAATATAAATCCGGATATTTCTCTCTAACCATTTTAATGAGCTTTGGAGCTGGCTTCAAGCGAAGTAAAACCGGCTCTCCTGATTTAATCTTCGTAGCACTTCTCGCGAGGGTGAAGTCTGAGATGGCTGCTGCGCTTATTAATATATCATATTTCTCGCTCTCCAGCTCTTTCATAACGGCATTGATCATTTCCTCCACGCTCTCAACGTAAATTGTTTTTATCTCCGAGGAAGTGCAGTTTAAATTAGAGCGATGGACAAGGGTAATACTCGCACCCCTGCGATATGCTTCATTTGCAAGCTCAACACCAGTTCTCCCTGAGCTTCGATTGGTTAAAATTCTAATGGGATCAAGTGCCTCAGCCGTGCCCCCTCCTGTTATTAAAATTTTCTTGCCAGCTAGTTCATTAGCACCGAGGGCGCGCTCTACATTAATAACTATTTCCTCCACACTTGCAAGTTTTGCGGCCTCCTCCTCGATTCTAGGGGATATGAATTTAATTCCTATTTTCCGAAGTCTCTCAATATTTTCACCTACAATCGCGTGAGAATACATTGAAGCATGCATAGCTGGAGCTATCATTATGGGAATTTTTGAGCCTAGAGCTGTGGTAGCAAAAGTGGTAACAGGGGTATCATCTATTCCACAAGCGATTTTACTAATGGTATTAGCTGTGCAAGGTGCAATTAAAAGCAAGCTAGCTTTAGCTTCCCGCTCTCCACAGTGCTCAATATGCTCAACCGCTCCTGAGATCTCAGTTATAACCTTATGTCCAGTGGCATATTCAAGTGCATTGGGATGCAAAATGCGCGTGGCTTCTTTGCTCATGACTGCATAAACCTCAGCGCCGTGGCGAATTAATTCACGAGCAAGTTTAATGCATTCAACTGCTGCAATGCTCCCTGTAACTCCTAAAACAATTTTCTTCCCAAGCAAAGTTTTTGCCTTCGCTGCTTTTATATCAAAAGCGGGATGAACCTCGTGCATGGTTGTAGATAATATTCCTTTCTATATAACTTTCTATATAAGTTTCATTTCAAATTAAATGGGCTCGACCGGATTTGAACCGGTGGCCTTCGCCGTGTAAAGGCGATGTCATAACCGCTAGACCACGAGCCCTATCTACTTATTCGCTCCACTGCTAGGGCAATATCTGCGGCTTTAATGGTCTTTCTACCAGCGTGCTTGGCTAATAAATTTGCCTCTTGAGAGATTTTCAAAGCATATTTTTCTAAGACCTCGGCTAGAGCTATGCAAGCTTCATCGCTCACTCGCTCTGCTCCAGCGGCTTTCATTAACCTAGCCATAGGGGCATTTGGCAATTCTAACTCTTTAGGCATAGTTTTTCACCCTGTTTAAGTTTAAAGGATGTTTATAAAAAACTTTCGCCTATTGAACTGATTTTTATCCAGTTTTTTGATTTGGGGTTTTTAATTAAGCCGTTATCTAAAAAATTTAAAGCAATCAATGCATTATTATGATTATTATGATGATTTTTAAATTTTTAATTAATTTTTGAAAAAAATTTACCAATAATAAAATATTTATTGGTGAAATATTAAATTAATTATTGAATGTTTGGTAAATTACATATATTCTTCTTAATTATATTTCTTTCATTGGTATTAATCGCCTCGGATAACTCTGCAAATTCAAATATTCAAAATAGCACTGCAAGCGCGGTTAACATCTCTCTTAACTTCAAACCAATGCTTAACGACTATAAAGCTAATAAATCCACCGAGATCTGGAGCGCAGTTGATCCCTCGGAATATATAACTCCCGGCGATGAAGTAGTACAGTGGTATGCTAAACATACTAAATTGAAAAAGATAAATGAAAGCATTTACCTCATAGAATATGAAGATGGAACTCCTTTAAGCTCTAATTATGTTCGAGATCAAGAGCAATTTGGAGTTGAAGATTATTGGATAAAACCCTCTTATTACTTAGCCCACACTTACAAAGGCAAACTCCTCTCCGGAGATTGCGAGGATGCTGCAATTGCAATGACTTCAATATTACTTGCAAAAGGCTATGATACCATAGCAATTCTAGGATATGTGGAAAAAAATGATGGCAGCATAGGTAGACACGCTTGGGCTGAAGCCCAAATCGAGGGTAAAATCTATATCGTGGACTTCAACTCTCTCTATGAAAAAAACTATTTCCAAGCCACGCGCCATTGGAGACCCAGGTATATGTGGAATCACCTGCTTAGCTTTAGAGATTACTCCTCAAATTGGAATTCAATTGACCCCTCGCTCTCCTCAGAAAGTCGCTGCTCTCCACAATAGGGACAGATCAAATCTACCACGCTTTTTGACCAAGGGACATCTTGAAACTCAACTCGCATTTCAAGCCCACAGCGATCGCAGCGGATCTCTTTAATATCACCACTTTGAATATAAGCCATAGTAAAAAAATCAATAAACCTAGATTTAATCTTTATCTCTATCTTTCTCACTTTCTCATCTTTTTTCTCCTTCAATGGATAAAAATTTGTATCTGAAGGGGAAAATGCATGCTGGAGGTATAAATAATGGGGGTTGACTTGGGCGATTTAATTAAGCGAGAAGAAATCGAACTCGATGAACTTGCTAATTGCATAGTTGCCATCGATGCTCATAATACCCTTTATCAATTTTTAAGCATCATAAGACAGCCTAATGGCACGCCTCTAATGAATTCCAAGGGCAGGATTACCTCTCATCTCTCTGGATTGATTTATCGCACCACTAATTTGATGGAAATGGGAATAAAGCCAGTTTTTGTTTTCGACGGCAAACCCCCTGAGTTTAAGCAGATAGCTCTTGAGGAGCGCAGTTTAATTAAACAGAAAGCTGAAGCAGCTTGGATAGAGGCTAAAGCATATGGCATTGAAGGCTTTAAATATGCTCAAGCAGCCTCGAGATTGACTCAAGAAATGATAGGGGAAGCAAAGACTTTGCTTAAATACCTAGGCATACCAGTTGTTCAAGCACCATCCGAGGGAGAAGCGCAGGCATCTTATATCGTGCTCAATGGCGATGCGGACTATACTGCCTCTCAAGACTATGATTCATTGCTATTTGGCTCCCCCAAGCTAGTGAGAAATTTAACCATAACTGGGAAGCGAAAGCTTCCATCTAAGAATATTTATGTAGAGGTCAAGCCTGAGAGAATAGAACTGCAGGAGGTATTGAAGCAGCTGGAGATCGCAAGGGAGCAGCTTATAGAAATTGGAATTTTAATTGGCACAGACTACAATGAAGGAATAAAAGGCATAGGGCCAAAGAAAGCCTTGAAATTGATTAAGAAGCATGGCTCCATCGAAGGAGTATTTGAGGAATTGAATCAAAGTATAGCAAATTGGAGGGAAATAAAGGAGTATCTCCTCCATCCCCAGGTAACTTCTGACTATGAAATAAAATTTAATCCTCCAAATAGCAGGGAAATAAAGCAATTCCTCTGCGAAGAACATAGCTTCTCCGAGGAAAGAATCGATAAAATACTGGAGAGATTGAGCTTGCTAAGAGAAACATTCAAGCAAAGAACACTTAATCAATGGTAATAAATTAAAGCTCTGCAACCCGCTTCAGCGGAGGGGTTATAATCGCTTTCTCCTCGATCAATCCCTCTGGTTTATAGTAGAGGATAAGCAGCATCAAAACTCCGAAGAAAATGTACTCCAGCCAAGTGGCTTCAAATGGTAAATTTAGAAGGCTTTTTATCTCAAATTTATAAACCGCTAGGAAAACCTTTGCGAGGATGAAGCAAAATACACCAACTGCAACGCCTCTATTATTACCCATACCGCCTAATAGGAGCATGAGAATTGGGAAAAAAGTCCATTCAACTCGAAAGTAAACTGAAGCAATTACATTTACACTGTAAAAAGAATAGAGAGCCCCAGCTAGAGCAGCTATGCCTGATCCCAATGCCACGGTTTTTACTCTAAGCTTAAAAATATCCCTGCCATAAGCTCTAACTACATCTTCATTCTCTCGCATTGCCCTTAAAAGCCTGCCATAAGGAGAAGCAAGTAGTCTCTCCACTGAGATAAAAACAATTAATGCTAAGCTCAAGCTCAAGATTGCAAAGACAAATAAACGCTGCTCGCCTGGAATCCAAGCTAAGATATCAGGTATGGTAACGCCATAGTAGCCACCTATTATGGAGGTATTGTAATTGGAAACTAGATAGAGCACCTCGCTTATTGCAAGTAGAGTTATTGCTAGATATTCATGTTTCAACTTGGCACTTGGTAGAATAGAAACAGCACCCGCAAAAACTCCCATTGAAAAAGCAATTAATAGCGAGATTAACATGAAAGCTAAACTCAAATATGGATTTTGAGAGAACATTGAATTCACAGTGCTCTTAACCATTCCACTTGCCTCAATTAGCTCGCCAGTTATACCTAGGAGTAGCATTAAAATGCGATTCATTATGCTTCCAATTGCTATAGCTCCAATGAGTACTGCCATAGCATGTCCGAAATTGGGAATTCCAGCATAGCCATATTCAAGGTTCAAGCTAAGGGCAACTATTAGGTAAATTGCGAAGCCAATTATAATATTTAATATGAAGTACTCATGGGCCACTTCAAATTCCTCCTTATTCCTGCAATTCCAGTTGGTGCAAATATCAAAGCCGCTACTAATACCCCTAGCGAGACCACTTTACTATATACCAGCACGCCTGGGCCTAAGAGGTTAGAGAGATAGAAGGTTATGAGTGACTCTGAAATTCCAATGATATACCCTCCAGCTAAAGCACCATTTATACTCCTCAAGCCCCCTACTATGCTTGCTGCAAAAATGGATACAATTATTAAGGCTCCAGTACTAGGGACTATTTCTTGGCGAAATGGCAGCAAGCTTCCTGCAGCTGCAGCTAGCGAGCCTGAGAGAAACCAAGAAAATAAACGAGTATATTCAACATCCACCCCCATTATTTCCGCTAGCGCAGGGTTCTCCATTGAGGCGCGCAATGCTATTCCAAATTTAGTTTTATAGAGCAGTATAAATAAATTTAAAAGCAGTAGAAAGATTGCAATGCTGGAAATCCAGAGTATTGCATCCACTCCAAGTAATTCAAAGTCGAGGGGGGTGAAGATAAATTTTTTCGCCGCTCTTCCCGTAAAGCCACTGAGGGTTTCAGAGTAAGCCCCAAGGCTTCCTAGGAATATTAGATCCACGGCAAGAGTAGCGATCATAAGTGTAACAATTCTAATTCCCTTTTTAATCATAGGCTTAAGGATGAAAACATAGATGGCAACTCCAATTGCGCCTCCTGAGATGAATGAAAGTGGAAGAGAGTAGTAGGGATGGAGATTAAATAAAAGCCATAACGTGAGAGAGAGATAGGAGCCAAATATCGCCATGCTTCCCTGGGCAAAATTTGGGACAGCTGTGGTGATATAGGTAATCGTCAAGCCGATGCTGAGGAGAACTAGTAAATTGGCATAAACAACTGCCCCTTCTAAAACAGCCATGGTACCTCCAGACAAAGTATATATTCAAAGCCTTATATTTATGTATGCTATTTGGGAATTGTTTAATTTGAAAAAAGGAAAAGGGGGTTAAAATGAAATGAAGATAGAGATAAAGTTGCTTCTAGTGGTGGTTGTATTAACTGCAATCTTCGCGGGATGCGCTCAAGTTCCTGAGAAGCCCAAGGAAGTGGAAATTCCAATTGGGGTACTAGTGGATCTATCCGGCCCTCTAACTACTTATGGCGATGATATTAAAACCACGGTTACAATTGCCAGTGAAAATTTAAATAAATACTTTGAGAAAGAGGGAAAGCCCTATAGAGTCAAGCTTTATGTTGAAGATACCAAGGTTGATCCCAAGATAAGCTTGGACAAAGTTATGGCATTGCATAGCAAAGGCGTTAAAGTCATCGTGGGTCCAATGGGAAGTGGAGAGCTTAAGAATATCATTGAATATGTAAGGTCAAATAAAATAGTGGTAGCCTCTCCCTCTTCAACTGCAGAAACTAAATATATTGGGGTAACTAAGCCTGAGGAGAAGAAATATGTCTTTAGATTTGTAGCCACGGATTCCTTCCAAACCAAAGCAATAGCAAAGCTCGCTCAAGACCTAGGTATAAAAGGAGTTGTTGTAACATATATAGGCAATGCCTGGGGCAAGGGTCTAGAGGAATTCGGTAGAGCAGAGTTTGAGAAGCTCGAGATCTTGGTTAAAAGCTCAGTGGAATATCCAGATCCACCGCCAGCTGACTTCACACCTTATACAGCTACGCTTGAGGGAGAGGTGAATGAGCTTTTGAAGAACTACACAGCTAGAGAAGTTGCAGTGGTTGCATTTAGCTATGAAGAAGTTGCCACAATGCTTGCTCAGATAAAGGATAGCTCAATATTGCTCAATGTCACTTGGATTGGATGCGATGGCACAGCTAAGAGCGGCAAAGTGATTACTGATGTTGCTCCAAAGGCAAGTAAAATTAAGCTTTATAGCACAGTTTCAGAAACTCGAGGGGGAAAAACCTTTGAGGAATTGAATAGCACTTATTATCAGCGTAAAAATACCACGCCTAAGAGCTATGGCTTAAATGCCTATGATGCTGCTTGGGTGCTAGCGCTTTCCTATGCTCAAGTGCATAGCACACTTGGTAAGTATGATGAAGATGCAATGGCGGAAAAGGTGCCAAAGATAGCGGTGAATTACAGCGCAGGTATATATGGCAATATCACCCCAGTGAGCGGCGAGGTAAAGCTAAATGAATACAATGATAGAATTGGCTCTGAATATAGAATTTATGCAGTCTATGAGGGTAATTGGAAAGAAGTAGGAGTATGGAAGTTTGCGACCAACAGAATAGAGTGGAGCTAGCCACTCGAAATCTCACTAAGTACTTCGGTGAATTCAAAGCGCTTGATGGTGTTAGCCTAGATGCAGGCAATTGCTTGACCTTGATAATTGGACCAAATGGAAGTGGGAAAACAACACTTATAAACGTAGTTACAGGCTTCTTAAGCCCAGATGAAGGTAAAGTGCTATTTGAGGGGAGGGATATAACAAATCTCCCCCCTCACGAGATTTTTAAACTGGGAATAGTGAGAACCTTTCAAACCTCTCAGCCTCTTAAGAAATTAACCGTGCTTGAGAATCTTTTAATAACTGAAGGTAGCCACGAGGGTATATTGCAGAGCTTCTCAAGAAAGTGGGTTGAGAAAGAAGAAGGACTTGTAAGCAAAGCTCTCTTAATTTTAGAATTTTTAGGTATGAAGCACCTCTGGCGTGAAAAAGCTCAGAATCTAAGTGGAGGACAGCTTAGACTGCTGGAGATAGGCAGAGCATTGATGTGCGAAGCTAAGTTAATAATAATGGATGAGCCTATAGCAGGTGTAGCACTTGATTTATCCCACGTGATATTCAAAAAGCTAAAAGAACTAGCAAGTAAAGGAATCTCTCTCCTTATAGTTGAGCATCGCTTGGATGTTGCTTTGGAATATGCGGATAGCGTTTATGTAATGGCAAGTGGTAGAATTATAGCTAAAGGGGAAGGTGCTGAGGTAATTGAAAATCCAGAGGTCATAGAGGTGTATCTAGGTGCTGAAAGTTGAAAATCTATCCGCGGGATATGGAGAACTGCGCATCCTATTTGAGGTAAATGCTTCACTGGAGAGTGAAAAAATAACTGCTATTGCAGGTCCAAATGGGAGTGGAAAAAGCACTCTTTTAAAAGCAGTCTTTGGCTTAGCCACTATACATTCAGGGAGAATTCTCTATCGAGATAGAGATATCACTCAACTCCAGCCTCATGATAAGACTAGAATAGGGATAGCTTATCTCCCTCAAGTGGATAATATCTTCATCAATTTAACGGTTGAGGAGAACTTGAGAATGGCTGGCTATGTTTTAGAAGAAGGGGAATACATTAAGCGCAGAAACCTAGCGCTGGAGATTTTTCCAGACCTTAAAGCTAGGCTAAAGCAAAACGCAGGTACCTTGAGTGGTGGAGAAAGGCAGTTCTTAGCTTTAGCAAGTGCACTTATAAGAAGAGCGGATTTGCTCATGCTCGATGAACCTAGTGCAATGCTCTCCCCCAAGTTTGCCAGCGCCATTTTTAAGAAAATCTTGGAATTGAAAGAGAAATTTGGATTAACGATTTTAATAGTGGAGCAGAATATTAAAAAAGCACTGGAGATAAGCGATTATGCATATGTGCTCATTAATGGCAGAGTTGTTTTCCAAGGCACTCCTAAGCAATTGCTGGAGCATGAGAAATTCGAGAGATTCTGCATAGGGGCAAAGGTTTTTGATTAGCTTCACCATAAAATAATTTTATGACTCGAGCATTATTTTTAATGGATAGCTATTTAAAGGAATGCGATAGCGCAGTTCTCTCGGTTAAGAATGGGAAATATGCAATTTTAGATCAAACCATCTTCTATCCCAGGGGAGGGGGGCAGCCTTGGGATACTGGTTGCATGATCAAGGGAAAGGGAGATGAAGTTTTTAAGGTAGTTGGGGTAGTGAATTACTCCGGTGAAATTGTTCACGAGGTGGATCGAGTGGGTTTAAAAGAAGGCGATAGAGTTAAATGCATTCTTAACTGGGAGAGGAGATATAAACTTATGCGAAGCCATACAGCTGCCCATGTATTTGGCTCCCTTCTATGCATAGGTACAGGTGCACTTATAACTGGGAATCAACTTGAAGAGGACAAGATTCGCTTCGATTTTAATTTAGAAAAATTCGATAGAAGAATACTTGAAGAGTACATCGAGAAAGCCAACGAGTTATTCAAGAAAGACATAGAGGTGAAGTGGTATGAGCTATCTAGAGAAGAAGCTCTTAAAATCCCAGGGGTTATAAAGATGGCTGGGGCTTCTCCACCAGATTTACCTCGCTTGCGTATAGTTGAAATAGTTGGTATTGATAAGCAAGCGGATGGTGGAACGCATGTTAAAAATCTAAGGGAAGTGGGGCATTTAAAGCTTCTGAAAGCTGAAAACAAAGGGAAGAACAATAGAAGAGTATACCTAACCTTGATATAATATAAATATAATATAAAAATATTAATATTATGGTTTATCAGCGTTTTCTAACCCCTGAATTCAAGCCATTTGATCCCCTTGAACTTGCTGGAGAAACTGAGAAACTAGTAACCAGGCAGGGGAAAGATGGCTTGGAGAGGAAATACATTGGTATTTATTCCGCTCCAGTATATAGAGGAATTGCCACTGGATATGCTGCAGGCTGCTGCTTGCGCTGCATAGCGCCCTTCACTTCTTGGACAAGTCGGGCCAACGCAAGCGAGCTGGGGAAGCGCACTAACAAATGAATGTGATCGCTCACCCCGCCTAGAGCGATTGGTTCAGCACCTAGCTCCCT
>JAWCMA010000004.1:34585-55700 GCA_038850285.1 Methanocellales archaeon | reverse complement strand
CATTTCCCAAAAACTTAAACTTCACGTTTCATTTCACCTCTTTTATATTATTTTTCGCGTAAATTTCTGCCTCTGACTACATCATTATGCAATGAAAACTATAAATAGTTTTCGTAATTTTTGATAAAAAAATTAAAAATTTTAGTAAAATAAAACAAAATTAAGAAAAATATTATTCATTTAGAATGAGCTCTTTGCTCTCACTGTAACATCTGCTAGGATTTGACCTGTTGGCTTGTGTACAACTGTTATGCGCACTTCTTGTCCAACAGTAAATGTTGTACCGCTATAGAAGTATGTCATATTACCTGCTGAAATTGAATCTGGCGTGATGTTATCAGCGGATATTGGCGAAGCACCATTTATAGAAACAGCTAAATCAGTGTCACTAACAGTTGCTGTTCCAACTGCTACACCGCGAACACAAGTGGTATTAGCTTCTATGTTGCTCCAGTGTATATCCGGTGCGCTCTTAGGCGGTCCCATTCCAAAGACGAAGGCTGCTATCACTGCTGCCAGTATCACGGTGATCGCTACCATTAGGATCACGCCTATTACTGGCGAAACTGCCTCCTCGCTCTTCTTTAATCTCAAGCTATACTTCTTCATATCCTATTTCACCTCTCCTTTTTCTTTTTTTACCTCATCTATACAGTTGCATTTGAGGTAGTGATCAACCGCTGCTTGAAGAGCTTTCTTCGTCTCTGAAATGCCTGACTTCTTCTTAAGTCGCTCAAGGTCTTCTCTGGCAAGCACGGTCTGAGCGTGAATGATGTCGATCACTTTTAACCACCTCTAGCTACATCATTATGATGATAATAGTATATATATTTTTCGCATATTCTTTTAAAAAAAATGTAAATTTTAGATTTATATACTAAAAATTTGCCTATATTTGAGATATATGGAAAGATTTATTACATATGATTTTAATTATTTTATTAGCTTGAGATTATGATGCAAATGCAAAGTGAAAAACTGAGGGAGACCCTTAAGGCGTTGAATTTCAATAACTCTATCTTGGCAAGTGCATTTCTACTTAGAGATGGAGCCCTTTTAAGTTATGAATTATCCTCAAAATGCAGCTCTTCACATGCTCTTGAGCTATTGCACTATGCGGCGCGCATTGCCATTGAGAAAATAAAAAATGGATGCGTGGATGAAGTGGTAATTGCTCAAGATGACTGCAAGATATTTGCCAGCTGGGTTAACTCCCGAGCACTCCTAGCAATTGTAACAAAGCCCCTTGCAGATACAAATTTGATTTTAGCTGAGGTAAAGCGCGCTTGCAAGGAGGCAAGCAAGCATCTGCTTGAATCAATAGAAATAGAGAAGGAAGAAACTCCAAGGGTGAAAGTTGGAACGCATAGAATTGCTCGCCTTCAGCTTAGCGTTTTAGATACCAGTGGCTTGCCCGTTCCAAATTGCTTAGTCGAAGTCTACAGTGGAAAGAAAAAAGTTCAAGCTGATCTCACCACGCCTCATGGAATGGCTTCATTCAAACTCGTAACCGGTGAATATGAACTCGTGGTGAAGAAAGGCTGTGCTAGCTATAGAGAGAGGTTTTCAATGGATAGAGAATTCCTAGCTCGAAGCATAACTTTGAAGTCGCTGGTGGAGAATAATTTAGAATATGATCGCTGACCTCCTGCGCATCGCCATTTGCACGCCTTTTCTACTCTACTCCTGCATCTCTGACTGGAAAACGCGCAGGGTATCCAACAAAGTCTGGCTGATTCTCGCTATATTCGCTGGGATATTTGCCTTCTACGATTTAACCCAAAGTGGCTTGCTCTCGCTCTTCAAGCTCTTTTTTTCAACCTCGCTGATTTTCCTCTTCGCATATATATTATTCCACCTAGGGGCATTTGGAGGGGCAGATGCCAAAGCACTTATTGCAATCTCGCTCTTAATCCCAAGTTTCCCCACTCTTAAATTCAATTCCCTTATGCTCCCCCTCAGCGGTACTCCAATTTTAAATCTCTTTGCTTTTAGCACCTTTGGAAATGCAGTTATTTTAACCATAGTTGTGCCAATTGGGCTATTCATTTATAACCTGCGAGTTCTAAGTTTGCAGGAAATTAAGGAAAAGCCCCTCTATCTCTTCATTGGCTATAAATGCAGGGTTTCAGAACTTGCAAATAAACATTTAAGGCTCCTAGAGAACCACGAGCTTAAAAATGGCGCGATGGTGAGGAAATTCAAGCGAGGAGGCATAGTGATTGATGAAAAGGTGATTAAATATCTAGAGGAACTTATTCGAGAGGGAAAAATAGAGGATAGAGTCTGGGTAACCCCTGGCTTGCCCTTTATGCTTTCCATTACAGCTGGCTTCTTCGCAGCCATCATATATGGAGATATATTATTCACTATCGCAAGAGCCATAACCGCGAGATAAAGTGAAAAAGCTTTTTAAACATTTAACATTTACTTAACATTTAACATTTAAACATAGTAATCCGGCGGCCTCTCGACCTTCCCAGCGAGCTCCCTCGTATCAAGCTCAATTCCAATCAACTGCTTGAGCATATCCAAAACTCGCTTCGCAGCATCGAAGTCTGGAGTTTCAAGGTCTTCGAAATCAGGAAATGTCTCGCTGAATAGGCAAATTCCCTCTAATCCAGTGAGCTTAGCGAATCCAAGGAGAAGCGCGGAGTAGCCATAGAACTCCCCTGGTTCTCGCTTTTCAATGCCATATTTACTCAACTCCTCTATCAAATGCTTATGAGTAGCAGCGCAGAAGATTCTCTTTCCACGAGTACCATGGCTAGCGAGTATAAATATTCTTTTAACCCTAAGCTCTTGGAGGAGTTCAATCGTGCAAGCTGCAGCTTGAAATGGACCTTTAACCGAGCTGGGATCGCTTGGGTCGTATTCAGCTTGATATCCCCTTACTATTACTATCTCACGCTTGTTTAAAGCATAGATCTCTATCTTGGGAAGAGATATCAAGCCTCTTTCCACTTTAACCCCTGTGCTTCCAATAGTTCCAAAGTAACTAGGACCTATATACTGCACTGCAAAATGAGGAGAGCGAATCTCCACGATTAGCTCGCAAGGGAGCTTTTTAAGGAGATATTCGATAGCAATTTTACCCACAGATCTAAGCCCAGGTGAAGCAGCAATTGCAACTGGATTTTTAAACTCAGGCTTCTTGAGATAATTTATCCACATTTTACCTCAGTTCTAATATGCAATAGGAGTTCTTGAATGCTTCTAATGGAGGATATTGTAATTGTAATTGTAAACAAATTTAAATATTGTTAGGCTATTCATTTAAGCGATGAGAAGTGAAAATATGAATCGAATTATATATACACTGCTAATTCTACTTTTTCTCATTGTTCAAGTTCAAGTTCAAGCTCAAGCTATTCCTCAAAACTTAGATAAATTCCTCAATGATTACTACGATGTAACTGGGAAGCCGAATTTAAATGCAACTTTACAGCAAAATGAATTCGAACCCGGGGAGCATGCGATTTTATATATAACGCTTTTAAACAGTGGCAAGCTTGAGAAATTCGAGGTAAACAAGCAAGCGAATGCAAGCAAGCAAGCCGAGGTAATAGCTGCTCAGAAGGAGCAGCAGCTTGAAAATGAAGCCACAACTGCCTTTTCAATAGTGCTAACGCTGAATAAGGGGAATCAAAGTGATCCTTATAAATTGAAGGCTAATACTGCCTTTGCAGGTACACTTAGATCTGGATTAGCAAGCACGCCCATTCCATTTAAAATCGAAGTAGAGGATAACGCACCCCTAGGGGAATATGAATTGATTTTAAGCCTAACCTATGATTTTCAGCGAGATGTAGCTGTGGAGGAAAATTATGAGAATCCAAATGCCCCTAATATTTACTACTGGTATGATCAAGCATCTAAGAATATAACCCTCAAGCTTAAGATAGCTCAAGAGGCTAAAGCTGAGTTCGAAGTGGTAGAAGTCAGGCCTTCTAGTTTTAAGGTAGCTTCAGAGGATAACTTGATTTGGGTAGAGCTTAAGAATAAAGGCAGTGAGAGCGCTAGGGATTTAGTGGCAATGCTCAGACCAGCGCCTGGTATATATGTTGACTCAGCTGAGTCACCAATTGCCGAGTTAAAACCAGGTGAGGCAAGGGAGCTAGTTTATAAAATCGATGTAGATAAAGATGCTCTACCTGGCAAGAGCTATCAAATGAAGCTTGAATTAAAATTTTACGATCCCTATGGCAATGAACTTCGAGACCACGCATACTTCTACATAGAAACCCAAGAAAAAGCAGCTCAAATACCGGGATTAGATATAGCTACTTTGGTAGCAGCACTATTAATTTTATATTTATATATTTTAACCAAGCGAAGGTGAATGCATTGGAGTATGTCATAGAAACTCGAGAACTGGTTAAAGAATTCCCAGGTGTAGTGGCAATTGATCATTTAAACTTGAGGATAAAGCGAGGGGAGAACTATGGCTTGCTAGGCCCAAATGGCTCCGGGAAAACCACGCTGATAAGAATGATCTGCGGCTTGCTCAAGCCAACGAGGGGAGAGATCTACATATTAGATGAAGCAATAGCCAACTACCGAAGAGTGAGCCATAGAATAGGCTACATGACCCAGCGGAGAGCGCTTTACCTAGATTTAACGGTGGAAGAGAACCTCTCCTTCTTCGCCTCCATCTTTGGATTACAGGGGGAGAGAAAGAAAAATGCAATTCAAGAGGTTTTAAAGCTCGTTGAACTGGAGAGATGGAGGAAAATGCTAGCTGGAAATCTAAGCGGGGGAATGCAGCAGAGGCTCTCCCTAGCTTGCGCACTGGTGCATAAGCCAGAACTCCTTTTACTAGATGAGCCAACCATAGGCATAGATCCTCAAATGAGGCTTTTCTTCTGGGATTACTTCAGGAAACTCAATGAAGAGGGCACCTCCCTAGTGGTTACCACTCACCACATGGATGAAGCTGAGCACTGCAGCTATCTAGGGTTCCTTAGGAATGGGAGATTGATCGCTGAGGGAAAACCAAGCGAGGTGAAGAAGCAAATTCCCAGGGGTAGAAAGCTCGTGCTGAGAGCAAGTGGAAATCAAGATAGAATTGCAGAGGCAGTGAAGCGAGAACTTGGTTTAACAGCTTCGCTAGAGGATGGTGAAATCTCGGTGCTCTACACCAGCGATGAAGATATAGCAAGGGTGCTTAAAATCGTGGAGAACTACGCTAAAATCATAGGTATTAAAACTCTAGAGCCAAGTATTGAAGATGCCTTTCTATATTTCTCAAGAGGGGAATGAAGATAAATGCAGCGCGTGGTTTCAATTGCAATTCGCATATTCCATCAAATTCAAAGGGATAGAAGAACAGTGGGCTTACTAGTGATCGCACCCTTTTTACTCATGGTACTCTTCGGCTGGGCATTCTCAGGGGAGATTAAAAATGTGAAAATAGGAGCCGTGAATTTAGACAGCGGATATCAAGAATTAAACCTGCCGGATGAATTCATTCAAGAAATAGCGCGCTGCGAGGAAGTTAAGCTGGTTTACATTGCATCTGAAAATGAAGCGATTAAAGCTGTGAAAAATGGAGTGATAAGTGGGGCGATTGTATTTGAAGAGAACTTCACCAAGCAAGCAATGCAAAGAGAAGCAACTCGCTATACCCTTTACATTGACTCAAGCAATACTCAAGTTGCCCAAGCAGCGATGAAAGCAGTGCAAGATTCAATTTCAACTGTTTTAGCACGAAGAACCTCTTCTCCACTTGCAATGGAGCTTAACTATATATATGGCAGAGGCTATGAGGCAATTGATTTCGTGGGACCCGCTATAATAGGCTTGGTGGCATTTTTCTTCACCTTCTTAATCACCACAGTGAGCTTCCTCAGGGAGCGAACTCAAGGTACTATGGAGCGCTTGCTTGCCTCGCCCGTGAGGAAGATAGAAATAATACTGGGCTATCTCATGGGATTTAGCTTCGTAGCAATTGTACAGTCATTTGTAACCCTTTCAGTAGCAATTTTTCTATTTCAAGTTGCAATTGAGGGAAGCGTGTTTTTAGTTTTTTTAATAGTGCTCATAATGGCAACAGGTGCATTGGGACTTGGAATATTTGCCTCAACCCTTGCGAAAACTGAGTTTCAAGTTATACAGTTCATACCCACTATAATACTCCCTCAACTAGTGCTCTCTGGAGTATGGTGGCCTCTTGAGTCCATACCTGATTTCATAAGACCAATTTCTTACCTCCTGCCTCTCACTTATTCAAACATAGCACTGCGCGAGGTAATGCTCAAGGGAAGTGCTATAGCAGTGGTATGGAGGGAGATTTCAATATTAATTATCTTCGCAATCACAATGGTACTGCTAAGCACCAAGGCATTTAAGAAAGAAATCGATTAGCACTTAGCACTCGAAACCCTTATATAATGCAATGCAATAATTGATGGCAGTTAATATGGTTGAATCTGGATCTGAAGTTGGATCTGAATCTGAAGATGAACCACCGCCAATGCTGCTTTTCCGAAAAGCTTCCCATCGCGATCTAGATTCAATTCTCTCCATTGAGAGAATTTGCTTCAGCAGCGAAAGCTTCACTAAAAAGCAGTTTGAATATATGTTGAAAAGCCCAAGTTCAATTGCATTTATAGCTCTATGTCGAGGGGAGATAGTTGGGTATATCTGGGCTTATATTCAGAGGTTTAAAGCCAAGCCGCAGGGCAGAATTTATTCTCTAGCTGTGAAGCCTGAGTTCAGAGAACAGGGGATTGCTAGAAATCTACTGCTTAATGTAGAGCTGGAGATGCAATTACTTGGAGTTGAACGGATTTTTCTAGAGGTGGAGGAGTTCAATGAAGCAGCGAAGCGGCTTTACATCAACTCAGGCTTTAAGGTGCAGAGATTTCTGCCAGCTTACTACGGGAAGGAGAATGCCTATAAAATGATCAAAAAGCTGGTGCATCAATGATTATAAGCGAATATCCACTAGATGGACTTCCCTATATTTCCCCTGATGACTTCCTCGCGAATAAATACCCTGTGAAGAAAGGTGAGTTGATCATAAATTTAAGCAGTGATCTGCGCTTTCTCAAATCCGGCTATTACGTTAGCCTGCTTGCAAATAGAGTAATTCCCAGCATTGAAGACCTCTCAGATTTATACTGCCCACCCTCGCTATTCAAGCGCCTTGAGAGCAAGCTATCGATTGTTAAGCCAAAGATCTTAGATGAAGCACCGCGGGGTAAGGGTAAAGTGATAATTTATCCGGTGAATCAATTGAATAAAAAAAGGTATTTCATCGCGCATAATAACTTTGAGAAGCAAATTTGCTACGAAGAGGCAAGTCTACATCATAGATATCCAGTGGCAGTATTGCCCTTGGAGAGTAAACTAGAAGAGTTTGCAGTTATCCTCGGGAATTGCGTGAATAAAAAATATGCACATATTGCGAAGCTTATTTATAGTGAATTTCGAATCCCCGTTTTCAAGCTATTGATGCAAGGTAGAAGATTTTCAGGAATGCTACCCTGCTCTCTAAAGCAGCTCAATAGCGAGGAATTCAATCTTTTGATTCAAAGCTTAAGGGAGATATAAATGGAGAGGATAGGCTGCTTTGTGGAGAGCTATAACTTTGCAAATGCAGGAGAAGTAACAGCGCTATATAAATTTAAAGAGGCTGCTCGCAACTTGGGATATGATTTAAAGTTCATAAGGAAGAGGGATTTGGATAGAATAGCTAGTTACCGCGCTGTATTTATTCGCGCTTATACCATGGTTGGAAACTCTGCTTATTTAGCTGCAAGAATGGCGGAACTCAAGGGTATACCAGTGATCGATGATTCCCGCTCCATTTTAACCTGCTGTGATAAAATTCATCAGCATATTTTATTCCTGAGAAATAACGTGGCAATTCCAAGGACGAAGTTATATAGAGTGAATGGCTGCTGCTTTAAGGAAATTGAGGAATGCTTCAGCGAACTTGGCAAGCCAATTGTAATCAAGGCTCCGCATTCCAGTTTTTCAAAGCAGGTGGCGAGAGCTTACTCGGTTGAGGATTTCCTGAGAATTGTGAAGAGCTACTCTAGATATGCAAGCATGGTTTTGCTTCAGCAATATATAGAAACCAAATTCGACTGGCGCATTGGCGTGCTCAATGGCAAGCCTATATACGCATGCAAATATATCTTCCCAGAGGGAAGCTGGAAGATGCTGAGTAAGAAATACAGCAAGCAGGCTGAGTGCACTGTTGAAGGAGTTTCAGTTTCAAATGTCCCAAAAAAGGTTTTAAAAGAGGCTATTAAAGCAGCGAGAACAATGGGCAGGGGATTATATGGAGTGGATGTTAAGCAGCTTAATGGCAGGGTTTATGTGATCGAGGTAAACGAAAACCCTACGATTGAAAGCGGCTATGAAGACACATGCAATCCAGAGCTCTATGAGCAGATCATCGAATATCTGCTTTCTCTTTCTCCAGCAAAAGCTTGAATCCAGCGAATATGATGAAAGCTCCGAAGGCTCTTCGAAGAACATCCCCTGGAAGCACTGCCATGATACTTCCTCCCGCTATGCTGCCAGCGGTTGCTCCTATTCCAAGGAGTAAAGCCATGTTTCTATCAACCATGTCCTTTCTATAATAAGTCATGCCCCCTATGAATGCAGATGCTAGGATAACCGCTAGCGAGGTACCATTTGCCACGTGCTGCGTGGTCGCAAGCAAATATACCATGCCAGGCACAAGTATGCTTCCCCCTCCCACGCCGAGTAAGCCAGCTAGCAATCCCGCGCAAAATCCAAGGAATAGTGTGATAATAATAACAAAATCAATATCCATATTCTTCACCACAGCGCCATCTTCAATCCCACTATTATTATAAAAATTGCAAAGCTTTTTTTCAGCTTTTTCTCAGGAATAAAAGCCACTGCATTTGCCCCAGCATAAGCTCCTAGAAGAGAGCCTGCTGTTAGCAATGCAGCAAAGGCGAGATCTATATTTCCATTGTAAAGATGCACCGCGCTTCCAGCAATTGCAGCTGGTATAATTGCAAGCAGCGAAGTGCCTTGAGCAATATGCTGGGCTTTTTTATAGAGAAGCACCATTGCGGGCACGAGTATAATTCCCCCGCCTACGCCGAGTAAGCCAGCTAGCAATCCCGCGCAAAATCCAACTGCCAGAAGTGAGCTTTTCATAAGATCATTCTCTAAATTTTCATCATAATGTATAAGCATTTTGCAGTAAGTAAACTTGATTTTTATGGAAAGATTTAAATTTTAGATAGTAAAATTTATGATAGATCAAGATAAAACGGTTTTGACTATGATTGATAGAAAGAGCTTGGAGTTAAAGCTCAATGAAAGTCAAAAGATAATTTTAAACTACCTCATTAAGGGAATCCAAGAGGGAAGGCAATTCTTCAAATCAAAGTACATCGCTCGAGATCTAGGCTTAAGTCCCAAGGAAGTTGGCACCAATTTAAAGATCCTCTCGGACATTTATCCCTATCTCAAGATTGAGCGCTGGGGCTATTCAAAGTCCACAACTTGGAGAATTGAATTCGCTAGAGGCAGGAGAATTATTTTCTAATTTTTATTTTTCTAACTTTTCAATTTTTCTATTTTTTTAATCGAAACCATTATCTTTCTCTAATACTTTCACAACACTTGGGCAAGCTATTACTTAACACCGGTAGGGGATTTGATTAATGGAAAAAATAGTGATTGCAGGAGATATCCACGAGGGCATAAATTTCGGGTATCGCATAGACCCTGAGAGCGGGCTCTCTGAGCGTGCTCTTGATATCCATAGAAACTTTGCTAGAGCAGCTGAATATGCCATTGAAGCGAATGCTGCACTGTTCATAATAGCTGGCGATCTATTCGATAGAACCCATATAAGTCCAGCCTTCAGAGAACTGGTGCGCAGAGATGTAATAGAGCCCCTGGGGAGGAATAATATAAAAATCTGGATCTTAGCTGGGAATCACGATCAGCCTAGGAATGACAAGCGAGGGACTTCAATCGAGGACTTCAGAGGATATCCCCACGTGAAGATCTTCCGAAGACCAAGCATTGAAATCGCTGAGATTGATTCCACTAGAACTGGCTTCATAATTCTACCATACATGCACCCTGAGCAGATAGCAGAACTCGTTAGAGAAAAAACCACTTTAGAGATATCCCAAGAGCAGCTTATCAGCGCTGGGCAGGAATTGCTCAAGGAGTGGCTGAGGAAAAAAGCACAGGAGTTAAATTCATATGAGCACAAGATAATGCTAGCACACTATTACATCGAGGGAGCAAAACTTAGGGAAACCGCTTACCCTGAGGTACTGCCAGGGGAATTTTCCCTCCGCCGAGATATGATTCCAAGCAACCTCGATCTAGCTGTTTTCGGACACGTACATCTCCATCAATCCATGGGAAGACAAGGGAGCACTGAGATAATTTACACAGGTGCAGTTGAAAGAATTGACTGGGGGGAAAGGGGGGATAAAAAGGGTTTCATCGCAATCGATACAAGTACTTGGAAGTGGGAGTTCAAATCACTTCCAGCGAGGGAGATGCTTAAAATAGAAGTAGAGGTAAAGCCAGGCGAAGACCCAACGCAGGTGATTTTAAATGCAATACCAGAAGTTAAGGACAAACTTGTGCGACTAGAAGTTTTGCTTAGCGAAGGCCAGAGGCAGAAAATAATTGACCGCCGAATTGAAGAAAAACTTCAAAGTGCTTTTCACAGCGAGCTAAAATATGCTGAGAGATCAAGCGCTAAAACTGGCTTCGCTGAATTCACATTGAATCCATATGAACTGCTCTCCAAGTTCATAAACACCAACTATTCCTCCCACCCCAAGAAAGAAGCCCTGCTTGAAGAGGGAATGAAGGCGCTTATGGAGGTGCTGAAGTGAAAACCTTGATTGATTTCTTCAGCGAAATAGCTCCATCCCCCAGCCAGGAAACTCCCTCCAGCAGCGATTTAGCTATGGCTCAAAGCCAAGGGGGTTTCGTGATTCAAGAGCTGGAGCTAAAGGGCTTCATGCGATATTTAGATCAAGCGAGGATCGCCTTTCCAGATAGATTCATGGCAATCATCGGCAAAACTGGATCCGGGAAGACCTCCATTTTAGATGCCATAACATTTGCACTCTACAAGCGAACTTCCAGAACCGACGTGGGGTTAAAAATCGAGGACATCTGCAAGCAAGATGGCTATGTCAAGCTAACCTTCAAGCAGGGTGTTGAGATATATGAGGTAACTCGAGGCTTAAATGGTAAAAATCCCTATCTAATCCTCAAGAAAAATGGCAGGAGAATAAATGGGAAGATAACCGAACTTGAGGCTGCCATTCAAGATATAACTGGGATAGATTACACTGGCTTTAGAAACTCAACCTTTGTTCGCCAAGATGAAATGAAGGCAATTGGAAGCGAGAGCGGCCCTGAAAGGCTGGAGATCTTTCAAAAACTCTTCCGCCTGGAAATATTTGAAAGAGCAAAGGAAGTTGTGGATAAAAAACTCGCTGATTTAACACTTGAACTAAAAAGCTTGAGTGCTTATCTCGAAAGCGATTCCCTGAGCTATGAAGAGCGGCAGAGGAAAATCCCCATTAAGAAGCAAGAAATAGCCGAGGTGGAGCAAGCTATCAAGCAAAATGGTCTTTTATATGCTGAGCTCTCCAAAAAAATAGCTGAAGTTCAAATTGCATGCAAATCGCTGGAGAAAGTGCACGAGGAATACATCAAATATAGCAATCGACTTGCAGAGATCCAAAAACAAATAGTCAATTTGAAGCAAAAGCTGAGCATTGCAGCTTCAAAGCAGGCAAGCACTACTGCCCTCAATATAGAAATCGCTAAACTCCGAGAAGAAGTTCGCGGAATTGAGGAAATTGCAAGGGAGAAGGAGAAACTTGAAGAGCTGCAGAGGCAGTGCGAATTACTTCAAACCCAGTTCTTAGCTATTAAGCATCAATTTGAAAATGCACTGCAGAATTATAATCAAGAGCAGCGCAAGCTGCAGCTGAGATTGAGGGAACTAAATCAGAGAATAAAGGCACTTTCCAGCGACCTCAATAAAGAAGCTGCCTTCAACTTGCTTAGAGAGGAAGGGAAGCTCAGTGAGAGAATAGAACGCATACCTAGAGAGCTAACTTGGGTTGAGAATAAAAGAGAGGTTGCAATGCAGCTTGAAGAGGAACTTAAACTTGCTAAAGCAAATTTAGCGCTTGTAGCTGAGAAAACCAAGCAAATAAACATCGATGTATTTTTGCGCTCTGAGTTGGAGAATCAGCTTCAGAGGATCCAGCTGGATGTAGAGGAACTTGAGAAGAAATGGCAGCTGGAGAAGCAGAGACTTCAAAGTGATATGCAGTTGCTTGAGGAGAAGATAAGAACAACTGGATTTGGCAATGCAGAGCAAGCGAGATTGAATCAGCTTAAATTGCTTGTGGAGAGAAAAATGAAGCAGCGGAGAGAGCTGGATAGCAAAATCGAGGAAGCGGAGAAAATAGGTGATTTAAATCAACTCATATGCGAGCTAGAGACTCAAATTAGCGAGAGTGAAGCAGAATGGGAATATTTAAAGCAAGCTACTGCAAAAATCGAGCCGGAGGAAAGAAAATTTGAGATAGCTAGGCAGGAACTTGAGGGATTGAGGGAGGAGCATAAAAAACTGGAGAAAATCATCTCTGCAAAAGAAGGCGAGAAAGCTGCACTGCAGAAGGCACTTGTGGATCTAGAGATTGAAATTAAAGCCCTTAAAACTCGAATAGCCGAGAGGGAGAAAGAACTTGCTGCTAAGCGTGATTTACTCGAGGTTTATATTATTTTGAAGGAAAATGTATTTCATAAAAAAGGCATAGTGCTCTATACATTAAACCAACTTCTCCCCCAGCTAGCGATCGAGGCATCGAGCAACCTTGCGGATCTAACTGGCGGGAGATTTACAAAGCTCCGGTTAATGCCATATGAAGAAGCAAATCGCTATGGCATTAAAATCGAAGTCGAGGGAAGCGATGGTGCATTTCACGATGTAAAGGAATTCAGCGGGGGGGAGAAGACCCAGATCAATGCTGCGCTTCGATTTGCAATAGCAAAGGAACTTGCTAGCATGCCTCAAATTGGAAGGAGCTATGCCAGGATGAAAACCCTATTCATAGATGAAGGCGACCTTGGCTCGCTTGACAGCGAAGTAAGCCGGGAGTTATTCGTTAAAAAGCTATTCGATATGGGTAAATTCTTCGATAAAGTAATATTGATAACTCATTTAACTGAGATAGCAGATCGCTTCCCAAGCAGGCTAAGAGTATACATGACTGAGGATGAGAGGTCTCGCGTGGAGCAAGTGGCATGATAGAATTAACCAATTTAAAAAGGAGATGAGGAGCGCTCTTGAAACTATAAAGCCATATTCAGAGGCACAAAGAGAAGAGCTAGCAATACTCAAGGGAATGAAGATCGCTTCCTTCAACCTGCCCCTTACCAAGCCCATGAACTTGCTCGCGATAGATGGCTCCTATGCTTTTATCCTTGAAATCCCCCTAGATTTAGCCAAGCTCACTGAGAAGCCCTTTGCAATCTTCGGCAGAACAGGGAGTGGTAAGAGTATATTATGCAAAATTTTATGCAGCTCTATAATAGCGAAGCAAGCAGCTGCACTATTAATATTCGACATGCATCAAGAATATGGAATGTTCTAAGAATATGGAATGTTCTCCAAAACAGATAACTCCCCCGGGCTCAAGTTTTTCTTCCCCTCAAATTGTGGAGATATTCACTCTCGATCCAGATAATAAAGAAGCTAGAGAACTTCTTAGATCCTGAGAGATAACCCCCTCGGATTTAATAGCTGCCTTTCAAGACCTATCTCCCGCTATGATCGATACGATCTATGCCATACAAGCCAAGAAGCGAGGGAAGAGTTTAATTGAGGCAATAAAAAATGCAACCCCTGAAGAATACGAGGGTAAAATCCACGATTCTGCTTTACTTGCACTCAAGCGCAGGATTGAGCGCTTGTCTCGCTTTATCTTCCTAAGGCCGAGCGCTAGTGATTTTTTTGCACAAATAACGAGTTTAATAAAAGCTGGAAAATCCATCTTTCTAGACTTCGGTAGATTTGGAAATGAATCAACCGCTTATCTCTTCATAGCTAATTTACTCGCGAGGAGACTCTATGATTTCTACGAGAAAAGCAGCGATCTCCCGCGTTTAGTGGTATTCTTAGAGGAAGCCCATAAATTTCCAGCCCTAGAGGTTCTGCAATATACGATTTTCGATAAACTAGCTAGGGAAACTAGGAAGTTCAACCTCATATTAGCACTCGTGGATCAAAGACCTGCTCGAATAGATGAAGAAGTCAGAAGCCAGTTGGCAAATAGACTAATACTTTCTTTAAAAGAACCCAGCGATATTTCCTCTTCACTCGCTAGCGTGCCAGACCGCAGTGTTTGGGAAGTAATAGTGGGCTCAATTCCACCTAGAGCTGCGCTTGTCATTGGCGATGCAATTAAAGTGCCAACTGTAGTTGAGATAATGCACTACGACTCAAGCACCGTGAAGCAGCATCTCAACTTGAGAACGATGGATACTCAGGAAATCCAAGGATAGCTGAGCAAGCGGAGGAGATCTTTAGATAGGAGGAAATACAAGTGAACTACCACCAGCTTTCGAGGTGGCTTCCTGCTTCCCCGACCAGACTCATTCCCACACACACCAACAGCGAGGCCTTGGCATGAGACCATGCCAACGTGTGGTGGGTTATGGAGGTATGATCTCTAAAGGCATAATTTCGGCTAGGCTTACGCAGGGAGCTCTCTAGCTCGAAAGTTAAATTAAATTGCCTGGAGTTATATCTAAGTATTCGATTTCCTTGCATTTGAAGAATTTCTTTGTGAAATTTACTGCTTTTTCAACTGAAAATTGCTTGCAGGTGTAAATATCCACGGTGAAGAATTTGAATTTATTCCAAGTATAAATCGAGCATCCTGATTCAACCCAGGCGATGAAACCTGCAATTCCATGGTGGATTGCATGCTTTCTTATGTTCGGGGAGAAGAAGAATGGCTTGGTTAGTAAAGTCATTCCTATCTCTCGCGCGAGGGCTTCAAAGAATTGCTTTAATGTAGCCTCTGAAATTTCAATGTTATATTTGCCTTCAATTATCAACCTCTGTCTATAAATTTGAGGCTCCAAATCTCTCATAATAAACCCTTTCTTGTTAATTCTCACAAATCTCGGAATTCATACATCCACTCGCTTTAAATAGTTACTTAAACCTTCAAATCTATTTCGCATTACCTCTGAATGAATTCTTGGGACATTGATGAAGGGAGAAAGTAGGGATATTATCACTTTGTTGGATCTCACTTTCCAGCGATATTGAATTCTAATATTTTATCTTCGCCTACTGGTTCAAAAGTCCATATACCTATGCCTAGGAAATCTCCTTCTATGAAGCGAGAACTTTAATTTATTTTGAATTGAATTATTTCAACTACTCTGGTGTAAATTTAACGCTAGGTTTACCCTTTGGATATACCTTAAAATCAACTATTGAACCCATTTTGAATAATTTCTTCATTTCCCCGATTTTTGCCTCTAAGTTGGCATCCACCATTTTGAATAATTATTCGCATTTAATATCGCATGAAAAACCCTTTCTACTTTAGCGTCAATGATGGCTACATCCATCACATCATATTCAGGCATAGGCTAGAGCACTCCTTTTGTACTTGGAACACCTTTTTGCTCGCTCTTTTTTACAGCTTCTGAGAGAGCTATGCCTAGGGCTTTAAAGATTGCTTCGATCTTGTGGTGATTATTCACCCCCTCTGCTTTTACGTGCAGGGTAATGCCAGCGGAGTGGGCAAAAGCACGAGTGAATACCTCTACTTCTTCAACTGCAAAGCCAGCTACTTCTCTGCAGCTATACTCAACGCTGAACTTCAAATAGCCTCTGCCGCTTATGTCCACTGCAGCTATAGCTAGAGAGTCATCCATTGGTATGGCTGCAAATCCATAGCGCTTAATGGATTTCTCCTCCCCTAGAGCTTTTTTAAGCGCAATACCTAGAGCCATGCCTATTTTTTCAGCTAAATCTCCTTTCATTTGAATTATTTTAATGCTGAGATCAAAAGCCCCGTGCTTGGCAAATGAGGTTAAGATGTGGTCAAAAAATCCTTTACTTGTTTTTACCTGGGCTTTTCCAGAGCCATCTAAATTAAGGCTAACTTCAACTCCATTTTGTTCAACCTTAGCTATCCTCATTTCACCGCCTTCTCATTTCACCGCTTCAACTGCCTCTTTAAGGGTGAATTTATTTTTATATAAAGCTGTGCCCACCACAGCGCCTTTTGCCCCAGTTTGCTTTATTCTAAGCAGATCCGCTATAGTTGCCACGCCACCGGAGGCAATCACAGGTATGCTAACTGCTTTAACCACTTGAAAAACTGGCTCGGGATCAACTCCCCTTATTAAGCCCTCTACGTTGATATTAGTGAATAAAATACTGCCTGCACCTTTGCTCTCGAACTCCTTAGCTAGATCAGCTGCTTTATATCCAGAGCTCTTTCTCCAGCCTTCAATAAATACCTCGCCATCCCTTGAATCAAGTGCAACCATAACTCTTTCACTTCCATATCCCATTGCAAGTGCTTCCACAAGACTTGTGTTATTAATTGCAGCAGTACCTAGTATCACTCTATTTACACCTAGATCAAGAAGCTTGCTGGCAACTTCTAGTGAGCGAATTCCCCCTCCAAGTTGAGTGGTTACCTTGAAAGTTGAAATGATTTGTTTAACTATCTCTAAATTCTCAGGCACGCCTTTGAATGCTCCATCTAGGTCTATTAAATGCAGCGTAGCAGCACCCTCGCTTATCCATTTTCTAGCCACAGCAATTGGATCGGCTATTGAAATGGTTTCTCGATCTGGATCACCTTGCATCAAGCGCACGCATTTTCCAGCTTTTAAATCAATCGCGGGGATGACCTCAAACATATTCAAAGAAATTCTCTCTTGAACTATATTTGCTTTTTGCAGTTATAATTATAGTTGTAGTTGCATTGTAGTTGCAGTTGCAGTATAGAAATTATTTTCACCTATTAGAGAAATTAATAATTAAATGGTTGAAAGATTAAAGCTACCGCCAGCTGAGGTTTATAAAAAAGCCGCGCTGGCTTGGATGTATGGCGTGGCCTATGGAATTAGAAGTTTTCCAGGCACGCAGTGGAATTTGCTTTCCAACGCAGGGGACTTCTGGCTTGCTTTTCAGAAAAGCTCAAGCGGGATTGAGGTCAAGCGAGGGAAGCCATTTGAAGCTGCTAGGGGGTATCTTGAGGACTGCAAATCCGCTGGCTTCAATGACCAGCGCGATACCATATCTGGCGATGATGAGGAAATTAAGATCTCCATACATAGCTGCTTCTACCGCCCAATTTGCCTGCACTTGCTGGAGAATTCATTACCAATTATCTGCCCCCGCTTAGGTCTTTTTGAGAATGTGATTTTAAAGGGCAGCGATGAAGTATATACATATAGCGTGAGCACTGGAGAAAAGCTATGCAGCGGTACTATAAAGCCGCTTAAACTACCTTAAATATATATTTTAGTAAAATATATATAACTTAATTGTCAAATTATATATAAGTATGGAGGAAAGAAAGGTTCAAATTACCGGTGGCAAAACCTTCATTGTTTCCCTTCCGAAAGCATGGGGGGATTCTATTGGACTTAAAGCCGGGTCGAAGGTGGTATTGGTTCCTCAGCCAAGTGGCGATTTATTATTGAAAGTTAAAAATGAAGCTTTTGCGCCCCGAGAAATAATAATGCATATAAATGGAATAGGAGGAGAAAGACTGGCGAGAGAAATCACAGCGCTATATATAGCTGGGTTGCCCATCATTCGCTTAAAAGCAAAGAGAATCTCGCTGGAGCAAATTGAAGTAATAAAGAAAAATGTGAATAGATTAATTGGTCCTGAGATAATCGAAGAAACCTCTGAGGAAATAGTTATTCAAGACTTTCTCGATACGAAGGGCTTCACAGTAGATAAATGCTTAAAGCGCATGCATCTCTTCGCTACCTCCATGCATAAAGATGCACTGCAAGCACTTATAGAGAATAACATAGATCTCGCGAGAAGCGTGCTCCAGCGAGACGATGAAGTTGATCGCCTCTCTTTACTCATATTAAGGCAATTAATCTCAGTGCTAACAAACTTAAGAGTACCGGAAACCACTAATTTATCTATTCTTGATTACTTCAATTACTATGAAGCAGCCCAATACATTGAGAGAATAGCAGACCACGCGTCTAGGGTTTCGAGAATGGTTTTAAAACTAAATGGAAAGAATATACCCAGCGATTTTCTCGCGAAACTGGAAAAAGCAAGTTCATTTATGAATCAAATGTTTGAATTAGCCTTTAACTCGCTAATGAAACAAGATCTAGAACTCGCGGATAAAGCAATAAATTTCAAGCAATTAGTTGAAAAAGCTCTTTTAGAGGCAGATATAAAAATGTTTGAATTTGACTCGGATATGCTCTTTGCCATAGGCATAATTAAGGATAGCATAGATAGATCTGGGGATTACTGCAAGAATATAACTGAGGTTGCGATAAATAGAATAATGGCTAAGAAGGCTGCAACCCAGTAAGATCTAAATATATAGATCATATTTTGATATATATATTTCATAGATATTTATATTCTATACAGATAAATTTCATATATTTTTAAAGCTATTCAAGACGTGAGGTGAATAATTGAATTTTAATATCAATAATGGAAAACTCCTTTTAATGCTGAGTTTAATTGCAGTTTTATTTGTTGGATGCGCTGCTCCAACAACGACTCCAACGCCCACTGCAACACCCGCTCAAATTAATATAAATGGTGCAGGGGCGAGTTTCCCATATCCACTGTTGTCAAAATGGTGTTTTGAGTATAGTAAAATTAAGCCAAATGTGCAGATTAACTATCAAAGCATTGGCAGTGGCGGGGGTATAAGGCAGATAACTGAAAGAACCGTTGACTTCGGAGCCAGCGATGCGCCGCTGAGTGATGCGCAATATGCTAATCTCACTGGAATCTTACATATCCCTGAGACCATAGGTGCAGTGGTGATCGCATATAACGTGCCTAATATAACAACGGGATTAAACTTAACTGGAGATGTAATTGCAGACATATTTCTAGGTAAAATCACGAAGTGGAGCGATCCAAGAATTGCAAATCTCAATCCAGGAGTAAACTTCCCTGATCATGAAATATCAGTGGCCCATAGATCCGATGGAAGTGGCACTACATTTGTCTTCTCCGACTACCTCTCCACAATAAATCAGGAGTGGCGTGAAAAAGTTGGAAAGGGCACAGCTCTCAACTGGCCCACGGGAATAGGAGGCAAGGGTAACGAAGGAGTTGCAGGGATAATCTCTCAGAATCCATATTCCATTGGATATTTAGAACTTGCCTATGCCAAGATTCAAAAAATACCCTATGCCAAAGTGAAAAATCAAGAAGGTTACTTTATAGAGCCAAGCTTAGAATCCACGCATGCCGCTGCAGCTGGCGCAGCTCCAAAGCTGCCAAAAGGTCATGAAAGCTGGTCAAAAGTTTCAATTGTAAATGCCCCAGGGGCTGGTTCATATCCAATTGCAAGCTTTACCTATCTCTTGGTTTATAAAGATCAAGGAGATCAAGCTAAGGGAAAAGCATTAGCTGAATTTCTCTGGTGGGCAATTCACGAGGGTCAAAATTATTCCTCAGAGCTGCTCTATGTGCCCCTCCCGCAGGAAGTAGTGAAATTAAATGAGGAAGCTATAAAGCTAATGAATTACAAGGGAGAAGCATTTATCAAGTAGTTGAAGAGGGATGCGAGTGATAAAATTGTGAAGCGGAGAATAAGTATCTCTGCTGATTCGATATTTCACGCAATTATAGCCACTTGTGCTATTAGCATAATAATATTAGCTTTCTTGCTCTTCTATGAACTTCTAAATGGGGCTCAGATCTCCATCTTAAAATTCGGCTTAAACTTTTTACTCGAAACCACTTGGGATCCCGTTTTCGAAGTATTCGGAGCACTGCCTTTTATCTTTGGCACGCTTTTATCTTCTTTAATAGCATTAATCATTGCAATACCCTTAAGTGTTGGAGTTGCAATTTATCTTTCAGAGCTTGCCCCCAGCAAGATTAGGGATCCATTTTCCTTCGTCATTGAACTTATCGCAGCGATACCAAGCGTTATCATAGGTCTATGGGGAATTTTCGTGCTAGCACCTGTAATGCGCGATTTTATCATGCCATTCCTAGCAGATACCTTGGGATTCCTGCCCTTTTTTCAAGGGCCTAGATTTGGATTGTCAATGCTTACTGGTGGCGTGATTCTTGCAATCATGATTATACCAATTATCTCCTCTGTTTCAAGAGAAGTGCTGCTCGCTGTGCCTGATACTCAAAGAGAGGCAGCTTTAGCGCTGGGTGCTACGAAGTGGGAGATGATAACCATGGCAGTAATACCATATGCGAGACCGGGTATCTTTGGGGCGATAATCCTTGGCTTTGGTCGAGCAATTGGAGAAACAATGGCAATTACAATGGTAATTGGCAATTCTCCAACGATTTCTTGGTCACTTTTTTCACAAGCGCATACAATGGCAGCGGTCATTGCTAATGAATTTACAGAGGCAACTTATGACCTATATATCTCTGCTTTAATCGAGATTGGTTTGCTGCTCTTTATAATTACCTTAATCATTAACATATTAGCGAGATTGCTGATATGGAGGATGAAAAGGGAAGTGGGAAGGGAATGATCAACAGGTTCATAGAGCCTAGGAAGTGGAGAAAAATTGTGGATAAAATCATGCGCTCGCTTGCATTTTGCTGTGTTTTAATAGCACTCATCCCACTATTTGGGATTATTTTTTATGTAACAATAAATGGTGCCTCAGCAGTTAATATCGAATTTCTAACTCAGCTACCCAAACCAGTTGGTGAAAGTGGGGGTGGTTTTGGAAATGCCATTCAAGGTAGTTTCATTGTAGTGGGCATAGCAAGTTTAATTGGAATTCCAATTGGAGTTTTAACCGGGGTTTATCTCTCGGAGTTTAGCAATTCCAAGCTTGCTTTAGTCACGCGCTTTCTAGCTGATGT
>JAWCMA010000004.1:6488-34575 GCA_038850285.1 Methanocellales archaeon | reverse complement strand
TTAACTGGCGTGCCATCGATAGTAGCTGGTATATTTGGCTATACCTTAGTGGTATTATATTTCAAGCAGTTTTCAGCGTTCGCGGGCGGTGTCGCGCTCAGCGTTATAATGATACCTATCATTGCAAGAACTACTGAAGAATCTATGAAACTCGTACCTGATTCGCTGAGGGAAGGCGCGTTTGCTCTGGGAATTAGAAAGTGGGTCACAGCACTTGTTATAGTGATAAGCACAGCTAGAAGTGGTATAGTAACGGGTATGTTGTTGGCAATTGCTAGAATAATGGGGGAGACTGCCCCATTGCTTTTTACCTCGTTCAATAATCGATTTTGGGCGCAAGGTATAGATCAACCAGTTGCAACAATACCTGTGCAAATCTATACCTATGCAATTACGCCCTTCCCGGAATGGCAAGCGCAAGCGTGGGGAGGGGCATTTATACTCTTAATAATAGTGTTGTCATTGAATATTGGAGTTAGAATTGCAGTTAGAAAGAGAGTGAGAATTGCTTGAGTGAGGTTAAGATTAAAATTATTAATTTAAATGCTTGGTTCGGGATGAAACAAGTTCTTAAGAATATAAATTTGGATATTAAAAAGAATTACATAACTGCTGTTATAGGCCCTTCAGGATGCGGTAAGTCCACGCTAATTCGATGCTTAAATCGAATGCACGAAGTAGTTCGAGGGGCGAGGGTGAGTGGAAAAGTTTTACTTGACAATCTTGATATTTATGGTGAAGGAGTAGATCCAGTGGAAATTCGGAGAAGGATTGGAATGGTTTTTCAAAAGCCAAATCCCTTTCCCACGATGTCGATCATCGATAATGTGGCAGCTGGGTTGAAGCTAGCCATGAGATATAATAGGGATAAGATAGCTGAAGTGGTGGTGCAGAGCTTGAAATTAGCTGCGTTATACGATGAAGTGAAGGATGATTTGAATAAATCAGGCGCTAGTTTATCAGGAGGACAGCAGCAGAGGTTATGCATTGCTCGCGCTCTCGCAGTAAATCCAGAGGTGCTCTTGCTTGATGAGCCATGCTCTGCATTGGATCCAATTTCAACTGCAAAGATCGAGGACTTGCTAGTGGAATTAAAAAAGAATTATACCATCGTACTTGTAACGCATAACATGCAGCAGGCAGCAAGAGTTTCAGACTATACTGCTTTCATGTACCTCGGTGAGCTCATTGAATATGGACCCACAAAAACCATGTTTGAGAAGCCCAGGGATAAGCGAACTGAGGATTATATCACTGGTAAATTTGGATAGTTGAAAATATAATGCTGATAAGGATTTAAAAGGTGAAAAATGTTTAGAGTTCAATACAGGCAGGAGCTAGAGAAGCTTAAAAACGATGTTTTGAAGATGGGAGAACTTGCAACTATAAGCGTGATAAATTGCATCGCTGCGCTTAAGAAGCACGATGTAAAGCTTGCAACTCAAGTAATTGAGGATGGCAAGAGGGTTGATGAATTGGAATTCGCTATTGAAAAAGATTGCATGCGTCTCCTAGCGCTTCAGCAGCCAATGGCAAGTGACTTAAGATTTATAGTTACATGTTTAAAAATAATTGGCGAGTTAGATAGAATTAGTGATCACTCTCAAGATATTGCTAATATTGCAATTGAGCTAGTGGATCAAGTTTTTAAGCCACTTATTGACATTCCAAGGATGTGCGAGGCTTGCCGCGATATACTGAAGATAGACCTCGAGGCCTTTAAAACTAGCGATATTTCCAATTTAACGAAACTTCAAGAGAAAGAAGATCTGGTGGATAGATTGTATGATCACATTCGAAGAGAGGCAATTACCTTCATGATCGAAGACCCTAAGCTCATGCGCATGGCATCGCATTTCTCCTTTATAGCTCAGCATCTAGAGAGAATAGCAGACCACGGGTGCAATATTGGAAGTAGAATATATTACATGGTAACTGGAGATAGAATAAAGATAGAGTAGAGATTGAATGAAGAAAGGATAAAAGGAGGATTTTTAAAATGACGCAAGAGAAGGGATCAAAAATCGATCCAGTTAAGCTCTTTAAGGGTGTTGCTCTAGCTTGGATGTTTGGCGTTGGTGTGGGAATTGGTGACCTTAGAAGCACCCATGCTCATCTCCTCTCTAGAGCAGCTGATTTCTGGCTTGGTTTTCAAAAAAAGGAATCTGGCATTGAAATAAGAAGAGGCAGTCCATTTGAAGTTGCATCCATATATCTTGAGGACTGCAAGCAAGCGGGATATAATGATCCAAAGGACTCGATTGCTGGAGATGATAGTCATATAATAGTTGAGCATTATAGCTGCTTCTATAGAGGAATATGTTTAGACATGGCCAAAAGGGATTTGCCGATGACCTGCCCTCGCATTGGTCTGCTAGCCAATGTGATCCAGAGAGGCAGCGAAAAACAGTATATCTACAGCGTTAAGGTTCAACCCAATTTTTGTAGAGGTATTCTAATACCAAAATTACCGCCAACTGCGCTCCATGACACTGAAATCGAGATGCTCTTGAAGCAGTTGGATAAAACGAACAGTGAAACGAGAAAGAAATGAAAAAAGGAAAAAGTTGGTAGGAGCCGAGATAGTTTGTTTAAGAAAATCTTGGTTGGAGTCGATGGTTCAGAGGATTCAAAAGGAGCTCTCGCTAAAGCCGCTGAGCTCGCGGAGAAATTTGGAAGCGAGATAATAATTATCTCAGTTATCCCGAGGGAAGTGAAACTGGCTATAATTCAAGCAGAGGTATTAGACGGCTCGATTTTCGCCGAGACTGAGAAGATGGTAGCAGAGCTGGCATCAGATTTAAAAGCGAGAGGATTACAAGCTAGAGGAATAACAGTTTTTGGAGATGTAGCTAACGAAATCTTGAAAACCTGCGAGGAAGAAGGCTGCGATTTAATAGTTGTAGGAAGCAGAGGATTAGGCAAGGTGGAGCGTTTTTTGCTTGGCAGCATTGCTTCAAAGGTAATAGTCCACGCTAAAGTTCCAGTTTTAGTCGTAAGGTGAGAGCTTGAATTACTGGCTCCTAATCGCTAGCTCCTCGCTTGCAGCCCTCTTCATGGCCTGGGGAATTGGAGCCAATGACCTTGCCAATGCCATGGGCACATCGGTTGGGAGCAGAGCTTTAACTGTTAAAAGAGCAGTTATTTATGCCGCGGTTTTAAATTTCCTAGGAGCAATTCTAGTTGGCATTCACGTTACCGAGACCATTCAGAAGGGAATCATTGATCTGAACTTCTTCACTCCAAATCCAGAACTCTTGATCTATGGCATGCTTTCAGCAATGCTAGCAGCTGCAATTTGGGTAGCAATTGCAACTCACTTCGGGCTGCCTGTTTCCACAACGCATGCAATAGTTGGAGGAGTGGCTGGCTTTGGAATTATTACAGCTGGAATATATGGCGTGAGCTGGGGGGTGCTGCTTAAAATAGCTGCAAGCTGGGTTATATCACCAGTTTTAGGCGCGATAATTGCTTTTCTCATTTTTCGAATAATTCAAAAAGCGATTCTAAGCAGAGAAAAGCAGCGTGAAGCTGCATTGAAGCTCTCTCCTCTTTTAATTTTCCTTGTATTTTTTGTACTCGCTCTCTCGATTTTCTACGAAGGTTTAAAAGGCTTGCGCTTGGAAGTAGGAAGTGCTTTGTTGGCTTCAATTTTAATAGGAAGCGCAGCTGCGTTGCTTGGCTACTTCTTGATTAAATATTACTCCTATAAATATGAGTTCTTCCATCTCGAGAAAATCTTCGCCTACCTCCAAGTATTAACTGCTTGCAACGTTGCCTTTGCCCATGGCGCTAATGATGTAGCGAATGCAGTTGGTCCATTTGCAGCTATATACAACATCTTCATAACTAAAGAAGTATCAATGAAGGTGGGAGTGGAGTGGTGGATGCTTGCAATGGGAGGAGCTGGCATAGCGATTGGCTGCCTCATTGGGGGCATGAAAGTAATGGAAACAATTGGGCGTAAAATCACAGAGATCGCGCCCACCAATGGCTTTTGCGCTGAATTCGGCACTGCAATAACAGTTTTATTTTTCTCCAAACTTGGAATGCCAATTTCCACCTCGCATACAATAGTGGGCGCAGTGGTTGGAGTTGGACTAGCGCGAGGTATAAAGGCATTGAGCTTGAGGGTGGTAAGAGATGTAATTATTTCCTGGCTCCTCACAGTTCCAGTGGCCGCTGCTCTAGCCATTGGCATATACTATGGAATAACGGTACTTTAAACCTTGAAAGCTTGAAAGCTTAAAAGTATAAAGTAAAAATTAAAAGGCCTTAAAAGTGCTATAAGAGATAATGTATATCGAGGTTTGAGGCTGGGAAATGCTATTACTCTCAGGTGGCACTGGAACCCCAAAGCTATTGAGAGGACTTAAAGAAATTGTGCCTCAGGAGCAAATCACAGTGATCGTGAATACTGCTGAAGATCTATGGGTAAGTGGAAATCTAGTTTGCCCTGATATTGATACAGTGATCTATACCCTTGCGGAACTCATAGATGACTCAAAGTGGTGGGGAATTAAAGGGGATACTTTTCATACTCACGAGAAACTAAAGGCACTTGGTTTTAAAGAGGCGATGATGATTGGAGATGGAGATAGAGCAACACACATTCTTCGAACTAATTTGCTGAGAAGAGGGGAATCTCTAACAAGTGCAACTTTAAAACTCTGTGAATATTTCAATGTAAAAGCAAAGGTACTGCCCATGAGCGATGAAAAAGTGGAAACTTATATATATACAAAGGAAATGGGGGAGCTTCACTTTCAAGATTTCTGGATCGCTCACCGGGGAAAGCTCGAGGTGGAAAAAATTGAGTTAAGAGGAATAGAAAAAGCCAGGCCAAGTAGAGAAGCGATCCAAGCTCTGGAGCGCGAGCAGGCTGTGATAATAGGCCCGAGCAATCCAGTTACAAGTATAGGGCCGATAATTAGCTTGAGAGAAGTTAGAAAGATATTGAAGGATAAATATGTAATCGCAGTAAGTCCATTCATAGGCAAGCAAGTTATAAGCGGGCCAGCTGCGAAGTTCTTGAGCGCACTTAAATATGAAGCTTCCTCACTTGGGGTAGCTGAATATTATAAAGATTTTCTAGATGTATTCATAGTCCACGGTAAAGATGAATTGAATGTAAAGGGTCTTAAGATCGTGAGAACAGATATATTAATGGCGGATAAAGTTAAGAGCATAGCACTTGCAGGCTTGGTTAAGAAAATTGCTGAAGAAGGGAGAAAATAAGTGAAAATCGCTTTAATTGGAGATATACACGCTAATCTCCCAGCGCTTGAAAGTGTTCTCCAAGCAATTGAGCTCTTAAAAGTGGATCGAGTTTACTGCGCAGGTGACATAGTGGGCTACTATCCATATCCAAATGAAGTTATTCGCCTCCTGAGAAGGCGCAAAATAAAGTCAGTCATGGGCAATCACGATTGTGCAGTAGTAAATGGGGATACTTCAAGATTCAATCCATATGCAGCTAAAGCAATAGAGTGGACGAGGGAGAAAATTTCAAAGAGAAGCCTAGAGTACTTAGATGAGCTACCCGTGCAGCTGAAGATAAGAGAGCTGAGCATCGCTCACGGGAGCACTAGAAGTTTTAATGACTACATTTATCCCGAGACGCCTAAGTGGATGCTAGCGCAAATGCTTGTGGAGATAAAGACAAAGATCTTAGTCCTAGGCCACACGCATATTCCATGGTCATGTCCATTGAAAGAGGGATTAATCCTCAACCCAGGATCCGTTGGCCAACCTAGGGATGGAAATCCCAATGCAGCCTTTGCAGTTTTTGATACTAAAACAAAAGAGGTGGAATTCCACCGAGTGGAATATGATATACATAGCGTGATAGATGCCACTATAGATGCTGGTTTACCTAACTTCCTAGCCTATAGACTCTTAAGCGGGGTTTAAAAATGATTAAAGTTGGAATCGCGGGGATGCCCATTGCTTCAAAGGGAAAGGGCATCGAGGAGGGAATAAGCTATCTAGCTAGAATTGGACTTGAAGCATTGGAAATTCAATTCGTGAGAAATGTTTATATGAACAGCGAAAGTGCTAAAAAAGCTGGTAAGATTGCTGAGGAAGATAAGGTAGAGCTAACGGTACACGCACCCTATTATATAAATCTATCTTCAAATAAAACTGAAACTGTGGAGAAAAGCAAGCAATGGATCTTAAGCTCTGCCAAGGTTGCAAGCGCCATGAACTCATGCTTAGTGGTATTTCACCCGGGTTATAAATCTGAGAATGCTAAGAAATTAATATTGAAAGCATTGAATGAAGTAATCGAAGAACTTCATAGTAGTGGAATAAAAAATGTCTACCTCGGGTTGGAGACAACCGGGAGGCAAAGTCAATTTGGCTCAATCGAGGAGATTAAAGAAGTAGTTGAAGAAGTCAAGGGAACTAAACCTGTGCTTGATTTCGCCCATATTCACGCTCGAGGCAATGGTGCTTTGAAGAGTAAAAAAGATTTTGAGCTTGTTTTCGATAGCTTCAATTTAGATAGCTATCATATTCACTTCACAGCTGTGGAATATTCAAATGGAAATGAAAGAAAGCATTTAGCTTTAAATGGCGAGCCAGATTTCCAACTCTTAGCTGAGGTATTGATGGAGCGGGGATATAGTGCAACTATAATCTGCGAGTCTCCAATCTTAGAGCAAGATGCTTTGAAGATGAAAGAGGTGCTGAGAAATGCAGAAAAAATGCGAAGTTAAGCAAGTTATGAAGCAAATGATTGAAAAACTCGAGGAGGCTGCTGATAAAATTAACCATAAACAAGTGGAGAAATTGATAGAAGAGATCAATAGAGCGAGGAAAATATTCATAATGGGAGCAGGCAGATCAGGGCTAGTTGGTAGAGCATTTGCAATGCGATTAATGCACCTTGGCTTCAATGTATATGTGGTTGGTGAAACAGTTACCCCTTCACTTGAGCCTGAGGATTTAGTAATCGCAGTCTCAGGATCAGGAAGCACTAAATCCATCGCTGAATGGGCTGAGATAGCTAAGAAGATGAAAGCCAGACTCGCGGCCATAACTGCAAATCCAGATTCTAGAATAGGCAAAATTGCAGATGCAGCTGTGGTTCTGCCAGTTAAAACCAAGGAAAGAGCCATAAAGGGCTATGTGGAGCGCCAGCTACTAGGAGAACATAAATCCCTTGCTCCCCTTGGTACAATGTTCGAGCTCGTAGCGATGCTATTCCTAGATAGCTTAATAGCAGAGCTCATGCTCAGGTTGAATAAAAGCGAAGAAGACCTTAAACTGAGGCATACAACTCTGGAGTGATGAGATGAAGTTCTCCAAGCGCGTGCTTGAGATCGATATTTCAGGGATACGCAGAATCTTTGAAGCCGCAGGCAGCGATGCCATAAATCTAGGTTTAGGCCAGCCGGACTTCGATACTCCCGAGCACATCAAGGAAGCGGCAATTAAGGCTATAAAAGAGGGCTTCACAGGCTATACTCAGAGTCCAGGCATACCTGAACTTCGCGGAGCACTGGCTGAGAAATTTAAGAGGGAGAATAAATTCACTGTAGAGCCAGAGGAAATAATCGTTACCTCTGCCGCGAGCGAAGGCTTGAATATAGCCCTTTCAGCATTAATTGAGGAGGAAGATGAGGTATTAATCCCTAACCCAGGCTTTGTCTCCTATTCTGCTCTCACCCAAATCGCAGGTGGAAGAGCAATATCCCTACCTCTAACCAGTGAACTGCGCTTAGACCCGGAAGTTGTGAAAGAAAAAATTACCCCTAGAACTAGAGCACTGATCATAAATTCCCCCTCTAATCCAACTGGTATGGTTCAAACTAGAGCAGAGATTAAGGCACTTGCAGAAATCGCAAGCGACTTTGGAATAACCCTCATCTCCGATGAAGTCTATGAGCATTTCATCTATGAGGGCGAGCACGTGAGTCCAGCTTGCTATAGCGATAATGTAATTACCGTAAATGCAGTTTCCAAGACCTATGCCATGACTGGCTGGCGACTTGGCTATATCGCTGCTAAGCGCGAGTACATAGAGCAGTTGATAAAGGTGCATCAATATGTGCAAGCATGCGCCAATTCAATTTCACAAAAAGCAGCTTTAGCTGCAATTACAGGGCCGCAGGATTGCGTGGTTAAAATGAGAGCTGAATTCAAGCGCAGGAGAGATTATCTATTGAGGCGCTTAGATGAAATTGGCTTGAAATGCGTCAAGCCCAAGGGTGCATTTTATGCCTTTCCAGAGGTCGGGGACGACCTAGCTGTTGCTAAGAAGTTGATTGAGAATAAAGTGATCACTGTACCAGGCTCGGCATTTGGCAAAGGGGGAAGGGGATATATTAGGATAAGCTATTCAACTTCGATGCAAAACTTGGAGAGAGCAATGGATATTATGGAGAGGGTGCTGAAATTGAATTGAAATAATTATGCGCTTAGAAATAACTCGTTGAGTTTCCTCGCTACTTCTATATCTTCTAAGCAAGCAACTGTGGTTTTCCATTCCACTTTGATTGAATGCATGAAAATTAAGTCGATTAAAACATGGTCACCGAAATCACTTAGATCGATGTTTTTGGATTCTTCAACTTCTCCGCGGTAGAATTGCTCTAGATAGTCTAGAAGATTGCTACCTTGTGTATAATTACTCACTCTAGCCTCGAGATATATCCCATTAACTTGATTGTATTTCCGCGTGGATTTAATATGCACTGGGAAATAGATCTCTCCTAGGATTTTGCAGATCTTTATGAATAAAGGGCAGAATTTCTTGAAGAAAACCTCGAGGTTTTCAAGGTCTTCAGCTCCGTAATACTCAACGCCTTTAAAGCCCTTAGAAGCATCGCTGAGATCGTAGCTCGGGCGAATTACATCTAGACATTCAAGGAGTTTGGCTTTAATATGCTCCTTTAACTCCACCTGCTCTTCAAGTCTAGTTAAATAGAAATCGATTTTTGAATTCAATTCTTCAACAGCAAGCTTTACCTTTATCCTGCATCCATTCTCAGTTTCAAGGGCTTTAATTACTTTCATTTAAAGTAAATCTGACCTATGGATATAAATATGACTTGCTGGTATTGAAATGATATTGAAATGATATTAGAATGAAGATATATTTGAAGTCGAGCCCATAGCTGCTTTCGCCTCGGGCTTCTTAAGCTTTCTATCACCTTGCATCTTACCTTTTATTCCAGCGATTGCTGATACTGCACTTCCAACGGGAAATATAAGCCTCTTCAAACTGTGGTTGTATTACATTTGCCTTTATATTAATAGGCTTGCTATTAGCACTTCTAGGCTAGGAGTTCTGAATTTTTGAAAGTGCCTTTAAAGTGGTATTATTTTTGGCTTTTTCCTAGGCTTGAGCTGGATTTCGTATGGGCTTATTTGGGAAGTATTTTGTGCTTGTCGCGTTAAGGCGAGCCTGCTTCAAAGCGCACTGCTGCTTTTCATTATTCCCTAGCACTAAGCTCTCTTTGCTTGCTATCGCTGCTGGAAAGCTATTGGGTTTTAATTCTGATTTTAACTGGCCTCTACTTCTTTTTTACTTTTCTTTTCTTACTTCCATATTGATTTATCTATGTGGTAGCGTCCTTTTATTCTCAATAGCTTTGGAAACTGCTTGATTTCCTCTATCCTTAAGCCTGGCTTATTTTCTCTAAATATTTCCTCTATTACTTGCCATTTTATGGCATATGCCTGTCTCGGCTTGCCGCTTCCCTCCCTCAATTCGGCTATGAGCAGGCCTTTTCTCCCGGATTTCTCTAGAAATTTAGAGATGCGTCCTATTTGATGCTCTCCATTTTTATTTCTGCTGAAATGCTGGCTGAAGTAGAGTGAAGCAGCGCCTTTTTCAACTGATATGCTCTTGCATTCGATGCCTAGGTAGTAATCAGGGTCTAGGGAGTCTACTAAGATGTCTAGGAATTGAGTTGAAAACTTATGCTGCTTAATTCGATAGGCTATTCCCCTGATGCTGTTTTCCTCAAAAAAAATATTAAATGACCTTACAAGTTCTCTCTCGAGAGTGGTCATAAAAAGGAGAAGGGCGAAAAGCCTAGTTTACTGCCATTTTATCCATGACTTTTCGCCACTTATTGCCTTCCATTTGCATTACCCAAGCTTTTTTCACCCTAGGATTTGTCTGTGCAGCAGCTATGACCTCTTCTTTGGTTGGCATTTTGTCTGTTACCTTTAATATTACAAATCGCTTTGCCTCGCTATTCGCTAGATTCTTATTCTTGCTCTGTACCTTTCTCCCTAAATATTCCAGACCATATATCTTATATACCAAGCTAATCCCCTCCAAAGTCGTAGTATACCATTCATGCTTATATATTTATCGTATTTTCGGATTCGAAAAACCCAAAAATGTTACATGTAACAAAATTTGCCTATAACATATCCCCGATTCCATTATTCTATTACAATTATCACGCCCTTCCTCGTTTTAAGCTCTGTGCCTGAGAAACTTGCAGTATAGTTGTAAATACCTGGGTTATAGAAAGTTTTACTCCAATTTTTACCATACCCAAAAGGGGTAGAATTCCAAGAGCCATCTTCACCTAGAATAACAATATCCTCATATCGCTCACGAATCCAGTTCCACCAGACCACTGTGGTACCTTTTTTTATAGTAAGCTCTCTCGGAAAAAAAGCATAATCTTCAATCCAAATAGTTATCTTCTCCCCAGATGGGGTTGGAGTTGGCGCTGGGGTTGGCGTAGGTGTAGGCATTGGAGTTGGTGTTTCAGTTAGCATAGGTGTAGGTGTAGGCATTGGAGTTGGTCTCACGGGCTCTTGAACACACCCAGCAGCAAGCAGGGTTAATAATAAAGCAAGTGATATAAGCAAATTTAGCTTCATTTAACATATTCATATAACATATTGTCATATAACATTTCTGGTTTTACTGCTTTTAATGTAAAGCAGCGCTCCAAAAATGAGGATGCTCCAGTAACTTATGAAGCGATCAAGCATGGCAGCTGACAGAGCTGAATCCGAATCTAGTCCTGCAAAACCAAGCATTGCAACAATTGCAAGCTCAACTGCTCCCAAACCAGCAGGGGTTATTGGAAGAGAGGTAAGCAGCGATGCTGAAAGAGCAGTGAAAATTATTATTGCAATTGAGATTGAGCTCTTAAGTCCAAGTGCTAGAATTACGAATAGCAATCTAGCGCTTTCAAAAAGCCAGATGAATAAAGTATACGCAAATACAGCTGGAATTGCACGCAGAACCAAAGCTTGACTTAAGCCTTCTTCAAATTTCAAAAAAAGGTGTTTCACCCTATTCGGAAGAACTTTAGCTATATTGCTTCTCCTTTGCGTAATCAAAAACCAACTCGCGAGGAGAAGTAGAGCAAGGAAGCTTGCAATTTCAAGTGCCAAAATTACATCGCGAGGAATAGCACTTCCAAATACTATGAATCCAGAGATTGCAAGCATGGAGATTAAGAATATTACATCAAACATTCTTTCAACATAAACAGTACCCAGTGCTTTGATAGCGGGGAAATCATAATTCTTCTTCAAAAGATAGCTTCGATAGAAATCACCGAGCTTTGCAGGCACCAAGCAATTTGCAAACCAAGATAGAAAGACTATCTCAGTAACATCTCGCCAGCTTCCATTAAATCCAGCGTTGCTTAAAAAACTTTTCCAACGCAGCCCGCGAAGGGGATAAGATAAATAATTAATTAAAAAAGCTAGGAGATAGAGCAAGGGATTTATACCCGCGATCATCTTAACTGCACCGCTAAAATTCAAGCGGGAGAAAAGCAGATAAAGAATTGCGAAGGCAATTAAAAATGAAATGAAAGTTTTCACATTCCAGAGCTTCTGCTTTAAATCGATTTCCTCCATTTAGATTCTCCCTGTGATGTAGTTCAGCCAGATTATAAATACATCTCTAAGCATTTTACTGCCATTCCTCAATATTGAAAACCTGCTGAACGCGCCATGTGCATAATGCACGCCAATTTCTTTAACCTTCAAATTGCACTTCTTAGCTCGAGCAAGTATTTCCACATCCATGGCATAATCCAGTGAAATTCTAGGTTGAATTTCAAAGAACCGCTCTCTCCTAAATGCCTTAGTACCGCTTTGAGTATCTCTAATTCCAAAGTCAAAAAGCAGGTTTAATAAGAGATTAAAATAAAATGAGGCCAAGCGTCGAAAGAATGGCGCTTGCTTGCTAATTAAGCTATCTCTATGGCGCCTGCTTGCGATCACGATATCATAGCCATTTTCAATTTCTCTCACTAGTTTTGGAAATTCCTCAGGGGGGACAGCTAGATCCGCGTCAGTTGTAATTATTATATCACCACTGGCATGAAGAGCAGCTAGCTTAAGCCCGCCTCCTTTTCTCAAGCGAGTTTTGCTATGAACAGCTTTTATGAATGCATACCTTTCAGCGTAGCTATCGAGGATTTGAGGCGTTGAATCGCTAGAGCCATCTTCCTCAACCACGATTATATAGTTCGAATGCTTAACTGCGAAATCAACTAAGCGGCTGAGTGCAACTTCAATTCTCCGCTACTCATTATAACATGGAATTAATATAGCTATCTTCAATTTCCTTAACTCCTTATTTCACTTCTTTTTAATAAATAGCACAAGAAAAATATATAAAGTGGCAATAGAAAAAAATAAAAGCTATGGCTCGTAAACCAGGAAGGATGTATCGAAGAATCTCAGGCCCATCTTACACTAGGCGAGAGTACATGGGTGGAGTGCCTGGAATCAAAGTTGTTCAATTTGACATGGGTAATACCAAGGAGGAATTTCCAGTTGAAATGAGCTTGATCGCTGAAGAAGCATGTCAAATTCGACATAGTGCTTTAGAAGCTGCGCGTGTTTCTGCCAATAGATTTCTCCTTCGCGAGGTAGGGGATGCAAACTATCATCTCAAACTTCGCGTTTACCCCCATCACGTACTTCGCGAGAACAAGCAAGCCACTGGAGCTGGTGCTGATCGAGTCTCAGATGGAATGCGCCGCGCCTTCGGCAAAGCAGTGGGAACTGCCGCTCGAGTGCACGCTGAACAGAAGATCTTCACAATTGAAGTTAAACCTGAGTATTTCCTTAAAGCTAAAGATGCTCTTAGACGTGCTGGCAACAAGCTGCCAACTCCCTATAAAATTGTTGTAGATCGCGGGGAGGAATTAATTTTAAGGGCAGAGGAAGCCGCAGCTTAACTGCTATCTAGCAGCTCGCAAGATCTTTCTTATCTTATAGATTGCAATGACATAGGTAAAGGTGTAGAGAATATATTCTATATAAACGATGTTAATGCCACTTAAATGGGTTAAATCGAAGATTTCCCTCACCGAGCGGATGAAGCCGCCTAATGTGAAAATTAAGATCACTGAAAGCACTAAGGCAGCGAAGTCCTTCAAATCACCGTAGGGAAGTTTTTGGAAGATGTATAAACTTGAGATAATTGTTATAATGCTTAGAAAGGAAGTGATAAGGATCAAACTTATGAGAGTGGCATCTTCAAACATCTCATCCCGCCTTCAGCTTTAGTTCTTCTGGGGATACTTTTGAGATTATGTGGATCATGTAAATCGCTAGCATTAACTCAAGGTAAGTTATGCTGTAGAACACATATTCGATGTAGACAACGTTTATCCCAAAGATTAGAGTTTGATCTAAGACTTCGCGTGCAGAGCGAAGCACTCCCGCTGTGGAGAAAATCAATAGGGCTATGAAAACAAATGTTGCATATATTTTAAGCAAGCCTTGCTTCATGCTGCGAAGCGCGAGATAGCCAAGGAGAATGGTCATTAAACCAGTCATTGAAGTTGCAACTACGCATATCAGCAGGCCGTAATCAATTGCGATCATTAATATCAACTTTTATTTCAGGAATATATTTAGTTTGCTGCTTATTCGATTATTCCGCAAGTTTTTTGGTTAGAAGCTGTGAAAATAATCGCACCAATGAAATACTGGGAAAGAGAACTTGAAACGCTGAAGCGCGGTGAACTTAAAAAGCTCCAGCTTCGCCGTTTAAAAGCTGCTGTTCAAAGAGTTTACAGGAATGTGCCTTTCTACAGATCAAAATTCGCTTCAAAACCGGAAATTAGCAAGCTTGAGGATGTGCAAAAACTGCCTTTTACCAGTAAGAGCGATATTCGAGATAGCTATCCATTTAAAATGTTCGCAGTGCCAATGAGCCAAGTTATACGCCTGCACGCTTCCTCGGGTACAAGTGGCAAGCCAACTGTGGTTGGATATACTCAAAGGGACATTGAAACATGGGCTAATTTAATTGCCCGCTGCTTGACAATGGTTGGCGTGAGAAAGGGCGATATATTTCAAAATGCCGTGGGCTATGGATTATTCACAGGCGGCTTAGGATTTCACTATGGAGCTGAAAAAATTGGAGTAACGATAGTACCAGCTGGTACAGGTACTACAATGAGGCAAATCGAAATGCTGCTTGATTTTGGAGTTACTGTGATTCACTGCACCCCTTCTTATGCACTCTATATTGCTGAAACTGCGGAGGAGAATGGAATCGATGCCAGTCAATTCTCGCTTCGAATTGGCTGCTTCGGCGCTGAGCCTTGGTCTGAGAACACTAGAAAAGAGCTTGAGGAGGCTCTAGACATCAAGGCTTATGATTCCTATGGTCTATCTGAAATGTTCGGTCCAGGGGTTGCCTTTGAATGTGAGGAGCAAAATGGATTGCATATCTGGGAGGATCATTTCCTAGTTGAAGTTGTGGATTCAAAGGGAGAGCAATGTTCCCCTGGGGAGAGCGGCGAACTTGTTTTAACCTCCTTAACTAAAGAAGCCCTTCCCTTAATTAGATATCGCACAGGCGATATAGCTAAAATCCTAGAAGATCCATGTCCTTGCGGGAGAACTAGTATTAGGATCTCTAGGATCCTTGGAAGAGCCGATGATATGATGGTAATCCGGGGAATCAATGTTTTCCCAAGTCAAATTGAACATGTTTTGATGGGGATCCCAGAGGTGGGAGAGTATTTCCAGGTTGTTGTGGATAGAAGAAAGTACTTAGATGAAATCACAGTTAAAGTGGAACTCAATGAGAAAAGTTTCACCGGCGAACTAGATGATCTGAAGCGAATTCAAAATAAAATTGCTAATCAGCTTTATAATGCCCTTAATCTTCGCACGAATGTTATATTAGTCGAACGCGGAACTCTCCCGAGAGTAGAGGGCAAATATAAGCGCATTATTGACCTGCGGGAAAAAATTTAGGAGGATATTTAAATGGTGGAATTCTGGGAGCCGAATGTTGAGAAGCTGCCTCAAAAGGAGCTGCTTGAGCTTCAGGAGAGGAGGTTGAGATATATAGTGAGATATGCCTATGAGCATTCGCGTTTCTATCGCGAACGCTTTGATAAAGCAGGAATAGAGCCTGAGGATATTAAAAAGCTCGATGACGTGGTAAAGCTGCCCTTCACTCGAAAAAGTGATCTCCGAGACACCTATCCATATGGCTTGCTCTGTGTGCCTTTAAATAGAATCATTAGATTCCACGCTTCCTCAGGTACAACTGGCAAGCCCACTGTAGTTGCTTACACCCAGAGTGATATTGCGGAATGGACTGCTTCAATGGCTAGAGCCCTTACATCCATAGGACTGGGGAGGGGGGATATTGTGCAGATTAGCTATGGCTATGGGCTATTCACAGGGGGCTTGGGACTGCACTATGGAGTTGAAGCAATTGGTGCTAGTGCTCTCCCAACGAGCGTGGGCAATACTGAGAGACAGGTTGAACTTCTAGTTGACCTAGGCACAACTGCAATTGCCTGCACTCCTTCTTACTTCCTGCATATCAATGAAGTGGCGGAGAGAATGGGTGTGAAGATTAATAAAACCAAACTCAAAGCAGGGGTATTCGGCGCTGAGCCTTGGTCTGAGGAAACTAGAAGGCGAATTGAAAATACCACTGGAATTAAAGCCTATGATATCTTTGGTACCTCAGAACTCTCAGGACCGCTTTTCACCGAGTGCCAGTATCAAAATGGCATTCATATCTGGGGAGATCAATTCCTAATTGAAGTAATCGATCCGGAAACTGGAGAACAGCTTTCGTGTGGCGAAAGAGGTGAATTGGTTGCCACTACGCTGGTTAAGGAAGCCATGCCGCTGATCAGATTTAGAATCGGGGATATAACTAAGCTGAATACTGAGAAGTGCAATTGCGGAAGAACCCATCCGAGGATAATGCGCATCTTGGGTAGAGCGGATAATATGATAGTGGTCAGAGGCATAAATGTATTTCCAAGTCAAGTGGAAGCTGTGCTCATGCAAATCCCGGAAGTAGGGGAGCATTTTCAAATCATAGTTGAGAGAAAAGGGGCTCTGGATGAAATGATGGTGCAAGTGGAAGTTACACCTCAAGCATTTAGCGATAAAGTGGAGGACATCTTAAAGTTGAAGCAAAAAGTGGAGCATAGATTGAAGAACGTGCTTAACCTCGATACTAAGGTTGAGCTCGTGGAGTATGGAACGCTACCTAGATCCATGGGGAAAGCTCAAAGGGTTATAGATAGAAGAAAGATATGAAGGGAGTTAACATGGCTGTGAAAGAAAAATTCAAATATAGAGATAAAATTATCAAGCAGATCTCGCTCTTTGCTGAGAATAAGCCTGGGAGACTTGCAAATGTAACCGAGCATCTCTATAAAGCGAATATAAATATCCGTGCATTTACAATTGCCGAGGCAGGCGACTTTGGGGTTATTCGAATGGTGGTTGACGATCCAAATAAAGCATATAAAGTGCTGCGCGACGCGGGATTTACTGTTTCTGAGACGGATGTAATTGGCATTGAAATGGCAGATCGCCCTGGGGGGCTTTATGAGATAGCAAAGCAAATGGGCGATAGCAATATAAACATTGAATATGCCTATGCTTTCGTTACTAGATCAAGTGAGAAGGCAATGTTAATAGTGAGAGTTAGCAATACTAGAGAAGCAATCAAGGTTCTGAGTAAACTTGGCGTTAAACTTGTTGGCTCAAAGGAAGTGCAGGCGATTTAAATATATCGCTTGGATTTATTCCCCGCCCATTTCACTAAGAGATAGCTTAAAATTAGCAGTGCAAAAGCGCTGGCAATGTAAATGATCATATTAATCAGCTCCGAATTAGGTACCTCTGCCAATTAATTCCCAGAAAAAAGCTTTGCTGGATATATTATAAATATTATTATTAAAATATCAATGCTGATTATCAAGTTCGAGAGTAATCCTCGCATACACTTAAAAAATTCTGAAGTAAAAGCTTGCCTTGAATAGTATGCGATACCTCGGGATGCCACTGCACGCCATAAAGCGGCTTGGATTTATGCTTCATAGCCTCAACCTCGCAGATCTTAGATCTAGCCAGGCGGATGAAACTCTGAGGCATTATCTCAACCTCATCAGAGTGCGAAGCCCAAGTTATGGTTCTAGGCGCCATTCCCATGAGAATATCATTTTCATCTAGAATTTCCACTTCAACCTCTGCAAATCCCCCATATTTACCTCTTCCAACGCTCCCACCGTAAGCAACTGCCATAAGTTGATGCCCTAAGCAAATGCCTAGAATTGGGATCTCAAGATCCCTCACGTAGCTCTGGCAATTGCCCGCACGCTCCAGACTCGGACCTCCGCTTAATATCAAGCCATCCAACTCTTTACTCAAGATTTCCTCCGAAGTTAGAGTGTTTTTAAGAACCTCAGTTTTAACCCCCAGCTCTCTTAGAGCTCTATATATCAAATGGCAGAACTGTCCGTAATTATTCACCACGTAAACCCTGAGCTCAGCCATATAAATGGAATTGAACGCTTGAAGAATTTAAAATTTGCCTGTTGCAGTGGAAATAAAGTGCTTTCCCCGGGGTTTTCCCCGCGGTGAAATTCCCGAGCTGCGAGCTTCATATCCTTACTGGCTTCAATCCTGTGATTTTATGCACCTTAAAGTCAAATACAGTGGCTCTCTCTCTATTATAAATTATTTCCAGCTTGCTGCCTTTAACAATTTTTCCAATTTTCTCGCTCGCTAAACCGTGAGCTTTGAATATTTCTATAACCTCAGCTGAATTCTCAGGTTTGGCCGTGACGATGAATCCCATTCCAGGGTACATTTTAAGCCACTGCTCGAGCTCTAGATTAGGGGGTTTTGGAATTCTTTTCAAATCCACAATGGCTCCCAGTCCGCTGACTTCTAAAATCATTCCCAAGCTCCCAAGTGTGCCTGGATTGCTTATATCCTTTCCAGCGTTCACTAGATGTGCCTCGCCAAGCACCTGCATAGACTTCAACTGTTTTTTAAGCGTTGGAGTATCTTTATGGGTTGTTGAATCCCAGTTGATCTGAAAAGAAGGATGCACTTTGCCATCAAGATCTATACCTATCAAAATATCATCTTCAGGTTGAGCAGTATGGCTGTATATAACAGAGTCCTTTCTAGCAATTCCCAGAATTGCTACATCTATTGAATCATATGGAGTATCAGGATGAACATGCCCGCCAACTATGGGTACATCAAATTTTTTAACAGCCTTGCTCATCCCCTGAGATACAACTTTGCAGATCTGCTTAGAGCTGACTGAAAAAACATTCACCATTGCGATAGGTTCACCTCCCATTGCAGCTATATCGTGAACATTCACCAAAACTGAGCAATACCCAGCCCAAAAGGGATCAGCCTTCATCAGCTTGCTCCAGATGCCATCTGCAGCAAGCAGCAGTGCTCTATCCCCAAAGTCTATAACAGCTGCATCCTCGCCAAAAGAAGCAATGATTTTATTCTGAGTTATTTCAAAGGCATTCACAAGCGCTCCGATTGACCTTTTTCTAGTCACCCCTTCAAATTCGCGAAGAGATCGCGCGAGTTTTTCCAGCTGCATGTAAACACTATTGATCTCTCTAATTTAATTTACCTTTGCTTTTTATTTATAATGTAATAAAATTTAAGATAACACCTGCGAAAGATTTATTTATAAAAATTAATAATGCTGATTTGCTATGAGAGGAGCGGTCGCATTCGTCAAAAGTTTGGAGAAGCTGGGAGTCAAGCATATTTTTGGAATCACTGGAGCAATGATAATACCAGTGTTCGATGCTTTATATGACTCAAATCAAATTCGCTATATCCACGTGAGAAATGAACAAGCAGCTTCATATGCTGCAGATGGCTATGCCCGTGCCTCAGGCAAACCCGGCGTATGCATTGCAACCTCTGGTCCAGGGGCTACAAATTTGGTAACAGGAATTGTCAATGCCTATATGGATTCCTCGCCTTTAATAGCGATAACTGGTCAAGTTGCAAGAGGAGTTATCGGCACTGATGCCTTTCAAGAAGCAGATATGGTTGGCATATTAATGCCGCATGTTAAGCACAACTTCTTGGTTTTAAATCCCAGAGAACTTGTAGAGGTGGTGAGAAAGGCATTTAAAATAGCCACAACAGGCAGACCTGGTCCTGTGCACATAGATATCCCAGTGGATGTACAGATGGAGGACATCGAATTCGATGAGAAAATATTCGCGAGTGAAGTGAAGCTAAGAAGCAAGGTACAGCTGGAGCCAGATTTAGAGGCTGTTAAAAGAGCTGCTGAGCTTCTAATTAAAGCAGAGCGCCCATTAATAATAGCAGGTGGAGGGGTGATCTGGTCAAATGCAAGTCGAGAATTGCTTAATTTAGCTGAGTATCTAGCGATACCAGTGGCAACCGCTAGCATGGGCAAGGGGGCTTTTCCTGAAAATCATCCTCTATCACTTGGAGTGGTTGGGCTTTTTGGAACAAAAGTTGCAAATACCATTGTAAATGATTCTGATTTAATAGTAGCCATTGGAACTAGGTTCGCTGATCGCTTGACCGGTGAGAGGAGAACCTTCATAGCAAATCGCAAGTTGATACATATAGATATCGATCCCGCGGAGCTTGGAAAGGTATATACACCAAATGTAGCAATCGCGGGCGATGCGAAAAGAGTACTTGCAATGCTGCTGGAAGTAGTTTCCAAAATGATTTCCAAGGATAAATATAAAGACTCCCCCCGCGCTAGGGAAATCCTTGAGCTGAAAAAGGCTATGGCCATAAAAATGGACCACGAGGATATACCGCTCAAGCCTCAGAGAGTAATTAAGGAAATACGCCAAGCTCTACCTCGAGATGCAATTGTCACAACTGGAGTTGGCCAGCATCAAATGTGTGCAATTCAAATGTATGAAGCACTCGAGCCAAGAACCTTTATAACCTCAGGTGGCCTTGCTCCAATGGGCTTTGGTTTACCATCTGCCATTGGAGCTAAGCTAGCTAGGCCGGATAAAGTTGTGCTTGATATCGATAGCGACGGTAGCTTGATGATGACCGGCAATGAAATAGCCACATCAGTGGTACATGATGTGCCTGTAATCATAGCTCTCTTCGATAATAGAAAATATACTTTGATTAGACAAGTATTGAAGATGGCTTGGAAGGCTCGCTATATAGGCGAGGATATAGGCGAGGCCCCTGACTTCGTTAAATATGCAGAGGCATTCAACGCTAGAGCACAGAGGATCACAAGACCCGAGGAGATTGGGCCAGCGATTAAAGAGGGCATAAAAATGCAGGAAACAGTGCTCCTTGACATCATAATTGACCCAGAAGCAATGGTTTCATGCGTCTGGCCCCCTGGGAAGCCGCTTACCGAGCGCGTGGACTTTTGAAATGAAGTGCGATGATTTTTTAAACTGGACTGAGAAATACCGTCCCTCTACGCTTGATGAAATAATTGGCAATACCAGAGCAGTTGAAGAGCTTAAGAAATGGGCTAACGATGCTGAAAAAGGCAGGAAAGCTGCTATTTTATATGGACCCCCAGGAGTTGGCAAAACCTCTGCTGCGCTTGCACTTGCTCGAGAGATGAACTGGGATGTGATTGAGTTAAATGCAAGTGATGAGCGCACAGCTGAAGTTATTAAAAGATGCACTGGTGAAGCCGCAAAGGCAGGTACTTTTTCAGGCGTATCTGGAAAGCGCCTCATAATTCTAGATGAAGCTGACAATATCCACGGCACTGCTGATAGAGGAGGTGCAAGAGCAATAATCGAGGTGGTGAAGGAAACAAATCAGCCCATTGTATTAATCGCAAACGATCTCTATGCACTATCTCCAGCGCTTCGAGGACTCTGCAAAGTTATTCAATTCAAGCCAATTCAAACTCGAACAATGGTTAACGTGCTCAAGCGCATCTGCCATAGAGAGGGCGTAAAATGCGATGAGGCAGCGCTATTTGCAATTGCTGAGAAGTGCAGAGACCTAAGATCAGCGATCAACGACCTTCAAGCCATAGCTCAAGGGAGGGATTCGATCTCCATTGAGGATATAATTGTAGGCAGAAGAGATGTTAAGGAAACCATCTTTCAAGTCCTAGCTGAAATTTTCAAAGGCAGAGAGCTAACTAAACCTCTGTATGCTGCCTACAGTCTTGATGAAAGCCCAGAGGATTTAATCCACTGGATAGATGAAAATTTACCTCGAGAATATCAAGATGTAGACCTTGAGCGAGGTTTTAGAGCGCTTTCAAAAGCCGATATCTTCCTAGGCAGAGTGAGGCGCAGGCAGAGATATGCTCTATGGAGATTTGCAAGTGAATTAATGATATGTGGAACGCAAAATGCTAAGATCAGCGATTATAATAAAAGCTATACCCCCTATTCCCCGCCAGCTTTTTGGAGAAAACTAGCGCAAACAAAATCCACGCGCGAGATAAGGGATTCGATCGCTGAGAAAATCGCAAGATACTGTCACACTTCCCAGCAGTATGTGCGCTCTAACACGCTTCCCCTTTTTAAAATTTTAATGAGCCAAAAAGAGCTTGCAATTAAAGTTGCAGCTTCTCTTCAGCTTGAAGAAGAAGAAATCGCATTTTTACTCAACTTGAAGAGTGACTCAAAACTGGTTAAAGAAATCCATCACGCAGCACAAGCATTGATAGCAAAGCAAGTGGAAGAACACATTGAAGCAAGCTTAAGTTCTCAGGAAAAGGAAAGTGCAGAGGAAAGCGGGGAAGATCAAAAGAAGCAGCGTAAATTATTTGAGTTCTAGCTATTTCAGCATCATTAAGTAGCTATTTCATGCCACTCGTTAGCTCCTCTAATACCTTGGCTATGGTGTAATATCTAAGGAAGCACTTCCTCAGCTTTTCGCTGGCTTTTCTCTTAGCATAGGCATCTATCTCGAATTTAATATTTCTATAGCTCACATTTTTTAAAATTGTACCAAAAGCGGGAGCGCTTTGCAAGCCCTCGCGATGCTTCCAAGGTGCTAGCATCAATTTAATCCATTTCTCCTCCCTCTCTCCCCTTCCGATCATTTTAAGCGCCGCTGCGATCTTTCTAACCATATTCCAAGTAAAGCTATTTGCTTCAATATCAATCATTAGGAAATTACCGAGTTTTTTCAGCTTAAATTTGTGAATAATTCTAACGGTGCTCTTTCCCTGTTCTCGAGTTGAAAAGTTTGCAAAATCATGCTCTCCGATGAATAACTTAGCCGCACTCTTCATCTTCTCTAGAGCAAAGCCCTCGTCATAGAGTATATATCTATATTCACGCTTAACAGCTTGTCCCCTTGGATTAAAATCCTCAGGCACTAGAGCGCGCGCCCAAGTCCAGATTGAATCAGGCAGCTTGCTATTAATCACCCGCGGCTGAGCAAGCTCCAAGTTACTCGTGTTGAAGGCAATCACTTGATTCAAGGCATGCACGCCTTTATCTGTTCTACCAGCAGATTGATATTTAGCACTCCGCGGGTCTTGGATGATATTCAAGGCTTTCAATGCTTTGAAAATCTCAAGCTCGATAGTGCGCTTGCCGGGCTGAATTTGAAAACCTTCAAAATCAGTGCCAATATATGCCAATTTAAATGCAATCCTCGCCATACTAAAAAAATATTTATAATCTATGAATACAAATAATGCGCGGGCTAGGTTGAGATGAGAGTCACACTGGACTTGGAACTTAAGGATGTGCCTGGGCAGTTGGTAATGGCATTAACCCCTATATCTGAGTATGAGGGAAATATAATTAGCATAGTGCATCACCATGGAGATAAAACTCCTCGCGGTACCGTTCCAGTCTCAATTACCTTTGAGATTGTAAAAGAAAACCTCTCCAAGTTGATAGATAAGCTGGAGAAACTGGGAGTTATAATTAAAAGAGTGGGCGAGGAAAGACTAATTGAAAGCATTTCAGTGATCTTAATAGGCCACATAGTACACTCAGATTTGAGGGACACCATTGACAGGATAGATACCACTGGCTTTGCAGAAGTAGTTGACTTAGCCATGTCAATGCCAGGCGTTGATAAAACCTCTTCAGCGCGGATAACAATTAATGCCACTGGGAGGGAAGAACTCAGGAAGGCATTGATGGTGCTTAGAAATATTGCAAGAGAAAAGGATTTGCTGGTTATTGAGCCAATTCAAATAGAAGTGAGCCTATGAGAACAGTTAAGGTTTCAATAATTGGCTTTGGAGTTGTAGGCAAAGGCTTTGCCCGAGCACTCTTAGCCGATGCAGAAATACTGCATAGCTTAGGCATAGATGTTAAGGTAATCGCAATCGCAGACCTTCCTGGTTCAATCATCGATGAAAGAGGCATCGACCTAGAGCAAGTGGTGAGGGAAACCTCTCAAAAAGGATTCATTCCAAATTCAAAGCTAAAAGCACTGGATGTAATAAATAATTTAAAAGTTGATATAATGGTCGAAGCCACGCCAACAAACATCACCACGGGCGAACCAGGTTTGAGCCATATGGTAAATGCTTTGAAGAAAAAACAGCATGTTATAACCTCGAATAAAGGACCGCTGGTTGTTGCTTATAAAAAGCTCGTGGATCTTGCATGGGAAAATAATGTTGAATTGAGATTTGAAGCCAGTGTAGGTGGAGCGATGCCTATCATAAATCTCGCTAGGGAAATCCTTCTTGGCTATAGAATTAAAAGCATTAGGGGAATTTTCAACGGCACCTGCAATTATATCTTAACTAGAATGGCTGATGAGGGTTTTTCCTACGAGCATATCTTAAGCGAGGCAAGGGAGCTTGGAATAGCCGAGGCAAATCCAGTATACGATGTAGAGGGAATAGATACTGCCAGCAAGCTTGTTATCCTAGCTAATTCCATCTTCAATTTAAATGCAACTTATGAAGATGTAAAGGTAACTGGAATTACTAGGATCACTCCGGAGGCTTTGAAGCTAGCAAATGAAATCGGCTATGCAATCAAACTCCTAGGAGAGGTAGCCTTAAATTCAAATGGCTATATTTTAGAAGTGGCACCTAAAATGATTCCAAAAACACATCCTTTGAACGTAGGTGGCACTTTAAACGTCGCTAGCATTCAAACTGAACTCGCTGGGGAGATAACCGTTACCGGCAAAGGCGCAGGTGCACTTGAAGCAGCAAGCGCGATGATAAGTGATTTAATTGCAATTGCAAGAGCAAGAGGGAAAAGAATTTAAAGCTGTGGCTGTAGTTATAACTTGTAATGTCCAAATTGCTTCAAAAACGCAGGTTTTTGCTGAAAGTTGCGAAGAATCTCACCTTAAACAAAGGCTATTTTACATTAAGGGAATTCGCAAATGAAGTAAAACTACCTAGAAGTACCTTGCAGGATTGGATAAATCGCTTTTTAGAGGAAAAATGCATAGCTAAAATTGAAAATGGAAAAGGAAGAAATCCAACGAAGTTTGCGCGCATAGTGAAGCTTCTTCCAACAAGTGCTTGCAGGCGAATCTTCACAACTGTTGATGGAGATAATGTGGAGATCTTTCACGAATGCAGAAGCATTGGATGCATAGCTTTTTGCAGCTTCGCCTACACCTGCGCCGGAGGGGTTATAACCAAAGCAAGTAGAGATGGCTTGCTCCTGCGATGCAAATCAAAGCAGGGTTTTTCAGGCATTGCAATTGGAAATTTCCCTAGATCCTCGGCTGGCATAGAGCAGGTTAAGGTAGAAGATGGAAATGTGATTCAGCGTATAAAATGCTTCGGAGGGCCCGCTTTCTCTCTTACTGAGATGATGAGGGATGCAAAAGGAGTGCTGAATTTAAAGGTATTGAGGAGGGGGGAATTTATAGAGGGGGAGATCGTAACCAAGGCACTCACGCATGTTACAATTGCAATTGACGATACCGATACCGAAGAAGAGGGCGCTACCTTCGCTGTTGCACTTTCACTTTTAGACCACCTTGATGCTCTAGATTATGTGGAGGCAATAGGACACAAAGTGGGATTTCTCAACCCTAGGATAAGATATAAAACCGCTGGCAATGCAGTTAGCTTCATTGAACTTGGAGTACAGCCTGAGAAGGTACAGGCTGTGATTAAAAATGCAATTGCATACGTTAGAAGAGAAACTCATTCAGATAGAACTGGAATGGCAATAAAAATTGGCTTAGAAGTGGATGCCAGGCTGAAGAAATTCGCAAATGAAGCTAGAACTAGGCATGTTACCTTAGAAGAGGCGAAAAAAGTGGCAAAAGCCTGCAAAGTTGATGTAATTGAGATCTCCGGAGAACTTGGCATAGCAGGTGCTGTGGCTGCACTGGGAATGGTGGACTGCAAGCCCGAGGTGCTCATGGATCCTAGAAAGAAATTGACATAGGGGTTGGTGTTATTATTAAACTTGTAATCTTCGATGATGAGGTACTCTTAAGAGGAAACTGCAGACTGGGAGAGGTATTACCTCCGCAGTATATTGCCAATGATACTGTCTATGATGATTACGGGCACAGCATAACTCTATTACCAGGAGCTAGGCATGTTTTAGAGGAATTGCATCAGCGCGGCATCTATGCTTCCCTTAATTCCACGAATTATGCTGGAAATGCAATTGCAGTATTGAAATTGCTGGGTATTTGGGAGTGGTTTGTTTTTCCAATGATAAATACCATTAATAAAGGTTTAAATTGCCAGGAAATCCTGCGCAGGTTGAAGCAGAAGGGAGTGGAAATCCAAAATGAGGAGGTGATCTTCATAGACACTAGGGAGGAAAATGTCGAGAGTGCTTTAAGGTTCCTGCCAGGGTGTAGAGCTCTTAAAATGCATAGAGATATTTTTGATGTCACTGATTTACTGCTCTTAATATAGCAATTTTCTTCTAAGCAAATATGCTGCGCAAAGCAAACTCAAACCCGCTATTTGGAATTCAAATCCCATTATTCTTCTCTTAGAAGTTTGACTTGATGATGAAGTTAGGGTATTGGTGGATTGAGTTCCAAAGCTTATTATCAGCGGTTCGTTTTTTTCCAATTCCCCAGTGATTTTTCTCTTATCCACGCTATCCAACACGCCCTTGGAGTAAGTTATGCTATTTTCATCCACACCCTCAGGAAGGCTGAGGGTAAAGCTAACTTTACCTTGGGTTTTAAAGTTAAAAATAATTCTATGGCTGCCTGAAGTGAAATACCCACTTACTACATTTGGATCAGTTTTATATTGAGAAATCAAGGTAACTGGATTTGGGGATAGCACTTCTCCAGGGAGATTTGGGAATTCATCGCTTTGAGAATCAATCTTTACTACCAGTCCATCTATATTTAAAAAAGCCTGTTTTTCCAAATCAAATCCAAAGGTTGCTTTTAAATTACTAATCCCGCTTTTCGCTTCATCTTCAGTTACATAGCCATTGCCACTGGTATCTACAGTTTTTCTAATTTGATAGCTCATTTCCTTATCTGCAACTCCCGCGAGTTTAATGATAACTTGATTATCAGTTATGGTTACCTCAGCATCGCAGCTGGCATCTGCAGCTTTGGCAGAGTTCATTAAAATTAAAAAAAGAATTATAACAACAGCCAAGCACCTATTAAGATCCATAAGTTATTATATAAGTATTTGATCTATAAAAATATATTTCTTATATTAATTCTAAAAAATTATCTTAAAAAAAATTTTTCAAATTCAGGAATTAAATTAATCATATCATCAAAAAGAATATATTTTAGCTGGCTCAAATAGCTGAGATATAATGGAGAAAAAAGAAAGTTTAGATGAAGTCGATCTTCGATTTAAGCTTGTTATTATTAATTTTCTGCTCATAATATTCCTCTTAATAGCAGTGGTTATAATATGGTATCTTGTGCGCCGATGAATACCCAGAAAAAATTTTCTGAATTCACAGAGGTCTGCAAGCAAATTGAAAAAATCTCTAGTCTACTAGAGCTGAAGAGCGTAATAAGCGAGTTTTTAAAAACACTAAATGGAAAAGATCTAGAAATAGCAACTCGCTTTCTAATGGGAAAGATATTCCCAGGCGAGCAAGAACTAGGGATAGGCCCTAGTTTGCTCAATAGCGCACTATCCGCTGCCTCCGGTGAATCAGTTGAGGCTATCAAAGAGCTGGTAAAGAAAACTGGAGATATTGGACTAGCTGCAAAAGAAGCGCTTTCTAAAAAGAAGAAGCAAACCACATTTACCTCTTTCACTGATGCTCAAGCGCTGACAGTTACCGAGGTTTATAAAAATTTCGAGAATATCTCAAGAGCCACCGGTAGCGGTTCTCAGGAAAAGAAGATCAAAATCCTTCAATATCTTTTCAGCTCAGCCACCCCTGAGGAAGCAATTTACTTAGCTAGGCTTATTATGCAGGAACTGCGCATAGGCGTTGGAGAAGGAATATTGAGAGATGCTATTGCACAGGCATTCAATGCAACTCAAAAACAGGTTGAGAGAGCATATATGCTCACCAGCGATCTTGGACTGGTTGCAAAGGTTGCTTGCTATGAAGGAAATACTGGACTTGAGCGGCTTAGTGTAATGCCATTTAGACCGGTTAAGATGATGCTTGCGCAGCTTGCTAATGGAATTCTTTCAATTATTGAGGAGCTGGGAGAAGTGGCTGTGGAGTGGAAATATGATGGCGCTAGAGTGCAAATACATAAGCAAGGCGAAAAAGTGGCGATTTATTCTCGAAAACTGGAGGATGTAACTGATTCTCTACCCGATTTAGTGGAACTGCTTAAATTTATTGTCCCTAAAGAGGCAATTTTGGATGGTGAGGTAATTGCAATTGGTAGTAATGGCAAGCCCCGTCCTTTTCAAGATATACTAAAGCGATTTAGAAGAAAATTAGAT
>JAWCMA010000004.1:0-6478 GCA_038850285.1 Methanocellales archaeon | reverse complement strand
GGCAGCGCAAATACCTCTTTCACTCAAGCTCTTTGACATATTATACATCGAGGGAAAAAGCCTAATAGCGCTCGCTCTGCGGGAGAGGCGCAAGATCCTGAAAAATATTTTGCGGCAGGATGCTAACGATGCCATTTCCATAGCAGCGCAGATCGTTACCTCGAGTGTGGAAGAGGTGGAAAAAATCTATGCTGAAGCCATTGCTGCTGGGCATGAAGGAATAATGCTTAAGGATTTAAATTCCGCATATACACCTGGCAAGCGAGGCAAGCACTGGTTAAAGCTCAAACCTGAATCAGAAACCCTAGATCTCGTGGTGATAGGCGCGGAATGGGGCCGGGGAAAGAGAGCGCATTTGCTTGGTTCTTACGTTCTCGCCTGCAGAGATCCAAATACCAATGAATTGCTTTCCATAGGCAAAGTTGGAACAGGCATGAGCGATGAAATGCTCGCGGATTTAACTGAAATATTTCAAGAATTAATAATTCCAAAAGCAGGTAAAGAGGTTAATGTAAAACCAGTGATTGTATTTGAAGTGGGCTATGAGGAAATACAGAAAAGCCCTAACTATGCCTCTGGCTATGCTCTAAGATTCCCCAGATTGGTCAACATAAGGTATGATAAAACTCCTGAAGAAATTGATACTCTTGATAAAGTGGAGCAGATATACATTCACTGGAGATCCCAAATAAAAAATTTATAGTGGCTTTAGAAATTAGAATTGGAAATTAAGGAATTTCTAGCTGTTGCCTGCTGTTCAAGGGGGGTGAAGCGGTGATCAGCCGAGAGCAGCTGAGAGAGATATTCAGGAGTTATCTTATAATGCAAAGCGAAGCTGAGGTATGGTGGCTCTTAAAAAAATTGAAGAGAGTCAAGCCTCTCAATACTATTATGGAAGTAGGCATATCGCCCGGGAGTGTGAAACTCTGGGAACAAGTTCTTAAGAAAGGCGGCTTATTTATCGGAGTGGACTCCACACCTAGTCTAAATGTCAAGCTGCTTTACTTCTGGGATTATAAAAAAAGCGACAGAAAAATCCAGCTTGTAGAAGGCGACTGCAGAGAATCAGCGACGAAGTTAAAGGTGCAAGAGCTTTTGAGGAAGGAAAAAACAAAGGTTGACTTTCTTTATATAGATGCACGTCCCACTTATAGCGATATAGCTGCTGCTTTCAATAATTTCAAGGACTTAGTGAGGAAAGGCGGAGCAATTGGCTTCCACGATATAAATAATGAGGAAGTATTAAAGTTTTTCAATCTATTAAAAGGGGAGAAAGCGATGATACAAATAGCTCGCGGGATAGGCATATACTATGTATGAAGAGAATTTTAGGATTAGGAAAAGCACATTAGAAAGGAAGGGGTCATTATATTCCTATGAAAAAAGGATTATCTTCTTTACATCACCTCTTCATTCTAATTTTTCTATAGGCTGCACTACTCAGTCTCCTTCTGCCTACATACAACTAACAATCTCCCACGCCTCCTCCAGGAACTACAGTTACTCCAGCCCTTGAAATTCGCTTCGACAACTTCCCTGCATATACTGTTTAAAATAAAATTCAGAGCATTTGGAAAAAGCAGCTTGCATTGAGTGATTTAAAATGGGTAGTATAGAATGGGGAAATTAAGGACTATTCAAAGAAAATCGATGGCTATGAAGAAGACATTGGCACCGCTAATATATGATGAGAGGAGCAGCTGAAGGACAGCGATTTATATAAAAATAAAAACAAGTTAGAATTAAATTTGGCACGCTAGTATAGATTCTCATAGTTAGAAGCAAAGCGGCATAGTTCTTTGGAAAAATTTATTTATCCCACTATGAAAGCAAGCTCATATCCTTGAATGGAATGAGTGTGGAAATTGCCCGGGTATTGGTGGCTATTCCCTGTTCCTCTACAGCTGCCATTGCATTTACCCCTGAGTAAACAGCTATGCCAACCCTTCCAGCTTCAACGGGTGCATCGAGCACTGCTTTACCTGCTTCACCTATTGCAATCAATCCATTTATCCCACTATGCTTAATTGCATCGAGCACTTCTTTCGCTCTAGCGAGCGCAACAGCAGGTATTTCCCTCACATTTCCAAGCACCATTCCACTCCCAGCTGCTATGGCATTAGTAATGGAAGTAAGTCGCTTGGATATGAAAATCTGAATGGGCTCAATAGAAGTACCCGCATAGGCAATGAGCTCTGAGAAATGCACTGGTTGAGCTTCTTTGATTTCAATTAACCCGCCATATTTGGTTTCAACTGGGATTCCACTTTTCAAAAGAATGCCATCAATAGTTATGCTGCATACTGTTGCAACTCCAACCTTTCCCCTGGGAATAATTATATCATTGAAGTGCTCCCCTTCCTCTAAGATCTTGATGTATGGGCTAACTCCATAGCCCCTTTCTAATACAGCATTGATTATCCTAATGGTTGGCTCGAATTTATCTTTATCAATAAAAGCAGTATTAACTATAACCTCGCCTTTTTTAGTTTTAGGGTCGAAAGTAGTTCTATAAACTAGGTCTTCTATCTTGGTTATCACAAGGCCCATGCGATCTCCCACTAGGGCGTCGCCTATTTCTCTAAGTCCATTCTCAGTTATGGTTCTACCTATGTAGCCATGTTTCTTTGTAAAACCTCTTTCATCTAGGATGCGAAGGTGATAGCGCACTGCTCTTTCTCCTATTCTATAGCCTCTGCGATTGAGCTCGCTGGCTATTCTACGCGCTCCCATTACTTCTTTGCTTTCACTTAATATTCTTAAAATCTCAAGCAGCTTTCTCTGAGTCTGGGGATCAACAGCCATGATATTTGATTTTGCTTTTTTCTAAATTAAATAGCTTATGATGCTTTATACTTTATGATAAATGCTAAATAGAATTAAGAAAAATAAATATCAAATAAGTGGTTAATTTGGCTAGCCTAGTGTTGATGGACTTCTACGCGGAGTGGTGCGGGCCCTGCAGAGAGCAGGATTTAATTGTGGAGAAAGTTAAGAAAAAATATGCTGAGAGAGTGGAGTTCAGAAAGATAGATGTGGATAGTAATAGAGTGATTGCAATGAAATATGGCGTGATAGCTATACCAACCATAATAATTGAATGCAATGGCAAGATTATTCAGCGGTTCGTTGGAGTTACGGGGGTAGATAAACTTGGAGAAGCTCTTGATAAGGCACTTGAAAGCTGCAAAAATGGTAGCTAGAGCTTCCAGTAGCTGCTTTGAATCTCTTTTACCTCTTTAACGCTCTTTTTAGTAGCCTCCGCTAACTTATCCTGTGGCCTCTGCAGCGGCTCTTCGAATTTTACATCGAGATCGCCAATTGCATTTAAAATAGCTAGCACTCCATAGGATAAACCAGTTAAACTATAGCCTCCTTCGAGAGCGGCAACTAATCTACCTCTGCATGTTTCCCTCGCTATTTCTTTAACTACTGCGGCGAGCTTTTCAAAGCCAAGTGCAGTTACAAACATGCTGCCGAGGGGATCGTCGAAGTGAATATCTTGACCGGCTGATATCAAAATAAATTCAGGGTTGAATTGCTTTGCAATTGGAATCAAGATTTCTTCAAATACATAGAGATAATCGCTATCTCCCTTGCCATAGGAAAGCGGTACATTAACAGTATAGCCCTCGCCCTCATCGCTACCTACTTCCTGTATCATTCCAGTTCCGGGATAAGCTGGACTCTGATGGGTTGAAAAATAGAGTACACTTGGATCATTGTAAAAAGCATTCTGAGTGCCATTGCCATGATGCAAATCCCAGTCCACTATTAAAATTCTTTTAATTCCATGTTTCTGCTGGAGATATCTAGCTGCAATGGCAATGTTGTTAAAGAGGCAGAAACCCATTCCTTGATTGCGCTCAGCATGATGCCCTGGGGGGCGAACTAATGCGAAGGCATTATTAAAACTGCTTTTAAGCACAGCATTTAAAGCGTTCAATACTCCGCCGGCTGCAAGCAGTGCTACTTCATATGACTGCGCTGAAACAATGGTATCCATATTTAGTCTCCCCCCGCCAGTTTCACATAAAATCTTTAGGTTATCTATATATTCTCGATCGTGAATCAATGCAATTTCATCTAACAAGGCACTTCGCGGCTCTATAGGAGCAAGTTTTCTTAAAACATTTTTTGCTTCTAGTAGATTCATCACCGCAATAAGGCGCTCCTTTCGCTCTGGATGAGAACCTGTTTCGTGCTTCAAATAATCACTATGGTAGACTATTCCTGTTTTCATCTACTCATCTATATTTATTCAAATATGCATTGGTATAAAGTTCCTTCTATTCATAAAAAACGCATAAATTTAAATACTGCTGCGTGCTAACATATAGCATTGTCATCAGGTGATGTTTATTGCTTGAAGCAAAAGGGGTTACGAAGAACTTCGGGGGCTTAACAGCTGTTAAAAGCGTTGATTTAAAAGTGGAGAAAGGTGAAATTGTGGGCTTAGTAGGCCCAAATGGAGCAGGTAAGACCACTTTGCTTAACATTATCTCCGGGCTATATAAGCCAGATTCAGGGGTTATAAAATTTAATGGCGAGGATATCACTGGGCTGAAGCCGAATCAAATCTGCAGGAAGGGCATTGTTAAAACTTTTCAGCTTGCGCAGTCATTTCCAGCTTTAACTGCAGTTGAGAGTGTTATGATAGGGGCGATTTTCGGCAATCATAATAAAATTGGAATGAGTGCTGCGAGAAAGGAAGCAATTGAATTTCTAGACTTCGTGGGCTTTCCTAGGGAAAAGATGGATTATCCTATTAAGAATTTGAATGTGGTGGAGTTGAAGAGAGCTCAATTAGCAAGAGCTCTAGCTAGCAAGCCCAAACTTCTCCTCCTAGACGAGCCCACAACTGGATTGAATCCAAGAGAAGGGGCTGAGGCAATTGAGCTGATTAAGAAATTGAAGGAAAGCGGCATTACTATTTTAATGATCGAGCACGTGATGCGAGTGATAATGGGAGTTTCAGATCGAATCTTAGTTTTAGACCGCGGAGAGAAAATAGCGGAGGGTAAACCGCAGGAAATTGCCAATAACAAGCGAGTAATAGATTCCTACTTAGGGGAGAGATATGCTTTTTGAGGTGCTATTTTGCTGGAGATCTGCAATTTGAATGTTTTCCATGGTAATTTACAGGTGCTATGGGGGATCGATCTCAAGGTTAAAGAGGGGGAAATTGTAGCGCTAATAGGCTCAAATGGCGCTGGCAAAACTACAGCGGTGGAAACGATATTTGGATTGAATAAAGCTGCTCAAGGTAAAATAGAATTCATGGGGGAGGATATCTCAGCTCTGCCTGCTTATGATATCGTTAGAAAAGGCCTAATGCTCATACCTGAGAAGAGGGAATTATTCCCTAAGATGACTGTGCTGGAGAATCTTAAGCTAGGCGCCTATATAGGAGGGGGAAACAATAGACTGGAACGCATCTTTGATCTATTTCCAATGCTGAATGAGAGGAAAAAACAGCTTGCTTGCACGCTAAGCGGGGGGGAGCAGCAGATGCTGGCGATTGCTCGAGGTTTAATGTCCAACCCGAAGATGCTAGTGTTGGATGAACCATCCATAGGGCTTTCACCCTTACTGGTTTCAATGGTTTTCAAATCGATTAAAAGATTGAATGAAGAAGGAGTTACAATTTTACTTGTGGAACAAAATGTAGCACACGCTCTTGAGCTATGCAATCGAGGCTATGTACTTGAAAGCGGGAGAATCAAGCTCGAGGGTAGCTCTCAAGAGCTTTTGAGCAATGAGCACGTGAGAGCGGCTTATTTAGGGATTTAAATTTCAAGTCGCTAGTTAAAGGGTTAAGGCGCGATAAATTTAAGATTTGTTTTCTATTAAATGCTATTGTAACAAGGTCTATACAGGCTATTGTAACAAGGTCTATACAGGTTTCAAGCAGGCTTCCCCCTAAATTTGTATCCGAAATAGAGGAACTAGTTAAAGAGGGATACTATTTCAATATCTCAAACTTCATTCGTGAAGCGGTGAGAGAGAAATTAGAGGCAATTAGAGAAATAAAATTGAGAAATATCTCACTTGCGGAGGCTAAATAAGAGATTTACAGCTATCTATTGAAAAATCCTTTCTCATATCCATATGATATTGCAAATGCGCTAAACTTGAACTTTCACTAGTTCACGAAGCATTATCCCAGCTTAAAAAAGGGTAAAGACTGAGGAAGAGAAATGACTATTTTATTTGAAGTTGGATATGGAATTAAAGGAGAAAAGATCTCTTGCGAGTTTAGAAAAGACTTAAAGCCTGTATTAATAAGAAAAACATCCGGACCTAATACAAGGCTTGCCCTGTAAATGCTATATTGAAAAGAGATGGAGAGCAATACTAAAAAATAGTTATTTTATTTTTCAATTTCCCTTCAAGCGTTTTTCAATTTTTTTTCTTTTCCAAGAGCGAGATAAAGCCATGGGGGAGGAATATCACGATGAGGATGAGCATTAAACCA
>JAWCMA010000003.1:56222-60841 GCA_038850285.1 Methanocellales archaeon | reverse complement strand
TGAAGTTCAAGGTATCTTGGAATCCAAGGCCGATTAGAACTTCTCTAGCTGCATCGCCGAGCTTTGTTTGCTCAGTTAGATTTCCAATGCTTAAAGTTTGAGGATATCTAGGCTCTATGCGGTTGAAACCATAGGCTCTGCCAATGTCATCTGCTATATCGATTTTATGTAGAATATCCGTTCTATATGGCGGGATTTTTACCCTTAGTTTTTTTCCACGTATACTTACTCCAAAGCCCATTCGTTCTAAGAGTCTTTTTATCTCAAGTGAGGTTAAATTCAAGCCAAGCACTTTATTAATATAATTCACCTCAACTTGCATTTCCTTAACCCCTAGCTCTGGACGTATTAACTCGCGGTCGTGATATCTCACCTTCACTGAATAGATTTTCCCCCCTCGGAATTCAAGCGTGTAGAGTAAGATGTTGAGCATTAGATCTATGGTTCTTTGATCCTCACCAGTCATTTCAATGAGCACTGCATTGGTTTGCTCAGTTACCTCTGTTTTCCTAGCATTTATAATCGGGGGAAAGGAGAATAACTCTTTTTCATCATAAATCACGGGCACCTTGAGCTTGCCCTTGAGGATATCTCCATATTCTCTGCCTTTCTCATGCTTCTCCAGCACTATCTTGGGACTCATAGGCTCATTTTTTTGAAGCGGGATGAAGCGCTCGCTCTCAGGGTCTATGGCTCGATAGTATATATTCCTCCCGGCTATTTTATCTAAATCGTGAACCCCAATTGCCCCCTTCTTTCGCCTCCTACCCAACGTGGCATGCAGTTTTTCCTGCACTTGCATGAGCGATCTTATTGCTTTATCATCTAGCACTAGGTTTTTCACAATTGCACCTGTGATAAATGGCCTTATATATTGCAGTTCCTCCTCCACGTGTAAAACATAGCTTGATTTCCTCACCCTGGGAATCGCTAAACCAGGTTGGATTTCATAGTAGGCGCGAAGCAGCCTCGCAATTCCCTCGATGCAAAGTAGATCAGCGCGATCCGGGGTTATCTCAAGAGTAACATAGTCACCTTGAGTGGCTTCAACATCTACTCCTAGTTCAAATAAATCATTTATTATCTCCCCCCTCTCCAGAGGTCTTCTTATTAACTCGCAGAGCTCAGCTATGCTCACGGTTACTGACGCCATAGAATTGGCACGCTCCTGAGGAATTCAAGGTCGCATAGCGATCCATGGAGATTTCGAATATCATTAAAGCCATAAAGGAGCATTAGAATTCTCTCAAGCGCTAGTCCCCAAGCGATTACATCTGCATTTATGCCATAGGGCCAGAGCATTTCCTCTCGAAATAGTCCTGAGTTGCCAATCTCCATCCACTTACCTGAGAGGGGATGCTTGCCGTAGATCTCAAAGCTGGGCTCGGTATAGGGATTATAGGTTGGCTTGAATTTCAACTCGTAAATGCCCAGCTTGCGATAGAATTCTTTAAAGGTGCCCATTAGGTCTCTTATGCTCAAGTTATGGTCAATTACCCAGCCTTCGATTTGATAGAATTCAAGTAAATGAGTTTGATCAATGCTATCATTTCGAAAAACTTTATCCACCGCAAAGAACTTATTAGGGGGCTTGTTGAATTCTTTTAAATATCGCGCGGTGAGCGAGGTTGTATGGCCTCGGAGCACAAGTCTCTTGGCCACTTCCTCGCTCCATTTATATCTCCAGCCCTCGCTGCCTGTTTCCCCGCCATTTTCATGCACAGCTCTAACTTTATCCACAAGTTGAGAGGGCAATTGCTTGATATACCTAGGCTTTTTTAAGTTAAATTGATCCCACTGGGTTCTCGCAGGGTGATCTTGAGGCATGAATAAGCAGTCATTCACATAGAACTCTGCCTCTACAATGGGCCCTCGCATTTCCTTGAAGCCCATTTCAACTAAAATGCGCTTAACCTTATCAATTGCCATGCGCAGCACATGCTTTCTACCCGCGTATTCCATGGCAACTGGGGAGCTTACATTATAGCGCTGAAAACTCTTGTCTCGCCATTTCTCGGTTGAAATTAACTCAGGGGTAAGCTGTTTGATTTCTTCTTTAATTGCAATTCCCTGTTGAATAACAAACAAGCCTCGCTCGCTTGCTCTAGCGAAGATTTGCTTTTCCTCTTTAACTTGGATCAATCCACGTTTGAATAATAGATCTAAGTCTTTTTGCATTTCCACGAGCTCTCTCTCTCGAGCTCGCCCTCTGATGTGGAGGAGTTCCAGTATTGCTTCATCACCGCCTTTTTCAGCTGGAAGGGGTATAACAGTTACATCTCCATTTTTCCTTTCAAAACTTGCCCAGTTTTTCTTCTTCAGCCAGCCAATTGCGAGGTTCGCCTTTTCACCTCCCAATTTGTCTATAAGGGTTTTAACATTGCACTCGCCTTGGGAGACTAAAAACTCATGCATTTCCCTCTCGGGTAAACCAGCTAATGCGTATTGCTTGCCCTCTTCAGAGAGGGTGTATATGCGTTCTTTTTCCTCTTTTATTTCCACAAGTCCTTTTTCTTTAAGCGTTAGGAGTGCAAGCAGAGTTGTCTCCGATTTTAATTCGCAATTTCTAGCTATCTCTTCGAGACTGAGGTATTCATTTTTCAAGTTCAATAATACTTTTTTATCAAGAGCACTTAATTCAATATTAATATTAAAATTAATATTTAAGTCCATATTCTCTCAATCTCTCCCTAGCTCTCTCCCTCGCAGCTTGATGCTCCCGGAGAAACTTAGCAATGAGCTCAGCAGCATATTGCTTGCAAGTTCCACACATTCGCTCTCCAGTTTTGCAGCTTTCATATATCTCCTTTATCTCTCTATCGCTTTCAATCAAGTGGAATAGCATAAGCTCATATACAGTGCACTTCTCAGGCTCCCCTCCGAGTTTCTTCTGCTCATTTATGGTCACTCTCCCCCCGGTCTTTGCCTTTTTAACTTTATCTGCTGCTTCCCCAGGATCATCGCTCAACGCGATTACACTCTCAGGTATGGAGCTTGACATCTTCCCACCGGTTAAGCCCGTCATAAATCGATGATAAATTGAAGCCGGGGGATAAAACCCATAGCCCCCTTGAGAGATCTCAACCTCTCGCGTTAAAGCAGTGAGTTTATCCATTGCTTTTTTTATTTCTCCTTTGCATTTAAGGCTTATATGCCTTCGATATAGCAGGATTTCTTCAAATTGCTGCTGCTCTTTAATACAATTCGCGAGTAATTTAAGGCCTTCATCATCCGGGGATTTTGAATATATCCTTATTTCTTCATTTTTAATGTTTATGCTGAATCTTTTCATTCTACTAGCTAGATCTCTAGTGATTCGAATATGGGGATCTTGATCTGTGCCCACTGGTATAACCACTGGCTTTGGGCCTTGAAATTCCTTCAACTGAGGCTCAAGTATATCTGCGGCTTGAACTAAAACACTTTGAATATGGGAAATATGAGTTTCACCTGTGAATCCATAAATCGCTTGCATCTCGGAGTAATTTGCCTCTATTCCAAGTTCAAAGGCAAGGTTTTTCACTTGTTCATTTTCACTTTGAAAATAAATATAGCCATTTATCGGCTCAAAGCCAAGTGCTATCAAACTTAAAATATAATCATTAATTCCAATTTCGCGGCACTGCTTCCAAGATATTCCTCTAACTGCATGCGCCTCCATATCTGCCACTGCATAAAATGCCTGAGCTCCCTTTTTTTGATGCCAGATTATTTCATCCATTACCATCTTATGGCCTAAATGAGCTTTTCCACTTGGCATGAATCCACTCATAACCGCGAATTTCTCCCCTTTTAGCATGGCATTGAGCACTAATTCATAGCCCCTGTGCCCGAAGATTATTTTCCTCCGCATATATGGATGGGGATCGGGAATTCTAGGGAGCAGTTCCTCAAATGGAGAGATCCCAAATTCCTCAAAGAGCTTAGAATAATCTTCTATACTTATAGCTCCCCATGGATCCAACTTAGCAGCCATCTATTTCATTCTCCATAGATTTTTAGTTCTATCGCTTAGGATATACATAAACATTCTGCATTCAATTATGAGAAAACTAATGCACCTTTTCCAGTAAGAGCGCGATTTATTAACAATTAACAAATCTTTGAATAGTTAAGAGATGTTCGTGGGTGAATGCAAGCTTTGCTTTTTATGAATCAATCGAAAAAATGCATTTATGAGATATTGCAAAAATGAGATATAAGAATTTGAAGAAGCTGTGGAAGCTTAGATATTTATATAGCAGCAAATGCGGGTTCGCTGGATATTTGTGAGAAGAAACAGCATTCTCCATTCAATCTCAGCTAAGAAATCCACAGACCTCTCCTGCAGCTTTTTAAAAAATATATATTTCTGGTTTGGTATTTGCGAGGGGAGGAGGAAGCTAGCCTTGGTTTAATTTTTAATATCTATCTAATCCATCTAGTTCATTTAAATTAAAGCCATTTCCACAGCTTTTATGTAATTTGAGATCAATTTCTCCCAAGAAAATTCAAGTGCAAGTTCATATGCTTGCTTAATTCGCCTAAGGCGCTCCTCTATACTTGAAGAGATTACTCGCAATAGATAATCTTTAAGGAGTTCTATGCTCTCCTCATCGGTTTTTTTCATTCTCTTAAGC
>JAWCMA010000003.1:0-56212 GCA_038850285.1 Methanocellales archaeon | reverse complement strand
TCCTCACTCGCTTTACCCAGGTTGATGAGTTCTATTCCAAATCCCGCTAAATCCGTAGTAACCGCTAGGCAGCCGTTGGCAGCGGCTTCCACTGGTGTTAAGCCAAAAGGCTCGTATTTACTTGGAAATATGCCTATATCACAGCCGTTGAGGAAATCGAAGTAATCGAGGAATAGCGGTGGTTTGTTTTTGCTTAGATATGAGGGTATAACAATTACCTTAACCACGTCGTCTTTTTCATTTCGCAATCCAAGATTCCAGCAATGGTCTATTATTGGATCAGGAGAATAAAGATAGTCGTGAGTCGAGAGCGGCGCGCAGTTTTTTTCGATGCTCACTGGTGTGGTTGCTGTTGCCTTCTCTAGGAAGCTTTGTAGTGCAATTCTTTCTCCTATTAATTCATTTAAAGTTTTATTAAGCAAAGTATACTTTCTCTGCACAATTGCATTTGCAAGTCTCTTCTGAAAGTACTCAGCTATAGGCTCAAGCATGGCTTTTACATCGTGGTAGTACATAATTGCATCGAGTACTTCGCTATTTATGCCTTTCACATTTGAGGGCACGAGGAAGAATGCATAGATTGGATTCGCGTTTCTGCTCTTATTCAGCTCTTGATTTAGCTTTGCAAGGGTTTCAATTAAGAGATCAAAGCCTTTATTTCTAAATTCATACCTCCCTGAGGTCGTCAATATTATGCAGTTCGTGGTTTCCACTTCATAGTAGGGTGAGAAAAATGCTTCGATGAATCCTAGAATTTTTTCCCTGTTAACATAGTGAGTGCGCCTTATTTCGCTGAAACTCTTATATTTAGTTATATCGAAGCCATTGGTTAAGATTATATCAGGCGCTTTGCCGAGGTAGTACTCGGCTTCTTTCGCAGCGAGTTTGGAAACTGTGGCGAAGAGGTCGGCATTGTTAGCTGCTGCCACCTCGGTTAAATGCAATGCTGCTATTCCCCGTTCATAAGCGCTCTGTACTTGAAATTGCTCTCCCTTTGCAAGTCCATTGGACATCTTTGTAACAATATCTATTCCCAAACTGCTTTCCACGCGTCCACTCACAGTAGCGTGGGTTACGAAGATGGTGCGATAGCTCAAGTTCTTTGCCTTCTTTCTAAATATAACCCCAGCGCTTAGCCACTCATGTGCAAAAACCACCATCTCTTTATCTTTAAATAGCGGTGATTTTACGAGCAATTCAAGCAAGTGCCCAACTGCCTCCGACCAGCTAATTGGCTCATCATAACTGAGAGGGGTATGATAGCTATCGATTTTAAATAGCTCCCAGTTACGCCGCTTTATAACATGCGAAGCAATGCGATTCACGCTTGCTCCAGGAAGCGTGCTATCGCTAATTCTTCGATAAAAGTCATTTTGATCCACAATTGCATTCATATATCTATGGGTTTCAAGCAAGATACAGGGAGCATTGCTCCCCCCAATCCATATCCCATAGTGTGCAATTATTCCTTCATTGCTTAATTCCCGAAGTACATTTTCCATCTCGATGGAGGGCGTTTTTGATGTGAAATCCTGGGGAGAGGTAGAGGGATTATAGAAGCCTATTGCTAGATAGTTTGGGAAATGCTTCATCATCTGGCTCGCTTTGGAAGCGAGCACGGTATAGATTCCACCGACTTTATTGGCTACTTCAAAGGATACTTCTACTACAAATACACCGTTTTTCATTCAGGTATGGTGAATTTTATTTCACGCTTAAATAACTTGCGCCTTTAAGACTTTAGCCTTTAGCCCTTAGTCTTTAAAGCCGTTAAAAGAACTGCTTCATCTCCATAGCGATCGCTTCCGGACTTGATTCAACCACAACTTCGCTGTGCAATCTCTCCATGAAGCCTGCGTCGTTAGTATAATAATAATTCAACCTCGGTCTAGAGATAAGCTTGGCATTCAAGCAATAGGCTTTGGTGTCATTTACAGGTGCAGAGTAAAAACTTAAGTTGAAGCTCTCCACGCTAAAGCAGGAGTAAGCATAGAGTGCTTTTTTCAATCCAATGGCAAAATCTTGAATTAAATTAGGGGTTAGCTCAACTATGGAAGCTATATCCTTAAAAATAATGCTCACTTCATTATTTCCAAGCGGTACAAAGCTCGCTAGCCAATCAGTGCTTCCAATGCTCGCAATATATCGCTCGTTAATTTCTTTCTCCTTAGTTAATAGGCAATGCCAGAAGTTCTCTTTATGCTTGCGATAATAGCGACTGCTTGCCTTAAGCAGGGAATCTAGGAAATAGGTTGGCTGTGGATCCACTGTGATTTGAACATGCGGATGAACTATGCTCGCTCCAGATGGGGGTAGATAATTCCAGTTTAAAGTGGAAAATTTCGCTTTTCCATCAAATTTATTCACCCGCTTTATATACTCCAAGCTCGCTATTATTGTATCTCGAATTTGCTTTTCCGTGAAGTCCTCCAGCCTTAAATAATGCTTTTGAGTGATAGTTGCAACTGCGTGATACTGCGCAAAAGGATTTAGGTTTGGAAAGACAGTGCTCTCCCCCACGCTGATTCTACCCTCAGGAGCGATTTCCTCAGCGAACATGGGTGTTTGAGTTTGAATTCTATCAGGGCAGAAGTAGCATTTCTCGGCTGAGCTCTTGATCAACTCTGAGATATCTGAACGAGCTATAAATTCCTTTCTCCTTTGAGCTCGAAGTACATTTATTCTGCACCACCTATTTAGCAAGGGATCTTTTCTATATTCAATCTGCTGAATATCCAGTTCAAAGCCTTTTAAATGGTTTTTAAACCTCGCTTCTCTCACCACTTTCTTAAACATCTTAAATATCTCCTAATGAAACAGCTGCAGATAAATGTTTTTAATATTAATAGTAATGTTTATGCTTCATGCAATTATATTCTATGAAATCTCGATGGGAGAAAATGCTATGCTGAAATTGAATGTGGAATACTGCATTTCCTGTGGAGTCAGGCTTTTTGGCAAGGGATTCACGCGCTTCCCCTGTCCCAACTGCGGCGAGTCCTTGGGGAGGTGTGCTAAGTGCAGGCAACAGAGCAATCAATATATATGCAAGAAATGCGGTTTCCTAGGACCTTAGGTGAGATCGTGGCAGAGGTACTTGCGCAGATTAAGATAATGCCCGAGGGCGTGGAAACAGATTTGCTTGAGCTGAAGAATGAAGTGATTAAAAACTGCCCTCCTGGGGTTAAAATAGGAGCGGTGAAGATAAAGCCAATTGCTTTTGGATTGCGTGCTCTGCTGGTGAATGTTATTCTAGAAGACGCTGAGGGTGGCACTGAGAGCGTGGAGCAAGCATTTGGAAAAATAAAAGGCGTGGAAAGCGTTGAAGTGGTGGGAGTAACAAGAATTTAACATTTCTCAAACATTAAATTCATGAGTTCGTGGCCTTTGATATAGCCATATCCGCCTTGCTTCGCGGTAACTTCGTTGAATGCTTCCACATCGTCTTTTTCATTTCTCGAGGACATTATTGCAAAGGGCACAGGCTCGTTGGAATGGGTTCTCAGTGAGAGGGGAGTGGGGTGATCTGGGCATATTAATATTTTATATGAGGAGAATTTTTTTATGCCCTTTAAAATCCCGCCCACTACATATCTATCGAAGTCCATAATTGCCTTTAGCTTAAGCTCAGCGCTGCCTTGATGGGAAGCTTCATCAGGTGCTTCCACGTGCACGCAGATGAAGTCCATTTCCTTAAGTGCTTTTAGTGCATACTCAGCTTTTCCCCTGTAATTAGTATCAAAGTAGCCAGTTATAGCAGGTACATTTATGATCTTAAGACCTGCATATATTGCAATTCCCCTCAAGAGATCGACTGCGCTTATCATACCGCCTTCCACTCCAAATTTTTCTTTAAAGGAAGGAAGCTCAGGTCTCCTCCCCTGTCCCCACATCCAGATCATATTTGCTTGATTTTCCCCGAGTTCCCTGCGCTTTTTATTTATCTCATGGGACTCTAAAATTGACTTGGATTTTAATATCAAGCTGGTTAAAAACTTAGCCTGCCGGGTTTTTCCCTTAGGAAAGTATTTCTCAATTTCAAGTCCAATTATATCGTGGGGAGGTGTGCACTGTACTTTTTCATATTCCAGGTCTCTTATTACCAGAAGATTGCGGTAGCTTACCCCTGGGTAGAATTTCACTTTTTCATTACCAAGTGCTCTATCGATGAAGGGCATGAGTTCCCTGGATTCCTCGGTTTTAATATGGCCAGCGCTGTAGTCGAGCAGGGTACCATTGTTCTCAGTTATTAAATTGCATCTGAAGGCAACGTCTTTTTTTCCAAGTTTTATCCCTGCACTGGCTGCCTCAAGCGGGCCTCTACCAGTATAATACCTTCGAGGGTCGAATCCAAGGATAGAGAGATTTGCCACATCGCTCCCGGGCTCCATTCCATCCGGGACATTTCTTGCCATTCCACATTTACCATGCTTAGCGATATAGTCCATATTCGGCGTGCTAGCGACTTCTAATGGCGTTTTTCCATTCAATTCCTTAATGGGATAATCCGCCATCCCATCGCCAATTATAATCGCGTATTTCATGCTGCGATTAAAAATGCACTTTGTGATATATAATCTATACCTATACTATAATTGCGCCTTCTTTACTCTACTCAGCCTCCATTATAGGTACTCTAGCCTGGTATTATTCCCTCGCCGCTGAATATCTTCTTAGCTTCTTCTAGAGTTAAGTCTTCAGGGGGGATAATGAGCTGTGATTCAACTATTACCTTTGGATCCAGGGGCTTGCCCTTTTTTCTCACCAAGTTGATCATCCTTGAGAGTTCCTTTTTGAAGTTTTTTTCATCTCCCTTGGCAACTAGTTCAACTATTTTGTTATCAATTTTATTAAGCCGGTCTATAATACTGCTTTTAACTTCATATTGCTGGTCGCCCATTATGCGGATGATCATTTTCTCACCTCTTGCTTGAGAATAGCGAGTTCTTTTTCAACATCACTAGCGATTCGCAGCTCTGCGAGCTGGCGCTCAACTTCATCTCTGCTGCTTGTTAGGTCGACTAAAGTGCCCTTTGCAACGAGTTCTTCGAGAGCAGCTGCTCTGGCTTTCATTTTCTCGGTTTTATCCTCTGCACGCTGAATCGTTATGCCAATGTCCTCCATCTCCTCTGATATGCCAGTGACAGCTTCAGTGATTTTAACCTGTGCCTCTGCAGCGGTATAGGTTGCCTTGATTGTTTCCTTCCTAGTTCTAAATTCCTCCACTTTTGCACTCAGCCTTCTTTCACTTGCAATTAGCTTTTGCTCCTCGAGATCAAGCTGTGCTATTTGCGCTGAAATAGCATCGATTTGCTCCATGGTTTGACGCTTGCGCTCAAGCGCGAGCTTCGCTAGATCGTCTCTTCCAAGTGCCACTGCTTCTCTTGCTTGAGCATTGAGTTTATTCACAGTTTCCTCGAGTTTTGCCTTTTGCAATTCTAAGCGCTTCTTAGAAGTTACCACCTCAGCTATGCCTCGCTTGACCTTTTGCAGGAGCTCAAGCTGTTTTTCATAGGAATAATCAAGAGTCTCCCTAGGGTCTTCGAAGGTCTCAAGAATCTTGTGAACTTTTGCCTTAATTGCAGTGCTAATTCTATTAATAAGACTCATTGCAATTCCTCAAAGAATTTGATTTGCTTTCTTATAGTTATAATTATTGGCGTAATTATTGGCCTAGCATCTAAAGCGAAAGGATTAAATTTTCAAGCATTGAACTTATAATCAAGCGCCGATGGTCTAGCGGTTATGACTGAGGCCTTCCATCTTTTGGTTCGGGAGATAGCCTCTAACCCGGGTTCGAATCCCGGTCGGCGCATGTTTTTTCAAAAGGCATCGAAAGGGATTTATAGTCTGATGTAGATAATATTAGTTTCGCTTTTTGAATCCGGGGAATAAGATGAAGCGAATGAGAAAGACCAATTCAAGGATAATTAAGCTAATCAATGATTTGAAAGCTAAATCAAGGGAGCAAAATGTCAAGATCTGGAGGGACATCGCTGAGAGGCTTGAGAGACCTAGGAGAAATTATGCTGAAGCTAACCTCAGTAGAATCAATCGCTATACCAAGGAGAATGACGTTATAGTTGTACCTGGCAAGGTGCTTGGAAGCGGGAGTTTAAACCATGCGGTAACTGTAGCTGCGCTTGATTTCAGCAGCTCAGCTGCTAAGCAAATTTTGAGTTTAAATGGCAAATGCTTGACGATCGAGGAGCTCCTGGATTTAAATCCAAAGGGCAGGGGAGTGAAGATCTTTCAATAGGTGGTTTAATGGCGATTATCAATGCAGATGGCCTCATTCTCGGTAGATTAGCTAGCATCGTTGCAAAGCGGCTTTTACTTGGAGAGGAGATTGCGATTGTGAATATTGAAAAAGCTGTTATTTCAGGCAGCGAGGAAAATACATTTAAAGAATATAAAGCCATGCGGGATAAAGGAAGTAGAGAAAAAGGTCCTTATTTCCCTAGAATGCCTGATCAAATTATGAAGAGAACCATAAGAAGCATGCTTCCCTATAGGCAGAAGAAAGGCAAAGAGGCACTGGCGAGGTTAAGGATATATATAGGTATACCAGATGAGCTTAAGAGCAGAGAAATGGAATTTGAGAGTATCGAGCTCGCCTCAATGTCTCGATTAAGCTTGGCTAAATATATAAAGCTGGGTGATCTCAGTAAAATGCTGGGTGCGAAGTTCTGAGGTGAATTAATGGTTAAGGTGGTATGTGCAAGTGGGAAGCGGAAAACCGCGATTGCAAGAGCAATTTTAAGTAAGGGAAAGGGTAGAGTTAGATTCAATAAAATTCCAGTTGAAATAGTTGAGCCCGAGCTCATTCGCTTAAAACTCCTAGAGCCACTTATGCTTGCAGGCTCTCTTGTGAATGAAATAGATATAGATGTAGAAGCTAAAGGCGGGGGATTTGCAGGTCAAGCTGATGCTGCTAGAACCGCGATTGCCCGCGGGTTAGTTGAATGGACAAATGACTCCGCGCTTAAAGAAATTTTCCTCGCACACGATAGAACTCTACTAGTTAACGATGTTCGCTTGAAGGAGCCTAAGAAAATGGGGGGTAGAGGGGCGAGAAAGCGAAGGCAGAAGTCTTATAGGTGAAAAATATGATACCAGTGCGCTGTTTCACATGCGGTAAGGTAATTTCAAATGTATGGGATGAATACAAGCGCAGGATGCAAGAGGGAGAGCCGCCGGGTAAAGTGCTTGATGAGCTTGGTATTACAAGATATTGCTGCCGGCGCATGCTGCTCTCTCACGTTGAATTCATAGATACTTTTTCACCTTATCACTAAGGGGTTGTGGGGTAGCCTGGTTCATCCTACGGCGTTCGGGACGCCGTGACCTGAGTTCGAATCTCAGCAACCCCATGCTTTTTATAAGCTCTGGTCTTCCTGTATAAAATTACCGTGCCAAGTGTGATACCACACAATTCCTGAGTAGCCATTTACATCTAGCATTCCATACATTTTGCCATCTTTTTTAACATCGAAGTGGTAGTAGCCGTAAAACAAGCCGCTTTCTTCTGCTTGCGTACCTGGCAGCCTAGAATCTAGAAATTGTTGGGCTAAGCTTTTTGCTTGCTCCTTTGTTAAGGTCATTGCATCTTGCGCTCCCATCATTCCATATTTTGTATTCCACATCATATTTGGCCCCATTTCTGGTTAGATTATACCATTATATTTATCGATGACTATTTGAAATGCTTTTATACCTGTGCTTTTCTCTTTAAACTCTGCATAGAAATTGAATTCCCATTCCTCTAGGTCAGCTAGTTCTAAATCGGGATTGCTCAGCGCTGCTAGGTATTTCTTTGCAATTTCTCTAGCTTGCTCTAGCTTTATTAAGCTTCCATTTGAATTGTAGGGAGTGCCACCGCTTACAAGCATATTTCCACCCATCATCTGAGTCATATATCACATCATATTTCCATAGCTGCCCATCATTCCCTGTCCATAATAACCCATCATTCCTACGCCTGAAGGGTATCCTTGAAATGCATATCCATAGGGATAGCTTGTGTATGTAACTCGAGTATACCAAGTGCCAAGTAGATATCCAGTGAAGACCGCCACAGCTAATAAGGCGAAAAGGATAGCTAGAATTTTCCTTTCCATAATTTCTTAATTGCTTCAGGGGGATAAATATTTAATCAATCTTTACTTACCTCAATTCCACTATCTCGGCTTTATTTCTCTTCAAATCGTATGTTGCAATGCTTTTCCTCCCGGTGAGCATGCCGCTTGCTTCTCCTGGGTTTATCAGCAGAGTTTCGCCTTGGATTATGTTTGCTTGATGTGAATGGGCTCTTATAACTGCTTTGTAGATATTGCTCTTGATAAGTGCGCTTACTATTGCTTCCACTGTGCCGTGGAGGAAGCAAATTCGCTCTCCATTTATCACGAGCTCTCCAAAATCCTCGTAGACCTCTGCTCCCTGAGCTTCTAATCGCCTGCGCAGAGTGTAGCGGTCGCCATCGTTATTGCCGAATACAACTTTTAGCTTTGGCTTTAGTGCTTTGAAGAGAGGAGCTACACTGGGTGCAATTATATCTCCGCAGTGGATAACTTGGCTCACTTTTTGCTCGTTGAAAAATGCTATTGCTTTATTTATTGCTTCTATATTATCATGGGTATCTGCCATTATTCCGATTTTCATAGGCATATCTATTTCAAATTATCCATAAAAAGAGCACGATTTCAAATGCTATTAGCAGGACGATTAATATTTCAAGTATCATTGCGATTTTGCTATAGGAGATTTCTTGACTAGTGTTGTATAGTTCTTGCAGGGTGTGGATTTTTTCCTCCACTATTTTTTCAAATTCATTGACTTTTAAAATCTTTAGAATTCGCTCATAGGCTGATTGATAGTACCAGTCTGGAGTTATCTTTACTGGGTTCATTAGGTCTTCGATGTTGTCTAGGATATCTAAATGCATCTCGCTTACTTTTAGCAAAGCTTTTTCCAGCTTGCGGGGTGCTTGGCTGAAGATGAGTGGTCTTTGAGCTAGTTTTATTGCATTATATGCTTCTTCAATTTCGCTGTCAATGCGCCAGTCGTAGGCGTGAAAAGTTAGCGATAGGGAGAGGGCGAGTTCGATGTAGCGCAATAGCTCAGTGAAGTAGTCATCGCATTTCCAAACGAGGGCATATTCATAGGCAGCGAGGAATAGCTCGTCATCGTAGTAGGAAATATCGTGGCTTAGCTTTTCTGCGATTTCCTTTCCATGGAGAATTCTAGTGCTTGCCTCTCCTGAGAGGAATAAGGTGAGCTCTGATCCATAGGTTCTTTTGAGTTCATTTTGATTCACCTTTGGCGTGAACTCGCTGACTTTTAAAATGGCGTAATCGCTTATCCAAGGGTAGTAGCCTTTTTCAATTAAGTAATTGCTCTCAACGTATGGTTTTAGCTTATCTCTTATTTCTTCCACTCGCTTGTTTACATAGCCATATAGTTCTTCGCCATCTATGTAAATCGCTGGGCTGTGAATTGCTCTAGTTAGGTCTAGAAGTGCGAAGTTTGCATTGCTGAATTCTATCTCCACTCTTATAATTGAAGAGCCCGCTGGGAATAAATCAGAGTATACCTTTATTCTGCAGGGTTTCTCTTCGCCTTTAGAGGCAATTATGCCTTCGCTCTCCCCTAGTTTTATTTCCACTGGTTTATCCCAGTCCAAACTAACTGGGCAGTTTAATGCTCTGCAGAGCTTCTCCTTTTCGATCTGCCCGCCGTGATCGAAGACGTTGAGTATAATTAGTTTTCCACTGTAGATTCTCAGCTCCTCTTTATCCATGTTAATATAATTGGGTGCAGGTATTATATATGGTTTATTTCATTTTATTGTAAATATTATATTAAAAAAATTTAATTAATATTAAAATTGATATTTAAAAATAAACTAAAATTATGATTTCGGCAATAAACGAAATCTTTATATATTATTCCAAAGATAAACGTAATAATAATCGTCAATAAACGAAATTAGCTCCCGAAGCTGCTCCCGAAACTCGATTAGAATGAATCGCAAAGTATAAGTAGAATATAGTTTATGATTATAAATCGTTAAAGTCCATTCCGTCACTGAGTTAAACCCAGATAACATCTATAATGGCATGAAAGCAGAGTTCAGCTACAAAGTCAGCGAAATAATAAAAAATGGGTGACGCGGTGCAAAAATTAAAAAGAGGACGGAAAAGGGACTTATCAAATCCGAGAGGACTTTCGAGACAGGGGTATGGAGGTGAAAAAAGGAGGGAAAAACTCGAAAGAGTAAACTCTCGGTAGTATAGGGGTTAAAAAAAATAAAAATAAAGAGGTGAAAAAATGGCAGAACAATTTCTCGATGAAAGAGCTGCAGGAGCAGGAGGTCGTTGGAAGTTTGTAATCGCAGGCTTCTTGATCAACCTGATGCTGGGCGTTATCTACGCTTGGTCAATCTTCGTAGCACCTCTTGAAAAAGAATATGGTTGGACAAGAGCACAAACATCGCTCACATTTACGCTTGTGGTAATCTTCTTCGCAGTTGGCATGATTCCATCTGGTCGATGGGTCGACAAAAAAGGGCCGAGGCTAATTGCAACCATAGGCGGCGCTATATTAGGAATATCGTGGATTCTCGCTTATCTAACCAATAGCTTAGAATGGCTCTATCTCAGCTATGGCGTGATCGGCGGCATAGGCATTGGCTTGGCATATAACTGTCCAATTCCCACTGGCGTAAGATGGTTCCCAGATAAACGAGGCTTGGTAACTGGGTTAATAGTCATGGGCTTCGGCATGGGAGCGCTATTCCTAGCACCGCTGGCTAACTCATTAATCATATCAGTTGGCTGGAGAGCTACCTTCCTATATATGGGCATACTATTCCTAATAGTGGTTTGCGCTAGTGCACAAGTATTGAAGTTCCCGCCTGCAGGATATAAGCCCTCAGGCTGGACACCGCCACCTCCGACCGCAAAGGTAACCACTACAGCTTATAAAGACTACGTATGGCGTGAGATGATCAAGACACCGCAATTCGTTTTGATCTGGCTATGGTATTGGTTCACCGCTGCCTCAGGCTTATTGATGATAGGTCAGTTGGCACCATTTGCCCAAGAATCAGGAATTGCTAGAGAAACAGCTGTTTTCGCAGTTGGCTTCCTGTCGTTCTTCAACGGCTTGGGAAGACCGGGCTTCGGCGCGCTATCAGATAAAATTGGCAGAAGAAACGCAATGGTCATAGATGCTCTGGTGATGGGCTTATTTATGGCTGGAGCACAGGGCTTAGTTTTAGCTGCAAAGGAAGTAGGCCTATTCCTAACTTGCTTATTCATAGGCCTGTGTTACGGCGGCGTGCTTGCCTTAATGCCAGCAATTACAGCTGACTTCTTCGGCACTAAGAACTTGGGATTGAACTATGGCGCAGTGTTCACAGCTTGGGGCGCAGCAGGCGTGCTAGGACCATATATGGCTGGCTACATTAGAACAGTCACCGGAACCTATATTACAGCCTTCTACGTGGCAGCTTTATTGAACTTCATCGCAGCTGGGCTATCCTTCGTAATGAAGAGGCCAGCTCCACCAGTAGAGGTACCTGCAGCAGCACCAGCGAAGTAGAAAAACGGTCTCTGAAAGAGACACCAATTCCAATTTTTTTAATTTTTTAATTCATTCGAGAAAAAATTTTTACTTTACCTCTCTTCTTCCCTTAACCTTCTTTTTAAACCGAATCTCTTTCTTTTCCATCCCCTCGCGCTGCCTCTTGCGCTTCTTATACTCCTTATAATTGATATAAATCAAAACCACTGCTACACCACCTAGGCCGATTTGAAGCGGTAGGTAATATTTAACAATGAACCTCATGGTTGGATTTGGCTCAAGAGTTAGAAAGCCAGTTTTAGTATCCCAGCTATTTGTGCCATTTGCAATCACAGTATAGTAAACTGTTTTGGGCTCTTCCGCATCACCACCTATGAGGCGGAATTCAAATGTTTTCTCCTCGAAAGACTTGAATTCATAATCAAGGGAAGATGGTGCAACTGCTAGATCTCTAGAATCAACACTCAAACTAATTTTTTCATTTACGCTCCCGAAATTCTTAAGAGTAACAGATAGTTCAATAAACTCAGCCTCTTTAAGCGAACCTCTGCTGGCTGTGAAGTTAACAATCTTGACCAGCGAATTTTCTTGAAGCTGCCAACAAGCGCTGAAAACAATAATAGCAGTAAAATTGCATTATACTTTCTCATCAAACAGAGAAAAGAACTTATGCAGCATAAACTTTGTTTGTAAACAGGCAAATGATTATTATACGAGCAAGAATGATCTTGATGTAATGATTCCAGAGGAATGGTGCTATGGATGCGAGCATTGTGAAACCGATTTCAATGAAATTGTGAAGCAAGAAAAATCTGATGCAATCCTTGCATTTGTGCATTTCAAATACGTGATTTACTGTAAAAAATATAAAAGATTGCAAGTAGCAAGCGAGTTTGACTGGACAATTATGAGCGCTTTCTGCGAAGGCTTCAAGTGGAGAGATCAAAAGTGAAGATCTCTGCCATTACTGCAAATTTGATTTCGACTTCGAGCCTCAAGAGGAAAGCTCTATTTTTAGAGATTTAATACTCTGCGACTTGGTTACTGATAGAAAAATTAGATATTAATATTTAATATTTAGATCTATTTAGATCTATTTAGATATTTAATCTTAAATAACTTGTTCAAAACTGTAAATGTAAAAGAAATTTTACACTTATAGTGCAAAGAGCATAAAAAAGCATAAATAAAGTAAAGCTGAAAATTATCTACATTCGCGATGAAGAGAAAAGTTCCTATTCCAACCATGATATTGAGTATTCTACTAGCCATTGCAATAATCATACTCTTACTTGGCCCACCCGAGATAGAGCTTCCGCAAATCAGCTTTCGCGACCCATTATTTCTATTCGCATTGATGTTCATCTTATTCGTACTCGGAGGAGCGCTATTTGATAGAGCTCGCAGAGAATAAGAGGGTAAGCGATGAAAGCTAAGACGCGCTATGCACCTGTTATGGAAATAGTTGAATTTCGCTATCTGCGAAAATGGGTTCCAATAAGCATAGTAATTGGAATAGTTGCCGGAATTGGAGCTATTATTTTCTATGAGGCAATATCCCTAGCTACCTCATTTTTCCTAGGCGCTGGCGCTGGATATCTACCACCTTCACCAATGGGAGAGGGAACAACTATTGCTACTTATCCCCTTAATCCCTATTTCCTCCCATTAATTGCAGCACTAGGAGGGTTTCTCAGCGGACTCATAGTTTATACCATAGCTCCGGAAGCAGAGGGCCACGGAACGGATGCAGCTATAGATGCATTTCACCATAAAAAGGGGGAGATAAAATCTAGAGTTCCACTTGTGAAATTGATAGCCTCGGCTTTGATCATAGGCTCGGGAGGAAGTGCTGGAAGAGAGGGGCCTATTGCTCAAATAGGAGCTGGTTTTGGCTCTTTTCTAGCAAGGATGCTGAATTTAAGTGCACGAGATAGAAGAATAGCTCTCGCGTGTGGAATGGGGGCTGGCGTGGGCGCTATATTCAAAGCCCCAATGGGAGGAGCGTTGCTAAGCGCTGAAATTCTATATCGAGAGGACTTCGAGGTTGAAGCTCTGGTTCCAGGGTTTATAGCATCGAGCGTAGCTTATAGTCTATTCGCCTCAATAAAGGGCTGGGAGCCAATATTTGGGCATGTAATTGGTTTTTCCTTCACCAGTCCTGAAATACTTCCAGCCTATGCATTGCTGGGCTTGGTATGCGGATTGATTGGAATAGTTTATATAAAAGCTTTCTATGGATTCAGAAGTTTCTTCCATAGATTAAAAATTCCCAATTATCTCAAGCCAGCTATAGGTGGATTTGCAGTTGGAGTTATCGGGATATTTCTGCCTCAAGTACTTGGCATGGGCTATGGCTGGCTCCAATTAGCCATGCAGGGCAATTTCACGATTTTGCCTATGCATATAATCTTCATTCTCATATTCGCTAAAATCCTTGCAACCTCGCTATCAATAGGATCAGGAGGCAGCGGTGGAGTATTTGCTCCCTCGCTTTTCATCGGGGGGATGACGGGAGGAGCAGTGTGGTATGCTTGCACTTTAATAAATCCCCACCCAGATTTGATGCCTGCTGCATTTGTAATCGTGGGCATGATGGCATTCTTTGGAGGCGTTGGCAAAGCACCAATAGCCGTTATACTCATGGTGAGCGAGATGACTTGGAGCTATGCATTATTCTTACCCTCGATGGTGGCGGTTGTTATTGCCTATGTGCTCACTGGTAAGAACACGATCTATCAAAGCCAACTCGCTTCAAGAGCCGAGTCTCCAGCGCATAGAGTCGAATATTCCACTCCGCTCCTTCAGCGCTTGAAGGTCAAAGATGCCATGACTAGAAATGTGATCACTATTGCTCCAAATACCACTCTTGAAGCAGCAGCTGAACTTTTAAAGAGACATAAAATTAAAGGCTTGCCTGTTATTGAAGATAACAAGATCAAGGGCGTGATCACATTAACAGATATCATGCAAATACCTAAAGAACTCTGGAGAAAAACACCGGTGGAATCTAAGATGAGTAAGGATGTGATCATAGCCAAGCCAGATGAATCACTCTATGATGCTTTCATGAAAATGGTGGGCAATGAAATAGGCAGATTGCCAGTGGTAGAGCTATCAAATCCTGAGAAGCTCGTGGGAATTATCACAAGAATCGACATTGGAAATTTGTATGATAGCGAGCTTAAAGCTAATTTGGAAAGGAAAGATCGATTCGAGAAGCTATAATGCTTAAGGAAGCTTTACTCTATGAGAAATTAGAAGACAATAAGGTGAGATGCAGCACTTGCTTAGAAGATGTCTCATCCTCGAGGATAAAAAGGTATTGCAATACCAGAGTAAATCTCAACGGCAAACTCTATAGTAAGGTTTATGGCTTGGTTTCAGAAGAAGCCATAGATCCCATTGAGAAAAAACCCCTTTATCATTTCTATCCCGGGAGCAATGTTTATTCCCTCGGTACATTTGGCTGTAATTTTCAATTAAATATGCCAGAACTGCTCTATTTCTCAAGCTAGAATTCCCAATAAAGCAGGGAGGTATATCCCCCAGAGCTTGCAGTGGAGATAGCTTATTCCTATGCGCAGGGAATTTCCTTTACCTATAATGAGCCAGCGATTTGGTTTGAATATATCTATGATTGCGCAAAGCTAGCGAAAAATAAAGGCCTCTATATAGTACTAATTACAAATGGCTCTCTAACCCCCGAGGCTTTAAAGATAATAAGTCCTTATCTCGACGCTTATCGCGTTGATTTAAAAGCAATGAGCGAAGAATTTTATAGAGGAATTTGCTCTGCCAAGCTCGAGCCAGTGCTTGAGAGCGCGAAACTAGCTAGGGAAATTGGCTTGCACGTGGAAGCTGTAAATCTTCTAGTTCCTAGGAAAAATGATTCAAGGCGAGATATTGAAGCTCTCGCGAAGTGGGTTCGCGATAATTTAGGTGAAATAACTCCACTGCATTTCCCGCGCTTCTATCCAGCTTACAAGCTTTTTTATCTCTATCCAACTCCTGTGAAAACTCTTGAGAAAGCTCGAGAAATTGCTTGCGGAATGGGCTTGGAATTTGTATATATTGGAAATGTTCGAGGCCATCGCTTTGAAAGCACTTACTGCTCAAGTTGCAATTCACTGCTCATAGAAAGAACTGGGCCTTATATAGCTTTTCATAATATCTCGCTTGATAAGAAATGCTTGAATTGCAAGAGTGAGATACCAATTCGAGGTATATTTGTAAATGCAGCTAGAGAGGAGGTGCTGAGAATTTTTTGAGAGCATTAATATTGATGGCAATTTTAATCTCCAGCTTAATAATTTCTACGCTGGTGCATGACGAGCTGCTGCACCGCGAGCCAGTTGGTGAATATTATTTCTGGTTTATAGAAAAAGTGAGAGATGGCGATCGCGGGCAGTGGTTTAATTGCGCTGGGTCGAATTCAACGCTGTTGGAGAACTTTTATTACATTCATAGCTTGCCTTATGCTAGCGATCAAGAGCTATATCACTGCTTTGATCACTACGCAAGAGCTAGTGAGTTTTATGTCAATAAAGCTGGCGATTGCGAGGATAAAGCAATTGCATTTGCATCTGCAGCATATTACTTGGGGGAGCCATATAATAAAAAGAATTATGTTAAAGTTGTGCTTGGAAATGTGAATATAAATTACACCTCGCAGTTGAATAAATCCAACTTATCCTTGCTCCTTGCCTGCTATGGAACAGGCCATGCTTGGGTGGAAATTAATGATATGGTTTACGATCCAACCGCGGGATTAATTTTGAATAAAACTGCTTTTTATGATTACTATGTACCTAGAGGATATCCATGGACAAGCGATGATTTTTTCTGGTTTTCTTATGAGGGATCTAGCGGTCTTGCTTTTCAACCAGTTTTTTGCTACTTTTAATAATAACCAAAAATTATTAATATTTTGTAAATTAATACCAATTTTTATAAAAAATGAATGACGAATTGCAATATTTAAACAAAAATCTCATTAGAACCTGTGAATTTTGCAAGGAAAGAGTTACAGTGGTATTTGATATACCCAAAAAATATTACTCTAAATATCTAGCACTAGATATCAGAGTAAATATCCCTTTTTACACAGTTAACGGTGACTGGTTTGAATATGCAAGATGCCCAAAATGCAGACACTGGATAAAATGGATCCCCTAAGCATCGATTTCCATCCAAGTTGTTTTCCGCTTGCAATCTGGGCAAACCTCGGATTTCAAGGCACGTGCAGAGTTCACGGAATAGCCGCAGTTGAAACATATGAATTTTACCTTACTCTTAAGCTTTTCCCGGCGCATTAAATAACCCAGTAAATAAAATTCCACGGCTATGATCAAAAAGAAAGCAGCTGCAGCATAAAGACGCAAAATCGGATCAGTTTCAAAAAGACCGAGCAGTCCTGAAAGAGGCTGCGCTGAAGCAATGCCTGAAGCCATTAATAACACTGCGGGCAAAATCAAAGCATTTCTTAATCGCATGTCTCCTTAATAAATATTGCTGTGAAAATAAATAAACTTATTTAAGCGCGAATTTAAGGTGAAATCTTATACTAAATTAAGGATATAGATATGATTGCAAGTACCGAGGGAAAAGGAAAAAGGCTTTTCTTTAAAGATGCTTTCTCGAGTGAAAAATGGGAGTTGAAAATCGAAGAATGCCTGAAGCCACTTGAATCGGATAAAAAAGCTAGAGAAATAATGAGCGACTATTTAGATCTACTGTTGGAAAGAAATTACTTGATCCAGAGCAGAGCCTATCCAGCTGAAAAATATGCTGCAGAGATATATATCGATCGTTCTTAACCAACTTGGCCAAATGTTAATAGCCGCTCTCTCAGCTGTAGCAGGCAGGCGAGAAGCAGCTGAGATAAGCGAGGATGTCACACGCGAGGGCACTTTCAATGACTGATGCACGAGCGTGCATTATAATTTATTTATTGGTAATACTGGTAAAAAGGGCTCAAGGCGCAAGCGCGCAAGTGCAATATCTTTAAATACCTAATTTCTGAAATAGCCTAGCTATGCAGAGGAAAGTGCTGGTTACAACAGCTTGGCCCTATGCCAATGGACCGCTCCACCTAGGTCACATTGCAGGCTGCTATTTACCCGCAGACATCTTCGTGCGCTATCAACGCATGATAGGCAGCGAGGCGATAATGGTGAGCGGTACAGATGAACATGGCACGCCAATTTCAGTAAGAGCAGAGGTTGAAAAAACCACGCCTCGCGAAATTGTGGATAAATATTACCAGATCATAGCTCAAAGCTTAGAGGCACTGGGCTGCTCTTATGATTTATTCACTCGAACCACCACTGAAAACCACTATGAAACTGTTCAAGCATTTTTCCTCAAGCTCTATGAAAAAGGATATATTTATAAAAAAAGCATGCTTTTACCTTTTTGCCCAAACTGCAGAAAATTTCTACCCGATCGCTATATCGAGGGAAAATGCCCTAGATGTGGAGCAGAAGGCGCGAGAGGCGATCAATGTGATGCCTGCGGGCGCACTTTAGATCCCCTAGAGCTAATCGATCCCTACTGCAAGCACTGCAGCTCTAGACCAGTTGCGAGGGAAAGTGAGCATTATTTCTTCAAGCTCTCAGCATTTCAAGACCAATTGATAAAATGGGTTGAATCCAAGAGCAGTGTTTTCAAGCCCAATGTTTATACCTTCACCATTAACTGGCTTAAAGAAGGCTTAGTGGATAGACCAATTACCCGCGACCTTGAATGGGGAGTACAAGTTCCACTTGAGAATGCGAAGGGCAAGGTTATCTATGTCTGGTTCGATGCAGTAATTGGCTATCTCTCAGCCACCAAGGAATATTTCAAAGGCAGCGATGACTGGAAGCAGTACTGGCAGAATAAAGAGGCGGAGATTTACTACTTCATAGGCAAGGATAACATTCCATTCCACACCATAATCTGGCCAGCCATGCTGCTTGCGCATGGCGATCTCAATCTACCTAGCAATGTACCAGCTAATGAATTCCTCAATCTTCAGGGAAGCAAGTTTTCAACCAGCAGAAACTACGCAGTGTGGCTGAACGATTACCTAGCTACTTTTGAGTCTGATCCTTTGAGATACGCGCTTACCATAAACATGCCTGAGACAAGGGATGCAGATTTTACTTGGGATGAATTTCAAAGGAGAAATAATGAAGAGCTGGTCTCCACTTTTGGCAACTTCGCCCATAGAGTGCTCACCTTCATCGAGCGATTCTTCCAAGCAAGGATTCCAGAGCCAGGGGAATTTCAGGAGAGGGATCTCAAGCTATTTGAAGAGATCAAAAAAGCAGAGAGGGAAATTGGAGAATTCATTGAGAAATTTGAATTCAAACGCGCATTGAATAGATTAATGCAACTTGCCACCGCGGGCAATCAATATTTAAATGAAATGGAACCCTGGAGGCTTGTGAAGAGCGATAGAAAAAGAGGAGCAACGGTTTTATATGCAGCTGCAAATCTCGCTAGAGCACTAGCTATCCTATCAGCGCCATTCTTGCCCTTCTCAGCCGAGAAGCTCTGGCACATGCTTGGCTACGATAGCTCTGTGCACAAGCAAAGCTGGTATTCCACTAGCGAGAGAATTGCACTTAATCAACAATTGAAAGAGGTGAAACCGCTCTTCAGAATCATTGAAAGAGAGGAGATCGAGAGGGAGAAGGCAAAACTCAAGGATGTGAGGAAAATGAAGGAGGAAATTACAATCGAGGAATTCCAGAAACTGGATATAAGAACAGGTACTATATTAAAGGCAGAGCCGATTAAGGGGAGCAAAAACCTGCTGCGCTTTGAAGTAGACATAGGAGAGGAAAAGCCTAGGCAGATAATAGGTGGATTCGCTAGGAACTATAAACCTGAGGAAATGATTGGGAAACAAGTAGCAGTGCTAGTGAACCTAAAGCCTGCCAAGCTCTTTGGCTTGGAATCCCAGGGGATGATACTCGCTGCTGGAGAAACAGAACCGGTTTTACTTGTGGTTGAAAAAAAAGTGCCAAGTGGAACTAAGATTAAGTAATAAAGAGCTAGCTGCTTGAGGTTAAAGTATTAATATAAGAGCTATTGCATTAGCAGTGCAAGAAGCAGTTTTAAAATTTGACAATAGAACTCCAAATAGCACGACAAAAGCAAAGAAATACAAAGCTTGGCTTTAAGATGAACTTGGAGAGGTTCCTTACATCTAGATAGCTCGCGAGAGATAGAGCGCCTAGCATGTATGGAGATGGAGAAAAAGTTAACCGTAGTCGCTTGATCCTATTCTTCAAGTTGACTTGAAGTGCTATCAAAAATTTCTTTTCTCATAGTCTATAATCTCAGCAAAAGTCTTCAGCGGGAAAACCTGTTTAGAGAAAGCCTAGAGCTTCTTGGAGAGAAAGAGTTTTATATACTCTAATTTAATTATAATTATTATTTATTAAATAATAAAAAATTATTTAAGCTTGTTTCTCTATTTAGATAGTTTTAAAAAAGGAGGTATCGAATTGACTTTAATGGATATGCTTATTGGCTTGACGATTGGCTTTGGCCAGCTAATCATTGGTCTATTACTCGCAATGGGTTCAGTATATATAGGTCTGAAGCTGCTGGATAAGTTAACGAAGGGCATCGATGAAATGAAGGAACTAAAGAATGGCAATATCGCAGTGGGCATATTTATGGCTGCCGTTATCTTCTCGATAGCAACTGTTGTTCAAAGTGGTGTTGCAGGTCTATCAGAAGCGGTTACAGGCAAAACCGGGGGTGCTTTGATCATTGCCGCTGGCATTGGAGTTATTCAGCTTTTAATTGGCATTGCAATAGCAGTTGTTGCAATCTATATCGCAGTAAATGTACTGGATAAGATAACAGTTGAAATCGATGAAATGGAAGAGTTGAAAAAAGGTAACGTCGCAGTTGCAATATTGATGGCTGGCGTGCTACTAGCAGTTTCATTCGTAGTTCAAGCTGGCGTTTCAGGCATAGCAAGAGCAATTGGCATAGGCATTTAATTCAGCAATTTTAAATATTAAAAATTTTAATTAATAATATTAATATCAATAATATTAAATATTTTTTTCCATTTTCCATTTTTCATTAACTCGTTGCCGAGAATCCGCAGAGCTAACTTTAACATTCAACCGTTTCTCCAACGCTCTCTCCACTGCGCGCATTTGAAGCTCGCCTGAGAGATGGATCGCGCCGCATTTACCATCGATCCAACCTCGAGAGGCTCGACATGGATAATATTGCACCAGTAAAGCTGCTTTTCTAGGTGCTTCTTCAACTTTGGTGCCAAGGAGATTCTCAGCCACGTAGTAGCTTCCCCCACAGGGTGTGCTTCGAATTACTTTAACTTCACTAATCCTGCCATCCTCAACCTGGATTTCATACTCGGGCATGCCAAAGTACTTAAACCATTTCTCAAGCACTTCATTCTCAGGATTCACTAGCGAACAGCAGACCTCGCTTACCTCTAGAGCTATATCATATTTCCTCCTTAGTTCTTGGTAAATTAAGGAGTTCTTCGTACCTGCTATTATAACTGCCCTTGCTCCACTCAGCGCTGCTCTTCTAACTATCTCAGGATTTAAATCCGCGTGCAAGGCATAACTTATGATTAAATCTGCTTTGAAAACTGCGTTGTTAATTTTTAGCTCATCCAAGAATTTCCCAGGATCATCGATGAACTCAGGGAGCAATATTGGTAGTTCTATTGAGATAACTTTAAATGGGGTTTTATTTTTCACTACTTCGATCAAGCGCTTGCCATATTTACCCCGCGTTATAACTCCTACTTGCATTTAAATCAACTTTTTAAGATTTTCCTTCAACTCAATCAATGCCTCTCTCGCGGGACAGGCTACTTCTACAGGTGGAATTTTTTCAAGGTCTGCTTTAACCAAAGCCGGGTCAAATGGGATTTTACCCAGCACTGAAATTCCAAGTTCCGCCAGCACTTGCTCAACTTTAGTGTTTCCCACATCTTTATTGATAACTCCAGCGATTTTCTTTATCCCCAGCTCTCCGCAGAGTTTTTGAATTCTCTTTACAGTTTCTAGGCTGCGCATACCAGGTTCAACCACAGCAAGCATTAAGTCAACACCCTCAGCGGTGCCTCTTCCAAGGTGTTCTATTCCCGCGGCCATGTCGAAGATCACCACTTTTTCCTTGAAAATCGCGTGGCGTATAAGCGCGCGTAGAAACGCTGAGGCCGGGCATAAACAGCCACTCCCCCCTCGCTCAATTGTGCCCATTGCAATCAAGCGCACGCCATGCGCACTAAGTGCATATTTATCAATCACATCATCCACCTTGGGATTGAGCTTATATATCCCATTCCTTCCACCTGCTCTCTCTGCAATTAGGTCTTTTAACTCTGAAATTGGCTTTGGATTTCCCCTTATACCTAGTGCAGAGGCAAGATTCATATCTGGATCGCAATCAATTGCGAGCACACTCAATCCATCGCTAGCGAGCAATCTCGCCAGGCTGCCTGCAATGGTTGTTTTACCCACACCACCTTTCCCACTGACAGCAATTTTTATATCAATCACATCCTGATTAAAATATTGAAAAGCTTTGAATTTGAACTTAACTATTTGAAACCTCTAATGATTGGAAGGCTGAAGTTAACTTGCGCTGTGGAAGAGAAATTTGAAAAAGAAGCAGTGCCAGAGACCTATGAATTTAAATTTATATGCAAATTTGATTGCTACCCTAAATGCTGCTCCAATGTTATTATATTTCTCACTCCCTATGACATAGATAATATATCTCAATATCTAAGCATATCAAATGGGGAATTGATTAAAAATTATTGCAGGGGAGATACCGAGGGTAATTCTCTTTTCCCAATTTGCATTTTAGATACCAATCCCTGCTGTAAATTCAATAAAAAAGGAATCTGTGAAATTTATCCTGCAAGGCCTCTCATTTGCAGGTTATATCCAGTGGGTAGATCTTATGATATAAATAATGATAAAAATAAAAAAACTAAAATCCGAAAAGAGAAATTCGTTATAGATGAAGGATGTAGAGGAGTTGGTGAGGGAAGAACTTATACGATTAAGTCCTTCTTGAAAGAGCAAGGTGTGGATAAATATACTAAAATTATGAGGATGTTCAACGCTATTCTTGAAAAATGGTGTGTGCTTCCGGAGTCTGCAAGACTTAAGCTAAATCGAACTGCAGCCACTATATGCTATTATTCTAAGCCACTTGATACTCAATTTCCAGAGAAGCTCTTTATAGCTCGAATGAAGAATTTAAGAAATCTAATCACTGCTTCGATTGAAGAACTAGGTTAATTTATCGAATGCAGTTATCAGCAGTAATTTTAAATATTCCTAGTTGAATCTGAAAACAGTTAAAATTAGGGGAGAAAAATTATGGAAAATATACAAGGAAAGAAAAGCATGCCCCTTTTGGGGGATAATTTCCCGGAAATGAAAGTGCAAACCACTCATGGAGTGATGGAACTTCCAAAGGCTTTTTCTGGAAAATGGTTTGTTCTTTTCAGCCATCCCGCAGATTTCACGCCTGTTTGTACAACAGAATTCGTTGCTTTTCAAAAGAGATACGAAAAATTCAAAGCATTAAATTGTGAACTCATTGGTCTTAGTATGGATCAAGTTTTTTCCCACATAAAGTGGGAAGAATGGATAAAGGAAAAGCTTGGCGTGGAAATTCAATTTCCGATAATTGCCGATACGGGAGCAATTGCGGAGATGCTTGGGCTTATTCATCCCGGGAAAGGAACAAACACAGTTAGAGCGGTTTTTGTTGTAGACGACAAAGCAAAAATACGAATTATCCTTTATTATCCACAGGAATTAGGCAGAAATATGGATGAGATCCTAAGGATAGTGGAAGCTATGCAGATAGCTGATAAATACAATGTGGCTATGCCTGCTAACTGGCCAAATAACGAGATAGTGAAAGACCACGTAATTATTCCACCAGCTAGGGATGTGAAAACCGCAAAAGAGCGCCTTGAAAAAGCAAAAGCAGGCGAATTTGAGTATTATGACTGGTGGCTTTGCCATAAGAAATTAGAATTAGAAAAGAAATAGAAATAGTTTGAACTACTCTCTCTTTCTTTTCCCCTATGCTATATCTCTCGAGGTATCAATTATAACTCCTTCTGCTATTTTGAATTTTATGAAGTCAGTTGTTGGTATGGTGCCTCTTATTTTTGGTATTGAAAGTTTATTGGCAATTTTTTCGCCTTTTTTCTCAATTTCTATGTCGAAAACCACGTCTGAGATGTTTAAGAGCAAGTTCTCGATTTTTTGATCATGCACGCCTTTAAGTATGTAGAGATAGCAGATGCTCTCAGTGTTTTTTATGACCTCGTAGATCAAGTTAATGGTACTTTTAATTCGATTGAAGTTGATATTTAACTCTAGGAAGAATGAGAAGGAATCTATGATGCAAGTGAAGTCTTTCTCGCCATTTAAATATAAACTTTGAAGTTCATTTTCTAAGAACTCGAGGATGTAATTATCTATATTTTCTCGCTCTAAACCTAGAGAGGCAGCGTCTTCATAGTACATTTTATATATATCTATAAAGCGAATATTGCTAGCGTCAAAGTCAAGCCTTCGAATGTCTTCTTCTATGTATTTAGGTCTTCTATCTGTTGCAAAGTAATAAGTTATGCGAGGAGTGGTGAAGTGGAATAGGAATACCTCTGACATTGATTTTGGATCGGAGGTGAAATATACTATTGAGCCTGATGGTATGCCTCCTCCAAGGTTTTTGTCGAGGATTTCTATTCCAGTTGATTTCTTCACTGTAGATGCACGCCTCGAGCTTTTAATCTCTAAGTTAGCTTTTTTATAATAAATATCTTGTTTAAGCTGTTTATATTCGTGTTTATATTCGTGGGTATTCATACTCCGATCAATAATGTGAATAGCAGGTAGCTGATTATCATCATTATAAGGGAATGCTTCAATCCTGAGAAAACATTGCCCTCTCCCATTTGACCTGCTATTAAGCCTGAGCAAAAGCCTTGGATGACTGCTGAGTGGAAGAACAGTCTATTGTACTTTAAAAGGTCGAAGCCTTTTAGCATAACTGCTGCTCTAGCGGTTTTAGTGGCCTGTACTTTTGATCCGGCACTTGCCATTACAGGTAGAAAAGTTGAGGAGAGGATGAATACTATTGCAACGAATACCAAGAATGATATGTAGATTATAACTACATAGATGAACATATTTTGAATCCTCTCTCTTCTCAATTGCTGGCTCATCGCTGCGTCTTTTGCCGCTATATTTAGCACTATTCCTATATCCCCAGTGGATTCACTTGCCTTTGTAATTAGAGTTACAATGCGGGTAGCTAGACTTGTTCGAACTCTATTTGCAAATCTAATGAGTGCTTGAGTCACCGAGGCCCCCCATTCCATATCGCGCCACATTTTTTTGACTTCTTGGCCTAGCACGCCATAATTAGTTTTGGATATTAAGGCAATTGATTGAGAGAGAGTCATGCCAGTTTCATTTGTGGTGGCGAGTTTCTTCAAGAAATCAGGCATTTCTGCTTGAATTTTATTTTCCCTTCTGATTTTTAATTCATGGAAAAATGATAGAGGTGCTAGGGCAATTAAGATGCTGAAAACTATATAGTCATCTAGAGCAGCGATTGTGAGATCATTTATATGGAGAAGTACTTCAGCTGCGAAGAATATAGCTGCAGCTGGCACGCTTAATATTAATGAGAGCAGGGGTTTTTCTTTAATTGGCTTCAGTGGATTGGAGAGGAATTCTCTTAATGCTAGGGTTTTCTTTGCCTTTTGAATCAATTCAAATTTCCTGCTTTCATCTTCTTCTGGTTCAGCCACTCTCTCTCGTTTATATACCTCTATTTTTTCTTCTGAGAATAGCGCTGTCTTTGTTTCATCTGAGGGTGTTATTATGTTTATTAATATCACGAACATTGCACTTCCAACTGGTACAACTACATAGGCTATTACATGGAGCATTGTTTCACTGGCGCCTCCTATGAGTGTCATCACTGTTGTCATGATGATTATGAAAAGGGGTCCAGCGACGAAGGCTGTGACATAGGATTCAGCGATTAAACCAAGGGTTTCAAGGAAGCCTTTTTGCTCTTGAACTGCGCGAATGTGAAGTTGCTCGGCTTTATCCTCCAAGTATTTGGTTATATCACCTCCGCTATCTATAACTGATACCAAATTGGCTAGGAGTTCTTGAAAACCCTCTGATGGGGAGAGTAAAATTGCATTTTGCAGTGCACTTCTCAAGTCGTGGCCGAAGTATTCCATGTCTCTTAAAATAAGGGAGGCTTCCCTCGAGACCTCGCCATAGGTATTTGAGCTAGCTGCTAGTGCTTGAAGTATTTCTATGATATTCATTCCCCCCCTGCTTAATGCATACATGAAGGTAACTGCATATGGTAGATTTCTCTGGATCTTTCGCTTCCTTTCATTAGCTATAAACGCTGGGAGCATCATTACTAAAAAATAAGCTGCAATTCCGAAGATCAACGAAAAGCTTGAGAAGATAAATAAAGCCACTATGAAATCGCGATATTGAAGCAACCAAGTGAGTTCAGGCGGGAGGTATAGCTTGGTTAATTCCCTGGGTAGACCTACTAGCACTACTGCCACATATGCTGCTATAGCGCCTATTATAGCTCCAATTAAACTTGCAATCGCGGAGTAAAGCATTGCGGTTGAAACATAGACATCCCAAGGTCTAGCTATTCTAGCCTGCCTGAGTTTCTTCTGCAAATTATAGTATTTAGGCTTCTTTTTTTTCACTTCTCCGCCGAAGAGTTTATATGCAAATTTTTCTATGCTATTCATATTCACCCTAACTTCAATTTCCTCAAGGTTTTCTCGGGATTGATGTAGTACTCCTGTATAATCGTTGAAATAGTGTAGTAATCTCTTATCTTGTGCTTCACCATGTATTCCAAGATATCTTGCCTTCTTTTAAGTTCCTCTTGAAGCTGATACCTAGTCCAGCCTCGGCGTTCAGCTATGTCTCTGAGTACTTTTGAATCTCCAACTCTTTCAAATCTATCGGTAACTGAGTCCCAGGCGTAGATATCCACTGTGCGTATGTTCCTAGTAACTGGATCTATATCAGTGATTTCAACTATCTTCAAATTCCGCCTAACGCGCTTCCCCTTGGTATATGTCTGAGCTTGTATGCTCATAATATTGAGGGCTTGAATCATGGAACGCGGGACGCTAATTGGGGGATTTTCAAGTCTATGTATGGCTGAGGCTACGGAGTCAGCGTGCATTGTTGAAAAAGTGGTGTGGCCTGTGCTCATTGCTTGGAAGAGCGTGAGTGCTTCTTTGCCTCGGACTTCTCCCACGATGAGGTATTCAGGGCGCTGTCTAAGTGCAGCTCTCAATAGCTCATACATATCGATGGCTCCTCTCCCATCAGCTGTGAAAGAGTCTCTAGTTACCCCAGGGATCCAGTTTTGATGAGGTAGCTTTAGCTCTCTTGTATCTTCAAGAGTAACAATTTTTGCTCTAGGAGGGATGAAAAGTGCTACTGCATTTAAAGTTGTGGTTTTCCCTGAGGCGGTGCCTCCTGCGAAGATTAAGCTTTTGTTATTTTCAATTGCTAGCCAGAGATAGGCCATTATCTCGGAGTTGAAGGTTCCCCAAACTATTAAGTCTACAGCGGTTATTGGGATTTCCTTGAATTTTCTTATGGTAAAAGTGCTTCCCTTAGTTGTGACTTCTTTGCCAAGTGTCATTTGTATTCTTGAGCCATCTGGCATTGTAGAATCCACCATTGGCTCTGCTATTGAAATATGCTTACCGCAGCGCTGAGCTAAGCGTATTACAAATGAATTCAATTCTTCCTCTTCGAAAATTATATTTGTCACAATATTTTCATAATTTTTATGGAAAAGATAGAGTGGTATGCCTGCGCCATTGCAGGATATATCTTCTATGAATTGATCATTCATTAAAGGTGTTATTCTCCCTAGATCTACGAAGTTCCTTTTCACATAGTAAAGGATTTTGTAGAGCGTAAGAGGCTCAACTTCACCTATGTAGTCCTTTATTATAGCAGCGGTTTTCTGTTCTAAAATGCTTTCTTTATCCAAGGAGGCATCGATGTCCTCTAATATTAAGATATCCTCTAGGCGATCGTGAACCTCTTCAAGCAGGGTTTTTTCAAAGGGAGTTAGCGCTGGTTCAACCACGTGGTAGAGATATTCATTTTTTTCTCTGCTGTAGAGTATTGTAACAAAAGCATAAGGCTCAGTTACCCAGTAGCGCTCAACTTCCTCATAGCCTGGTATGCCCTCAAAGTGAGTTATTACTCCATGCTTCTCAGGATCGTATTTTTCAATCTTAATTTCCTGCTTTTTAAGCTCAGGTTTCTTGAATAGCCATTTAAGTCCGATTTTTTTCTTTTTTCCTTCTCTATGGATTTCTTCTCTAGGGATTTCTATTACTGGCGTTTCAGCAGCAGCTTTTGAATCTAAGGTAAGTTCTTCCCGCTTTTCTTTCGCAGCTGCATCTATCTGAAGCTGGCTAAGTAGTAACCGGATTTCCTCTGGACTTCTTTTGACAGCGCCTTTTTCCTTCTCCACAGAACTCCCCAGTTCATATTAATGATAATTAATTTAACGTATAAATATTTTGCTGATAATGATAATAATAAGGAAAAAATTTGCAATAATTAACAAAAAGATTCAATTTATGAAAATTTATTATTTTTGGTTTCAAGTAAAAACAATGAAAAAATTGAATATCGCGCAGGAGTAGGTAGTAGAGATGCTTGAAGAGAATAGATTTAACTTAACAATTGTATTTGTAATCGGAGTTTTAGGCTTAATAGTTATTTCCCTGCTTTCCTATTTCTATAAAGTTGAATTCCTAGCGCAAATGGGCTTCATAGCACTCACTCAATTTTTCGTAGGCAGAGAAGTGGCAATGATCTCCGGTGCAGCTCAAGGAATACCGCTGGCAACGATGATAATTGGCAGTGCAGTTGAGGATGTATTCGTGCTATTCATGGGCTATCCCATATTCGTGATGTTTCACAGCGAGCTTAAGAGAACTCGCTTACTCTCGGAACCAATAAAGCGACTGGAGAAGGTGCAGCAGGAGAAAGACAATCCTGTGAGGAAATATGGCTTGATAGGAATCTTCGTACTATGCTTCGTGCCTCTACAAGTAACCGGTGCTTTAACAGCAGCTTGCATTGCAAAGCTCTTCGGATTCAAAATGAACCAAATTTTTCCCATAGTCCTAGTCGCCTCTCTATCTTCCTCTGTGATATGGGCGGTAACAGTTAGCCTAGCAATGGATTTGATAAAATTGATCTACGCTGAAGCACCCTATATAGCTATAATAATCGCATTATTACTCCTAATAGCCTTTATATACCTCCGCTTGAGAATTATAAAAAAAAGGCTCTAGCGTGCAGCTGGATAAGAGCCAAGCACCTTTAAGTTATCCACCATCTCCTCGGCTTCCTCAAGTGCCTCCACAACAGCTCTATCTCTTATATGTCCCTCGAAATCAATGAAGAATAAATAATCTCCAAGCGCTTTTTTACTCGGACGGGATTCAATCTTAGTTAGATTTATATTTCGCTTTGCAAATACGCCTAAAAATTCATATAGCGCTCCAGGTCGATTTTCCTTCAAATGCACCACAATTGAGGTTTTATTTCTTTTGCTGGGCCGGGGAATTTCCTTAGCTAGTACTGCGAAGCGAGTGTAATTTTCCCTCTCATCTTGAATCTCGCGCATTAAAACATTCAAGCCATATTTACCCGCAGCCTCCTCTGAAGCCACAGCTGCCATTTCCTCAAATTCCATGGCTAATTTAGCAGCATGAGCTGTGCTTCCAACAGTTCTTAACTCCGCATTGGGAAATTTTAATTTTAAAAACCTGCTACACTGCGCCAACGCTTGAGGATGGGAGACAATGACCTTTATACTTGAAAGCTTTCCCTTGGAAAGCAAGCAGTGATCTATGGGAATGACTATTTCTCCAGCGATCTTCAAATCAGACTCAAGCAGCAGATTCAAAGTAGCAATCACAGATCCCTCTAGGGAATTCTCGATAGGTACTATGGCGAAGTCGACCTTTCCCTCGCTTACCTCTTTGAATATCTCCGGGATATCATTGAAATACTTCAGCTTTGCTTTTCTCCTCCAAATTTTAGCTGCCTTCTCAGAAAACGTACCCTCAGGGCCTAAAATGGCTATCATCATGCTTTAACTTTGATATTGATATAGATAATGACATAGATATAACTTGATATATAGCTTGATATAGCTTATTGCTTTTGCTTGAGGAAGCTTAAAAAGTAATGATGCAGGCGGAGATCGCTGGTTAATTCAGGGTGAAATGCTAGCGCAAGTAGATTGCTCTGTTGAGCTGCAACTATGAAATCATTATATCTTGCCAAGACCTCAACTCCCTCACCAACTTTAGTTATGGCTGGTGCTCGAATGAAAACTGCGTTGAAAGGCTTATCAAAGCCCTTTATCTCCAGTTCCACCTCAAAAGATTCCCTCTGGCGCCCGAAGGCATTTCTATTCACGTGGATATCCATGAGGCATAAAAGCCTCTGTCCAGATCTAGCCACTTCCCCATCTCCATATCTCGCGAGTAATATCAAACCAGCACAGGTGCCTAAAACGGGCTTTCCCTGCTTTGCAGCTTCTATTATTTCCTCAGCGATTCCCTCGCGCCACGCAAGCCTGCTTAAAGTGGTACTTTCACCCCCTGGAATAACAATTGCATCGCAGCTTGGAACTATGCCTCGATGCTTTATAGCCACAACCTCGCCTCCTCCTCTCTCCTGCAGTGCTTTTTTCATCGCAGCAATATGTTCTTCCACGCTGCCTTGAAGAGCGATTATGCCAATTTTAACCATTTTCTCACCCTGTTTATAATCGCTCTCTTGAGAAGTCCTTTAGAATTGCTATTGCAAGAGCTATAGCACTTTCAACATCCTCCAAGTCAGCTATGCTAGCACTTGAATGAATATATCTACATGGCACTGAGATAACCGCAGTTGGTATCCCGGCTTTAGCTAGATGTATCTCCCCAGCATCAGTTCTACTTGATGGGGGTTTTTTAATTTGATATTTTATTCCCCTTGCTTTTGCCAGGGAAAAAACATAGTTAAGTAAATTAGGCTGAGTGATCAACGATCTATCCATAACTGTAATTGCAGCACCCTTGCCAAGCTCTGAGGGCGAGTCTTTCCTCGCCACGCTCGGGATATCGCCTGCAACTGTACATTCAAATACAAATGCCGCATCAGCTTCAATTCCATGGATAGCGGTTTTTGCACCCCGCAATCCAACTTCTTCTTGAGCAGTGAAGATGAAATAAACTTCGCTATTCAATTCCTCTCCCTCGAGGCGCTTGGCAGTTTCAAGTAAAACAGTGCATCCAATGCGATTGTCAAATGCCTTTCCCATGATTCTTCTTTCATTGAGCACTTGGAAATTGGAAAATGGAACAATTGGCGAGCCAATTCTCACCCCAGCTTCTTCAAGCTCCTGCCTTGTCAAGCCAGTGTCTATGAACATTTCTTCAATTTTAACTAGCTTACTCCGCTCTTCCTCGGTCATAATATGAGGAGGCTTAGCTCCTATTGTACCTAGCACTGCTCTTTTTTCGCCTAAAATTTTTATCAGCATTCCTAAAACAGCTTGATCTGACCAACTTCCTAATTCATTGAAAGCTATGAATCCATTTTCATCTATATCTCGAATGATGAAGCTAGTTTCATCCATATGTGCGGCTAGCAGTATTTTAGCGGGATTCTTAGACTTCGATGGTTTAACTGCAATGAGATTTCCAAAGCGATCCACCTTCACTTCTTGAATATATTTTTTCATTTCACCCGCTAGATAGTTTCTAAGGGGGGCTTCAAATCCAGGTGGGGCATCTATTGAAACTAATGCGCGAATTTCCTCGATCATCTTTTTAATAAGAAGTATTAAGCTGGAGAAAAGCTTTTTCATGAATTTATGAAAAAATTGAGAGAGAATTCTTTGCGCGATATAAATTTAACTCAGCTTGCTAAAAATGCCTTAAGAGCACTGCTTGTTAAACCAGGTGATTGCTTATATATAAAAAGCGGCATTCACACTCAAGCTTTTGTGGAGGAAATTGCATTTCAATCTGCATTGCTAGGTGCATATCCAATTATCTCCACATCCAGCGATCACTACTTCAAGCGCTTGCTTGAAGAAATCCCAGAAGACTGGTTCAAAACCGCGCCTCGCCATGAAATTGAACTAGTTAAGGCAATCGATGGCTATATAGTTATTGAGCCCTATGAGGATCCCAGTATTTTACTTGGCCATAGAGTAAAACTTGCAGCTTATAGAGAGGGCAGATCTCCAATTAGAGAAATAATATATTCAAAGCCCGGGAAGAAGTGGCTCTACATGGGCTGGCCAAGCAGGGCTATGGCGAGGAAATATCGCATTTCTCATCGCGAGTTAAAGCGCTTAATTCTAGGCGGCTGTTTGATAGACCACGATAAATTGAGAAGTAATTGCGAGGCATTGAGGAAAATGCTGGAAAATGCTCGATATGTGCATATTAAAGATACTAAGGGCACGGATTTAAAGTTAGAAATAACTGGGCGGAGGATTAACCTTGACGATGGCATTGCTACTGAGGAAAAACATAGAGCTGGCGATCTAGGCGGGAACTTGCCAGCTGGGGAGGTATTTATAGCCCCAGTTGAAACCTATGGGGAGGGAAAGCTCTACTGCCCTCTAACAATTGATAAGTTAACTGAGGAGATTATAAAAGGCGCTACTCTGGTGTTTAAAAATGGCAGGTTAATACTTGAGGAATGCAGCGCGGAAGAAGGGGAGGAAGCGCTTAAAGATACTGTGAAGCGAATGCTTGATCTGGATTTGAAGAAATATAATCAAGCAAATGCTATCGCAATTGGAGAACTTGGCATTGGCTTAAATCCGATGATCGATAGAGCAATTGGCTATATATTAACGGATGAGAAAATCGGCGGCTCGGTGCACGTTGCCATTGGCGATAATCAAGGCTATGGTGGTGTGAATAAATCAAATTTACACTGGGACTTCGTAACCGAGGCAAAGGCAACCATTGAAGTTGAATACCTCAGCGGGGAGAAGCATGTTATAATGGAGAGAGGCAAGCTGCACCTACCGAGCCAGTATACCGAGCCATCATAATCATATAAAAATCATATAAAAAGATTTATAATAAAATGTTAAATTATTAATTGATGCCGCGCGAGGATGAATTAGATCAAAGCAAGGTATTCTTTATCTGCAATGTATGCGGCTTCATATTTCAAGAAGATCCAGATAAATTTCCAGTTAAATGCCCGCAGTGTGGAGAGGAAAAAGTCTCCAGAACTTAGAGCTTCTTGAATATATACCAGAGCACCGCTGATGCCACAAGCAGACCTAGAATTAAAAATGCAATTGCTAAGATCATTTTATATCTAATTTCAACGATCTCTTGAACTGTTGACTTCTTCGTCATATATTTTCTACCGATGATTAGTCTCATTTTATTTATCTCTTGCTCTTTATCATAAATCCATAACCAGCATTCAATGCTTTTAAATTAATTGCAATACTCGCACTTGGCAGTGTTTCATCTATTGCCTCAAGCAAGCTAGCTAGATCTATTGTTTCATCCACGGCTGCTAATGCGCCAAGCATAACTATGTTAGCGGTCATCTTGCTGCCAACGCTATGCGCTATTCGCGTGGCAGGAATGAGCAATCCTTTAACCTTAACTTGAACCATATCGCTATCCAATAAAAGCTTTTTTGCCTTCTCTATAAAAACTAAATTTGCATCATAGCCCTTTTGATGCATTATCACAAGCATACTTGGTCTGAGGCACTTGGGAAAGCCTATTTCTTGATGAGATATGACAACATCTGAGGTTGAAAGACTGCCTCGCTTTTCAGCTCCATATTCAGGCAAATTTGTAACATAGTAGCCTTTTTTGCTCGCTGCTCTAGCATAGAGCACTGCCATCAATAATATTCCTTGACCACCTACCCCTGCGAATCTAACCTCTTTTCTTGCCAAGCTCAGTCAGCCTCAGCATTTGAATGCGCTCTTGAAATACCCTTACCAAGCCTTTTCTATTGTTCTCAGCAAATTCGCCTATGACGATTTTATCCTCAATTAAATGTTTATCCATCCTCCTAGCTTCCTCTACATAAATGGAATTCCATTTATACCACTCCATGATTTGATAGCCCTTGGGCATGTTATTTAAAACCCCAAATACAGTTGGACATTGAGCTACCACTTCAACATAGCAGAAGCCCTCTTTATCCAAGCATTTTTTAATGGACTTCACCAAGTTATCCACGTGATAAGTTGTCCATCTAGCTGCATAGTTCACATCCAGTGCTGCAAGCATTTCAGCTACATCAAATTTGCCTGTTACATTGCCATAGGGCGTGGTTCTAGTGATCATTCCTTTAGGCGTAGTTGGAGCCATTTGCCCACCGGTCATTGCATAGATATTGTTATTCACAGCGATCACTAGTATATCTATATTCTTTCTAGCGGCGTGAATCAAGTGATTGCCGCCTATGGAGAAGAGATCGCCATCGCCTGAGAAGACAATTACCTTTAAATCTGGATTTGCAAGTTTTATTCCAGTTGCAACTGGAATTGCTCTACCATGCAGGGTATGAATTGAATCAAGATTGACATAGGAAGCTGCTCGACCTGCGCAGCCAATCCCTGAGACTATGACGCTTTTATTTTTATCTCTATCGCTAATTGCTTCAAGCAGCGCCTTGAGAGCTATGCCTATTCCACAGCCCTCGCACCACATCGTGGGTAAGCGATCAAGTCTAAGGAGTTCGTAGTCCATAGAGATCTTTCAGTTTTTTATAAACCTTTTCAGGTGTTGGAATGTCTCCAAAGGTTCTCAGGCTATAGCAGTGTTTGAACCAAGGTCTCAATAAGCTATAGATTTGACCATTGTTCATCTCAGCCACAAGTACCTTTCGAGCTCCAATTTTTCTCTTTATCCCTTCGAAGTCAAATGGCCAGAGGGTTTTTAATCTAAGCAGGCCAGCTTTCAGCTTTCTCCTTCGAGCAATTTCCACTCCGGAATAACAAGCTCTAGCTACTGCGCCATATGAGAGCACAGCGAGTTCAGCATCCTCAAGCCAGAGTTCCTCAAATTCCACTATTTCACGCTTATTTTTATTGACCTTATCACTTAGCCTGCGAATTAGCCTTTCATATAACTTCAAATCAGAGGTAACTGGGAAGCCAGATTCATCGTGAACCAAGCCAGTGATGTGCAATCTATAGCCCTTTCCAAAAGTATGCATAGGCGGCACGAGATTTGCTCTTGGCTTAAATGGAAATCCAATTTCACTCTGGAAAGGCTCTTTTCTCTCATAGGGTATTATGTCCTCTCTAATTATAATTTGCTCCCTCAAGTGGTTTATTATTGCATCGCTCAAGATGAAAGTTGGAACTCTGAATCTCTCCGCTAGTTCAAATGCTTTCACAGTGAAATCAAACATCTCCTGAGCCGATGCAGGACATAAAGCGATGATTTCATAATCCCCGTGCCCCCCGTAGCGAGCGCTGAGTACATCACCCTGCGAAGGTAAAGTTGGTGTACCAGTTGCAGGGCCTCCACGCTGAATATCCACGATAACAATAGGCGTCTCAGTCATGGCAGCATAGCTTATGCTCTCTTGCATCAAAGCAAGCCCTGGGCCAGAGGTAGCAGTCATAGCTTTCTTCCCCGCCCAAGATGCACCTATGACTGCGGATATAGTTGCAATTTCATCTTCCATTTGAATGAAAACTCCTCCGACCTCAGGCATTCGAATTGCAAATAGATCCATTATCTCAGAAGAAGGCGTAATAGGATAGCCAGCATAGAATCTGCAGCCAGCTGCTATTGCACCTTCTACGCAGGCAGTTGCCCCTTGAATAAGCGCTCTCTTCATTTCTTATTCCCCCCTTCCTTCTCAACCTTGATTGCAAAATCAGGGCAGTATTTTTCGCAGATTCCACAACCTATGCATTTTTCAACTGCTGCAGGATAGACGAAGTAGTAACCGAAGCAATTAAGCTCATCTGCAGTTTTAAATACGCCTTTCGGGCAAAAATGCACGCAGATCTGGCAGCCTTTGCAGAAGTTTTTATTGATTTCTATCAGCTTGCTTCCTCCAGATCTTTATTTCTTATAATTCCTATAATAATATTTTAGGACTTGCTCTGAGATAAGCAAACTGGGATAAAGCTGGATAAACAAAATAACTATAAGTCTAAAATTCTTATAGTTTTGCGGCATGGATGGAGAGCAGATCTGGACTGAGAAATACCGCCCTCGCACTCTAGATGAAGTGGTTGGGCAGGATGAGATTGTGAAGCGATTGAGGTCTTATGTTAAAAGTGGAAATCTACCTCATTTGCTATTCGCAGGTCCGCCTGGCGTGGGAAAAACCGCTTGCGCTATTTGCATTGCACGCGAGCTATATGGCGAGGAAGCCTGGCATAGTAATTTCACTGAGCTCAATGCCAGTGATGAACGCGGCATAGAAGTGGTGCGCAGCAAGATCAAAAACTTCGCTAGAACTGCTCCTCTTGGTGAGGCTAGATTTAAAATAATTTTCCTCGATGAAGCAGATCAATTAACTGAGGACGCTCAATCTGCTTTAAGGCGAACGATGGAGCAGTACTCAACCACCTGTAGATTTATCTTGAGCTGCAACTATTCAAGTCGAATAATTGAGCCAATTCAATCTCGATGTGCAGTTTATAGATTTCGACCAATTAGCGATAAGGCAATTAGAAAAAGACTGCAGCAGATAGCTCAGCAGGAGAAACTTCATATAACTAGAGAGGGCTTTGAAGCAATTGAATACATTGCTCGAGGCGATCTTAGGCGTGCTATAAATGTACTGCAGGCAGCTTCAGTGCTGAGCAGCGAGATTGATGCGAATACCATTTACATGATCGCTGCAACTGCTCGACCTGAGGAAATTCGCGAGCTCGTGGAACTTGCTTTAAATGGCGATTTTTTTAAAGCGCGAGAGATGCTAGATGTGTTATTAATAGAATATGGTCTCTCAGGAGAGGATATTGTGGATCAAATTCACCGAACCATTTTTGAGCTAGGTGTGCGCGATGAAGTTAAAGTGAGATTGATCGAGCTTTTAGGAGAAGCTGATTTCAGACTAACTGAAGGTGCAAATGAGCGCATACAGCTTGAAGCACTGCTTGCTCAATTCACATTGGAGGGAAAGCCAAGAAAGACCTGAATAGAATATTTTGAAATGCAGCTATGAAATGCGTGAATCATCCTCAAAATCAAGCCACTGCTATTTGTACTAACTGCAGCAAACCCATTTGCTATAAATGCTTGGAACAGGTGGGTGGAAAGAATTACTGCGGAGAGTGCGCAGGTGCAAAATTTGGAGAGCGCATTGAGCGGCAAGCTAGTTTATGGTGGTATCTTCTTCCAGTCTTATTTGGGATCGCTGGAGGATTAATAGGCTATTTATTTTTCAGAAAAATCAACCCCAAGATGGCTGTAAATTTGCTTATAGCGGGCTTGATCTCCAATGCGATCTGGTTAAGCATAGCCATTTATAATATGGGTGCTTAAGTTATGGTTATAGGAAATTCTGGATGAGGTGAAGGGTGGAAAATTGAAAGCCAGGGAATTGATTGTAAGTATGGACTGCGGGGGTACTTATATTAAAGCAGCATTGGTTGATTGCGAGGGAAATATCGTGTGCCGGAGAAAATGCAGCACAGAAGCTGAGAGGGGAATGCGAGCTGTGGTTAAAAACCTTGTTTCAACTGCTCGAGGTTTTGCAGTGGAATATAAAATTGCTGGAGTTGCACTGGGAATGGCAGGTGCAATTGATTTTAAAAATGGAATACTGCTTCAATCCCCGAATTTTGCTTATTCTGAGAACTTTCCTTTGAAAGCTGAGTTGGAGAGAGAACTAGCTCTACCGGTTTTCTTGGAGAACGATGCCAATGCCTATGCTATGGGGGAGAAATGGATTGGAGCGGGTAGAGGTTTTAGTTCGCTGCTCTGCCTTACAATTGGTACTGGAGTTGGAGGTGGAATTATATTGAACAATGAACTCTGGAGGGGCATAGATGGCACTGCTGGCGAGCTCGGGCACGTTACAATTTATCCAGATGGCTTGAAATGTAAATGTGGCAATCTAGGCTGCCTAGAGGCATATATATCTGCAGGGGGTATAATGAGAATGGCTAAAAAAGCTAAACACCCTAGCACTTTAAAACAAAGGCAGAATATAACTCCACAGCTTGTTTATGAAGCAGCTCTACGCGGCGATTTAGCAGCCGTTGAAATCTGGCAAGAAGTTGGGAGGATTCTAGGCATCGGCTTAGCAACTTTTGTTAATATTTTCAATGTGGAAGCGATCATAATTGGGGGAGGCATAGCCTCTGCCTATGATTTTTTCATAGAAAGCGCGAAACTCGAGATGAGAAAAAGGGCATTTAAGGTACCGGCCGAGAGGATAAAGCTGCTTAAGGCCGAGCTTGGCGATGACGCTGGTATACTAGGCGCGGCCTATATAGCTTGGCAGGCTTTAAAAAGAAGGGCGAAGGGGAAACCTTTCTTAGCATAGGGAGAGTGTTAAGAGGGCGTCAAGAGGAGAACCTAGGTTCTCCTATTAGACGATAATTAACTTGCTCTCTGACTTTTTAGCTCTAGGATGCAGAAAGTGCTCAGCACATCTCTTTCCGCAGAATACGTGCTCTTTGCCCTCGATATCGAGCACATAACCTTGCTGCATTGGACTTAAAACCGCTTGGCAGTGTTCGCATACTTTGCTTTCAACATTTGTTATAGCACGCATATCTACAATTCGTACCAATCCAATCCCCAATTTAAATATTTAGTTATTATATAAATACTTTTTAGTCTCTATTCTCCCATTCGTAAGTCAAGAAATTGAGAAAATTTATTTATTTAATAATTATATTTAATTTATATTATATAATTCTACAGCTTGGTATTACGCCGCTTCTAAGCGCGTGATCAGCGAGTACAATAGCTACCATTGCCTCTGCAACCGGGACTATTCTCGGGAGAATGCAGGGATCGTGTCTGCCTAGAACTTTAATTTTCGTTTCCTCCAGTGTTTTGATATTTATAGTGCTCTGCTCTTTTGCTATGGAGGGCGTGGGTTTTACAGCTATTCTGCAAATAATTGCCTCCCCTGTGCTTATTCCACCTAGAACTCCACCTGCATTATTAGATGCGAAGGCAATTTTTCCCTCTTTAATTACAATTGGATCGTTCATCTCGCTGCCCTTCATCTCAGCGCATTTAAAGCCAGCTCCAATTTCAAAACCGCGTACGGCTCCAATGCTCATAAGTGCTTTAGCAAGGTCAGCCTCAAGTTTATCAAACACAGGCTCGCCAATTCCAGGGGGAACTCCAGTGGCAATGATTTCAGCTATTCCCCCAATGCTATCTCCAGTTGCTGCTATTTCCACGATGCGCTGAATCATAACATTTGCAACCGCTGGATCCGCGCATCTAACTTCATTTCTCTCCGCATTTTCCCTAATTTGCTCAATCGTTAGCTTGCCAGCTTTAATATCGCCAATTGCCACAACGTGGCCTAGGATTTCTATTTTTTTCAGCGATAGCAATTTCTTGGCAATTGCACCTGCGGCAACTCTACCAACAGTCTCCCTAGCAGCGGCTCTACCCCCTCCTCTATAGTCCCGAAATCCATATTTCAATTCATATGTTAAATCCCCGTGTCCCGGACGTGGAGTGTCTTTGATCAATTCATATGGTCTTGAGTCCACATCTCTATTCCAGATCAACATTGAAATTGGCGTGCCAGTTGTTTTACCCAAGAAAACTCCTGAGAGGATTTCTACTTCATCCAGCTCTCTACGCTGAGTAGTAATTTTACTCTGCCCAGGGCGCCTCCGGCGGAGTTCTTTTTCAATATCATCCCTGCTCAGCTCTAGACCAGCTGGGCATCCATCTATAACTGCTCCCACAGCTCTGCCGTGGCTCTCACCCCAAGTTGTGACTTTAAAAATTTTTCCAAAGGTATTGCCACTCATGGTCTTACTCCAAGTATTCCACTTTTGCACCTAGTTTTTTCAAATCCTCAAAAAAACTTGGATAGGATACATCTATGCATTCTGCGGTATCGATAGTTGTTGGACCTTCTGCAGCTAGAGCTGCAATTGCAAGTGCCATGACAATTCTATGATCGCCATACCCCGTGACCTCTGTTCCCTTAAGTTTTGAGGTTTTTACAATTAATCCATCCCTTCGCTCCTCAATTTTTCCACCCATTTTCTTCAGCTCACTTGCAATTGTATGCAGGCGATCTGTTTCTTTATATCGCGCGTGCTCCACATTATAAATCACGGTCGTGCCTTTAGCGCAAGCTGCTATAGCTGCAAGTGTAGGAACAAGATCCGGGAATTGATTTGCATCTATTTCCACTCCCATTTTATCTGCGCCATCCACTCTTGCTATACCAGCCTTTTTATCCCAGTGTATATTGCTGCCCATTTGCTTTAAGATCTCCAGAATTTTAACATCCCCTTGCTTGCTGGGGTATAGATTTTTAACTTCCACGCGAGAGTTAGTAACTGCGCCGGCTGCAAGCATATAGCTTGCGGAGGAGAAATCACCTGGGATGAGATAGCTTTTAACTTTGTAACTTTGGTTAGGGGGGATTTTAAATTTAGTGAAGTCGGTTTGAATACTTATGCTAGCTTTCTCAAGCAATTCAAGGGTAATTTCAATATAGGGCTTGGAGGTAAGTCTTCCCTTGATCTTTATCTCTGTTTGCTTCTCAGCAAGGGGACAGGCGATTAATAGAGCTGTTATAAATTGAGAGCTAATGGATCCATCGATGGCAGTGCTACCTCCTTTTAATCTCCCTTTAATAACTAGAGGCGCAGTGCCATCGCCCTTTGTGGAAAAAGCAACTGCACCTAAGTCTTCAAGGGCAGCAAGTAGAGGTATATTCGGCCTTTTTCTAAGTGAATCATCTCCGGTTAGAACACTTGCACCTTTAGCTAGACTGCAAACTGCTGCCATTATCCTAAGAGTTGTGCCTGAATTCATCGCATCAATTACATTCTCCGGCGTTTCAGGTTTGCCTTGAATGCCTTTTATCTCAAGCTTGTTTTTTCCCTCCTCAATGCTCGCTCCAATTGCTCTACAAGCATTGATAGTTGCTTTTGTATCCGCTGAGATCAATGGAAATTTAATGGTGCAGTTCTCTGCAAGGCTGCCCATAACAATTGCCCTATGGGTATAGCTCTTTGAAGGAGGAGCAATAACGCTGCCTTTAACAATTGAGGGAAATATCTTGACTTTCATTTGCATAAAAAAATTATAGCGCAGGAGAGTATAAATGTATGCTATGCTATAGCATGGTAATAGCATGGTATAATTATGTTTAGCAAGGTGGAGAATGAATTGAAGATGTTGAAGCGCCACTTAGAAGTGCTAAGACTAGTGCTCAAGGAAGAGCCAATTGGAATTTTAAAGCTAGCTGATGAAACTGGGCTGCCGAAGCATAAGGTGCGATATTCTCTGCGCGTTTTGGAGCACAAAGGCTTGATCAAGCCCTCTCAGCATGGTGCAGTAACCACTAGAAGGGCAAAGCAGTTCATTAATGATTTCCATAAAAAAATTGAGGCGATTGAAAAAGAAATAGAGGAAATCAAAGCAATGAAGCTAAAAGAATGAAGAATGAACAAAAGATTTAAGTCCAAGCTGCTATTTTAAATTTTAATATTAGTGCCGCCGTAACTCAGATGGTAGAGTGGCTGGCTGTTAATTCTCAAATCTCAATCGCAGAAACCAGCATGTCACAGGTTCGAGTCCTGTCGGCGGCGCTCATTTATCTTCAATTATTCTTTTGCTCGGCAGATAGGTTTTGAAGTCCCCGAAGTCCATTATTTTAGTTTTGGGCTGAAAACAAGGAGGTCTATCCTTAGCGCCTCTATGGCTCTCTACGCATTTCGCTGGATCGTGCTTGATGCATTGATAAGCATATCGACAGTCCATCTTAGGTGAATAGAAGAAAGACATAATCAATATTTTTTATTTAAGCAAATATTTATAAATTTTTTGGTAATTTTTGGGAAAATTTTATTGAAATATAGATATTAAATATTTTGACAGCTATTTCCTAAGAAATGCTTTGGGTATGTGTTCAACTAGCTCTATGCCTCCATTTTTATTGCACTCGAAGATCTTAGCTAGCGGGAAAAAATTACATACATTGCAAGGAGATAATGCAAAGAACAGTACCATTTAAATTACAAAATCCTTATTTTAAACTAAATTAATTGATAAGCATTATGAAGCGAAGGGAGTTCTACAAGCTCCATGGCAATGGCAATGACTTCATTTTAATCGATGAATTCAAAGGAATTGTGGTTCCTGAGAAAGAGAAAGCTAAGTTTGCAGCGAAATATTGCGATCGGAGATTTGGAATAGGTGGAGATGGCGTTTTATTTCTAGGTAGCTCCAACATAGCTGATTTAAAAATGCGTCTCTTTCAACAGGATGAATCTGAAGCAGAGATGTGCGGCAATGGCGTGCGCTGCTTGGTTAAATATGCAATTGACGCAGGCTATGTAAAACTCGGCAGCTGCACAGTTGAAACCCTAGCGGGTGTGATTGCAGTTGAAACTCGAAGAGAACTTGGAAGAATTATGGTAAAGGTAAACATAGGCAGGCCTAAATTCGAATGCAAATCCATTCCAGCTGTGGGAGAGGGCGAATTTCTAAAGAGAGAAATAGAGGGATTCGAAGTATCAGCGGTGAATACAGGTGTGCCGCACGCGGTGATCTTCGTTGCAGATCTCGAGCTTCCTATTACTGCAATTGCTCCCAAGATTAGATACTCCAAGATCTTCCCAAAGGGAGTGAATGTCAATTTTGTCAAGCTCGAGAGAACAGGCTTGAGGATTAGAACTTATGAGCGCGGAGTTGAAGGGGAAACACTTAGCTGTGGAACAGGTGCAGCTGCTAGTGCAGCTGTGGCCAACAAACTTGGCTTAATTGGAAATCAAGTTGATGTATATACAAAGGGCGGTTTTCTCAGAATTTTATTAAAAGATGGAAATACATATCTCGAAGGAGCGTGTGAAACTGTTTATCGCGGCGAAATTCTAGTATGATGCAATTTTTGCAAGTGCTTTATCAAAAAAACAAGTTTGACGCTTTAATCGACAGCTATATCTATATATCAATTGATTTAAATAGTTGCAAAAATTAAAATATAATGGTGAATATTGAATGAAATCCGGCGATATACCGGTAAAGAGCATAGAGTTGAAGAAGGGCAAATTCGAGGTATATAGAGTTGGAAATATGCGATTTGAGCGCCTCTCAGACTGCGGGGAGCCGGGTAAGGACTTATGGATTGGATTCATTGAGAGTGCCGATAAAGATATACCTGTTTATGCTCGCAAGGGAGAGGGCTTTACATTAGAAGAAATCAAGAAGTGCTGGGAATCAACAGGCAAATTTTTGGATAGTGTGGAGAAAAAAATTAAAAAGGCCAAGAAGTAATTATTTCCATTCCAGCACTGGAAAAGTCTATTATTCTATAGCGCATTTTTTTTCTTCAAGTGAGAATATGAAGACACTCATTTTAACTTCTCAAGACGTGAAAAAAGTAATAAAAATGGATCAGGTTATCGAAGGGGTTGAAGAATGCTTTAGAGAACATGGCTTGGGTAAAACGATTATGCCATCAAAAGTTTACATCAATTTGCCGCAGTACGCTGGAGATTTCAGAGCTATGCCAAGTTATGTCAAAGATGCAGCGGGAGTAAAATGGGTAAATGTCCATTTGAATAATCGAGAGAAGAATCTCCCTACAGTTATGGCAGTGTATATCTACAGCGATCCAACCACTGGCTTCCCCCTAGCGATAATGGATGGCACCATAATAACTAGCTATCGAACCGGCGCTGGAGCAGCAGTTGCCTCAAAATACCTCGCTAGAGGGGAATCAAAAACCCTTGGCTTAGTTGGCTGCGGAGTTCAAGCTCACACTCAATTACTTGCAATCAACAAGCTCTTTCAATTAGAGGAGGTTAAAATATATGATATCTCAAGCAAAGCCATGGATGAATTTGCAGAGAGAAATAAAGATTTCAACATCCTTAAGACTTCTCTCAAAAATGCAGTTAGCTGCGATATAGTCTCGACTACAACACCCGCTAGATCTCCAATTGTGAAGCGCGCTTGGGTAAGAAAGGGCACGCATATAAATGCAATAGGCGCCGATGCACCTGGCAAAGAAGAACTTGATCCTAGGATTTTACTCGACGCTAAAGTTGTGGTCGATGACTACGACCAAGCATGGCACAGCGGGGAAATCAATGTGCCTGCTAGTAAAAAAATCTTCACTCGCCGGGACATCTATGCTTCCCTAGGCGAGATCGTCGCAGGACTTAAGAAAGGCCGCACTGGTAAAGAGATAACGGTTTTTGACTCAACCGGACTCGCAATTCAAGATGCAGTTACCGCGAGAGCCATTTATAGCGCTGCAAAGCAGATGAATTTAGGTATGGAGATAGATCTAATTGGAGAGGGCATATGAATTTCAGAAAATGGCGCCACATTACCAAGCTAGATCCAGATCGCAAGATCTCTCAGCGTGATATAGATAGAATCGCCACCAGCGGTACAGATGCAATAATGATTGGCGGCACCCAAAAAATAACCCCTGCTAAAGTGAAGCGCTTAATAAGCATGCTCAAGCCACTTAAAATTCCAAAAATACTTGAGCCATCGAAGCCTGAAGCCGTTTGCTATGAAGATATCGATGCAGTCTTCGTGCCCAGTGTTATAAATACTCAAGATATAACTTGGTTGGTGGGCAAGCATCGAGAGTGGGTGCAGCATTACATGGTAAACTGGGATAAAATCGTGCCAGAGGCATATATAGTGCTCAATCCTAACTCAGCAGTTGCAATTCTAACTAAATCGAAAACAGATCTAAATAGAGAAGAAGTTGCAGCCTATGCTAGGATTGCGGAGAACTACTTCAAATTTCCAATAGTATATATAGAATACAGCGGTACCTATGGCGATGTGGAGATTGTGAAAGCAGCAAAGCAGAGCTTGAAAAAAGCCGCTTTATTCTACGGCGGTGGAATAACTTCTAAAGAGAAAGCTCTTGAGATGAAGAAATACGCGGATACCATAATAGTTGGAAATGCAGTTTATGAAGCTGGATTTGAAAAATTCCTTGAAACAATAGTTTAAGCTGCGAATTATTAAAATACCCTTAACTAAATATAAATTAAAAGATGAACCGTGCTTCCCTCATACCAATTATATTCATCTTTGCCGTAATGGCAATTTTCATCCTATTTCTAGCTTTAGCTCTATCCAGCGCTGCAAACTTCGGTGGATTGATAATGATCGGCCCCATTCCAATTGCATTTGGATCAACCGCGGAGTTCACAGTGATAGCAATGATAATCGGCCTCCTGCTCATCATAGTTTACTTCTTCTTTCTCTTCTGGTTCCAACGTGGAATACGCGAAAGGGAAATGCAAATGAGAATCGAACTAGAGCAAATCGCTGAGCCGGAGCGAAGGACAGAAATTAAGGGCGGGGGCGTGGTAATGATAGGTCCGATTCCTATTATATTTGGCTCAGATGTAAGGCATGCTTCCTTGGCAATTGCACTTGCAATAATCCTAGTACTCCTCGTACTCGTGCTGATGTTCGCAGGCGTGCTTTTTTTAGCTTTTTAATCTAGTGGGAGATTTAAAAAAAGAAAGGGGATGGATTAGATAATTTTTAAGCGATGGTATACCTTTTTCTATCCATTAACTCCTGTCTCTTGCCAGCATTCCAGCCGCTCACTGCATTGTAATAGCCAGTTATTCGGCTGTAGTGATCCACGTGCATTGAGCCACAGCGCTTGCAGCTGTCCTGCAATCCGGGCTCAACGTGATGATCTTCGAGGCAAATAGTATAATCTTTAGTGAATGCAAAATAGCCAATTTGAGTATTTTTTATAATTTTCCAAGCAAGACCTCGAAGTCCAACTGGATCTGGAGCGCTCTCCCCCAGCCATATATGGAAAATATTTCCTCCGTCAACGATGGGGAAGAAAATATGCTCAATTTTAATTCGATCTATGAGCGATATATCAGCCGAGGGCGAGGCGTGAGTGCCATTGGTGTAATACACAGGCAGATCCCTTGTTCTCTCACGTCGATAAATCTCCTCAGCCTTCGCTATATTGCCCTTTACAATATGCCTTGCTTTCTCTTTGAATTCATCGCTCAAGAGATCGCTAACTGCAAATCGCTGTGCAGTTGATTCAGCGGGTGTTCGAGCAAGGGCTATTTTCATACCGTGCTTCTTGCTCAGCTCTTTCGCATAGAGTTCAAGCTCGGTCATAACCCAGATTCCAAGTTTAAGCGCTTCTTTCGATTCATGCAGCTCCTTGCCTAGGTGGTAGTGCACCATGTCATTTAGTCCCACTACGCCAATTGTCCACACTAAGCCATTGAAATCCACCAGCGGAGGCAGCTTGGCACCTGTATTTGAATCTATCATTTGCTGCTGCGCGAATGGCATGCGGTGTTTCTCAATGAGCTCCTTCATCCAGATGTGCTTGATTTTGAAAATCTCCACAGCGCTATCCATAAGTTTTTTCAGCTCGCGAATTAAGGCTTTATCTTCTTTCTCTGCTTTATATGCTGCTCTCGGAAGGTTAAGCGAGATCACTTGCCAGCTTCCCATTGAGAAGTGCTTTCCATTGCGGAAGTAAAGTTTGTCTTCGAATTCTTTATCTTCTTGGAATGAGGAAGAGAAGTTATAGGCGCAGCATTGATAGCAAGAAATCCCCTTTCCAGCGCCTCGATATTCTGGCACTTGATTGTCAAAGTAGGGGGTGCCAAATTTGGCTGCTAATTCAAAAGCTAGGTTATAGAGCTCTTCATAGGTAGGTACTTCAGTTCCATAGTATTCATCCTTTTCTTTTTCAACCAAAAAATCTGGCTCTATGGAGATCTCTGGCTTGGGGAAGTTAAAGGGCTTGCCCCAGTAGTCACCTTCAAGCATTACCTCCATAAAGGCCTTGAAGAAAAGGCGGTTCTCTTTTTCAAACTCCCCGTAAACGCAGAGGGGCGCCATTTTACCATCATATATCTTGCCTCTTGCTACAACTGGTTTATCCCTCCAGATCCTTGGCACACCCGGGCTAAGTTGAACAGAGGAGAAAACCACTTGACTGCCTCTCGCAACCATCATTTCCCCTATTTCATAGATGAACATTTGAGCAAGCTGCTTGATCTCTTTATAGGGCAAGCCTTCGAAGTAAGGGGCTAGGAAGGTAATGAAGTTATAGAATCCCTGACCCCCTGAGAAATTTGTCTGACTTGATCCCAAGATCTTCGCCGCGTGAAGCACAGCTACAGCTGGATGCTTAGCTGGACCAGCAACACTGGTTTTGTTACCCACGCCATCAGGTACCAAGCCGCAGTAGAGGAAAACTCTTAAATCGTGGTCTTGGCAGAAGGGGCGAGTGGTGAAATATTCTAGGTCGTGGATATGGAGATCTCCAGATATATGAAGCTTCGCGAGTTCAGGAGGCAATTGCAGCAGTGCCTGTTCCTTGGATAGCTTATCAGCTTTTTTCTTATGTGCTGTTTCAGCATTTTCAATTAAATTAGAATTTTCCTTTGCCTCGAAGCCAAAGCCTGTGTCGATTTGGTGAGCATCATAAAGTGGCATGCCAACTCTAGTAGATACATTTCTCCATTCAAAATATCCCCTTTTAAGTAGAATTGTATTGACAACTTCTCTCACAAGTGGGGCAGCCACAACATCGAGATTCATATTTCTAATTAGCTTTTCAGCTTCTTTGGCTATCTCAATAGCTGTGGCGCGATCGCAAGGATCTTTTCCATGAAATTTAGAGGCAATCTTGGTTTCAGTTATTAGCTGATCTATGATCTCATTTCGATCCCACGGTACCAAGTGCCCGTCGCTCGTCATGACCTCTGGCATCTCTGGAGCAACTTCACCGGTTAAAGTTGTTTGCTTGTGCCTTTCCTGCGTCTCTCCCTGCTGAAGGACATTTAGATCTGGCTTAGATTGAACTCTAATCGTGGATTCCATATTTGCTCACCTCGAGTCTCTTGATTATTTCTCTATTCAAACCCTCTCCTTTGAAAATTTCTTTAAAAGTATAGAATTCCTCATCTATTTGCAGTACAGGTGCTGTGGTGGTGAATACTCCATTGAAGCGAAGTTCTACAAGTGAATCAGCGGTGGACATATTTCTCTCCTCAAAGACCCAGCCAGTGCTTGCTAGCTCTTTTTTAAGTCTATCGCAAGATGGACAGTTTGGGAGAGTATATATTATTATTGAAACCATAGTAAATCCCCTCCAACCCGAGAGAGAGCGGGTGTATTGCATGTATCTCTGTGCAAGATCCCATAAGAATTACAACAATAAGTGGTTTTTGATAAGAAAGCTGATCAAAACAATATTATTTTTGATCCAACTTTGATAACTATATTTAACCAAATATGATAACAAATTTGGTTGATTTTGAAATTTTTTTATTTTTCAGCAAGACCTTATATTTTATGCCTTTTTCTCTATGGTCATAATATATGAATATATGTTCATATTAACAAATCATCATAATGATGGCAGGTTGAATTTACAAATTCAACCAAGAGCAGCTTCAAAAAACATTATATATCGAAAGGAGAATGAATCAAAATTTAATTGAAACCGGGGATTGGTTATGGCGTACAAGCATGAACGCGTGAAAACAGGAATTGAAGGTTTCGATGAGATATGTGGCGGAGGAATGATCAGAGATAGAAGCTATCTACTCGCAGGCGGTAGCGGTGCAGGTAAGACCATATTTGGTGTTCAATTCCTCTACAATGGTATTGTACAATATGGAGAGAGGGGAATTTTTGTGGCCACCGAGGAGCGCCCTGAGCAAATCAGAAAGGATGTACTTGCATTCGGCTGGGATTTAAAAAAACTTGAGGAAGATAAGAAGCTAGCGATAATTGATGCCTCTGCAACTAAAATTGGCATACCATCCCACGAGCGCTATGTAGATGTTCGGCCTTTTGATTTAAGATCCCTAATCGACCAGATAGTAACTGTTCAAGAGGAAATAGATGCTCAGCGTGCTGTTGTGGATTCCACCACTGCTATAGGTTATTCTTTAGGGGGTGAAGTGCCTAGAATTCGCCTGGAGCTTTTGAAACTTGCTGCCACGCTGGATATTTTAGGTTTAACCTCGCTTTTAACCTGCGAAGTTGTTGATGAGAATCATCCAAGCAGATTTGGCGTAGAGCCATTTATCACTGAGGGCACCATTGCTATGTATTACAGGCGAACTGAAAACGTGCGAGTGCGAAGCATAGAGGTATTCAAGATGCGCGGCTCAGATCATAGCAGAAAGCTGCATCCTTTTGAGATTACATCTCGGGGAATAGTGGTGCATCCACACGAAGAAGTATATGTCTAAGTAATACTATTCAAATTATATTTTATTAATATAAAATATGATAAAATTTAAATATTAGTTTATCTCATCATTATGATGAAATGGAGCTTCAAAAAGCTGAAATAGGATTTGTTGAGGAACTTGCAAAGTTATATGCAAAAAATAGAAATGAGATAAAAATAGAGCCAATGGAAAGGCTTAAGAAACTCGAGAGCGAGCATCTTGCCAATATTGATCGCTATTTAAAGCAAATGGAAAAATTAAGGGAAAAGCACGAAAAACTCAATCAAGCCATAAATTTACTCAAAGAGATAAATCTAGAAGTTTACCCTGAATATCTTTCAAAGCTAAACAGCTATTCAGATGAAATAAAGCAGCTTGAAATCGATCTCGCGCAGGAGCAGACTTTTCTGAACTACCTGCGCAATCGAGTTTTACCATTGATTTAGTATTTTTTGATTTAGCTTATTCCTCTCTCTCAAGTCCACACGTGGTGCATTTATAGATGGTTACCTGCTGCTGATATGGCTTTATCTTGCCATATGCATCTGCCATTTTATATCGCCAAGGAACCATCTTCCCGCTGCACTCGGGACAGATCTTCTCCATAGGATAACTCTCCTTATAACTCTCCTCATCCCACAAATTTTGAATATATCTCTTCACCTGCCTCAATTATATCTTGAATTTCATCTGAAATGGTTGAACCCTTGGTAATCTTTATTTCACCTGCTCTGCCTATAGTTGCTGTGAAAAGATAACTTCCACCTGCATATATCTCCACTGTATCGCCAGGCGAGCCTTTGACCTTTAAAATTATATGTTTATCCGTTATTTCTACTTTAACTGGAAGTTTCTCCCCCTTCATTTTCTCCTTTTTCTTCTCCTCAATGCTTCGAACATCTATACTTATACCCAACGCTTTTTCTATCTTCTCAATGGTTTTCCCACCCTTTCCTAAAACTCGTGGAATATCTTCTTCTTCGAGGTAAACCACTGCCTTTGAGTCAGACTTCATTTCCACTTCCACATAGCCCTCGGTATATCTGCCAACTTCTTTTTGAATACCCCGCTCCACAAGTCTCCAAGTTGGTTTCTTTACCCTTTCCCTCCCAACCTGCATTACAACCACTTGCTCTCCAAAAGAATAGACTTCGAATTCAAGTTCGCGGGTTTCAAAATCAATTACTTCTATAACTGGTCTTGCAAGGTCTGCCTCAACCATGCCGCTGGGGACCTTAACAGTGAACTTAATATCATAAACTTTCTTGATCTCCCCTGCTTCCACGAATACAATGGTATCCACGATTTGTGGAATTATACCTAGTTCCACTCTTCCAATCAACCTCTGAAGGGCATCGATTGCTCTAGTAGCATGCACCACGCCCACCATTCCCACGCCAGCTAAGCGCAGATCAGCGAAAACCTTGAAATCTTCAGTCTTGCGAAGTTCATCGAATATTGTATAATCTGGCCTGACCAAGAGCAGTATATCCGCGGTATTCGCCATGCTATTCTCAAGCGCTGTATATTGAGTGATTTCCTCGCTAACTTGCAAGTCTCGGGGTTTCTCCATTGTCTTGACTACAAATTCATGCTCTTGGAGATACTGTGCAATTCCAGCTGCAAGCGTTGACTTACCCGCACCAGGTGGACCAGCGATGAGTATGCCTCGCTGTTTTTCAAGAATGCGCTCTTTTAATTCTCGACTCATTCGATAGTCATCAAGGCTTATATTTGCAATTGGGCGAACTGCAGTTATCTCTAAGCCGTCTGAAAAAGGTGGTCTTGCAATTGCTATTCTCATAGGCCCGAGTTGAATAATGGTTGCCCCCTCTTTCTCAATTTCAATAAAACCATGGGGGTCTCGCTTTGCTCTCTCAATTATCTCGTGGGCTAATTCTCGCATTTCCTTCTCGCTCATTGGGCGATCCCTGAGCTCAACTAAACGCAGGTTTCCAATTGCACCTCTCTTTGCCATTGGAATAGCTCTCTCCTTCAAGTGAACTGAAATAGTATCCTTAGTGAAGAATTCCTCGAGTCTGAGTTTATCCAGCGGTTCTTTAACTGGAGATAGATATATCACCTCAAGGCCCTTGGCTCTGGCTACCTCTGCTTGAACTATATCACTTGTTATGAATGTGGCGCCAGCTTCGGAGGCAATGTGCCTGATCACGGCATCAATCGCGCCTCTCGATGCCAATCTAATTTGTTCAAGGGTTGGTCTATCGCCAGCGAATCTCAGGGTAATTTTTCCCTCTTTGACCATTTCACTAAGTTTTTTTAATTCATTGAGCCCGCTGAATCCCGTTTCCCTGCCTTGATTAGCTTGAGCCTCAAGCTCAGCTACAACTGCCTCGGGTATGATTATCTCTGCACCTGCGAATTCACCGCTTTCAATTTTAGCAGTTATTCTACCATCTATTATGACGCTGGTGTCTGGAACGACTTTCAAATTCTCACTCCCTTATCAGTTTTTCAATTGCACTCAAATGCCTCGAGATTCTTATTGCTTCACTGCTTACCTCATGGAGTTTTGATTTTTCTATCACATAGTGCCTTACCTTCAAATTTGGAAATAATTTCTGCAGGTCTTCAAGTGCAAAGTGCAGCTGCAGGCAGTGAGGAGAGCCATCCACTGTTAATACTGCAATGCTTTTAATTTCATTTTCTCTCGCTATCATAGCTATCTTCCAAGCAGCTTGCTCCACGTGGAATTTCTCAAGGCAGATATGCAGCTTTGTACTTTCTTTGAATTTTTTAAGAATCTCAGGATACTCGATTGCAGTGCAGCTCCCGAATATGAGTATTTCTTCACTTATATGTCTAGGCTTAACATGCGTGCTTAGCAATTCTCCTGTCATGAAAATTTTATCCTAAAGCACTCTAGTGGTGGTTTCGAGTTCTATGCCTCGAGGAGTTATATGGTAAACAAAAGTCTTATTCGGGATGAACATGCCTCTCATCTTTCGAATTACAACCTGTCTCTCCAATTCACTGCCTCGCTCGCGAATTATAAATTCAATTACTCCATCAGCCATGTGCTTCATGGTATTCTCAATCAAAGAATCATGCATGCCGCGGGTCATGAGGAACAATCTTGTACCCCTCGTAGCCTTGCCCATTGACATCACTGACTCCATTACTTTAGTTACATCCTCGAGATTATACTTCGTGAGGAAGAATGAAAGGGAGTCGATCACTCCTCTATACTCAGTAGTGCATTCATCTACCATTACAGATTTCAATAGACTTAGGGCATCTGCGCCAGATCTAAGATATTCCTTTGCATCCTGTTTTTTGATCAAAGCTTTTGGCATTATATGTATGAATCTCGGGGTATATGCGTCGATGAACTTTATTTTCCCGGCTTCTTCAAAGGGAGTGGTATCCCAACTGAAGCGCAGCATCTCCTTTTTTATCTCCTCAACAGGCCTCTCTGTGGAGAAATAACTCACCTCTTCACCACTCTGCAGCCCCCCTATTATGAATTGCTCTGCAAAAGTTTCAGAGCCTGCACCTGGTTCAGCTAGCAGTAAGAGAGAAGTGCCATATGGTACCCCCCCGCCTAGCAGTGAATCAAGTCCTCTCACGCCAGTTGTGGCCAAGTCTTTTCTGACTGTTACATCAAATTTCATATTATCACCAAACACTACTTATTATTAGGTTTATATATTTTTAAGTTTGATGGTCATATAGATTATAGATTATTTACATTTACCACAAGATCGAAGCGATCTCTATCACTCAAATACCAAGCCAAGTTGCTATCTTTCACGATTCAAAACCCGTGTAATTGCAGTAATGAACTTAGAGGGATTACCGAAATCCAGTTGCTGCTATTTTCTCGCTTTTTCAATCATTAACTTAGCCACTTTTTCATATGCCTTTGGAAAGAGCTCTAAATCAGGTACATCGATTAACTCAAGCACATATATGCGATTTTCATAGTCTAGCAAAAGATCTAAAGCGCATACATCAGCATCCACAGCTTTTGATGCTTTATAAATCATTTCTTTCAAATCATCCCTTGGCTTAAAGAACTCATGTGATTTTAAAAGCTCATTTGACTTCCAAGTCCAGCCCTTCCTAGTTAATCCATAAATTTCTTCGCCTATCTTAAGCAGCCTTATGTCTTCATATACATTTATATATGGCTCCACCACGAGGTACTGCTCCATTGTTCTAATTACACTTCTTAAGTCCATCCACTCACGTTCATCTTCAACTAGAAATTTATTCAATCCCGCATGATAGCTTCCGATTTTCACCACACAGGGGAGAAAAGGTGGAGATTGCGAGAGCATACGAGCACTAGAATATACCTCCATTGGAATAAGGGGCAGCCCTGCTTTTTTCAAAGCAGAAAACATGAGCAATTTATCATAGCATTGAATCGAGCAAGCTCTACTGTTTAGCATTGGAATGCTGCATAGATTAAGGGTATAGAGCGTTTGAAGATGATATTTAAAAGGCTGGATATTGCCAATTCTCCAGAGGATGCCATCGAATTCCATTGATCCCTCACCGGCGATCAAAATCTCGTGCTTATCATCAATGGTTTTAATTACCTCGGTTTCCTCGAACATAACTTGCTTTGCCTCAACACCAAGCGACTTAAAAACAGGCATCCAGTTTTGCTCTCTCCCAGCATAAATCAAGATATTCATAACCTTCGTCCTCAAAGAGCTTCTAAATATAAATATAAGTTCTAATGCAATCTTATATAATTTAGTTTGATTCTAATTAAATTCGATGAAAAGCGCGCTCGCAAGTGTTCTATCCTTACCAGAAGAAGAACTAAAGCTGCTTCCCAAGCGCTGGCAAGTGCTTGGAAGCATTATAATTGTTAAAATACCAAGGGAACTTGAGCATAGGAAAAAAGAAATTGGAGAAGCATTTTCAAAGCTATATCCAAGATGTAAAACAGTATTAAATGATAAAGGGGTTAGGGGCAAGTTTAGAGAGCCAGATGTGGAAATAATAGTAGGGAGTGAAACCGAAACCATACACCTTGAAAATAAATGCAAATTCAAACTCGATGCAGCAAAGTTAATTTTCTCCCCGGGTAATTTAGCTGAGCGGTTGCGAATGTCAAAGCTTGGCAGAGGCGAGGTGGTTGTGGATATGTTCGCAGGTATAGGGTATTTTTCAATACCAATGGCGGTGCATTCCAAGCCTAAGAAAATCTATGCAATTGAACTCAATCCAGTTGCTTTTCACTATTTAAAACAAAATATCGTGCTGAATAAAGTTGAGGAAATAGTGGAACCCCTACTTGGTGATTGCTCAAAAGTCACTCCTAAGAATATCGCTGATCGAGTTATAATGGGCTATGTGCATGAGACCCACGCTTATTTAAAGCCAGCTATAGAAGCGCTAAAACCAAGTGGATTTCTACATTATCACGAAGCAGCACCAGAGGCACTCCTGGAAACAAGACCCAGAGAGAGAATAAGGCAAGCGGCTGAAGCACTTGGCAAAAAGGCTGAAATCATAGAGCAGAGGAGAATTAAAAAATATTCACCTGGGGTGTGGCATGTTGCTGTGGATGCATTTATACATTAAACAGGATTTACTGGGTATTGGTAAGATGAAACTCAATCCGTTCTATTCGTCTAAGTCGGAGTTTCTTCTATAACCCTAAAAGGTGAATTTAATCTGGGATGATAATAATGCCATCCACGAGCTTGATGATTCTATCAGCCTTCTTAGCCAGATCAAGATTGTGGGTGACGATGATAAATGTTTGCTTTCTCTCTAGATTCAAGTGCCTCAGGAGCTCGTAGATTGCATCGCTCGTTTTGGTATCCAAGTTGCCTGTTGGCTCATCCCCAAGTACAATAGCAGGATTGTTTGCTAGGGCTCTTGCAACTGCTACTCGTTGATTTTCACCACCTGAAAGTTGATTAAATTTATGATCCATTCGAGCACCAAGTCCCATCAATTCAAGTAAGTCTCTCGCGGTTTTTTCTGCTTCTGCTTTACTCTTCCTCGCTATTAGAAGCGGCATCATTACATTTTCTAGAGCAGTAAAGTCGGGGAGGAGATAGTGGTATTGAAAGATAAAACCTAGTTCTTGATTTCTAATTCTAGCCCTTTCTTCTTGAGAGATTTTAGTCACGTCCACACCTCTTATGTATATTTCTCCCGAAGTGGGTGTATCTAGCAAGCCTATTAAATTGAGGAGAGTACTTTTACCCGATCCCGAGGGACCAACGATAGCCAAAAACTCCCCCTTTTCAATAACTAGGTTAACATCTTTAAGGGCATGGTGGCCTACGCCATTGCGATAGATCTTGTTCACATTTCTCAATTCAACTGCATTTTCAGACAACTCTTAATGCCTCCACAGGGTCTAATTTGCTTGCTTGTAAAGCGGGATAAACCCCGACTATCGCACTAATTAGAAATGCAAAGACAGCGGCGATTAAGAAGTTTTGCAGGTTGATTTCAACTGGGAGAAATGTAAGTCCGAAATAAATCTCTTCAGGAGTTGATATGGGGTAACTCTGGAGTAATAGCTCTAGTACATATGCCACAATGCTTCCAATAGCTATACCAATGCAGGCGAAGACCATACTCTGGATTATGAAAATCTCTGCTATGCTTCGCCTTGTTGCTCCCATTGCCATGAGCATTCCAATTTCCTTTATCTTCGCTGAAACAATCATTATAAGCACATTAGCAATACCAAATCCCGCGATGATGAATATCAATGCATAGTATAATAAGATCATACCATATTGACTTTCTAAAAAAGCGAGTAAATCCGATAAAGATTCAATCCAGCTCGCTGCTCTATATTCGGTTTCTCTCTCGATCTCCCTAGACACTTCATCTGCTATATAGATATCATCCACTCTAATAGCAATTTCATTTACCACATCATTTACCCCATAAAAACTCTGAGCCATGAAGAGAGAAGTATAAACCAAGGTTTCATCAATGCTAGTACCAGTATGAATGAGGCCTATAATTCTCACGCTCCTTTTAGCATCAGGGTAAGACAGTAAAGCTACATCTCTCACCCTTACTTCTAGCTTCTTAGCTAGTTTGTCTCCAATTACAGCTG
>JAWCMA010000002.1:110547-146448 GCA_038850285.1 Methanocellales archaeon | reverse complement strand
GGAGCAAGTAACTCTGGCTTCTCAAGCATAGCTATAATCCTTTCCCAGGCGAGGTTGTGGTTAATTTAACGTGTTTAACTCCCCGCAGTGCCATGATTTTCTCACTCAGCGTTTTAACCTTCTCGGCATCTCCCCGTACTACTATTACCTCAAGGCAGTTTTCTTCATCTAAATGTTTATGAAGCGAGCTTTCAATGAGTTCAGTATATTCATGCTCCATTTCTAAAAGAGCATTCACTAGCCCGCGTTGATGATGATCGTAGATCAAAGTTATGATTCCAACTTTCTCGCCTTTTTCCTCGCGCATCCATTCATAGTCAATGATATAGTTGCGAATAGCATCCCTTATGCCCTCGGATCTCGAGGAATACCCGCGCTTTGCAATGATATCGTCAAAGCGCTTGAGTAAATTAGCGGGTAGGGAAACTCCAATGCGTTCTAATTTATCTTTAGCCATGGTTTATCCTACCTTTTTCTAATTTTCCTTATCCTTAGCATTCTTATTTTAAACTCCCATTTATTTCTTAGCTCTTATCTCAATTTTCCCCTAGCGAGGGATGCAAAGATGCCTGCGAAGCACAGCGCGGCGAATATTCCAAATGCAATTTGAGTGCTTCTCAATAGCTGTGGATAAATAGCGGGATTTATCTCCACCCTTCCAATGTAAATAGCGAAAATTAGCATAGCTATACCCATGCTAAGCATTTGACCGGTTAATCGCATTGTACCAAGGGTAGCACTTGCTATACCATAGAATCTCTTATCCACAGCGCTCATAACTGCATTTGTATTTGGACTTGAGAACAGCGCAAAGCCGAAGCCAAGTAAAATCAAGCTAGCTATAATAAACTCAAGAGCTGTTTCCTCCCTAAGAAATGTGAATAGAAAAAGCCCCGATGCGGTTAATGCCATTCCAAATGAAGCAACTATTCTAGGCTCAATTTTATCTGAAAGTCTACCTGCAAGTGGCGAGAAAACAGCCTGCACAGCAGGCTGAGAAACTAAAATTACTCCTGCCTCCTGTGGATTTAAGCCCTTTATATACTGCAGATAGAGGCTTAATAGAAAGCCAACTGCAAAAGTTGCACTGTAGTTTATCAAAGCAGCTAAATTAGAGAAAGCAAATACTGGGTTAGCTTTAAAGAGATTGAGATTCAAAACTGGATTTTTTACTTTCAATTCCCATTGAATGAAGACAAGTAATCCTAGCGCGCCTATTAAGATCAGCCAAGCTCCTGAAATCGCTGGCAAGAGGGAAAATCCATACATTATTGAGAGAAGCATAAAGCAATAAATAAGAGAACCAGCTAAATCAAATTTCTCCCCCTTCGCCTCAGCCCACTCCCCTTTTAATTTTAAAGCACTGAAGGCAATTATCAAGCAGCCCAGGGGTATGTTTAAATAAAAAATGCTTCTCCATCCCAACTGCTGGGTGAGGAATCCCCCTAGAAATGGCCCTGTCGATAACCCTATGTAAACCGCGGCAACGTTTATTCCCAGCACCTTGCCTCTCTCCCCAACTGGAAATACAGAGGTTAAAATTGCCACTCCAGTGCCAAATATCATAGCACCTCCTATTCCCTGTGCGGCGCGTAAAAATATCAACATCACTCCCGAGTTTGAAATTGCGAGGAGAAGAGAGGTAAGGATGAATATAAATGTGCCGTAGATGAAGAGCTTTTTCCTCCCTTGTATATCTGCCAGTTTACCGAGTGGAACTAGAAAAATAGCTGAGGCTAAAAGATAAGCAGTTGCTACCCAGTTTAAAGAAATGGCATCCATGGCAAATTCCCTTCCAATAGTTGGAAGTGCTACATTTACTGCTGAGACTGCAAATGGCGTTAGAAATGAGGCTAAGGTAACAGCTATTAAAGCCGATTTTTCAACCTCGCTCTTATTCAAAAGGTTCACCTTGAAAAAAGAATAGATTTTTAAAATAATATAATATATTATTTTAGATCTTCATCTATTAATACAAAGCCCTTTGGCATCTTCGGAGACCAGTCAAGCTGCACTGGAATTGGATAGCGCACTCCTCCTTTGTGCGTGCCCTCAAGTCCCTCGATTATTCTATCGCAGAATTCAGCAGGATATGCAAATAGAGTTTCGTGGTCTTGAACCGCGGCAAATCTGCGCTCTCCATAGCAAGGCAAATCCATGGCTGGCTTCTTCGTGAGTAGCACTCTTGCAATGGTATTGCAGAGTCCAGCATCCCCCACTGTGCTTGAATCAAACCTACCGCCTTCGCGGTAAAGTGCAGCTTGAACCAATCGCAAGATCTGAGCTGGATTGCCATAAATCACAATTACCTCGGGATCCACGGGAATGCGCTCTAGAGATGAAAACATAACTGCTTCATATTGCTTCTTCCCCAGCTTGGGAAGGGCTTCTTGCATTTTCTTAGCAGCAGCTAGGTCTTTTTGATAAACACCGCAGTTTATCTCTCCCTCTATAATTCGCTTAGGAGTGGTAATCATTCCCAAGCAAGCTGCCCCTAGGGCGCAGATCATATTTTTATTTATGCTTCCAACTGCCCAGTTGTATACTCTAGCTATGGTTGCAAGCTGGCAGATGTTAACTTTCTGAGGCTGCATCTTCACCATCTGAGGTATATCGTTTGCACGCTCATAAAGGCGCATTCCAATGGGATAGCTATTCAAATGCAAATGCTTGTTTAAATCCTCGCTATGTTTTTTCCAGTCCATAAAGTACACCAAAGAGTATAAAGCAGGAAGAAATAAAAATTTATCTAAGAGTTTTGCAAGCGATTCTAAGTGCTATTCCCAGGGCTTTGAATATTGCTATAGCGAGGGAGCGGTCTTTTTTACCCTTAGCATTGATATGGAGGGTTAGCCTTGCATTATATGCGAAGGTTTGAAGGAAGTGTGATATATTCTCGGTTTGCATATCCTCAATTTTCTCTCCTTTGAATTCAAACTCCGAGGTAAAATATGGTTTATCGAGGTTCACCGCTGCAGCTGCAATGGAATCTTCAACTGGAACTATGGCAAAGCCCGTTTGCTCGATAGCTCCTTTATCAATTGCGCTTGAAAATGCCTGCGCTAATACTATGGCTGTATCTTCAACTATATGGTGATCTCCAGTTTCCAAGTCTCCCTTTACCTTTACCTCGAGGTCGAATTTAGCGGAAGCAGCGAAGACTTTCAATAAATTATCAAAAAAATGAATTCCTGTTTCAACATTTGCCACTCCAGTTCCATCGAGGTTTAGCTTTATCTTCACTTGAGTTTCATTCGTTTTCCGGCTCGATTGAGAAGTTCTCATCGAATTCTTTAATATTATTTCAAGTTTAATAGTTTTCGCTTTCTGTTTTCTATTCACAGTCCAAGGGCGCGGGTATATAGCTCCTCTATATTTATTACCTTGAGGTCTGCTCCTATACTCTTCGCTCCATCGGTTAAATTTAAGCGGCAGAATGGACAAGAGGTAACCATCATATTCGTCTGGGTTTCCTCTTGAGCTTGCCTCACTCTTTTGCTGGCGATTGCAATCGCATCGTTGGAAAAAGCTGATCTAAAGCCGCCTCCTGCGCCGCAGCACATTGCCATTTCTCGATTGCGCTTCATCTCAATAATTTTAACCCCAGGTATGCTTTCAATTGCCTTCCTCGGCTCTTCATATAGCTTCATATGCCTGCCTATGTGGCAGGGATCGTGATAGGTTACCTTTAAATCGAGAGTTTTATTAAACTTCAGCCTCCCCTCCATCACTAAATCGAGGAAGAACTCTGAGATATGCTGCACTTCAAAGGGCAGTTTTCCCACTACCTTTGGCCAGTCATTTTTAGAAGTGTTCGCGCAGCCAGCGCAAGCGGCCACGACTTTTTTAACGCCTTTTTGCTTTATCAGCTCTACATTCCTTCTTATCACTTTATAAGCGGTTTCTCTCTGCCCGGTTCTGAGCAAGGGCGATCCGCAGCATAGTTCAGCTTTGCCTAGATAGGTGAATTCAATTTTAGCGTAATTTAATATCTTAGTCACTGCTTGTGCAAGCATTGTCATTCGAAGAGCAGAGGTGCAGCCCACGAAAAAAAGCAAATCCGCTTTCTCAGCAATTTTCATTCCCGGCTGAATCCAAGCAAGGCGCTTTTCTGGATTTTCATTATAGGGATTGCCTAATTTTTCCACCCTCTCTCTTATTGCTCTATGCGCAGGCATTGGACCATTGCCTCTCTCCACCACGTCTGCTCGCATTGCCTCCCACATTGAAACGGTATTTATACCTGCTTCGCAGACTTCTCTGCACTGTAAGCAAGAGGTGCAGATGTATAAATTCTGAGTATATTTATTGACCTCTTCCTCAGTGATATTTGAACTTCTGCCCAGCAATCTCGCGATTAAGTCATTGCCCTTGATTAGCTCTCGGAAGAAGTGGATTTTACCTCTCGGGCCGACTTCATTGCCATATATATCTACCACTGGGCAGAATTTCAAGCATTCATTGCAGCGCATGCAAGCGTCGACTTCGATCATTTGCTTGAAGCTTAAATTCTTGGGCTTGAATCCTCGGGCTTGAGCTTGCATTAATGATGCACCTCCACGGCGTTTAGAATATAGCTCAACTTTGCAGTTGGTATATGCAGGAATTTGCTGAATGGGAAGTAGGCTATGACGCCGAAGGTGGTGATGAAGTGCACGTGGAGAATTACCTCGTGAGCAAGGGCTGAGATATATTGGAGATAGAAGCCAGCGAAGCCAGTTGCAGATAATATTGTGATTAATATAATTGCTGATACATCTATTTTGAAGTCAGTAAGGGGCTTAACTTCCTTTGATCGCCTGCGAATGAATACTATGGTTAATCCAATGAAAACTAAAACAGCTGCTAAGTTGTAGAGTAGCTTTTCATAGATGAATAGACCAGTGCTATATAGATAGTCAAAAGCAGTTTCGCTGGAAATCGCATACCATAGCATTACCCCGGCTATTAGCAATATAACCATGATTTCAGGCCGCTTGTCCCAGTTTCTAACAACTGCGGTTAATCCACCTATAGTTGCGAGTAAAGCTATTAATAAAATGACGATATCAATTCCCTGGGCAAGTGCGCTACCGAGTGGCAGTTTTTCGATTATCTCTTTGATATCTATTGTATAGAGCACTAGGAATATCAAGCAGCCCCAGGCAAGTGTCATATGCATTACCCAGCGGAGCTTGCTTTGCTTGAATATTTTGCTCTGCAAAAAACCTTGAATCACGAGTGCCTCAAGTATTAAAAAAATTTTCCAGCTTAATACAGTTTTTTTGATCCAGCTTAGAAAGCTAGCTAGGATTTTTGCCAAGCCACTTCCATGAAGTGGCAATGTCCAGCGATATAATAAATTAACCATTCCTATGAGGAGTATGAGGAAAAATAGACCTAGGAAGGCTTGAAATATCGCTGTTTTGGGAGCGATGAGTGCAAAGGCATATCTTCCAGTAAGCACATAGTATATATATCCAATAACTGCAATTGCTTCTATAATTTCTAGGGTTTTTAGGGTTGTAGTTGTTTTATCCTGCATAAATTTTTCCCCGCAGATAAATTTTGCTTATATATTATATACTTAGCTTTTTTGATCTACACTGCAAGCGCTAGAAACTAAAAGCTAGAAACTAAAAGCGCTTGAGAATGGCTCTCACCAAGGTTTCCATTTTCAGCAGTGAAACAGCGAGAACTGCAAATAAAAAGCCCAGTACTATGATTACCTTGGCTGTTTCAGGCTGCATGTGTTTCTTATTTTTTTATTTATTTGAAGTAGCAAAAATAATTTTCTCTACCATTCAATTGTGAATCGACAGTGGTTATATCCAGATCCCCAGCATTCCTTTTCCTTTACAGTGCTTTTAACATCTAGTTTTTCATCTAAGAGTGCGCTTATAAGTCCTTCATCTAATGCGCAAAGAGTGGTGCCAACATTGGGCATTCCACAGCATTCATAGCAATTTTCAATGATGATTTCAAAAGGGAGATGTGATTTAACGATGGAGATTTTCCCCATTCTATTTGATTCCCAGAAACTGGCGATCTCCTTTATTAAACCAATTGGCTCAGTGGCGTGCATTAACCTTGCAAGTTCTCTGCCTATTTCACGACCAGTGAGCCGTAGAGCGGGCTTTGTATCCATCCCCATGGCTTGAGCTATATAGCGCATTGCTCGAAATAGAGAGCGCATGAGGTTAAATGGCCTTTGATTTTGGAGTTTCTCCATCTCTATTAAGTTAAAAATATAGCTATTGAGTTCTTCTTCTTTATCTTCCTTTAAAGGTATGTAGTTGAAGTTCCGGCATACAGTATCGCTTGCGATGACAACTGTATGGCTCTTGAGGATTTCCAAGAGCACTTGAGGGGGGAATTTATTTCTCCTATACTGGCAAATTGCAAGTGCTTTTGAACTTGGGAGAGAGAGGTTGAGCTTGGATTCATATTCTAGGAGTGTATTTAAATTTTTTTCAGTTATTTCAATGGCTATTCTCAGCCCATTATATCCCTCATTAAGTGCAAGTTCTAATTTTTTCTTCATCAAAGCTAGTATGCTTTCAGGATTGAAATTGTTTCGAGCTGTGATATTAAGCTGCTTTGATGCTGCATTCAAACCGCTTGTCTCTAGGGTTTTTTTCACTTTAGCTGCATTTTCGAAGGCAATGTAAAGGCATAGCTCATTTTTATTCAGCGCTTCTTTGAAATAGGGCACAAGCGCTTTATATCGCTCTTCTTCGGTTTCATAGAGCAAGCAGATATGCTCTCCAGCTTTCAATTCTTGGATTGCATTTATAAAGCGATTCATCTCATTTACATTCAAGCGTAGGTCTTCTTTTATCTGTTCAGCGAGTTCATATTTACTTGCAGTTGTTGTGCCAATATAGGTTGCAGTGCAGCGATAAATTTTCTTGCGCTTGTCTTTCTTATCCAAACAAGAGCTTATTAATCCATCTCTCTGCATTTTTTCAAGATGCACTGAAACTGTGGACTTGGCTTTTTTAACGCATTCCACGAGTTCTTCGAAGGTGCACTCGGTTTCTTGAAGTGCCTCTAAAATTTGAATTCGAACTGGGTTTTTAACTGCTATTATTCCTTTTTTGGTGGCGAATATTTCCATATAGTAAAATATAAAAGCAAAAAAGATATATAAAATTATTCGATAGCCATCGAATGTTCGTAAATTTACGAACAAGTTATTTAAAGCTATATTAAAACTATATTGAAAGCTATATATATTTAGAGGAGAAGTAAATTAGAGGTTTGAATATGGATAGAAAGGAAATTCTCGACATTTTAAAAAAGGTCTACGATCCAGAGCATCCTATATCTGTTCTCGATTTGAAAATTGTGGAAGCTGAGGATATCTCCATAGAGGGCGATAAAGCTAGAATCGAGTTCAAGCCAACTTCGCCCTTCTGTCCAATGGGCGGTTTGATTGGCGTGGTTATAAAATATGCTCTCGAGAAAAAGCTAGGCAAAGAGGTTGAAGTTAGAGTAAAGAAAGGCACCCACGCTCAAGAAAAGCTTTTGAATGATATGCTCGAGGATAAAAAGAAATATGAAGCGATGCTTGCTAGACTAAAGCCCAGTGGATTGCTTGAACAGTGTATCGAAGCTTAGTTATCACTTTTTTGATAGTTATCAAAAAATTAATAAATAAGGAAAACAATACTTTAATTGATGAATAAACTTGAATTAATTAAAATCCACCTAGCTTTATACCAGGTAAAGGAATTCCTAGAGCAAAATCAAATAGCCTGTGATCTCAGTAAATACAGTGCTTTAAATGTAAGCCCCATGCACGTGCATAAAAGTCGAAAACAGCATAGAAAGGCAATACTTCTGCTGGGAAAAGCAATCTCCGAGGCACTTAAAAAAGAGCATATTCAGCACTCACATAGTACTGAAAAAGCTATTGCATTCTAAAGCTAAATCAATATCAAATAAGGAGGCAAAAAATGATGAACATAGCAATAGGAGAGAAGCCTAAAATAGAACTTGGGGATTTCTTCAAACCTATATACGAAATAGACGACGACGGTCTTCCTAAGTTTAAAATGTACATCAATGGAAAGTGGATTTTCACAGGTGAAACCATCGAAGTAGATACCCCAATTGATAATAGTATAGCTGCAAGAGTGGCAAAAGCAAGCAGAAGAGAAATAGAAGCAGCGATAAATGCCGCCCATGAAAATAGAAAAAAGAGTAGAGATATACCAGTTATAGAAAAACTGGAAATCTTTCAGAGAGCTCGCGAGCTATTATTGAAACATAAAGCTGAAATTGCCTCAACTATAGTTGTTGAACTAGGCAAGCCATTTAAAGCAGCTGAGAGTGAAGTAATTGCAACTGCGGAGCGCTTAGAGCTAGCGATGGAAGAAGTGAGGAAAATTGCAGGGGAATACATACCTGGAGAATTCGTTAAAGATACAATTGGCAAATTCGCAATAGTGATAAGAGAACCACTTGGAGTGGTGGCAGCCATAGCGCCATTTAACTACCCGCTTTACATAGCAGCTGCTAAGGTAATACCAGCTTTAGCCAGCGGCAATACAGTGGTTGCCAAGCCCTCAACCGACACGCCCATAACCCTGCTATTATTCACCCGAATACTCGAAGCAGCGGGAATAAAAGAGGGATGCCTAAACGTCGTAGTAGGAGGGGGCGGGGAAATAGGCGATTTGCTAATTACACATGAAAAAATCAACATGATCTCCTTCACAGGCAGCACCGAAGTTGGGAAGAGAATTGCAAGTTTAGCTGGAATGAAGAAACGCCACTTAGAACTCGGAGGCAAAGCAGCAGCCATTGTTTTAGAAGACGCTGATTTAGACCAAGCGGTTAAAAAATGCATTGAAGGCGCGCTTAAAAACTCAGGACAAAGATGCGATGCCATAAGCCGAATCTTGGTATGCGAAAAAATAGCAGACCTCTTTGTAGCTAAAGCCATAAAAGAAGTGCAGGAATGGAAAATAGGCGACCCCAGAGATAAAGAGACAAGAATAGGTCCCCTGACCAATGAAACTGCAGTTAAAAAAGTAGATCGCTTGGTAAAAGATGCAGTGCTTAAAGGAGCAAAGCTCCTAGCAGGCGGCAAATTTGAGAAAAATTATTACCATCCAACCATTCTCGACCACGTGCCATTAAATGCTGATATAGCATGGGAAGAAACATTTGGGCCTGTGCTCACAATTATAAGAGTCAAAAACTTAGATGAAGCAATTGAAATAGCAAATCGATCGAAATATGGCTTGGATAGCGCTATATTCACCTCAAATCTATTCCACGCTTGGCAAGCTGCTAAATCCCTGCAAGTTGGAGAAATAACTATAAATGATGCACCTGGGCATGGAGTAGGCAACTTCCCCTTCGGTGGAATAAAAGAATCTGGAGTTGGAAGAGAAGGCTTGGGCTATAGCATAGATGAAATGACCACCATAAAAACCATAGTATTCAATATGAAGAAATAAATCAGAGTTCCAGGGCTAACTTTTAAAAGGTGAATAAATGGATTTCATGGAGCTTGCGCACTTCATATATGAGATTTACAGCGGCAGGGGTGAAATAAAACCCTTTCAATATGAAAGCATTCTTGAGCAAGCGAGCTTTGAGCTCAAATGCTTTAAGGAAATTCAAAGCAAGCTTAGCACTTCCTATGGCACAGCTCGATATATAATTTCCAAGCTATTGGAAAAGGAATTGCTTGAAATACCACGGAAAACCAAAGGGGGTAAGGAATGGTATGCCCGCACTTATAAAGATGCACTTGCACTAGTTTATGACCAGCTTCATAGCAATATTGAAAGGAGAATGCGTGAAAAAAACTTGGCTGAAGGGGAGGCAGAGATAGTTAAGCAGCACTGCAATTTGACCTTTAAAGCGCTTTTTGAGCAAATCGAAGCAGTACCGCTAGAGCTGAGGTGGAAGGCTCTTGCCATCGCGGGTTTAGACCTCATGCTTGAAAAGCGCTTGAAAAACAGCTATGGCTTGCCAAAGCTATGCATCTGCCCGCATGGTATTTCAAGTAAATGCGAGGAATGCAGCTTTAAATCTTACTTCATAGACTATGCATTGAATAAATATCTAAATCCATTCAGTAGAGTTAAAAAAGTCCCTATTTCAAGGGAAGTGAAATTAATGAAAAAACTTATAGATCCTAAGCCAGCAAGTGAATTAATTGAATGCGCAAATAAATTAAAGCAAGATTTCAGCTTGATCTGGGAATGCGTCAAGCTCTTCTATACCGCTGAGGAGCTTTTTTTAAATGGAAAGCTAAATAAAGATGCTTATGAACGTAAAATTCTCTCTAATTTTCGAAGGATAATTTCTCCAATTTGAAAGCGCAGAAAAATATATCTCGCAAATAAGTGATATAGAAGTGAAATGCCAGTTAAAATTCGGAAACGCGATGGAAAAATTGTCCCATTTGAAATGGAGAAAATTGCCAGTGCAATCTATAGAGCAACTCAAGCAATCAACAAGCCCGACCGCGATGCTGCGGACCGCCTCGCGAGAGAAGTTGTTTCCACTTTGGACGCACATTTCCCAGATAAAGTACCCTCTGTTGAAGATGTTCAGGATTTAGTGGAAAAAGCATTGATCAAACATGGATATGCAGATGCAGCTAAAGCCTATATACTCTATCGCAAAAAAAGAGCTGAAATTCGAAAGTTAAAGCAATTTCTAGGCGTGGTTGATGAACTTAAACTATCTGTAAATGCAGTTAAGGTGCTGAAGCAGCGCTATTTATTGAAAGATGAAACTGGAAAAGTTATAGAGAGCACCAGTGGAATGTTTGCAAGAGTGGCTAAGGCAGTTGCAGAGGTTGACTTGAGATATAAAAGTAGAGATGAAGTTGAAGAAACCAAGGAGCAATTCTATCGAGCAATGGTGAACCTAGAATTTCTACCCAACTCACCAACACTCATGAACGCTGGTACACAAGTCGGGCAGCTTTCAGCTTGCTTTGTACTTCCAGTGGAAGACTCCCTAGATGCAATATTCGATGCAGTGAAATACATGGCAGTGATCCATAAATCCGGGGGAGGCACTGGTTTCTCATTCTCCAAGCTCAGACCCAAGGGGGATATAGTTGGCTCCACCATGGGAGTTGCATCTGGACCAGTTTCATTCATGCGAGTATTCGACATAGCAACTGAAGTGGTGAAGCAAGGCGGGAGGAGAAGAGGAGCGAATATGGGCGTACTGCGCGTTGACCACCCTGATATCTTAGAATTCATAACTGCAAAGCAAGATGAAAGAGCATTGAGCAACTTCAACATCTCAGTGGGAGTAACTGATAGCTTTATGCAAACAATGGAAAAAGGCGAGGAATATGAATTGATAAACCCGAGGAATAAACAGAGTGTTAAAAAGCTAAGTGCAAAAAACGTTTTTGACTTAATTGTAACCATGGCTTGGCGCACTGGCGATCCAGGTATTATATTCCTCGATGAAATCAATCGCCATAATCCAACTCCTCAATTGGGTGAAATTGAAAGCACCAATCCATGCGGTGAATTACCACTACTGCCATATGAATCCTGCAATTTAGGCTCAATTAATCTCGCTAAGATGGTTAAAAATGGGGAAATAGAATGGGAGAAACTGCGCCGAATAGTTAAACTCGGAGTGCATTTTTTGGATAATGTGATAGATGCCAATAAATTTCCAATGCCAGAGATCGAGCAAATTACAAAGGCAAATAGAAAGATCGGCTTGGGAGTAATGGGGTTCGCTGATATGCTGATTCAGCTACAAGTGCCATATGATTCAAATGAAGCCCTAGAGGTAGCCGAGAAGGTCATGAAGTTCATAAGTGAGGAGGCAATTAAAAAATCCATTGAAATCGCTGAAGAGAAAGGTTCTTTCCCAAATTTCAAGGACAGCCTCTGGGATAAAAAGGGATACACTGCAATTAGAAATGCCACGCTTACAACCATTGCCCCCACAGGTACAATTTCTATAATCGCAGGTGCAAGCAGTGGAATTGAGCCTTTATTCGCAGTTTCATACATACGCGATGTAATGGAGGGCACTCGCTTGCTCGAGGTAAATCCATTTTTTGAAGAAATCGCGGTGAAAAGGGGTTTCTATAGCGAAGAATTAATGCTGGAGGTTGCCAAGAGGGGAAGCATTCAGCAAATCGAAAGCATTCCTTGGGATATTCGCAGGATATTCGTCACAGCTCTAGATATAGCTCCTGAGTGGCACGTTAGAATGCAAGCTGCATTTCAAAAATATGTAGATAACGCGGTTGCCAAAACGGTGAATCTCCCCCACGATGCAACCATCGAAGATGTACGCGCGGTTTTCACGCTTGCTTATAAACTGCAATGCAAGGGAATAACTGTTTATAGATATGGAAGTAAGAAATCGCAAGTGCTATACATAGGTTCAATTCTAAGCAGAGAACTAGCGGGGGAGGAACACGTGAGCGCCGCATCAGAGTACTCAGGCGGGTGCCCCGCTTGGGAATGCCATTTTTAAAAATCAAGGCATTCCCACGCCAGCGATTCTCGCTCCGCATTTAGGGCACGTGGAGTGCTTCATCTTTATCCTGGTCAAAATATATCCAAATCTCTCAATAAGCAATTCCCCGCATTCAGGGCAGTAGGTATTCTCCCCTCCCTCCCCTGGGACATTGCCTTCATAAACATACTTCAATCCTGCTTTTAAACCTATTTCCCTCGCTTTCCTGAGCGTGTTAATCGGCGTTCTCGGTTGATCAAGCAGTTTATAGGTGGGGTAGAATTGAGTCACGTGCCATGGAATCGAAGGGTCTATGGATTTAATAAACTCAGCTGCCCATCGCAAAAAAGCTTCGGAGTCATTGTAGTTTGGAATTACGAGCGTGGTTACCTCAACCCAAATCCCAAGTTCTTTCATCAATTTAATGGTATCAAGCACAGGCTGAAGCCTTGCCCCTGAAACCTTTCTATAGAAATTCTCATCTCCCTTTAAATCAATGTTATTTGCATCTAAATAAGGCGCTATGAATCTAACTGCCTCCTCGCTGGTGTATCCATTGCTGACGAAGACATTTTTAATTCCACTCTCACGAGCAAGCCTAGCGCAGTCATAGGCAAATTCGAAGAAAACCGTTGGCTCAGTGTAAGTATAGGATATACTTTCACAGCGAGCTTTCTTTGCCTCTCTCACCACTTGCTCAGGCGCCATTTCAACCCCTGGGATATCTGGGTAGTATTCTTTTGAATATTGGGAAATTTCATAGTTCTGGCAGTGATCGCATTTGAAGTTGCAGCCAACAGTGGCAATGGAATAAGATTTGGAACCTGGATAGAAGTGGAAGAGGGGTTTTTTTTCAATGGGATCTATATGTGCAGCAATAACTTTTCCATAGACAAGGGAATATAGCGTACCATCTCTATTTTCTCTAACCGCGCATATACCTCGCTTCCCAGGGGATATTGTGCAGTAATGATTGCATAAATGGCATTTAACCCTTTCATCTCCCAGTTTTTCATAAAGCAATGCTTCTCTCATATTTCCACCTTTAGGATATGAAGATATAACTATATTGCGCCTCTAAATCCATTGAAAACATCCTTAGCAGATTGTATCAATGTATGTTTTATCTCACCAAGTTTAAGCCGCTCAAGTCTAGCTATATTAATATTAAAGTATATTGGTGGATGAGGTCTCAGCTTAGCCAGCCTTGAAAGCGATAGCTAGGTATTCTTTCATACTGGAGTTTTAGAAAACCAATTTTGCGAAGAGCATTTGCAAGGGCTCTAGGCTGGCCTATTTTTAAGGCTGATTCTAAATCTCTAGATATGCTGGCGAAAGCTCGGTATCTATGCTAAAAATAGTTTCAGGCATCGCTCTCCAATATTATTATTTACTTCGTTTTAAATATATCGTATGAATGCGTGAAATCGATTCACTGCTTCACGATTCATAGTGTTACTTGGGTGATGCTTGCCTCTTGGTTTTTCTCCACAAGTTTATACTCCCACTGGGTTCGATTGCCTCTTCTCTCCAGCAAGCCCTCTCGATGCATCCTTGCGAGGTATTCTGAGATTGTACTTAAACCTATCTCAGTATCAAAGGTTTCTTCGAAGCTCTTTTTTAAATCTAGAGATTTAAACCAAATTCTGGGATATTCATATTTGATGAATCCTCGCAAGCGCTCTTTTATAGTGAGGGTTTCTTTTGAAAGTTCTTTTATCTCAGGGGTTAAGATGCGTTTTTTAGAAAAAATAGGAGCGGGTTTGGAGAGTGGTTTCGATGAAGATCCGCTCTCCATCGCTTCAAGTGCTTCAATGATTTTCTTGGCTATTTTACTGCTGGAGGTTATTATCTTAGTTTTTTCGCCCCTTTCACTTTCGATTTGGAGTTGGATCCTCATCTCTGCTCTCTCCACGCACAATCATCCATCCCCATATGCCGTCATTGCTGTAAACTGCACATCCATCCCCTTGCTAGTTTTCCAGTGAATGACAGTGAATATATTACACTCTTTTTCTATTTAAATCTTTCTAAAAATAAGGATAATTTAGAAAGATTTTAGAGAAATACTTTACATTCACTAATAACCTTTGAAAATATTTATTTTTTGCGCTAATTCGCATCCATTTTATGGAGAAGCATTAAAAGAAGAATTGAATATATGATGAAGTTAATGTGGAAAGCTAAAATTGCAACTATAAATTTAAGCAGTGGAAAAATCAAGATAAAAAATCTTAATAAAAAACTCATTAAGAACTACTTAGGCGGCCGGGGCCTAGGGGTGAAGCTATTATTTGATTCAATACCAGCAACTTTAGATCCCCTTTCAGCTGAAAATGCAATCATCTTTGCAATTGGCCCGCTAACAGGTGTAGCGCCTATGTCAGGGAGACATGCAGTGGTTTCAAAGTCTCCACTTACCAAGACAATTTTTGATTCCAGTGCTGGGGGTTTCTTTGGAGTGGAATTAAAGCGCTGCGGCTATGCTGCTCTAGTATTTAAAGGAAAGGCAAATTCACCAGTTTATATTGAGATTCACAATGAAGAAATAGATATAAAAGATGGAAGCAAGCTCTGGGGGCTAAATGTTAAGGAAACAGTTAATATTTTATCCAAAAAAGGCCGAGTTGCCTGCATTGGTAGAGCGGGGGAGAAGCTGAGCAAACTCGCGAATATAATCAGCGAGGGAACTCATGCTTGCGGGAGAGGAGGTTTAGGTGCTGTTATGGGCTCGAAAAAACTTAAAGCAATAGTTGTGAATGGCTCTTTAAATTTATCCTTAAATCCTGTGAATGAAAAGAAATACCAACTTGCTGAAACTCGCGCACTCCGCTTGATTAAGGCGAGTCAAGCATTAGCCAGAGGCCTAGCTGAATTTGGCACTGCAGCCCTTGTGAATTTAATGAACCACATGCAAGTTCTACCTGCCAATAACTTCCGCGAAAGAGGATTTGCGCGTGCAGAGGAGATATCAGGGGAATATATCAAGGAAAACTTTGAACTAGAGAAAAAATCCTGTGCTAAATGTGCAATTGCCTGTAAAAGAGTTATTAAGAATTCAAAGCTCTCCATACCTGAATATGAAACAATCTGGGCTTTTGGTGCCAATCTCAACAATCACGATATAAATGAAATTATAAAAGTGAATGAACTTTGCAATGACTATGGCATCGATACCATTTCCACTGGAGCAACAATAGCGAGCTATGCAGAGCTCAATAACTGCGAGGTAAGCAATCTGAGTGAACTGGTAAAAATAGTGGCTGAGAAAAGAGGACTTGGAAAAATACTGAGCGAGGGATCCCTTGCCTACTGCAGCGCAAAAGAGAAACCCGAGGCAAGCATGACTGTTAAAGCACTTGAGATACCTGCATATGATCCTAGAAGTTTAAGTGGACAAGCACTAGCATATGCCACTTCTAATCGCGGGGCTTGCCATCTGCGAGCTTACATGGTTTCCATGGAAATTCTTGGCAAGCCAAAGCTAGTAGATCGATATAGCTTCACTGGAAAGGCCGCGCTAGTAGCCTTGATTCAAAATTTATCAGCGGCAGTTGATTCTCTAATCCTCTGCAGATTCTCGTCTCTGGCGCTAAGTGAAGAGGAATATGCTGATCTATTAAGCGCTGCAATTGGAGAAGAAATAACCCCTCAAGATTTGCTCAAAATCGGTGAGAGAATTTGGAACTTGGAGCGGCTTTTTAACATTCGAGAGGGCTTCACCTCTAAAGCGGATACCTTGCCTGAGAGATTTTTCGATGGATTGAGTAGAAAAGAATTTGAACTCGCATTGAGAGAATACTACCAAGTTCGAGGTTGGAGTTGTGAAGGCGTGCCACTGTTGGAGAAGCTTAAAGCTCTTCAACTGGAGAGCGAGGCGGAGAAATGTGGCGTGAAATAGCAAAATATGGAAAATTCCTAGTGGAAAGAGGCTTGGTAACCGGTCACTTTGGCAATATAAGCACTCGCGCGGGAAATAAAATCTTAATAACTAGAACAGGCGCTAAACTCGATGAACTTGATGAGAATTCAATCGTGGAAGTAGAAATCGAAAAGCCCACTAGCTTTGACTTAATAGCATCCACCGAAACAGTTGTGCATCGCGAGATATACAAGCAAACAGCGGCACTTGCGATTATACACGCTCATTCTCCATTTGCAGTCATAGAATCTCTATTGCTGAAGAAGAAATACTTGGATCCCCTGGATACTGAGGGGCAGTACTTCCTCCATAGAATTCCAGTCATCTCCGGAGCCACGGGCTCTAAGGAACTGGCGAAGAGCGTGAGCCTTGCATTGAGAGAACATAAAGGGGTTATAGTTAAGGGCCACGGTACCTTTGCAGCTGGCAAGACCCTTGAAGAGGCCTATGTCTTCACCTCTATGATCGAGCATAGCTCTATGCTGAAATACCACCTCGACTTAGCGAGGAGAAGTAAATAAAAAATATTTCTAGTTGCAAATTTTTTATAGTATATGGTATATGAAGCAAAAGCAGCTTGAGATTCTGCTGGAGAAAGTAAAGGGCTTTCCAGAGGCAAAAGTTGAGATGGAGCAGTATTTCACTCCAGCTTCAATTGCAGCTGAGCTCTTGCATTTTGCATATATGCAGGGAGATTTAAAAGGAGTGGTATACGACCTTGGATGCGGCACAGGAATCCTGGCAATAGGAGCGAAATTGCTAGGGGCAGAAAAAGTTATAGGCATAGACAGCGATATAAATGCGCTTAGAATAGCAAGAGAAAATGCAAAGCAGCTCGATGTAGAAGTGGAATTCATCGCTTGGGATGTCTCCCAAGTAATTGGGAGCGCGGATATAGTTGTGATGAATCCCCCATTTGGGGCTCAAAAAAAAGGAAGCGATCGCCCGTTCTTAAATAAGGCTCTGGAAATCGCTAAGGTGGTATATTCAATTCACAACGCTGGGAGCAAGCAATTCGTTGAAGAATTTATTCAAGATAAAGCTAGAATAACCCATTTCAAGCGAATGCTTTTCCCAGTGAAGCGGATGTTTAAATTTCATAGAAAAGACATCGAGCGCATAGAAGTCGAGCTGTATAGACTCGAGAGGCGATGATGATGGAGGATAAATTCGTAATCCCCGGTGACTTAATAGGTACCTGTGAGGAATTCATCGCTGGCGCGGGGACTTATGAGGAAAAAGGAAATATATTTGCCAGCGTAGCTGGCTATGTTAAAATAAATCGCAGGGAAAGAGTGGTGAGCGTGCTTCCAAGCACAAATGTACCCCCTGTTCCTAAAGCCGGCGATGTAGTTGTGGGGAGAATTATTGATTTAAAAAACTCTGTAGCGCTTGTGGAAATAGCTCGCGTTAAGGGCAAAGAGGATAGAGAAATACCAAGCATCGCGCAAGGAGCAATACATATTTCAAATGTTAAAAGTTCTTATGTGAGTGAACTTACCAAGGAATTTGCAGTTAACGATATAGTGAAAGCCAAAGTGATTGACTCGCGCACAATGAGGCTTAGCACAGCCGATAGATATCTCGGCGTTGTTAAAGCATATTGCTCTAGATGTAGAGCCTCGCTTAAGCGAAGAAGTAACACTTATACTCTTATTTGCCCGAGGTGTGAGCGCATTGAAATTAGGAAAATCTCTGAAGACTATGGCTTGGGAATTATTTGAGGAGATGAAAATATGGAGATAAAAGTTTTATCCAAATCTGAGAGGGAAATTGAAATTGAAATTGGTGGAGAAGGGCATACTTTTTTAAATCTGATGAAATCAGCCTTGCTTCAGGATAAACGCGTGGAAGCAGCGACCTATGATATAGAGCATCCGCTGATAAGCGATCCAATATTATATCTAAGAACCGATGGCTCAGATCCCTTTGAAGTATTAAGAGATGCTGCCTCGCAGATAGGCAAGCAATGCGATGAATTAAAAAAGAAGTTTTTAAGCGCAGTTAGAAAGGCATAGCTTCACGCAATTGCAATCCCACTTGCTTCAACATCCTCAATTTTAATAACTTCCCCAAGGGAAGATACCTTGTCTGCAAATTCTCTGGCTTTAAGCCAAGCTTCTTTCTCTGATTCCGCCTCCACGAAATATATGCAGTGGACTTTCCAGATTCTCATTTCAAAACCTTCCGGTCTATTAATATGCATCAATGCTTATAATCTTTTACCGATGTATTATTTTTTTACCTCGATATCGAGGCATATGCTTTTAAATCTAGCCATAATCTTATCCATTGTATGCACATCAAGCCAGAGATACGCATTTTAGGCATAGATGATTCTCCACTTATTTCAAAAAAAATTCTGCTAATTGGAACCATCTTCAGAGGAGGCAAGTGGTTAGATGGAGTGCTTAAAACTGAGGTCGAGCGAGATGGTTTAGATGCCACGAGGCAGATTATAGAAATGGTTAAAAACTCAAGGCATTATCATCAGTTGAGAATCTTGATGCTGAATGGCGTTACCCTAGCTGGTTTTAACGTGGTTGATATCCAAAAGGTTTTCAAAGAAATCAAGATTCCAATAATTGCAGTGATGCGCTCCAAACCAGATTTCCAAGCAATTGAAGCAGCGCTTCAAAATCTAAGCAAGCCCAAGCTGAGACTAGCGATAATAAAGCGCGCTGGAGAGATCTACGAGGTTAAAACCCAGCGAAGAGGACTGCCGGTTTATATGCAGTGCACTGGCATAGCTCAAAAAGATGCAGAGAAGATTGTAAAGCTTGCATCGACTCACAGTAGAATACCTGAGCCTCTGCGAGTAGCTCATTTAATTGCAACTGCTATAACATATGGGGAATCCGCGGGTAGATCGAGAGCTTGAATTTATTTTAAATTTCCAATCCCCTCTCGCGGAGAAACTGCTTGACCTCTTTTATGGTATAATCTCCATAGTGAAATATACTCGCAGCTAAGCAAGCGCTAGCACCGTTTATAAAAGCTTCATAGAAGTGCTCGAGCTTTCCCACGCCTCCACTTGCTATAACAGGTATCTTCACTGCTTTCGCCACTGCTCTCGTTATTGGAATATCATAGCCAATTTTAGTGCCATCTCTATCCTTACTTGTCAGTAAAATTTCCCCCGCGCCTAGTTCCTCAACTTGCTTTGCCCATTCCACTGTATCCATATTAGTATGCTGCCTTCCGCTGTAGATCACAACCTCATACCAAGCTTTACTTCCATCCTCGAGCTCAAGCATATTTCTACCAGCCTGGAATTTGAAGTTGCGCTTGCAATCTATAGCTGAGACGATTCGCTCGCTCCCAAATTTCTGAGCAGCTTCTTTTATTAAAGTTGGATTTTTAACCGCAGCAGTATTTATGCTCACTTTATCCGCGCCAGTAGCTAGAATTACCTCTATATCTCTAATGCTTTTAACCCCTCCACCAACAGTTAAGGGAATGCTCACGGCTTTGGCTACCATCTTCACGGCTTCGATCATTGTATTTCTATTTTCAATAGAAGCACTAATATCAAGGAACACAAGTTCATCTGCGCCTTGAAGTGAATATAGCTCTGCAAGCTCCACTGGTTCACCTGCATAGCGCAAACGCTCAAATTCAATGCCCTTTACCACCATAGGCCTGCCGGTTTCATCCAACTTGGTATCTAAACAGGGAATTATTCTCTTTCTATTCATTTATTTACCCCCTCGATCTCCAGTAACTTTTGCTTCACCTTAACCCCACCTTTATAGCCTCCTAGCGAACCATTTTTATGCACCACTCTATGACATGGAATCACTATGGGAACTGGATTTTTAGCTAGAGCATTACCAACTGCTCTAATCCCACTCGTGCCCATTCGACTTGCAAGTTCGGAGTAGCTTATAGCCACGCCGAATGGTATTTTCCTAGTTTCAAGCAGCACTGCTCTTTCAAAGCTCGTGAGATTTGAAAGAGAAATGGAATACTTGGAAAAATCAACTGCTTCTCCATTTAAATATCTCTTTAAGTCCTCTATAACCCTGCCTTTAGCTTCTTTTCCTCGAGGCCCTCTGCTGAATATCAGCCTTTTGACAGTGCCATTTCCCATTTCAATGTTAATATATAGTTCTAGCTCTGGGGAGTAGAAGGACATCATAGAAGATACCAGTCGTAGTTATCGCATGATATTTCAGTTATTCCAACTATCCGCCTTTCCATTCTATATAGATTCGTTATGGCATCAGCTAGGTCTTGGAGATATGCTCTTCGGCTTAAACTGCCATATACAAAGGGCTTATTCGCAAGTTTATTCCGCTCCAGCGTTTCCTCTTTAGGTGCCACTATAACATTGATCCCGCTTAGCTCGATAGCTTTGAGCATTGCTTTGCGAAAGTCTCCAATGCAGTAGGCTATTCTATATTTATAATTACCCCTGGTTTTCTCCAGATATCTTTTTAGTCTATGGCTCTCGATTTCTATAAATTGTTTTTTAACTTCAGCTACATTGCACTTGCCGAGCATGAAGCTATAGTGCATAAAGGGATATTCTATATCAAGCTCTCGCGGTGTCACCCCACAGGTGCCAAATGCCACGATATGTACTTTCTCTTTAGGGAGCAAGCTGAAGATCACTCTATCATAAGTTTTGTGAGATGGACTAGCGTGATAAGGCTTTACCTTAGCGCAGGGCACGAAGATGCAGAGTTCTCTCTTCGGCGGGCTATATATATTTAAAATCCATTCATTAGCTCTAACGATATCAGGATGAGTTATCACTCTCTCGCCCACTAGGGGCTCTTGGGATCGCTCGCTTTCTGGAATTATCATTTACAGCAGTGCAAGACTCTCAAGTTCTTTTACAATTCTCTCAACCGCTGCTCCTGCATCTTGAGGTTTTTTCCCGCCAGTTACCACTAGCTTTCCTGAGCCGAAAAGCAGCACCACTACCTTTGGCTCATCTATGCGATAAACTAAGCCTGGGAATTGCTCAGGTTCATATTCTATGTTCTCAAGGCCAAGTCCTATTGCAATTGCATTTAAATTCAGCTCCGAGCCTAGATCTGCCGAAGCTACTATATTTTGAACGGTGATTTCAGGAGCTCCAGTTACTTGTATTCCCACGGTCTCCATTTTCTTGAAAACTTTTTTCAGCCCCTTATCAACATCCTCTATGCTCTTCGCCCCTGTGCATACTATCTTGCCTGATCTAAAAATCAATGCAGCTGTCTTAGGGTCTTTCGTGCGATAAACCAAGCCTGGGAATTGCTCAGGATCGTAATCAGCGCCCTCCAGTGCTTGGGTTATGGCTTTTAAATCAATTTCACGTCCAATCGACGTTGAGGCTACGACATTTTCAATCTTAATGGTTGCCTTTGCCTCTTCGGCTTTAGACATGTTTTCATCTCCACTCAATTAAAGAAGTATTTAAAGTATATAAAAACTGTTTTCAAAACTACTTGATTATTTCACCAATTATTCTGCACATTTCCTCCGCTTCTCTCGTTGAGATATCCTCGAATCTTAAATCGTGGGAGAGAAAGCGAACCTTGAGTAGAATCGAGGAATAGATTAGGCCTTTATCAATTTTTACATTAGCGATATCTTTGTAGTAATAGTCCTCGGTTTCGTGCTTGAATCCCAGTAGCTTGGGGCTGTATCTTATGACCCGGAAATTCGTAACATAAATGGTATCGGGGGTTAATGGATGCTTAGCGCGAGTTTGATGCAGGTGGAATAAAATCTGCTCATCCTTAAGCATTATTGCTTTAACCACCTTTGGAAGTCCATGCATGTTTTAGGGATTATCGCGCTGAATTATTAATATTTTAAGGTGCAATATTTTCAATCGTATGATCTTAGCCTTCGAACTCTCAGGAGAACATAAAACTCTCTCCAGGCTAGAGGTACTTAGATTTCTAGCTGCCTCTGGCGTGAAATATCGCGAAATAGTTTTTTCAGATCAATTATTAATCATAGAGGTTGATTTTTATCCGCAGGAGACTGCATCTCGCCTGGGTATGGTGCATTGCATAGTTGAAGTACTTGGCATATGCAAGCCAGATGAGCAAAGCATTATTAGTTTGGTAGATGGATTAAAGCTTAATTTAAATGAAATGAGTTTCTGCGTCAGAGTAAAAGCGAAATCTCAAGCTATTCAACTTGAAAAACTCTTGGGCGAGGTAATTCATAAGCGGGGCTATCGCGTTGATCTTGAGAATCCTCAAATTATATTTAGAGTAATTTTAACAAATGAATTAGCAATTTTTGGTCGGGTACTTGCAGCTGTGAAAAGAGGGGAATTTGCAAAGCGAAAACCAAAGTTGAAGCCCTTTTTCTATCCAGGCGTGCTTATGCCTCATATTGCACGCGCGTTGGTTAATATCTCAGGTGTAAAAAGCGGCGAGCTACTGCTTGATCCATTTTGCGGTGCAGGTGGAATTTTAGTTGAAGCTGGACTAGCTGGCGCTAGGGTAATTGGAAGTGATTTTCAATCAAAAATGGCGAGGGGGGCGAAATTAAATTTGGATTTCTATGGAGCAAATTACTATCTTTTAATCAGCGATGCTTGCAATTTGCCTTTGAAGAACAAATGTATAGATGCAATTGTTACAGATCCACCATATGGTAGATCAGCTAGAATTGAAGCAAGGGATATTGAAGATCTCTATAATAGATCGCTCCTGGAGATGCATCGTGTATTGAAGGAGAATAAAATCGCGGTTGTGGTCTCAGATCGCTCAATTAAATCCCTTGCTGAGAATGCTAAATTTCAAGTGCTTGAAGTTATACAGCAGCGCGTGCATAAGAGCCTCACGAGGTATATCTGGGTTTTGAAAAAAAGCTGCTAGCTGCATCTGCATTTTTTATCCGCAGGTATCTCGGGAAGGACTCGCAGGATTAATTCCTCTAATTTTTCCCTCTTCTCAGCGCAAACTTGAAGAACTTTTTGATGGCTCAGCTTTGCTTTTTCTATTCCCGCAGCGAAATTTGTAGCTAGAGATACCGCGGCATAGCATGTTCCTATTTCCCTTGCAAGTGCACATTCAGGCGCTATGGTCATGCCAATAACATCTCCCCCTAGTTTTTGAAAAGCCTTTATCTCCGCCTTCGTTTCATATCTGGGACCGCGCACACAGATATATGTACCTCGGGGATGCAGTTTAAATTTAAGTTTAAATTTAAATTCAAGTTCAAGTGCTTTAGCAGTTTTCAATATTATGCTTCTCAATTGCTCGCAAAAGGGCTCACTTACATCGATATATTTATCCTCGAAGCTTACAGAGCAAGAGCTGAAGTCTATAAATTGATCTAGGAGTACAAGGTCTCCCACTCTTATGGACTTCTGTAGGCTTCCAACTGCAGATATAGCAATTATTCGATCAACCTTCAGCTGCCTAAGCGCTGCAATATTAGCTCTATGGTTTATCTTATTCGCTGGAATTGCTGCGCCTCTACCGTGTCTATTGAGAATAAAGGTCTTTACCTTTCCAGTCTTCATTTCTCTAACCTCAACTTCACCATAGCTTGTGCGCACCTGAATCTTTTCCCCGCCATCAAGAAACTCATCATACCCAGAGCCTGGGATTATTCCTATTTGCATCCTCTCCCTCTCTATAATTGACATAGTTATAGGGCAAAAAGTTTCTGCAATGGGGATATGGGTTTTTGAAGCATCCTCATTTCAAACTAATCAATCGAGAACTGAGATGGCAATGGTGAATAGAATGGGGCACCTCAGTGCCAATCAAGCGCAACCCCTATAAGTCTCCACCTATCATGGCACTGCTGTGATGAAGAATAGCAATTCCACCTAGTTCGCAAATATTTTGCCCCTAGCTTCCTCTTAAAACTTTTTCAAAAAGGGCTTTATACTTAGCTGGTTTATTTAAAAACTCAAGCCTCTCTGGATTGCGTATTAATCCATAGATCTCTTTGTTTTTTCGCAAGCCGAATTCAGAGAAATTCGCTGGTTTTAGGAATCGAATCTCTGGTACTCGGGTATAATTGCTATTTTTAATGAATTCATTAGTTATTAGCTCAAAATATGCTCCCCCTCCCATTCTGCGATAGGGATCATAGATGGAGGTGAAATTCCTTGAAACCCAGTTTGCCATTTTCAGGGTTTTTCTAGCTGGATTTATGGTTATATGACCGTAATTCGGAGGTATTACTACTTTATCTCCTTCTTCAGCCTCGATCAATACCACATCCACGATTCTGCTTGCATCTAATTCCTCTGGTTTTTGAAGCAAATAATGGGCTTTTCCCTCTAGCACTTCATAAAGCTCGGGGTAGGTTAAATTTGAATTTAAAGGGGGATGATAGTGGCCAGCGGTTTTCACATATTCTCTACCGAGATTGAAGGGAGGAATTATGGTTATATCATATCTCAAGCTATATTGCTTGCTTGCGTTTTCATCCTTTTTACTAAGTGAGAGATCGCGATACATGTAATATAGCTCTGAATTGGGCGCAGTTTTAAGCCACTCTTTATCGAAAATTAGCTCTTTCAAGTCATTCAATCTTCTAATCTGAGGATTATAGGTTCTCTCTCCAAATCTCAATTCCATTTATACCGCCTCATGTGCCTATTAAAATGCCAATGCTTAAACATTTGCTTTTACTATTGATTAAATTATTGAGAAAAATTTTAATTATATTGGTAATAATTGATATATATGTAAGACAAATTAGAATATTAATCAAAGTGAAAAAAATATGGCTGAAGAAAAATGTAACTGCTGTGCTCAAATCAGCTTGGACTTCATAACTGGAATAATAATATTCTCACTGGCATTTTTATTTCTATTTCAAAGCATAACTGGACTTTTCATTCCATTCCAGACTGAATCAGAAGATGTGCATTTTCTAGCAAATAGAGTTGCAGCTTTTTTAGTTGAAGACCCAAGAGCTCTCGCTTTAAATTCCCAAAATCCTGGTTTGATCTCGCTTGAAAAAGCTATAGAGCTGAACACCTCGCTAAGCAATTCCTATGAAACTAAAATAAATGAACTTGGACTTGTTACCCCAACCAGAAAATACGATCTTTACATAGAGCTTCGATTTTTAAACGATAGCGTATATAGAGAAAGCTCGCAAGCAGTGCTTCAAGCGGGAAAAGTCCCGCTAGATCTCTCCACTGTTGCACAAGCCAAGAGAGTAGTCCTAGTAAGCGAGTTGAAAGAAAGATTGATACTCTCGGTGAAGATATGGTAATGGTAATATTAAAAAATGAATCTGGACAGCTATATACTCTTGAAGCACTGGCAGTGGCCTGTTTAATCCTAGCCGCACTGCTATTCATAACCAAAGCCACGCCACTTACCCCCTTAACCTCTTCAGCCTCGAATCAGCAGATTGAGTTTTACCTAGCCACGCTTGGTCAAGATCTATTAACCACAGCCAATTACTCCCCAGATCCCTTGAATATCACCTCGCCATTGAAAAGCGCGATCTTAAACTGGGATGGAACTCGAGAGAACAATCTACAGGGGAAATCAAATCGCAGTGAATTTGAAGAAATCCTCATTGCCGCGCTCTCAAGTCGAGGTATAGCCTATGATTTAGAATTAATATATATCAACACATCCAAATGCGATCTCGCCACTGGAGCACTCATCTGGAATGGAGAACCCTCTGATAACGCGGTTACAGTATATGAAACTATAGCTATTTACGATAGCGATAGCATCAATCAAAACAATCCACTTAAAGACATAGATAGCGCTTCAAATTTCTACAACCTTGCACTAGTCAAACTCACCCTCTGGAGGATGTAGCAATGACCCCGGAGATCAAAAAAGATGGAGAGGGACAAATGATTCTCTTAAGTGCATTCATCATGCTGCTTGGCCTCCTTCTTATAACAATTCTACTAAACGATGTAATCCTAATGAGCAACATCCCAGGAACAGGACTCTATCCAAGCAAGCAGCACTTTAAATCCCTTCAGGAAATGACAATTCGCGAGGCAAGAAATGCGGTTTTAAAAGCAAATAAAACTAATAGTGAGCTTTTCAATTTTACCTTCTACTCCTACTTCAACTCCTATGTAAATACCACTACCTCGCTATATGCCGCGAAAGGTGAAGCTGTTGAAATCCATTTAGATTACCTCAATCAAACCCTAGACTATCTCAATCTCACATTAATATACCAAGCTGGAATCTTCAAGCTTGAGGAAAAAATTAAGGTGAATATATGAGAAGCACCTTAAACGATGAAAATGCATTGACGGTAACAGTTGAATTGCTATTAACCTTCTCCATCTCAGCAGTTTTAATCTCCCTCATAGCGCTATCCTTTCAAAACATTTTAACTAGCACTTCTGATATCGCTATGTATCGCGAACTCAACACAATTGGCAGCGATATAGCCTCAAAAATCCAAGACTTCCATGCAATTATAAATACCGCGAGCATAGCTGGAGAAATAACTGAATTAACCTCTCAAGTTGAAATTCCCAGTAAAGCAGGAGGCAGCTTCTACACTATAGCGATAGAAAGAGGAGTAGTGAAACTCATCCCTGAGATCAATCGCAATCTAGAGGTCAAAGTACCAATTAGTCCATTAATAGCAGTAGCAAACTGCAGCGTATCAAGCGCGGAAAAAGCAAAGATATTGAAATTCAATCGCACCACTGGCACAATTACCCTTGGGGAAGCATGCGATGCACCCCTAGATATCTCACCTCCAGTTATCTCATTCATGGCACCCAGCCCTGCAAATGGCTCAGCTATTTCACAAACAGTGAAGCTAAAGGTAGATGCGGTGGATAATGTGCAAGTTGCCAAAGTAGAGTACTACTTAAATGATACCCTTGTTTATACAGCTGAATATCCCTATGAATGGGAGTGGAATACCGAGAGATATCCAACGGGGGAATATAGAGTTAAAGCCATAGCTTACGATCGAACTGGCAACACCGCGAGTGATTTAATGGTCTATACAGTAGTTGGACTCCCGCCTGGTGTGGTTAGCGATTTAAATGCAGTGGCTTTAACATATCCCGAGGTACTTCTGAACTGGACAAAGCCCGCTTTAGGATCAGTGGCAAGCTATAAAATCTATCGAAATATCGAGCCCATAAACGACTCTAATCTAGGCACAGCCACACTCCTCGCGAACTCCTGGTTTGACTCTCCAGCGAGCTATCTAGATTCAAGTGCTAAAACCCAGGGAATGACATATTACTACGCAGTAACCGCAGTTAACAGCAGTGGAGTTGAGGGATCGCTATCTAACGTGGTGAATGTGACCATACCGATTACAGGCACTTGGAATAGCAGCGACTTAGAACCAGCGAGCTATACGCCAATACCTAGCGCGCTTGAAAAAATATATTCATTTACTCCAATCTTTCCCAACGGCACTCACGGTATTGAAGTTGATATAGCAATAAACATTAGCCACTTTGAAAAAAATGGGAATGAAGATAACCTGCACATCGAGGTTTTAGGTTTGATCTCAGATAAATCTATAACCCTAAATGGAGCTAAAACCTACTGGTTCAATGAAACCGCAAGTCCAAGCAATAGCACAGCATATAACATAAGAGTCTATGTATCGAAGAAAAAAGGGCTTGATTCCATAACTTGGGACTGCGTTCAAGTATTCGTTAAATACAGCTCATGAGGCAGGAATATGTTGAAAATAGAAGACGCGCTTACAAGTGCAATTGGCTATATATTAATACTCTCCACAGTGCTCATTGCAGGAGCACTTTTCTACACCCAGGGCTTGCCTGTGCTCGATGCAGCTGAGAAGGCAACCCATCTAAGTGAAATGGAGCAGAGCTTTTCAGTGCTCAAGGCAAATATCGATGAAGTAGCATTTGCACAAGCTCCATCGCGGACAAGCGAGATAAAAATAAAAGATGGATGCATTTCATTAGCGAATGAAAGCTGGATAGAAATAGCCGGAATTCAATATCCCATAGGTTCGGTGGAGTATGAGCTAGCCGATCGTGTGATAGCCTATGAAAACAGCGCTGTCTTCGTGAAATATCTACATGAAGAAAGCACCCTCTTGCTAGCCTCACCTAGAGTTTCACAGGGCAATGTCTCATATATACCGATAATACAGCTAGCTGGCTCAGATTCAAAAGGTGGAGAGGGAGTGATTAGAATAATAGCAAAAGCCAGTGAATTCACCTCTCCCCTATATACTAATAACACCACTGTGATAATAAAAAGCAATTACTATAGAGAATGGGGAAGGTATTTCAATGAAACTCTGGGCTTGAATGTTAGCTATAGCGAGGGAAAAATAGCTATAGTTACTTTCAATGGAACTAAACTATACTGCGGCATTTCAAAAATCAATTTAAAAATAGCTTAGTTATTCCATCAAAATCGCGTTCACCACGCCATCCTGAGCCGGGCGATTGGTGATCCTTGCTTTGCCCAGCTCGGTCTTGATTATCGCACCCTTGGTCAAGATATTTCTTCTAACATAATGTAGATTCGCTGAGTTCTCAACCACGGTTTCAATCTTCACCTTCTTAGTAACACCGCTCTTAGGATCGGTTACATTTGCCACATCGCATTTAAGCAAGCGCAGCTTCTCAGTGGTTCCGAGGCCAGAAATCTTCTTGCACTTCCTCTGCCCGATGCTTGGCTCTGTAGCTACTCTCCCCATTTCAAACTTGCGCTTTCTCCGTAATTGCGGAACTCTACCTCCCGTGAGCTTTCGCTTGGATTGAGCCTGCCACTTCAACTTCTCACCTCAGCTCAGGTAATATATAAAAGTATATATAAGCTTTCGCATAGCGCATAGCTTAAGAGATAACCTGGCTATCTGCAGGTGAATAGTGGATAAAATAAATGATATAAGATGATTAAATAAATAAAAATAAAAACTAAAACTAATTCTAATTTAAATGAGGAAATGAAAAGTAAAAGTAAATTACTCTACGGAATTTTATCCATATGTGTTTTAATTGCAGCAATTGGTTTGTTTATGTATTTTGAGAGGCTAACATTTAATGTTGAAATAAAACTTAATTACAGCATTAGTGGCTGCGGGGAAAAGGAGGAAAGAGAGTACACAAAGACTAGAGGTTTAGAAGAAAAGGTAGAGGTAAGGATTGATAATAGTTTTATTAATTTGACTCATTATCTGAATTACGTTTGCTGTGCTAGGATAAAGATTTACTTAGATAGCCTAGAAACTTATCAGAATTATACTTTGATTAAAATAAAAGAAAAAAATGAAGGTGAAATGTGCAGGTGTATCTGCGATTATCAAGTTAATATGAAAATTGGGCCACTGGAGAAAGGGAAATATTGGATTCAAATTTGGGGAATTGAATTTGAAAGAGCTGCAGGGGAACTTTTGTGGGAAAAGGAAGTAATTATTGGAATCGAAGAAGAACCTGAGCTGCCAAATCCAGCTTCAATTTATTGTCTAGAGCAAGGTGGAAAATTAGAGATTAGAAAGGATAAAGAAGGAAATGAATATGGGGTATGTGTTTTCCCAGATGGCAGTGAATGCGAGGAATGGGAATTTTACCGAGGAGAATGCAAGCCTCTTTCAAATTTCTGCGGTTGGTCGACTTATGGAAATTGTTCATCTGATTTAGATTGCATAAAAAGCGGCTGCTCTGGACAAGTCTGCCAGTCTAAACAAGAAAAGCCAGTAATTACAACCTGTGAATGGAGAGACTGCTATGATGCAAAGCCATATGGATTGGAATGCAAATGCATCAATCAACAATGCCAGTGGCATAGGTAAAGCAACTCTAGAGTGTATGTGAACAATTTTAATAGTTTTGAGTTTTGCTTGGTTATTGATGTCAAAAAAAGTCATTGATCGATAATTGATCTATTATCAATCATTTAATAGAACTATCGCGATATTTCAACATCAGATCGCGCAAAATTGTTTCCTATTTTAGGACCTCTCCGAGGTTTCGTGAGTTTTGAAAGTCGATCTATAAAATATCTGCACGGGCCTGCTGGGATTTGAACCCAGGTCAGCGGGTCCGAAGCCCGCTAGGATAGTCCGCTACCCCACAAGCCCAATTTTTTATTTCCTTCCACACTTTTATATCTATCTAGGTATCTAAGTATCTAGGACCTAAGAAGCCCTTTTATTTTTCAAGGACATTAAATTATAAGGCAATTAGATATATATTATAGAGAGAGAAAAGTGTATTGCGAGAGGAATGGAAATGGCAACTGATCCCTATACGAAGCTTCAGATAAATCTTGCTGCAAGCATTGCTTTCACGATAATAGCAATAGCTATGACCCAGGTGAAGAAGATCTATCCCGATTATGCCCTTGGAGTAATTCTAGTGATCATTCTAGGTTTAGGTTGGATGGTGCTTGCTGCTTGGAATATCAAGCGCTATAAGGATAAGGAAGCTGCGACGAGGCGATAGTTATTATTTTTTCTTCCTCTTAACCGGGCGGCCCACTATTATTAGAGCACCGGTTACTCTATCAATTATATAATCTCTATATCGGTGAAATTGTTCGATTCTCCTCTGAATGGACATGCCCTCATAGAACTTCAAAAGTAAGCCTATAACTGAGAAGAGTATCATTCCTCCTATGAGTAGCACGATTATTTCAATGGCAGCAGTTATGTCAGGCAATTCTCTCTCCATTACCCAATGTGCTTCTTTTTATTTATGTTTTATACTCTGATTTTAAACCTTAAGCAATTTCTTTAATTTTCTAACAAATAGGTTAAAAACAAAAAATAAATATTCTATTAACCATATCATTTGTTAGTAATATGGAAAAAATCACCGATGACGTTCATAAGATATATCAAATTCTAACTTCATCAGGTATAAGGGATATCACAAAGAGCTTTGCCCGTCTCTATATTATAAATTTACTTTTTCACGAGGAGCAGGGATTAACCTCGACAATGATTTACTGCTCGCTTCAGAAAGACCTCACCGAAAGAGATATCCCCGAGGAACTCGGTAGATCGAGATCAAATATAATCGACCACTTAAGTGAACTTGAGAGCGAGGGACTGGTTCAGAAGGGAATTTTCAAGCAGTATACTTTGACTGAGAAGGGGAGGAGAGCGCATCAAGCAATAATGCAGTTGGTGGAAAATCTCTCATCTCAGCAGGCAAGTGCTTGAATTACTCTGACTTTGAACGCTTTTTCACTACCTCTAGAAACTTCTGAGCTGCCTTCAATGTTTGACGAATTTCATCAATGGTAAAGCCCTCTTTAGAGCGTGCGAATACAGGAATATCGCGATCTTTATCCTCATAGAAGCCCACCCATCGCTCTCCCTTGGACTCGCCGCATTCGAATATCCTCTCGAATCTCATATTCCCTACCTTGAAGACCTCGAATTTGCCCTTTTTGAGTTCAATGCGCTGCACTTTCATTTTAACTCAATCATATTTTAACAGAAAAACTATTTAAACATATTTCAATACGATGAGCATAAGATTTTTCAATAAGGCATCTCAAAATTAACTAAATTAAATGGAGGAAATAGCATTAGATTCATTGAATTCCTCAAACTACAAGTTCAAAGATTCCTTAAAAGCGAGGATCCCCTTGTTGTGTTGGTTCGAGATCTTTTATCCGCGTTATTATTTGTTTCCATAACAGCTGTAGCGCTCTATAGTTTATCTGGAACTTGGCCTCCAATGGTGGTGCCTGAGTCGCCAAGTATGGTGCCGAATATAAATATAGGTGATGTTTTATTCATTCAAAGTCCAGCTTATGCTAAGATCATAACATATAGAGAGGGGAGGGAAGTTAATTATAAGATGTTCGGAGACTATGGAGATGTTATTCTCTACAAACCTGATGGTGATTCAAGGATGACTCCAATTATCCATAGAGCAATGTACTGGGTAAACGCCGGCGATCTCATGCCAAATGGTAAAATCGCCCCCTTCGCTGGCTACATAACTAAGGGGGATAATAATAAATATTTCGACCAAGGTGGGCTTCCAAATGTGCGATATCCAGTTAAGCCAGAGTGGGTCATTGGAGTAGCGAAGGTAAAGGTACCCTATGTGGGCTATGTTACTCTTATCTTCGACTGGATAAAGCAGTGGTTGATGGGTAGATAATCTTTTGACTTTTTGACTTTTTGACTTTAGCTAATCTTTGCCACAGGAGGCATCTTCCTTTTATGCTTGCTTTCTGTGAATCTCCTCATAACCAATTCTATTTTATGCTTGGAGAGCTGTGTCTCTCTATGAATCTCCTCTTTAGATAATCCTTTCTCTACAGCAAAGAGAATTAAATCCAGCTCTGGATAAGTGATCCCCAGCTCGCCTTCATCAGTCTGTCCTTTCCAGAGCCCGGGGCTTGGAACTTTTTTCAAAATATGCCCGGGAATTCCAATATACTCTGCAAGCATTCGAACTTGGGTTTTGTATAAATCTCCAATAGGTAAAATATCAACCGCGCCATCGCCATATTTAGTGAAATAGCCAGCTGATATCTCGCTTTTATTCCCTGTTCCAATCACCAAGTAGTTCAATAGATTAGCGTGATAATATAGCACTGCCATGCGAATCCTCGGGATTAGATTTGCCTTAGGAAGCCTCTTCCTGCGCTTGAAGTGCTTGCAGCTCTGCTGAAGGGCACTTAGTGTATGCTTGATATTGATCACCTCATATGCGATTCCAAGCGCCCTCGCATAGTTAACTGCATCAGCACTATCTATATCTCCTTCGATGAATGGCAAAATTAGCCCCAGGACATTGCTAGGACCAAGAGCGCTAACGCATAGCTTTGCCACAGTTGAGGAATCTAATCCCCCACTCATTCCAACAACAGCTCCCTTTGCTCTCGCTGTTTTAACCTCGCTTTTTATAAAACCCTCAACTGTTTTTTTAGTGCTCTCCAGGTCTATGGCTAGATCTTGAAGTTTAAGCATAGCGCTAGATATGCAGCAGTAAAGCATTAAGTTTTTCACTTATTAAAGCAAAGAGTAGGGCAATGATTATAAAATTTGCAATGGATCAAGAGCAGAGAAAGCGAGCGGATGTTTTAGCTCAAGCCAGCCTTGTGGTGTTCTATGAAGATAAGGAGGGAAATCTTTTCACAAGCGATAAGATCGTGGACTTCATGAGAGATTGCGATATAAAGCTTGAGGTAATCGATAAAATCGAGTCTGAAAGGATTGGAATTTTCCATAAATTGGATCTCGCTGATTATGTTGACTGCATGCAATTTGGAGAGGATGCACTTCGCGCTCTAGCGATTGCAAACCACTTTGATGTTGTGGTGCACGTGGAGGAAAATGCAATATTTAGAATCGCGGATTCCCTTGAAGCACTAGGGAAGCGCTTTTTCTACTTTGGCGCTTCTATGAAGTATATCTGGTGTGGTTTTAACACTGCGGTTGATGGTAAGCAGCTGATCCGCGATTTTTTAATCAAGGTATACCCGCTTTACGGGGAGGAAATGTTCAATAGTAAATTCAAGTGATAGGCCCCTTTGCTCTGCATACAATTCGGCAGGAAATGCAATTGCTCCCGCAAGGCTCCACGTGGATCGTCACATTCATGGTGGGAAAGGCCTTTTTTAGGTCATCCTCTAAATGATAGCATAACTCGTGAGCTTCATCTAGAGTTAAGTTTTTTGAGACCACTAAGTGGAGATCCACGAACTTATCCGAGCCGGACTTTCTAGTTCGAAGCTTGTGAAATTCTACAAATTGAGAAGTATGTTCCCCCAGTATGGATTTAATCTTTAATTCATCTTCATCTGGGAGTCTGTAATCAGTTAAGTCATAGATTGAGCGCTTGGTTAATTCAAAGCCAGCTTTAATTATGAAAAGCGCCACGAATATTGCAAAAATTGGATCTAGAATTTTCCAACCTGTGATTGTAATTAGAAGAAGGCCTATTAAAACTCCCGTGGAGGTATAAACATCAGTGCGCAGATGCCAGCCATCTGCTTCTAGAGCGATGGAATCGGTTTCCTTTGCTACTTTAAGCAGTTTCTTCGAAACCAAGAAGTTTACAGCTGCAGATATGGCCATGATAGCTATCCCTGGAGCAGTCATTTCAATTTCAGTGCCTGTTAATAGCTTGTTGATTGAGATGTAGATGATGAAGAAAGCTGCGAGGAGTATTAAAATTGCTTCTACACCGCCGGATATATCCTCAACCTTGCCATGTCCAAATCTATGGGTTTCATCAGGAGGCTGAGAGGATTTCTTTAGCGAAACATAGGTTATGATTGCTGCAATCAAATCCAAGCCTGAGTGAATTCCTTCGGAAATAACACTTATGGAGGAAATAAGCACTCCAGTTATAAGCTTGAGAATTATTAATGAGATATTTGAAGTAATTGATAGCAATGCTACATTGAGCTTTATATCGCTTTTCATTGATTAACTCTAGTTATCCAAGCTTGGGTTTAAAAAGATTTTTAATGATCGCATAATTTAACAAAATTTATATTCACGAGAGTTAATGGGAAACTTGCAAAGGAGACTCAAATATGGTTGTAAAAATTGGAGTTATGAAAATGGGAAACATCGCCACAAGCGCGATGGTGGAGCTATTGCTCGATGAAAGAGCGGATCGAGGGGATATTGCTTGCAGGGTCGTTGGAACAGGGGCTAAGATGGGCAAGGATGAAGCTCCTGAAGCGGAAAAACTGCTCGCATATAACTGCAACTTCTATATGATAATCAGCCCAAATTGCAGTGCAGCTGGGCCCACGGCAGCAAGGGCATTTTTCAAGGGCAAGCCAACTTTGATAATTTCAGACGGTCCAGCTGGCGGGGATCAAAAATCCAAGGACTTCAGGGCAGCGCTTAAGGCGGAGGGATTTGGATATATATTGCTCCCAGTGGATCCCTTGATCGCTGCTAGAAGAGAATTTCTGGATCCAATTGAAATGGCCAGCTTCAATGCAGATGCAATTAAAGTCCTCGCAGCATGCGGCGCATTCAGACTCGTTCAAGAAGAACTTGATAAGTTGATTGAACAAGCCAAGGCAGGTCAAGCATTAACGCTCCCAACTATAATTGCCAATCCAGAGCGCTGCGCTGAGAGAGCTAACTTCAAGAATCCCTATGCCAAGGCAAAGGCATTTGCAGCTTTAAGCATGGCTGAACTTGTGGGAAGCATAAATGTGCGAACTTGCTTTATAGAGCAGGATCCAAATAAATATATAATTCTAGGAGCAGCTTCTCACGATTTAATGAGAACGGCAGCCAAGCTCGCTGGCGAGGCTAGGGAAATTGAGAAGGCAAATGATTCGGTGTTCCGAAAGCCCCACGATAAAGAAGGAAAGCTGCTTAAGAAAGTTGCACTGCTTGAGAAGCCAGCGTAACTTTCTAATTTTTAATTTTTTTATGAAGCAAGGAAAATGAGGCAAAGAAAATCAAGGGTGAAGAAGGAAGTTATTCAACCCGAAAAAATCGAGCTACTCATTCCAGGGGCTGAATTTGAGCGAACTTGCACCGAGGATTTGATCTTAGCCTTTAAAGATATTCCAGAGGAATTAAAGCCTAGGAAAAAGCGGAATTAAGCTTACCTCGTGACTTCAAGTTCTCTGACAAATTCGTAGAGTTCTCGTGCT
>JAWCMA010000002.1:67782-110537 GCA_038850285.1 Methanocellales archaeon | reverse complement strand
CTTCTCAAAATGTTCTCTAATGGGTGCTATTAATTTGTCAAGATAATTTGCCACCGCAAGCTTTAAATCCAGAGGATGGAGTTTACCGCTGCGATAGACCTCTTCGAGCTCGCCATAGCTATATATTTCTAAATTGCCCCCATACCTTGCAGGGCGCTCTATGAGCATGGATTTAAAAGCTCGAAGGATTATATGCCTTGAGTAATCCAAGACTGGGTTGTCTTCCACCACTTTTTCAGGGCAGTAAGCAGCGTGTATCTTGCGAAATATCTGCTCTCTTGAGTCATGCACAAATATCGATGTTTCTGGCTTGCTCTTGCTCATTTTAGAGCTTATGGCTCTATCGTAAACTGCAAATTCATCATAGCCTTCTGCTTGCCTCGGTCCCTGTAAACCTAGAAGCATGCGGTGGCCTACAACTACTGGCTTCCAGAAGCCAATTTTTGGCCCTATTTCACGCGCTAGCATGTTTACCTTACGTTGGTCTAAGCCTAGCTGGCAGATGTCGCATTGAAGCTGGAAGATATCCGCACACTGCATTGAGGGATAGAAGGTGAAGGCAGCTGGATTGCTCTCGCTGCCTATTCTACCTGCAATTGTGAGAGCACGCAGTGTACGTGCTAGAGTATGTTCTTTTGCGATGAGGATCACTTTTTTCCAGTATTCTGGGTTGTCGAAGTGCTCCTTGTGCCAGACCACTTCTACTTTATCCATATCCACGCCTGCGGCTCTCCAGACTTCAATGAAGTAGCGCCCGCAGTCGCGAATTTTCTCTAAATCGCCTCCAAGTTTATTGTTGATCCAAGCGAAGGAATCTGCTATTAGCAGTTTGAAGTGAACTTTTGCCTTAATCAAATCCTTTATTAAAAGCGGGCGGAAGACTCCGATGGGTAGATGGGCAATTCCACTTGGCTCAAAGCCATCGTAAGCAATTGGTCTTTCCTTAGTTTCAAGCAAGGTTCTCAATTCTTCTTCGGTAACGATTTCCTCGCCAACTCCCTTGATCAGTGAAAGCCTTGTTTCAAGGTCCATATTTATCGTTCTTATGCTAAGATGTAGTTATATAAGAGTTTTTAGATTGGCTTTTATTTTAGGCGGCGAATTTAAATAGCTTGCTTGTTTTATATTGGTAAAATGGCAATGGTAAAACGAAAACAGGGACTAGATGTGGCTATAATAATGGGATCAGAATCTGATATGAATGTTGCTGAGAAGGCAGCTAAGATTTTGAGTGAGGCAAAGGTAAGATATGACCTGCAAGTTATTTCTGCGCATCGCGAGCCTGAGAAGCTTGATGAATATATAAGTGCTTGTGAAGCGAAGATCTTCATTGCAATAGCAGGTTTATCGGCAGCGCTCCCTGGGGTTATAGCTGCGAAGACCAATAAGCCGGTTATCGGTGTGCCTGTGAGCGGCAAGCTCATGGGTCTGGATGCTTTGCTTTCCATAGCTCAAATGCCAAGAGGTGTACCTGTAGCTTGTGTTGGTATAGATAGTGCTGAGAATGCTGCATATCTCGCTTTGAGGATTTTAAAACTCCTTAATAAAAAATAAAATAATATTTTTTATTTTTTATTTTTTACTTCACGGGTATGGTGCGTGCTTTTGCTGCTTTGACCTTTGGCAGTGTGATCTCTAGTACGCCATTATTGAGCGATGCTTCGGCTCTGCTTTCATCTACTTCGGCGGGCAGCTTCATTGATTTATAGAATTTGTTGTATGCTCGCTCTCTCCTGATGTATCCCTTGCGTTCTTCCTCAGCTTCGTATTTCTTCTCAGCGCTAATCTCTAATAAATCTCCCTGAACTTCGATGTTTATGTCTTTTTTGTCGACTCCAGGTAGATCAACAGTTATAATGATTTCCTTTTCGGTCTCCCGTACATCTGCAAATGGCTCTAGGGTATATGGTTCTTCATATGGCCTTATCCAACTTCTTTCCCTAGGCAGCGCCAGTCGCTCGCCGAACAGCGGCTCAAGTTCGTTGAAGATCCTTGACATTCTCTCTTGCATTCTCCTCAATTCTTCAAATTGGTCCCACCACCATCTCCTGAACATCAAAAACCACCTCCTTAACTTTGAGTTAGTAACCAAATGTTAGTATATTCTATTATATAAGGTTTTCTAAAATTTTTTTAATGCTGCAATTTGCCCTATAAAGTCTATCATGGGAAGCGACGCAAAGGTAACCTCAGCCTCAAATTTATGGGATGAGCAGTTTTTTGATCTGCTCCACGTCAACTTTCTCTGCTTTTTCAGCTATTTTCTGATTCAAGCGCTCAATACCATTCCAGAGCTCTTTGAACTCAGGGGCTAAAATCCATTCATCAGGCTTAGTAGCATATTCTTCACCTTTGCCCGTGAAGCTATACATGTAGACCACGCAGCCTCGATATTCTTGATCGCCCCCCTTCCAGCGGGTAAATCTCCCAGGGAAGATTCCTGCTATCTTCCACTGTCCACCTCGAGTTATGAGCATCTTCTGGGTAATATCGTGCCAAGTTTCCAGGAAAGTGGTGAAATACTCCGCCCCGGATTCACCTATTTTATCATAGATTCCTATGCCAATTAACCTGCTCACGCCCTTACCCCTCCACTCAGGATGGGTGGCTAGCATGGAGAATTCTATTTCCAAGTTAAGGTCGAATTTGGTGAGCATCGCTGAAGTAACAAAGCTTTCACTTGAAATTTCCTCTAGAACAATTACCAGATGCGGCTTCTTAATGCGATCTTCCTCCCAGTTATCAACTAATGCAGCTCGTTTTTCGATTTCCTCGGGATAAAGTAAAAAGCCATAGTCTGACCCATAAACCTCGGGATAGCTTGATCTCCAGAATTCCGCAGTTTTCTCTAAATCTGATCTCCCAATTGTTCGTACTCTAAATCTCCCCTTCATCAGCGAGGGTACATCGAGCCTCGGCCAGATAACTTTTTTATCCTTGATCTCGCGGGAGCTGCAGGTTTTACCCATTTCTCTAAATGGTTTATATTTAGACATATCCAGTTTTTTGAATTGCATATTCATATTTAATGCACTCCTTTATAGAATTCCCTGCGTTTAGCATCTTCTTCAAAAAATTGCATTTCGGTTTTCAAGCCTAGTTTTCGAAGGAGCTTTCTATAGAGATATTTGGGCGTGAGTTTAAGCAGCTCCTTATAGAAATAAACGGGATAGTGCCTGCGCATTAAATTCCAGCGCATCCATTCATAGTCATAATAGGAAGCTGCCATTTTCCACATATTATACTGTATTTCCTCGCGAGTGAGATATTTGGTTCGAACATTTGCATATATGCCATCATAGGTAGAAAAATCATCAAGATTAACCACCAGTCCAAGTTCTAAGAGTTCTTCCCGGAGCTTGGTCTTTGGATAAGGGGTAGCTATGAAGAAAATTGGAAAGTCGATCTTCATCTGCCTAGCCATTTCGAAGTTGATCCAGAGGTCTTGCTCATCATCCTCTGGATTGCCTATAATAAAGCCCCCTGCGACGATTATTCCTCTATCGCGAAGGAGTTTAACTGCCTTTGAAGCTTCATCTGAGAGATTGCCTTTATTGAAGAACTCTAGATTGCGCTTTAAAACATTTTCAATTCCTAGGAAGACAAATTTGAAGCCAGCTTCTGCCATTTTCTCAGCTAGTTTTTCATCCAGTGCTATTCCCCTTGCACTTGCTTGAGTATTGTAATGGAGATCATCAAGGCCGGCTTCAATTATTAACTCGCAGAGTTTTTTAAATCTATTTATATCAAGAGTTATATTGTCATCTGAGAAAACAGCTGATTTAAAGCCGTGTTTCTTTACTTGTCTTATGTCCTCTATTACTCTCTCCAGAGTGTACTTTCTAAAGCTCTTGCCATACATTCTATCTATACTGCAAAATTTACATCCCTGCACGCACCCGCGGCTTGTTTCCACTGCATCTATGCTTGCTCCAAAAGCGTGGAATCCCTTAGTAAGCAATCTACAGCTGCGATCCGGGAGTTTGATTTCATTTAGATCTAGAAGCTCTCTATTCGCGTTATGCTTGAACTCCCCATTTTCCTTATAGGATAGACCTTTTATGTCTTTATATCCAGAGTTTTTTCTCATTGCTTGAATTAATTCCCTAAATGTCTTCTCCCCTTCTCCCCGAACTATGAAGTCAATTGCATCGCTATCGCGGCTTTTTGTGATTTCCTCATGCATTAGCGTAGCGTGGTATCCCCCGAAAACTGTTTTAGCTTGATTTTGCTCCTTCACAATTCTAGCTAGGTTAATTGCACGTGGATATTGAAAGCTCATGCAGGAGAAGCCAACTACATCTGGCTGAAAACTCTTCAAAGTTTTTATTAAAAATGGCTCAACTTCCTTTGGCTTTAGAACCACTAAATCTGCGATTTTAACTTCACAGATATCATTTATATTTCCAGCGATGGAAGCAATGCCGAGATTAGGGATTTTTGAGCTGAAATCGAAGTCCCGCTGTACCTCTGGCGAGCCTAAGAGCAGAACTCTTATCTTATTCATCTCTTCAAGTGTATCAACTGAGCTATAATAATCTTTATTACTTTGCTTAAAAAAGGAATTGGAATCTGAATTTTGAGGCTAGATATGTTTAAACGAATTCAGCATCGTTGTCGATTGGCACCTCGCTTACTTTGCCATTGAATGCATTCATCTCGAAGCTACCTCTCTTGCTTTTAACCTCCCAGAATGGTATGTAAACCATGCTCATGCTGAGTTCTATATCTCTGGGCTGGGGTTTTATAACTCTATGTTCAATTATCACTGACTCGCCTTGAGCTACTTTGCTTTTTATATCTTGAGCATGATGCTTGCATATTTCTTCTCGAATCTTCCCTGCTGCTTCTTCTTTTGAAATCGCTGGTTCATTGATTAGATATTCATTTTGCGGTAAATTGATAGTCTCTTCAAGTTCAGTTAGCGGTGTGAACTCAATTCTTCCATTCAATGCATTGAAGCTGCCTGAGCCTTTGCCTTTGAATTCCTGATTATAGCGCTTGGAAATATCAAATGAATAATCAAATTTATAGAATGGCACGAATCTAAGCACAGCTTCATCTGCCATTCCCATATCTTTTTTCCCCGCGGCCATTGCTTCTCGCTTTGTGATTTTAACTGGCTGGGTAATTATATGTAGAGTTGCAGCTTGAGTTGGCGCGATGGCAATTTCAGGTGTTTCTCCCTCTATATCTGCGAGTATAGCTCTTCCAATCTGCAGTTCAAATTCAGAGCGATCCCATAGGGAAATTTCAAGTGTGAGGGCAAAATCTTTGATTTCAGCATCAGCACTTGCGGTTGAAATTAAGAGAGGCAAGCCTCTTCTCCTCGTGACTTGAGCGAATTCTTTTATTGATTGTTTATCTAGTTTCTCGAGGTATTTGATCAAAACAGTGTTCTTTCCCTTCTCAGCTACTAAATCAAAGTCCTCCATTGCTTCTCTAACATTATAACCCCCTGTTGTGAAAATTTCCTTTATAATATTCACCATTTTATTCATGATCCATCACCCTACCTCCAATTTATATATACTCAGACCAGTAATATGGTTTTTCGATAAAGAAATGGGCATCTCCACCAATATAACATTTACGATCTCTAGAATTGAAGAGCTAATCTATGGCGTTACCTTTGATCCAGTAATTAAGAGGGGAAAGGTCATTGTGAATCTCTCGCTGGTGAAAAAGGAAGATCTAGATAGAGTGCTTGAGATTTTTTCTCAAGTTATATATAGCGGTATAGCTGTGAGTCCGCTGATTAAAATAGTTGATGAAGGGGAAACCTCAGGTGACCTGGTAATTGAAAAAGGCAAGGTTGGTATTCTCACCATCTGCAGTATAACTATAGACGGAGTGCTGCTGAAGGCTGGTATTCCTTCGAAGTTAAAATGCGGCGGCATTGTGCAGGTGCGGGATAGAGAGCCAGTTAGATTCACAGATTTGCTTATGTATGTAAGTACCACGCTCGACCCCCTTGAGGTATTTACCTCTAAAAACTCTACCTCGGTGCTTCAAGTGATCACCACTGGTTCCGGTAAGATTCTTGCGAATTTAAGAGAAGTGCCTATGTCTGCGCGGGAAGATGTTGAGGGTATACTTGAAGATCTCGTGGCTGCGGACTTCAAAGGGGTTCTGGCTGTTGGCGACCCTAATACACCTTTACTCGATGTTCCAGTTGGAAGAGATCGCGTGGGAATTGCCTTAATCGGTGGTCATAATTTGGTTGCAGCGAGCATCGAGAGCGATATTGAGATCCAGAGTAAGGCAATTTCGCATTTAATTGAAGTCAGCGAGCTGAGACCATTGATATGATATCGACTATATAGATTTAAAATTCGACAATTATCGAAAAAATTAAGAGGTCTCAAAGGTATATTTAATTTGGAGACCGCGAGACTCGCCTTGCACTCCCCATTCATCCCCCTTAATTCCCCCTTCATTTTGTAGGGCGAGCGCGAAGGTCTTTTTAAAGCTTTTTTTCCTTAACCAGCAATTCACCATTGAGCAATGCAGCGCCAGCAGCTCCTCTAATAGTATTATGTCCCAGGCAAATATACTTAATACCTCTATCGCTCTTTCGAACTCTGCCAACTGTAACTGTCATTCCCCTTCCAGCATCTCTATCTAGCCGCGGCTGAGGGCGATCTGGCTCCATTCTAACCTGAATCAATTCCGGAGGAGAGCTAGGGAGATTTAAATCTGACTTAAAACTTCGAAAAGCTTTAATTACCTCCTCTACCTCCGGTTCTTCCTCCAGCTCCACCCAAACAGCTATAGTATGACCATCTAAAACTGGCACGCGATGGCAACTGGCTGTAATACTAAACTGCGCGAATTCCACTTCTCTTCCATTGAAAGTACCAAGTATTTTAAGCGGCTCGGTCTCTACTTTTTCCTCTTCCTTTGCAATATAGGGAATTAAATTATCCAAAATCGCCATTGAAGCCACGCCATCATAGCCAGCTCCACTTACCGCCTGCATAGATGCAGCGTGCACCCGCTTAATTCCAAAATTCATGAGGGGCTTGAGAGAGATCGCCAGCTGAATGACAGTGCAATTTGGATCTGTTAAAAGCGCTCCGCTCCATTTTCGATTCTCCCTTTGCACTCCCAGCAAACCAAGGTGATCTGGATTTACCTCGGGAATAATAAGTGGCACATCTTTCTCCATTCTAAATGCACTTGCATTGCTTGAAACTAAGAAGCCAGCTTTGGCAAACTCAGGCTCAACAGCTCTCGCAATATCCGCAGGCAGCGCTGAGAATATCAATTTAGCGCTTTCATCCACGCCCTTGGGATCTGTTGGAGCTACCACTAGATCTCTTGCATTCTCAGGAATTTCTGCATTAAGCCTCCAGTTCGCTGCTTCTTTATATTTCTTGCCCACGCTTCGATCCGAAGCTGTTATTGAAACAAGCTCAAACCAAGGATGATCTGTTAAGAGTTGAATTATGCGCTGGCCTACGTTTCCAGTGGCTCCTAAAACTGCTACTTTTATCTTTGCCATTGCTCTTAACCTAGAAGATTAAAAAGAAGATAAACTATATGAACTTTTTCGCTTCTCTTTTCCTTTGATATGGGCGCATATAAAGTAGAGCTCTTATCTAAGGAAGATGCCGGGGAAATTGAAGCGCTATTAAAAGAAGTCTGGCCAAGTGCAATGGAGTATCCTGAGGAATGGAGGAAAAAAAGAGCACTCACAGAGGGGCAAATAATCAAGGAGATGGAGAGTGGCTATTTTTACTTTGGAATTAAAATTGCTGGAAAAATTGCCGGGATTTATAAAGCAAGCATTCAAGGAGACGCGGTATTTGGAGAGCATCAATCCATTCCTGCTATTCACCGAGGCAAGGGACTGGCTACTGCAATGTATGAGCATATAATAAACTATGCTCAAGAGCAAGGATGCAAGAGGATTTTAGTTAATATCCTAGTGGATCAACTTGCAAGTAAAAAATGCGTGGAAAAATTTGGTTTTCACAGGAAAGGAGAGCCCTACGAGCAGGCGAAGGGAATGCTGGTTCAAATGTATGAAAAGTTGATCTAGTATAATTATAATTATAAATATTGATATATAACGCCATCAGCTCTGAATCCCCATCCAAAGTCTAATATGCCCGCTATATCCCCCTTTCGAAGAGAATTGTTATTAAAAATTTTATATAAAATAAATGGCACACTGGCTCCACTTATATTGCCATATTGAGATAGAACTTCATAGCTCTCTCTTGCTTTTTCAAAATCTATATTGAAATGCCTTGAGACCTCATCCACGATTCTTTTACTCCCAGTATGTATAGCCCATTTTTTAATCTTATTGAAATCAATTGCAAGCTGCTTCGCAATTCTCTCCATATATTCAATTATTAAAGCTCTTAGCCTCCTATCGATGTAAGAATAAAAGTTTCCACCTCCATTTAGCTCTAAATAAGCGATCTCAAAGTCGTTAACCGCTAAGTTAATGAGACTCGTGGATTTTAAGATCTTCATTTCCTCACATTCCTCTCCTCCAGCGAGAATTGCAATTGCTCCATCTCCAAATAGAAAGAACTCGGTTAAGTGCCGCCATTTATTGAATTCAATCTTTCTCCTCTCCTCGCTAAAGGCACTTTTAATCTCCTCAGGCCCCAAGATGTTATTGAGGTGCTTGGCTTGATTGATAAACCAAGGCGAGATACAGCCTGAAATTAAAAGCAGCAGATATTCCCCGGGCTTAAGGGTACTTTCGACGAGTTCAATTGCCCTAGGAAATGCTGAGCAGGCCATTCCCTGAATATTGAAATCTTTTGTATAAGGTGAGAGCCCTATTTTCCTCAGAATCTCAGCACTTGGACCAGGGCAAAGCCGCTCATGATAATCGTAAATTGCAATAAAGCGAGAAATCCTCTCAGGCTTGACCTCTGCCTTTTCTAGACAGCTTTTCCCTGCTTCCACGCATATTTTAGATGTGCTTATATGCGGTTTAATCAATGTTTTATCATAAGGGATAGATCTCAAATCAAAGCAGAGATGCCTTTTTTCCACCCCTAGATTCAAAATAGTTCGCCTTGCCTCTTCACTCATTTTACCTGGGAAAATCTCCAGCATTTCCTCAGTGGTATACTCATAGGGGGGAACCGCAATTTCCATGCTTGCGATCTTCATATACCCTCACGCTTTCCATATTCATAAAAACCCATCTCCCTTTTCATCCCAAGTTTTCCATCCCTGACCATTTTTTCCAGCAGTTTGCTCGGCCTATATCTCTCCTGCTGGGTGCGAGCATAAATTGAATTCAATGTATCAAGCACCACATCTAAACCAATAAAATCCGCCAGCTTCAGCGGGCCCACGGGATGGCCAAAAGCCAGCTTTGCTATTCTATCTATGTCTTCCTTCGAGGCTATGCCTTCTTCCAGTACTTTTATGGCTTCATTGATATAAACCACAATCATTCTACTGCTTGCAAATCCAGGTGCATCTTTAACAGCAACTGGAAATTTGTTCAAGCTTTTAACAAAGTTAATTGCAATTTCAAAGGTCTCAGCAGAAGTTCTATTGCCTTTTATCACTTCCACAATCTTGCTTTTTTGAACTGGATTGAAAAAATGCAGGCCTATGAATCTCTCAGGGAATTCAACAGCAATTGAAAGCTCAGTTATGGGAATGGAGGAAGTAGTTGAAGCTATTATCGCGCGAGGAGAAATTAAGCTAACCTTATTCAAAAGCTGTTTTTTCATCTCAGCTTGCTCAGGTATAGCTTCGATGATTAACTGGCAGGGTTGAATAGAATTTAAATCAAGGCTGAATTTCAAATTTTGTGTATACTGGATTCCCCCCTCCATCATTTTACTTAATTTGGCACTTGCAATTTCAATACCTCTTTGAGTTCGCGCTATAAGCAAAACCTTGTAATCCCCCTGAGCAGCCACACATCCAATCCCGAGTCCCATCGTCCCTAGGCCTATTACTGCTATATTTTCAATTCTCTCCATAGATCTCAGCTTTTAATTGTTAACGAAAATTTCGGCAGCAAATTAGCTTTAAAAAGATATAAAACTATCGATATTGAATTGGTAAATCCTACCAAAAATTTATTTCCTCTCAGTTAACTTCAAAATTTTACAATCAAAAATTAACTACCGATCGCTTTTAAAAATCCGATTTTTAAAAAAATTGGTAGATATTACCAAAATTAACAAAAAGATTTAAATAATAGAATTTTGATTTATAATATGATGCGCTCGGTGGGGGTATGGATGAATAAAGTTACAACTGGAATTCGCGGATTAGATAGTATGCTCAAAGGCGGATTTCCAGAGGCTAGCGTTATATTAATAAGCGGAGGCCCCGGTAGCGGTAAAACAGTGCTCAGTGCGCAGTTCCTGTACCACGGGGCAACGCGCGGTGAAGCAGGTATATATATATCTCTAGAAGACTCTCCAATGCGAATAATAAAAACCTGCAGCAGTTTCAATTGGGATATTAAAAAATATGCCGACCAAGGATTATTAACCTTCGTTGATGCCTCTCCCTTTGAAGGACAGTTCGGCGAGGGAACTTTTTTAATCGGCAAAGACGATCCCCACGCGTTTAATGCTGATACCCTATTTGAAATTTTGAGGAGATTTTGCCATAGAAATATAAAAAGAGCAGTATTCGATCCAATTACAATGTTCACCTCTCAATTTCAAGACCCTCTAAAGCGGAGAGAACAAGTTTTGAGCCTTACAAAGCTCCTTCATGAAGCTAAACTCACAACAATATTCACCGCTGAAATTGAAAGCGAAGGAAGCGATTATTATACACCTGAGCAATATATCTCCGATGGAGTTATTAACCTGCGGTATTTAAGCAAAGACTTCCACCGCTTGCGCGCGCTTGATATTTTAAAGATGGCATCGCATGACTTTGACCGCTACCTCCGGCCATATGAAATTACATCGCGAGGCTTTGAAGTATACAACACCGAGCGCGTCCATTGAAAGGAGAAACCAAGTTTCTCCTTTTCCACTTCCTATCATCCTAAAGCTTCACCAGCTCAGCGTCTTTCACTCCATCCACATCTAGGAATTGCTTTAAAATTTCATCTGGAATGAAACTATCCACTGCGAGCACCATTACTGCAGGGCCGCCTGGATATTCTCTTCCCACTATCATCCCAGCAATGTTAATGTTATTCCTGCCTAACAGGGTGCCGATCTTGCCGATCACCCCTGGTTTATCGATGTGATTGGAGATCACCATATAGCCAGAGGGTATTGCATCCACTCGGTATTTATCTATGAGCACTATTCTTGCATCTCGCTTGCCGAAGATCGTACCTGCTGCACGCCTCTGATCTATATCTGACTTCGCTGTCACAGAGATCAAATTTGCAAAATCCTCGGTCTTAGGGCTCTTACTTTCGAATACCTTTATTCCTCTATTCTTAGCGATCATCATTGCATTTACATAAGTAACTGGTGCGCAGAGCACGGGCTCGAGCAAGCCCTTTAAAACTGCTATGGTTAAGAACTTCGTATCCTTCTCTGCAATTTCCCCGCTGTAAGAAATTTCAACTTGATTGATATATCCCTTTACAACCTGAGCTAGGAATTTGCCGATTTTCTCCGCAAGCGGTAAATATGGCCTAATTGCTTCCATAACCTCAGGCCCGATAGCTGGAGCATTTACTGCATTCTTCACCACCTCGCCCTTGAGCGCGTTCAAGACCTGCTCAGCCACTGAAACTGCTACATTTATCTGCGCCTCAGCAGTTGACGCTCCAAGATGAGGGGTAACTGTAACATTGTCAAGCGTGAGGAGCGGTGAATCCAGAGGTGGTTCCTTCGCGAATACATCTAGAGCAGCGCCTGCTACTTTTCCACTCTTCAGAGCATTGTACAATGCTTCTTCATCGATTATTCCACCTCTGGCGCAGTTGATTATCCTAACCCCCTTCTTCATCTTCTCAAATTCTTCCACACCTATGAGGTTCTGAGTTTCCTTAGTAAGAGGAGTGTGTATGGTTATGAAATCTGCATTTTTCAATAGGTCATCTAAAGTGGTTAGTTTCACTCCGAGAGCCTTCGCCTTCTCCTCAGAGATATAAGGATCATAAGCTAAAATTCGCATTCCAAATACTTGACAGCGCTTGGCTACTTCGCTTCCGATTCTCCCAAGCCCTATGATCCCGAGTACTTTATCGTATATTTCAACGCCCATGAATTTGCTTTTCTCCCACCTTTTTCCCTTTAAAGATGCATTTGCCTGGGGTATATTTCTCGCAAGAGCGAGTATCATTCCAATTGTATGCTCCGCTGCTGCAATTGTATTGCCCTCAGGTGCATTTAGCACGATTATACCTCTCTCGGTAGCAGCATCAACCTCGATGTTATCCACGCCCACCCCCGCGCGTCCAATGACTTTCAAGCGCTCTCCAGCTTCGATTACCTCTCGAGTTACCTGGGTAGCGCTTCTCACTACAAGGGCATCGTAATTCTTTATAATTTTAATGAGCTCTTCTTTCGATAGCTTGGTTAATACATCCACCTCTGCTTCTCTCTTCAATATCCTTATTCCCTCTTCAGCAATTGGATCGCTAACCAGCACTTTCACAGTGATCCCTCTCGTGCATCAATGTATATGTATATGTCGTGGTTTCATCTTATATCTATTTCTAATTTACCCTGAAACTTGAAGACAAAAAATTATAATTTCACGCTAGGGATATAAATTCAAGTTTACTTGCACTCCCATGACATTAAATAACTATGCTCAAAACTTAGCTGGAAAAATAGTTTTCTCTCCAAAACCTGGATCACTTCTCCAGAGCTATCGAAAGCGATATGGCATAGCAGCAGGAAACGAGCAAGATCTTTGGGGTGAGGAGGGAAACTATTCGAGAATAGAAAATGTAAAATCCACATTAACTTTGCATTTCTGCAGAAATTCACAAAGCTAATGGCAGCTGTAGAACAATAAGGGTTACTTGCACTCAGCAACTGGAAGTAGATTCATCTTTAGAAATGATGTTAAAAGAGGTAGGAATTTCCCGCGAGGGGCGGGACTTGATTCATTTTACGGGGACAGTTTCAACTCAAGCCAAAAATTTAATGTTTTAATATGACGTTATATTCTCTTTAAAGGGATTATATCTCATCTAAAGGGAAAATAAATAAGTAATTGAGGTGGAAACTTGGCAAGCAAATTGCAAAATAAAAAAATTGTCCTCTGGTTCGATGAATTAACGAAGGAAGACATTCCATTGGTGGGGGGGAAGAATGCAAATCTAGGCGAGTTAATTAAAGCAGGAATACCTGTACCACCTGGATTTGCTATAACTGCATATACATATCAAAAATTCATCGAGGAAACCGGCATTGCTAAGAAGATCTATAGCATAATTGAGGAAACAATTACCGATAAAAACGACCCAAAGTTATATGAAGAGGCTTCCAAGAAAGTCAGAAGAATAATTGAATCCACATCCATGCCTGAGGATATAGAAAGGGCAATCAAAGCAGCATATGTAAAACTTGAAGATAAAATGAAGCAAGCTGATGTTTCAGTTGCAGTTCGCTCAAGTGCAACAGCCGAGGATCTAGCGGATGCTTCATTTGCAGGCCAGCAAGAAACATATCTGAATGTAAAGGGGGAGAAAGAACTAATTGAAAAAACAATTAAATGCTGGTCAAGCTTATTTACACCTAGAGCAATTTACTACCGCACTCAAAAGGGCTTCAAGCACGAAGATGTTTATATAAGCGTTGGAATTCAGAAAATGGTAAATGCAAAGGCTGCAGGCGTTGCCTTTACCATAAATCCAGTTACCGGAGAACAGAATCAGGTCTTAATAGAGGGAAACTGGGGTTTGGGTGAATCTGTTGTTTCAGGAGCAGTTACTCCAGATGATTTTATAGTGGATAAAAACACGCTTAAAATAATCTCCAAAAAAATTGTTAAAAAGACCCTTGAATATATACGCGATCCAAATTCAGGACGAACTATTCACGCTGAAGTACCTCTAGAGCGCCAAGAGCAGCCTTGCTTAACGGATCGAGAGGTCTTGAAAATTGCTGAACTGGCGAAGAAAATCGAAGAGCATTATGGGAAAGCTCAAGATATCGAATGGGCTATCGATCGAGATCTTCCATTCCCTGAGAACATCTTTATAGTTCAATCTAGACCTGAAACAGTCTGGAGCGCTAAAGCTATTCCAGAAAAGCCAAAGGAGGCCGAGGCTGTTAAAACAGCTGAGCAGGTAGTGGTAGTAAGAGGTCTAGCTGCCAGTCCAGGTATTTACGCTGGAAAAGCCAAGGTTGTTTTAACAACAGAGGAAGCCAATCGATTTATAACAAAAGGAGATGTTCTTGTAACTAAAATGACTAATCCAGACTGGGTTCCTTACATGCGAGTCGCTGGGGCGATAGTGACCAACGATGGAGGCATGACTTGCCACGCAGCCATAGTTTCAAGAGAACTTGGAATCCCCTGCATCGTTGGAACCGGTAATGCAACTCAAGTGATGAAGATGAATGAAGATTACACCGTGGATGCAAAAACAGGTGTGGTTTATAGAGGCATAATCGAAAAAGTGGCTGCACCAGTACCTGAAGCTGCACCATCTCCAGCAGTTAGCGTGTCCGGAGTCAGCTTCCATGAACCTGTGCCTGTAACAGCTACAAAGATCCTCATGAACCTAGGAGTCCCAGATAAAATCGAGGACTATAAAGACCTTCCCTTCGATGGAATAGGACTCATGCGCGTGGAATTCATAATGGCTAGCTATATAGGCGAGCATCCTAACTACCTAATAGAAATCGGCCAGGAGCAGAAGTTCATAGATAAAATGGCTGAGGGAATAGCGCAAGTCGCAAGAGCAATCTTCCCACGTCCAGTGGTGGTGAGGCTGAGTGACTTCAAAACCAGCGAGTATCGAGAACTGAAAGGGGGCGAGAAGTATGAGCCTGTCGAAGGCAATCCAATGCTTGGTTGGAGAGGTGTGAGCAGATATGTAAGCAAGCAATATCAAGAAGCATTTAGACTTGAATGCAAAGCTATGAAGAAAGTGCGAGATGAATGGAGACTTTCCAATGTATGGGTTATGCTGCCTTTCGTAAGATGCACCTGGGAAGTGGAAGACTGCCTGCGTATTTTGAAGGAAGAAGGACTTCAGCGAGGGAGAGACTTCCAGATATGGCTTATGGCAGAGGTTCCGAGTATTATATTCATGGCAGATGAATTTTCCAAGCTCTGCGATGGCTTCAGCATAGGCAGCAATGATCTAACGCAGCTTACCCTAGGAACAGATCGAGATAGCCAGATACTCCCAGCCATCGACAGCCGCTACTTTGATGAGAGAGATCCCGCGGTGAAAAGATCCATTGCTCATTTAATAAAGGTAGCTCACGAGAATAACGTAACCGTTAGCATCTGCGGACAGGCACCCTCAGTTTATCCTGAATTCACCGAGTTCCTCGTTCGATGTGGCATAGATAGCGTAAGCGTTAATCCAGATGTTGTAGTCAAAACTAGAAAACTAGTTGCAAGTATAGAGCAGAAAATAATATTAGAGCGACTCGCAGAGGTTCGAGAGAATATGAAGGGGCGCAAAGTTGAGAGGCGCATTTCAGAGGAAGAGTTCAACTCAAGATGGTGATTAAGCAGGCGGCAAATGATTTAAGTGAGAGCACCAATTCCTATATTGCTAGCAAGAGCAGGTGTTTGATCTCAATTGGACGAAGATGGAGTGAGTGAGCAGGAAATATTTGAATATTTCCAATACATTCGAAAGGGAGATAAACCATATTCTAGAGCACTTTGCTCGATGTGCACCCCTCCGCATCCAATTGCTATTAAAGCTCACCAGCTATTCATCGAAACCAATCTCGGCGACCCAGGGTTATTTCAGGGCACTGCCATGCTGGAGAGAAAGTTGGTGGAAATGCTGGGCTCTTTGCTTGGAAAAAGCGATGCCTGTGGCTATATCACCACAGGTGGCACTGAGTCCAATATTCAAGCATTGAGAGCTTTTAGAAATCTCTCCAAGCAAAAAAATCCAAATGTAGTAGTCCCAAGCTCAGCTCACTTCTCCTTTGATAAAGCAGCAAATCTTTTAAACATTGAGATTAGAAAAGCAGCGCTTGACAGCAAACTGCGCGTTGATATAGAGGCTGTGAGGAAACTCATAGATAAAAATACTATAGCACTCGTGGGAGTAGCAGGTACAACTGAATTTGGGCAAATAGATTCCATTAAAGAATTGGCTGAACTTGCAGTTGAAAAAAATCTATTTCTTCACGTGGATGCTGCTTTTGGCGGTCTTGTGATACCATTTTTAGAGGAGCGCTATGACTTTGACTTCTCCATTGAAGGAGTTAGCTCCATCACTGTTGATCCCCATAAAATGGGCATGAGCACAATACCCAGTGGATGCTTGCTGTTTCGAGATCAAGAAAGCCTCCGCGCTCTTGAAATTGCAACCCCATATCTACTAGCGAAGAAGCAGCATTCACTTACAGGCACTAGAACAGGTGCAACTGTTGCAAGCGCATATGCTGTGCTTAAACACTTGGGCAAAAGCGGACTGGGTAAAATCGTTCGCAGGTGCATTTCTTCGACTCGCAGATTCACTGCTGAGATTTCCAATTTCAAAATAGGCAAGCGCTACCCAGCTAAGCCAATAATAGAACCAGTGATGAACTTAGTAGTACTAAAAGTGCCAAACATAGGTGGAGTTGTGCAGGGGCTTTATAGCATGAACTGGTATGTTTCAGTCACTAGAGACCCAGTTGGAATGCGCTTGGTAATAATGCCTCATGTTACTGATGAAATACTTCAAGGGTTCACTCGAGATCTTAAAAAAGTACTCGAAGATGTATGCCAAGAGCGCAAGCGATGGAAGTGAAGAGGGGAAGAAATGGATCTATTTGACTACGATGTTGAATTCATTTTAAGCGAGATTAAAAAGCGAAAAGCAAAAGCAGTTGGCCTGCAATTTCCAGATGGTTTGAAGAGAGTTGGCATAGAACTGGCGAAGGAGATCGAAGAGAAAACCAATGCAACGGTTTTTCTCTCAGGCAATCCCTGCTACGGCGCCTGTGATATTGATGAAGAATTGAAGAACTTCGCGGATATATTGATTCACTTTGGACACGCTGAGCTTGGCATAGCAAAAGACCCCAAAGTGATCTTCGTTGAAGCAAGAGCTAGAATTGACATAACTCCAGTGGTTGAAAAAGCCATTGAGAGCTTGAGGGGCAGAAAAATAGGACTCATTACTACAGTGCAGCATGTACATAAATTGAAAGAGGCAAAAGAGTTCCTCGAGAAAAGGGGTAAAGAAGTGGTGATAGGCATAGGTGATAGCAGAATTAAATACCCGGGGCAAGTGCTTGGCTGCAATTTTAGCTCCGCTAAGATAGAGGTCGAGGAATATTTGTACATTGGAAGTGGAATCTTTCACGCCCTTGGCGCGGCTCTCGCGAGTGGTAAAAGAATTATAGCAGGCGATCCTTTTTCCATGACTGTTGAAGAAGTTAATACTGAGAAAATAGTTAAGCAGAGATATCTAGCTATCGCAAGAGCACTGGATGCAAAGACCTTTGGCATAATAATTGGTATGAAAGCCGGGCAGCGAAGAACCAAGCTCGCGGAGCAACTTAAACAAAAGGCATTTGAAAGGGGAAAGCATGCATTTTTAATCACACTCGACGATATAACCCCTGAAGCCCTGCTTCCCTTCAAAGCCGATGCTTTTGTGAATACCGCCTGCCCAAGAGTAGCCATCGATGATGCAGCTAAATTCAAAGTACCAGTGCTTACAACAGTTGAATTTGAAATAGCCATTGGGGAGCGAAAATGGGAAGATTATATATTCGATGAAATCACAGCTACAGATAGCCCAAGCCAGAATAGCGTTTGAATAGTAGAGAACTTAATTCTTGAGCGAGTTTTCTATCCAGTGTTTTTTGCTGCTCAGAGATATAGCTCAGAGGCTGTGGAGAGAGCAAGCTGCCTTTAATTGCCACTGGGCCTTGAACAAATCCATATTTGCCAATTTTAGATGTGGGCACAGGCTCTGACTTCAATATTTTCTCTATAATGCTAGCTAGATCCTCGCTGCTTGCCAACTCTTTAAATTCACGTGGAATAGACCTGAATCCATAGGAAGGGAGCGATGATGTTTCGATCTTTTTTTGCCCTATCTCAATTTTCGCTCCAATTCCAATTGGCGAGGGTTTGAATAGAGTATCAACCTTGATCTGCCAGAGTTCATTTCCCCTTGCAATGAGTATATCATAATATCTTTCATCGCGGCTGCGACCTATCGACACGCTCCAGTGCCTTGGGTCTGAATCATATTCCTGCATTATTTCCTGCATAATCTCTTCATATGATTTCACTTGGGATTTCTCAAACATCGCAATAAAATATCCCTTTGAATGCCTAAAAAGTTTATGTATATTGCCTTACAAATTCCATATTATGATTGAAATTAGCATCTTAATTATTGTATTGCTAGTCATTGCTGCTATTTATCTGCTCTTTAAAATTGTGAAGCATTTGATAGTAAATTCGGTTCTTGGTATTCTAGCGCTTTTCATCGCGAATTTTATTTTCCCCTATTTCCAAATGGTTCCGATAGCCTACTCATGGTTGGTCATCGCAATATGCGCTATAGGGGGATTGCTAGGAGCAGTTCTAGTGATAATGCTGCATCTAATGGGCATTGCATTTTAAGCTTAATTATATTTACCTATCTCGCCTATCAATGGAAATGGCATGGGCATGGTTGAGATCTTCAAACTTAAGGGCTCATTTTACGATGGCAATGTGTACTTGATTAAGGCAAAAGAAGCAATGTTGGTCGATGCAGGTACAAATGCACTTGCTGTGATAAATCAAGTTAAGAGAATTACGAGCAATTTAAAATATATATTGCTCACCCATTATCACTACGACCACTCCCTTGCAGTTGGCGAAGTAGCAGCTGCAACCAGTGCTGAGATTCTAATTCACGAGGAAGATTTAGAACTTTTGCAAGATGTAGTATTGACAATGACTCCTTTATTCCAGGCTAGAGAAATAAAACCTTCCTCCCTACTTAAGGGAGGGGAAACCCTTGATTTAGGCGATTATTCAATCCAGGTCATTCACACCCCAGGCCACAGCCCTGGGAGTATTTGCCTTTATGACTCACTGCGGCTTTTCTCAGGCGACACAGTGCTCCCTCAGGGAAGCTTTGGAAGTGTAACAATGATGGGTGCTGAACCTCAAGCTCTAGTGCACTCCATCGAGAAACTTTCTAAGTTAAAAGTAGAAGTATTATACCCGGGTCACGGTGAAATTGTAAATAAAGCAGTGGAGCAGCAAATTAAGACTTCGCTGAGAATAGCTAAGTTGATGTTCTCGAGGTAGATTGCAATGAAGCTTGTGGATGACCTCTATTTATTGAAGGAGGGTAAAGTTATACGCAGCAATGATGCAATTCTCTATGCTTCCTCAGCCTCAATTTTGATACTAGATGAGTTTCCAATAATCGTGGATACAGCATTGCCTGAGGATATGCAGGTAATTCAAAGGTCTCTCATGGATGCTGGTATTCGAAAAGATGAAGTGAGAATGGTAATTAATACCCATCTACATAGCGATCACATTGGATGCAATAGCTTGTTCAAGGCAGATAAATTCGCTCACGTGAAGGAAATTGCCCGAGAGGGAATCAAAGGAATTAAACCACTTGACCTCAATAGCGCGATTTCACCTCGCGTAAAATTCATTGAAACCCCGGGGCATACTGAGGGACATATTTCAGTGATTTTCGAATCAAGCGAAGTAGTGGTAATCGCTGGCGATGCAATTCCAACTTATGATAATTATTTGAAAAGAATTCCTCCGCGGATTAACATCGATGAAGAGCTTGCGATGCATAGCTTTGAAAAAATAGAAAAAATAGCTGATTTAATAATACCCGGGCACGATAAGCCCTTTCGAGTAACATGAAGAGTGGCATATATACATTGATCATAAAACTTGAAAAACAAGTTGAAATTGCAATAGGCAAACTTGGTATACTGGAATTCAAAAAAGGCTACTATGCCTATACAGGTTCCGCTTTTGGAAAAGCTGGTTTCAAGCGAATTAACCGTCACTTAAATATTGATAAAAAGAAAAAGAAGAGATGGCACATTGACTATTTGCTGCAGCATTCAGAAGTTTTAGAGGTATTTAAATTAGAATGTGGAGAGAGAAAAAAGGAGTGCGAAATGGCAGCTGAAATTGGAAGAAAATTTGAAGCGATCATAGGCTTCGGGTCAAGTGACTGCAAGTGCAAGGCTCATTTGCATTACTCCCCTAGCTTGGAAATGCTTAGGAAATTTATTGCTGAATTATTTGATTCAAATCAAAAGAAAGTCTATGAATGCTGAGATAATTACCATTGGGAATGAAATTCTAGCCGGCGATATTGTAAATACAAATGCCACTTGGCTTGCTAAGAAGCTCAATTTAATGGGAGTGAGGGTGGAAAAAATTACTGCCATAGGCGATGATGCAGAGAAAATAGCTAAGACAATTAAATCCTCTGAAGCAGACTGGGTCTTAGTCACAGGAGGTTTAGGGCCGACTCACGATGATGTCACGCGAGAGGGAATAGCAAGAGCACTTGGTAAAAAACTCGTGCGCAGTGAGCAAGCAGCTAGAATGATACAGCAAAAAGATGCCAATCCCCTGCAGCTTGTAATGGCTGATTTACCTGAGGGGGCAATTCCTATTGAGAATCCAGCAGGCATGGCTCCTGGGTTCATCATTGAAAATATCATTGCACTGCCTGGAGTACCGCGTGAATTGGAAGCAATGTTTCCTTTAATTGCTTTTAAATTCACAGCTTGCCAAATATTCGTTGAATGGATTCAAACTACAAAGAGGGAAATCGAATTGGTGGAAGTGTTAAATGAAGCTGTGAAGCAATTTCCTGAGGTTAAAATTGGCTCATATCCAGCGGGAGAAGTCGTGAGAATAAAACTAACCTCCGTTAGTGCGAAAGCAGTGGAACTAGCTAAGCTGTGGCTTAAAGAAAATTTTAATAAAAAATAAAAATATAAAAAATTAGCTTTGTAGAAATCCTTATCGATAGGAATATTATTTTATTTTTTAAATGCTTATGTAGATTGTAGATTAAGAGTTTGATTTTGATTTCTTTTATTTGATTTCCATAATTTCTAGCTTTAAGTTCTTCAGCAAATTTACGCTTTACCACTGAGACTATGGTTTCAGCTATGCTCCTCTTATGATATCTTTGATCTAAAATTTGCATTTGCTTGCGATATCTACCAAGAACCCGTTTTCTATCTCTAGCTCTAATTGGAATTATAGAAATAGCCTTTAACTCCTTTCTAATTAAGCGATGGATAGCCTCAGCCTCAGCCTCAGAATCATAGCCCCTATCCAAGACATAGAAGTAAGCCCTCTTAACTCTATGAGACTTCTTAAGCAATGGCCTAGCTTGCTTAACATCGTGAATAGGAGTCCTACCCATTCTTCCAAGCAATAACAACTTGCTTATAACTATCTATAGCATTTTAAAAGTTTAAAAGAAACTGCTTTCTCCTTTTGAGTCCTCTTCCCATCTAAACTTCCTTTACGGTGGCATTATTTCACTGATGCATCCGCAAAGAATAAATGCGCTCAATGTCCTCTCTAAATTTTAAATGCATCTGGAATTGCTCTATTTGTCCAGCTTTAACATAAATTCGAATAGCACCGCAGATATGACCTTGGTCTAGAATGCCTCCCACTCGCTCATTCGCGGAATTATAAGCTGACGCGTGCAAGCATAGCCATTTATTTTCATCATACTCATTTTTGATAATTCCCTTCACTACAATGCCTAGATCTCCATTTTTAGCTCCCCACCATTCCATAGCTTGGCGGACATATTTCTTTATAGCTTAAGAACTTATATTTCAAATGAGAATCAACTAAGAGAATTCTAGTGATATTCCCTTGGAGAATAAAATAATCACCTTGCTTAGGCGTTACCTCGATTTCAGTTTTAATCGAAGTAAAATTCCAAGAAACGGTTAAGGTGGGGGGAAGAAACTAGGGTTAAGGGGGAAGAAACTAGGGTTAAGGGGGAAGAAACTAGGGTTAGGTGGCTCTTCTTGGCCTGCGGTTACCTTTACACTATATTTTGTTCCAGGGTGTAATGGCTCAGCTAAATAAAATGTGTATTTACCGCTATAAAAGATAAGTTCTTGCTCAACATAGCTTATATTCACTTCAGGCTCTATTTCTAACTTCAACAAAGGTGGCGGTCTAGAGAAAGTTAAAGATATGCTAGCATCTAGTGAAACATTCTCTGCTCCAGGTATTGGATTTAAGTTATAGGGATGATATGGTAGAGGCAATAGCGATTGATTTAGAATAGGTAAACTAACTTTGGTCGAAGAACCAGGATATTCTATTTTGGTACTAGGTACTAGAGTTGTTTTTGAGTAGGAATAGGCTGCTGCAGGCAGTCAAGCAATAGAAGTACAAGCGCAGCGAAGCATAAAACTGTTATAATTCTATTCGATTTACCCCAAGCTTTCTCAGCTCCATTTAAGCAGCTCGCAGCATTTAAGTACTGTAATTGTAATTAATTGTTGAAGATGTATAAAAATATCCTCATACCGGTGAGCAATATTCTCACAGCCAGAGAGCTGGTGAAATTAGCATTAGATCTATTAACCCCAAATGCTCGATTAACAGTGCTGCACGTAATCGAGGTGCCTCAGCCTCATCCTCTAACCATAGCTGAGGAGAAGTTAGAAAGGGCGCGGAACTTGGTGAAGGAAGCAGCGGCAGTTGCCATTGAGCACGGCATCCCGGTAAAACCAAAAATCGTAGTGGCGAGATCCATTCCAGAGGTGGTAGTTAAAGAAGCAAAGATCGACCGCTGCGATTTAATTCTCATGGGCTCTAGCCAGCGTTTAGAACCTGAGGGCATGCTGTTTGGAAACATCGTGGATGAAGTACTGCGGTACGCCAACTGCGATGTCGCAGTGGTAAGCTATCGCAAATATGTAAGTTTGGCTTACAATCAAATTCTAGTGCCCACATCCGGATATAAACACGCAGAGAAAGCAGCGGAAATAGCTGCCAATCTAGCCAAAAAACATGGAGGCAGAGCAACTGTGTTATATGTAGCGAGTTTGAATGAGACCAGCGGGAGTGTAGAGAATGTAATAAATAGAGCTAGGATTCACTTTCAGAGATTGAATGTGCCGAGTCAAGCAAAGGTTTTATTTGGCTCGCCAAGTGAAGAGATCCTAAGGGAAGCTAGAGAGGGGAAATATAATTTGATCATGCTCGGGTCAACTGAGAGGGATAGAAACTATGTTGCTTTGCTGGATGCAGTTGCAGATAAAGTGGTTGCAGAATCACCTTGCCAAGTAATGGTGGTAAAAACCTCTCAATAATGAACAATAGATCTAAAGGAATTTCTCGTCCCAGAGATCTTTTTGGGAGATCTTCTTTATCAAATCTAGCCATCTTCGCTCATCAGCGACTCTAGCTTTCCTCATCTCCTCCACAAGCGATGGCTTGGGTTTATCCAAGTGATATAGAATTTCTATGGCGCGATCGATTCCAAATATTAACTGGAGAAGCTGATTTCCCCTCTCCCGAGTTATAGGCGCCTTCTTTATTTCCTCAATTAAGGCTTTCTTCTTGCGCTTTAACTCAGCGATCAAGCTATATGCGGCTTCCTGCTCCTCCTTGGAAATTGTGCCCTTCCGCTTCACCATCTCGAAGATATAGCTCTTAAGAGGAAACTTCTCATTTTTTATCTCAATAGTTTCAGGCACGCTTACCCCCGCGAATGTTAACTCTTTTTCAAGCTTGCAGAGCAACTGCCATCGCTCGTGCTCAGACATCATCCTGGATTCCTCTGATTTAGTTTTTTTCATCGATTCCTGAGATTTCTTAGGCATCAACTATTAATCTATTGCTCTTAGGTAAAAATTTTATTAAAAGTCAATCTAAATTAAACTCGTGGCGTTTATAAAATGCATAGAGATCATAGTCAAAGCTGTGCTTTCAATTTCACTGGTGCTAATAGTGCTCTTTCCAAATATATCTCTAGCCATAGAGCAGATCAATAGAACGCAGCATGGCTTAGAATCACTCATTGCACCCTTTGATGAAGCTGTAATAAGCCTTGCTGAAGAAGCTAAGGCAAATAGCAATGGCACAGTAGAGGAATATGTGCTGAGCAAGATACCCTATGCAAGTGACTATGATGTTTATTATAACTTAGAATATTGGGCCACTCCCACTGAGACATTGAAGAATGGAATGGGGGATTGCGAGGATAGAGCAATTCTAATTAAATCTATTCAGGAATACCTCCAGATCAAATCCACGCTAGTGGTGCAGAGAGACCACGTTTATGTTCAGCGAGATGGCATTGCTTATGGAGGCATTTCTAAAACTCAATCCGATGTTGAAGCAGTTTGGAATATAATCACAGGCATACCCTTAATTAGGAAGATCATAATAATCCTAGGCTTGATTGCTATATGGGGATATTCCTATTTATTTAAAAAAGCTAAAAAAGCTATTTAATAATGCAGATATAACTAGAGATAAATGACTGATTATAAAGTTGCTTTTCTCGATGGCGATGGCACACTCTGGCGTAGAAGCGATGGGAGGTACTGCTTGACCTCAGCTATGAATAGAGCCCAGTTAGCTAGGAGTATTGAAAATGGAATTATAATACCAACACTAGGAGCTGGAGAGTTCCTTCAATTTCTAGCGTTGAGCAATATGAGAATTGTATTAATCTGCGAGAACCACTGGAAAATAGTTACCCATATTTTAGAGCATCCAAAGATCGCGCTTGATAGATTTTTCAAGAGACACTATGAAGCTAAGAATGAATATGAAAGCGAGCGGATGTACATTATGCCTTATAACTCCTATGGCTGCTATATCAAATCTGAATGCGTGCGGCATTATCTCACAAGCTATAATATATCTCCGGGGAAAGCTTTTTTTGTGGATAATGAAGTCAGAGATTTAAAAGCTCTACTAGCTAGTTTTCCAGAACTGAATACCATTTTGATGAGAACCGAATCTAAGGAGAAATGGAAACATGTTTTCGATTCCTTTGAAGAATTATTATTAAGTTTTTCAGCTAAACAAATCCCTTAAGCTTGAGTTTTTCAAATATCTCGCTGCGCACTTCTTTCTCGAGGGTTGCAATTAAAGAGAAACCTCTCGCTGTCACCTCTAAATCAAGCTCTCTTCCATTTAAATCAGTTATCTCTCCCCCTACTTCTTTTAGTATGAGCCAAGCAGCTAGTACATCGTGAGCGCTGATTAAATTCCTAGATTCAATCACAGCATCAAGTTTGCCCTCTGCCAGCAAGCAGAGATCAAGTGCAATTGCACCGAAGATGCGCACAATTACACTTTTCTCAAGCTCAATCACCCCCAATGGTATTTTGCTAGCGCCATAAGTATAGATAGCCATCACTGATTTGTGCTTTGGAATCTTTTTCGAGATCAATCTATTTCCATTTAAAGCTGCTCCTTTGCCTTTAACTGCGCTATATGTTTTGCCACTTGCATCGCAGATTGCGCCTATCTCTATGTCTTTAAATGAAACATCTTTAACCTTTGAAGAATAAGCCAGCGAGACGCAGTAATATGGAATGCCAAGCAAAGCATTAGTTGAGCCATCCACAGGGTCAAAAACTAAAGTACACTCTGGCTTTTTATCCCCCGGCACTATTCTCTCCCCGAGTTCTTCGGAGATTATCCTAGCGCATATACCGCGAGAACTTAAAGCTTCCTCTAGAGCTTCCTCTGCAAATAAATCCATTTTTCTAGTAACATCACCACCTCGGCGTGCAATTTCTTCCCCGAAACTCTCATCCGCTTTTATATAATCTCTAACTTGATTTCGAATTTCTTGAGCTATCTCTACGATCATCTTCTCAATTTCCTTCATCCTCAAATCCACCTTCTCTCTAAAATTGCATCCACAATTCTACTCGCAGCCTCCTCTGCATTGAGCTTGCTGGAGTCAATCGTTACCTCGGCATTCTTCGGCTCCTCGTAAACCACGTTTACCCCAGGTACAGTTGCCAATGGCGCTAGTGCTTTTTTGTATATATCGCGTGGTGAATGCTCAGCAACTCTTATTTTCTCCCTCTCAATGCAGATCTCAAGCGGGCATCTGATATAAACTTCTAAAAAGCTGGGAATTAGCTGCCTCGCTAGATCTCTATATCTCTGCCTATGTGCAGTTGCATCGATGATCACATTCACACCTGCCTCTGTCAAGAGCTTAGCCATATATGCAAGCGAGGCATAAACTATGTCTCTTTCCTCTTCAGTATACTTCGGCTGAGGGGTTAAAATTCTTCGAATTTCATCAAGCTGCAGAATTTTAACCTTTATGCTCTGCTCTTCAAGCCTCTCTCTAGTTTTAGTTGCAATTGTAGTTTTTCCGCAGCCAGGCAAGCCCGTTATCCAAATTGCCCAAGCCATGTTAATGCAGCTCGCTGATGTTCAATATTTTTATCAATCGGACTTGATAGAGTTTCCTGTGCTTAAAAAGCAGATTTTGATCTAGATCTCCATTCTCCAGATCCTATCGCCCACGTAGTGCATCGATTTAATGGCCTTGCCTCTATCACTCATCATTTCATCACCTGAAATTAAAGCCTTCCCAATTGCTAGCGGCTTGCCGTGCACTTCGTCTACAACGATTACTAAATCACCCTTTTGAATATCAAGATCGGCATCCACTATCCCTGGACACATTATATCTGCGCCCTTGGAGATGAATTTTACCGCGCCCATGTCGATCACGACTTTTCTCTTCTTGGGCCTCAATTTCAGCGCGCCCTTGAGCGTGAGGAAAGGCTGATCTTCTACTAGGAAAATCAGCGGTTCATTGTTCACCAAAATAAATTTACTTTGCTCATCAGTTTCAGCAAGCTCAAGCTGCTTGCCTTCAAAGAATTTCACGAATTCTAGGCCGAAGATATTCGCCAACTGGTTTATGATTTTCTTCGCCGCATCATTCCTCAAGAAATGCCTGGATTTAATTCTCACTCATACAACGCTCCAGTTCTCTTAAGGTATATAAATTTAGAATTCTATTATTTTAAATTTTTTTTGATATTGTTATTGTTTGTTATTGTTTATTATTTTACCAAACTCAGCGAAGCTTATTTAAACCCTTAAAGGCTTTAATAAAAGCCAATGGGAATAGAGATATATATAGAGATATAGAAGAAATACAAGGTATGGAGGAAAGCAATGACTCAGAGGCCTCTTGATATTCTAAATGCTGCATTGAATATGCCTGTAATAGTTAGACTCAAAGGGGGAAGAGAGTTTAGAGGCGAACTTCAAGGCTATGATCCTCATATGAATCTAGTGTTGGATAAAGCTGAGGAATTAGTCAACGGTCAAGTGATCAAGAAACTCGGTACCATCGTGGTTAGAGGCGATACGATTGTTTATGTCTCACCTTAGGAGGGAATGAGATGAGCAAAGGAACGCCTTCGAAGGGCAAGCGCCACACCCCGGTGCACGGTAAATGCAGGCGCTGCGGAAGTTTTTCCTATAACATCAGCAAGCGCTATTGCGCTGCCTGCGGTTTTGGGAGATCGAAGCGCTTGAGAAGCTATGAATGGCAGGATAAGGCAGGCCTTCACTAGGTTTATTTTTCACTTTAGAAATATATTTGTAGCAATGCCAATTATTTTTAAATTAAGGTGAAAGTTTGCATGATAAATGCGGAGTAGTTGGAGTTGCCCTTAACAAGGGCAAAGACGACTACCTAGCTGCGTTAAATATATACTATGCTCTCTACGCTGTGCAGCACAGAGGACAGGAGAGCGCGGGTATTGCTACTTTTTCTAATGCTGTGAATTTCCATAAAGGCATGGGGCTTGTGCCTGAGGTTTTTGATAAAGCTCGCCTAGCTCAATTGAAGGGCAACATTGGAATAGGACATGTGCGCTATTCCACAACAGGTGCTTCAACATTTGAGAATTCCCAACCGATGTTAGTTAACTATAAAAATGGCACTCTAGCCATAGCTCACAATGGCAATTTAGTTAACTCAAAGGAACTCCGCAGAGAATTAGAAGCAGAGGGAAGGGGTTTTCTCTCAAGTTCAGATACCGAAGTTATTGCTCATATCCTAGTAAAGGAACTTATAAAGACAAGTGAACCCTTAGAGGCCATTCGCTTTTTAATGCGCCGTTTAAATGGTTCCTATTCCATTACAGTACTCCTAGATGGAATGGTAATTGGTATCAGGGATCCCTGCGGCTTTAAGCCGCTTTGCATAGGCGAGATCACTGATGGCTATATTATTGCAAGTGAAAGCGTAGCCATAGACACGCTAAAGGGCAAACTCATAAGAGATATAAAACCAGGCGAGGTTGTGATTTTAAGAAACGATGGAAGCCCTCCCGAGTTCCACCAGCTTTTCAAAGCCCGAAACTCAGCCCACTGTTTCTTTGAATTTGTGTATTTTGCAAGGGCTGATTCCATAATCGACGGTCGCTTGATTTACGATGTTCGCTTGAGAATAGGTGAAACCCTTGCTAAGGAAGCAAGCGTTGAAGCGGATGCAGTTGCACCAGTGCCAGACTCGGGAACTACTTTTGCAATTGGCTACTCGCGCTACTCCGGGATACCTTATGTAGAAGCACTCATGAAAAATCGATACGTTGGGCGGACTTTCATCATGCCAGTTCAAGATATGCGTGAAACCGCGGTTTTATTGAAGCTGAATACCATCCGCCGGAATATTGAGAATAAAAGACTTATCTTAGTGGATGATAGCATAGTCAGAGGCACCACTTCACGCAGGATCATAAATATGCTTAAAGAAGGGGGCGCTAGAGAAGTGCACTATCGAGTTGGAAGCCCCCCTATCATTTCCCCCTGCTACTTGGGCATAGATATGGCAACTAGGGAAGAATTAATCGCAGCACATAAAACAATTGAAGCAGTGGAATATTTAATGGGCGCTGATTCTCTGCATTACATCAGCGTAGATGGACTGCTTAAATCCATAGGAATCCCAGCAGACGATTTATGCCTTGGATGCATAACTGGTGTTTACCCCATTGAAATACCTGGAGAGAAATGCAGAGCTATGCAGCTGAAGCTAACTCAATTCTAATTTCTAATTTCTAATTTCTAATTTCTAATTCTAAGAATGAATTTAAATAGTTATAGTTATAAAAGAGCATGCGAGGATAAAATTGCCCTCCCGTAAGCTGAAGGTTGAGGTGTTGGAGCTTAAAAAAGGAAAATATAAGATTATAAGAGTTGGAAATGTGAGATTTGACTGCCTCGCTGAATGCGATTCAGATGTCTCTAGAGAGATATGGGCGGGGCTTATTGAGGGTGAAAAGGAGGATACGCCTATTTTCTGCAGCAAACACGAGGGCTTCACCATCGAACAAATTCAGAAATGCTGCGATGCAACAGCTGAATTCCTGAAATTTCTAGATAGGGAGAAAAAGGAAAAGGAAAGGGGGAAGAAAAGGAAACGCTAGGAAACCACGTCTTCATAGAGTAGCTTTTTACCATTCATAACGCTTAAATGTGGATATACTTTAGAGGCAATAATTTCACAGCCCTCTCCCACCGTTACATCATCGCCAAGTACGCTTATTGCTTTGATCTTCGTAGGTTTTGCCTTCGAAGATTTTAATGTGGAATGCCTTCCTATGATGCACTCTTGAAGCTCAGCATATTCACCAATTCTAGCTCGATCTAAAATAGCAGCTTTTTCTATATAGCAGCCATCTCCGATTATGCTGAAGTTATCAATGCAAGAACTCTTAATTTTAACCCCATCGCCTATTTGACAGTGCCGCCCTATTAAAACTGGACCTTCGATTTCTATTTTTCCCTTATGGATCTTCTCAATTATTTCATCTCTCCTCTTCTCCGATTCTAAACTCAAGCATTCAATCCAAATATCCTCTTTCTCAGAAATTCTACCTCCAAAGTCGCTCAAGCACTTCAAGTGTCCGTGTAATATTTGAACCATTGCATCGAGATAGCGCTTTGGCGTGCCAACATCATACCAAGTGCCCCTCAAGATATAGCCATATACCTCTCTTTGCGTTTCAATTAAATATGGGATGAAATCCATGCCAAAGTCAAGGCGCTTTTTCTTGAGAATCATATCCTTAATAGGTTTTTCCTTAAAGACTTCTCTGATTTGAGGGCTGAAGAGGTATATTCCTGTATTGGCAAGAGTGCTTGGAGCCTCTTCCTTTTTTGGCTTCTCCACGAATCTTTTAATCCTCAGGTTTTTATCCACATCTGCTATCCCATAGTCCTCAACCTGTTCTACATTGGTAAGTCCAATTGTCATGAGAGCTTGTTTCTCGCAGTGGTAGTTAAGTAAATCCTGAAGGTCTATATCAAATATATTATCACCTTGAACTCCAAATACTGGCTCTTGAACATTGTAATATTCAATGCATCTGCGCACGCAATCAGCACTTCCTACGTCATCCTCATTGGGCGCATATTTAATGTGCACCCTTGGCTCAATTTTATGTCGCGCTGAAAAGCCAATGCCTTCTTTAAAATAATCATGCAGGCTTTTATAGTTCACATACCCCTTTACACCGAAGATGAAGTTGCGAACCCCTTGTTTAGCTAAACTCGCCATGGAGATCTCAATTAAAGGTCTATTCACAAGTCGAACGCAAGCCTTAGAAATCTCAGAAGTAAGAGGACGCAGTCGCTTTGCCTCCCCTCCAACTGGGAATATAACTCTTAATTTTTCAGCTGAAAACAAATAGTTTCCCCTTTTCTGGTTTAGATTAAAGAAGGATAAATATTTTTCGAGGGTAAGCTTAATTATCCAAAAGAGCCTTGAAGCTTCCTATGAACTTGCTTGAGATTTATGAAAAACTTGAGGGAATTTCTTTAGAGGAATTTAACAAGCGCGTTGCAGAGAAAATTGAATTAATGGGTGGACTGTGCGATGAAATCACCGCAGCGCTGTTGGTTGCTCACGATTTAGGATATGATAATACTGTGAAGATAGCTGAGATCACCTGTGAAAAAAGGAGGATTAGCTTCTCTGGGTATGTGAGGAACATTTTCGAGGGCAGGGAATTTAATCGCGAGGATGGCAGCATTGGCAGAGTTGTGAATATAATCATGCAGGATGAAACCGGCTCCATAAAAGTTGCCCTCTGGGATGAATACGCAGATCGCGTTAAAACGGGTGAGCTTAAAGTAGGAAGCCGGATAAGAGTGAGCGGCTATGTTAAGAAAAGCAATCTAGGAATTGAGGTGAGCGTGGGTCGAAATGGCTCGCTTGATGTCCTCGAGCTGAATCAGCAAATGCAGGGTGAAAAGCTGAAGATAGCTCAGATAAAACCAGGAATGGCGGCAGTTAATTTAACTGCCAAGGTCTTGGAAATTGCACCAGTAAAAACATTTCAAAGGCGAGATGGAAAAGAGGGCAGAGTAGCGGGTTTAATCTTGGGTGATGAAACAGGTAAAGCATATCTCACTCTCTGGAATGAACAAGCCGCTGAGGCAGCGAATTTAAAGGTGGGAGATGTTATTGAGATCAAGAATGCTTATTCCAAGGAGAAATATGGCAGAATTGAACTGCATCTGGGAAGAGGAGGTGAAGTTCAGAAGGTTTCTGTTGATGTTAAATACAATGAGAATATAACTCTGCTTAGCGAGATAGAGGCCAATAAGAGCTTTAATGTTCAAGGGGAAATCGTTAACATAGAACTCCCTAGAGAATTTACTAGGAGCGATGGAAGCAAGGGGAGAGTTTGGAATATTAAAATTAAAGATGAAAGTGGGGAAGCACTTAGGGCTGCTCTCTGGGGGGAGCAAATAGATGAATTTCTGAAGCTCAAACCTAGGGTTGGAAGCAAGATTAAAATCCTAGATTGCTATGCTAAAATTGGGATTAATGGGGAAATTGAACTCAGTGTTGGGAAAAGAAGCAAGATCTTAATTATTTAGAAATTCAAATTAAAGATTAAGAAAAAATATAATAAAATTTAATTTTAAATTATATTATAAATTATAAAATCATAGAACAATTGTCCATGCGCTGGTGATAATTTTAGTTTATTATGCTACCGCAATGCTTCCAATGAGTTTTTCGTCCCGCTGCTCCTTTTGTTCCCATAACTATCAAATCAGCCCCTTCTTTCACTGCACGCCTACGATTCCATCAGCAGGTGATGGATGTTCGCACTATTTCTCTAAATTTAACAGTTTTAGCCAATTCCTTGAGTTTTTTGAAGATAGTGCGAAGTCTCCGTATATCTTAAAAGCTTTCGAAACTCTTTGTGAGATAGTCTAGACTCAGCTAAAGCAGATTTATCTAAAGATGTTATTGGATGGATATATAGACTAATTAATTCAGCATTTTTCTTTTTCGCTGCAATTAAGCATATACTTGGCACGCTGAAGTTGAGAGATGAAATCTTTTTATAAAGCAAGTTAAAAGCGAAAAATGCATATTGAGGAAGTAAAATAGGAATCCATAGAGGGGATTTAACTTAATGAATGACGCTGTAATTATTTTAAATCGCATGTTCAACGCTAGATCTATTGCTGTAATTGGCGCCAGCAGCGAGCCTGGTAAAGTTGGATATTCCATTGTGAAGAATATCATCGATGGAGGGTTTAAGGGGAGAATATATCCTTTGAATCCAGCGCGAGTTGGTGAAGAGCTTTTTGGATGGAAATATTATGCAAATGTAGGAGAGATCCCTGAAAGCATTGACACTGCAATTATTGCCGTTCCAGCACGCTTGGTTAATGAGGTTATATTAGAACTAGGTAAAAAAGAGGTGCCAACTGCTGTAATCATTACCTCAGGCTACTCTGAAATTGGCAATGTTGAATTGCAGCGCCAGTTAATTGAAACAGCTAAAAATGCTAAGGTGAGAATTCTCGGTCCAAATATCTTTGGCTATTATTACACTTATAACGATCTATGTGCCACATTTTGTACACCCTATACTAAGAAAGGTGGAATTGCTTTTATATGCCAGAGCGGTGGAGTTGGAATGGCTGCGATTGGTTTTACTAGATCAAAAGGAATAGGGGTTTCAGCCATCGTTGGCTTGGGAAATAAAGTTGATATCGATGAAGCTGATCTGCTTGAATTCTTCGCTCATGATCCAAATACAAAGGTGATCGCCATTCACATGGAAGGGCTCAAAGATGGACTTGCTTTTGTAGAAGCAGCGAAGAAGGCTTCAAAGCTCAAACCAGTTTTAGCTTTTAAAGCAGCTCGAACGCCTTTGGGGAGGAAAGCAGCAGCCTCGCATACTGCGGCCCTAGCTGGCTCAGATGAGATATTCGATGCAGCATTCAAGCAGAGTGGAGTTATAAGAGCTCGAACCCTCGATGAATTCCTCGACTGGGCTAGAGCACTTTATATGCTTCCACCTCCAAAGGGCGAGAATATCTTTATCCATACCAGTGCAGGTGGTTTAGGGGTCATAATTGCAGATGCGCTTCATGATCATGGATTAAAAGCAATGGAAATCCCCCCTGATTTGGAGCAAGCGCTCCGCAAATATATCCCTCCATTTGGCTCTTTTAAAAATCCAGTAGACGTAACAGGCTCTTCAACGCCGGAGGTGCAAGCGGAAACTGCGAAGATTGCAATTAAAGATCCTAGAGTGCACGCTATAATATTTGGATACTGGCATACAGTTATAACTCCTCCCAAGGCGTTCGCTAGAATTATAGCTGAAGCAGTGGAGGAAAGTAGAGGAGAGGGTATGATAAAGCCAGTGGTGGCTTCGCTTTCAGGCGATGTAGAAGTGGAAGAAGCTGCAAGATATCTCGAGGAAAGAGGAATACCGTGCTATCTCTATGCACCGGAAAAAGCGGTTTCTGCTGTAGCAGCTTTATATAAATGGGCCAAATACGCTGGAAAGCTGAAAGATAGCTGATTTATGAAAAAGAAGCATGTTACTGCAAAGCTGCGCGCTAGCTCTAGTTCTCGAATCAATGGTGTGATTTTAAAGTTTAGCTTATATTAAAAATTATTTTCACCATGCTATCCTTAGCTTTATTATCCTACAAGCTAGCATGATTTTGTGGTTCAAAAAAATGCAAAAAAGGTGAAAGGAGATGAATGAGATTAAAAAGATTGCTGAAGAGCTATGCAATCGCTTCATCGAACTTGGAGTTGAATGCAATGGCAGTGAAATAGAGGAGAAGCTGAGAATTTTAATTTGTGAATTTAAAGTACCAGTTGAGGAAGCGAAGAAGAGTATAATAACTCAGATGCTTCGCAGTGCTAAGCTACCCAAGCAGCAATTTTACAAGCAAATTGAAAGTATAACGAAAATTGAACAGATTCAAGCTACAGGCAGCTGGGTGGATTTGAAAGCTAGAGTTGTAGAACTTTGGATGCCTGAGAATCCTGCGATTAAACAAGTTGGCTTGTTGGGCGATGAAACAGGGGTGATAAAATTCATAAGTTGGATCAAAGCAAATCTACCGCCTCTTGAAGAGGGAAAGTGCTATCATATTAAAAGAGCTGTGAGCGATGAATGGCAGGGGAAATTTAGTGTAAAATTCAATAAAAACACTAAAATTAAGGAGATCACTGAAGAAATCGAAGTGAGCAATCCAATTGTAGAGATCGAGGGAGCGCTCATCGATATTCAAACTGGAAGTGGATTGATCAAGCGGTGCTCAAGCTGCAAGCGGGTGCTAACTAGAGGTATTTGTGTTGAGCATGGATCGGTCGAGGGGGAATATGACCTGCGTTTGAAAGCAGTGATGGACACTGGCAGGGAAACTCAGGATATAATTCTGAATAGAGCAATGGTGGAGCAGATCACCGAGTTAACACTGCAGAGTGCCAAGGAAATAGCTCTAGCTGCATTAGATGCGAATGCTGTATTAGATAGGATTAAAGATGAAATCCTAGGGCGATACTTCCGAGTTAGAGGGCCTAGAGTTGGAAGATATGTGCTTGCCGAAGAAGTCTACCGCCTTGAAAACTTCTATGAAGGCGGCTTGGAGGAATTAATCGCTACAGCGGAGGGATAGAAAATGCAGAAGAGAGAAATTGCAAGGCGTGTTTTTGCGAAAGAGTTTAGCGATTCAAATTTAATTTTCAAGGAAAACGAGGAACAATATTCACCTCAATATCTGCTAACTCCAACTGGTGCAAAGTGCAATCGCTTATTTATAATTGGCACATTGCTTGAAAAAGAAAACACAGGCAATGAAGGCGCTGAGTTCTGGCGCGCTAGAATCGCTGACCCCACTGGTATCTTCTTAATTCAAGCTGGGCAGTATCAGCCTGAGGCTATGCAATCCCTTGCGAGGTTAAATCCACCCTGCTTCGTTGCAGTTGTGGGAAAGCCAGCTTTATTTAAAACTGAGAGCGGCGAGATTATAACATCCATAAGACCAGAGGTAATACAAGCCGTAGAAGAATATACACGGAATATCTGGGTTTTCGATACCGCTAAGCAAACAGTAGAGCGAATAGCTAATTCAAATAGCGAAGAAGCTTTGAAGGCAAAGCAGCATTACAGCTGCGAGCCTGAGCAATACAAGGAAATGGTTCAAATAGCCCTGCAATCGCTTAAAAAATAGATATATCTATTATTAGTATTTTTTGTTTTTATATTATTTTTATAATTTTTAATTTCCCAAGCTTTTCTGAATCGCTTCAATCGAAGAAAGTGCTTGATAGGTTGATTCAAAGTCTGAGATACCAAGGAAGATAGACCTCCTGAATCCTCCATTTCCATTTTGAAATTGCTTTATGAGCTCTAGGGTTTTTAAAGGGTAACTGCAGTTGGAATTGAGGAGCTCCAGCGATTTAACCCCATAATAGATATCCTCTAAAACTTTATAGGGCGAGGATAGTTCTGGAGCTGCTGCAAATCCTCCATCCGGTATTTCGCAGCGTTTAATCCAGTTCAAAGACTTATGCAGCGTTGCTACATCGTAATTCAAAATCTTCAATATCCTAAGTGCGTAGTACGTTGAAGCAATTCTAGAGTACTTCCTACTTCCAAAGCTCCCGTCGCTGTTCTGCAGTTTAAAAATCTCTTGAGCGGTGCAAGTTGAAGTTGAGAGCAGATTAAGCTTATTAAGCAGCTCAATGGATAAGCATAGATTTTCAATTTCAGAAACCACCTCGATGTATACCTCTTTATTACCAGGCTTTTGGATAACAACCTTATATATGAAACTATCAAGAGGCTTCAATGGTTTAGCTCCCAATCGGCTTAGAGTTGCGATCGCGTAATAAGCAACTTTAATTGAATCAAACCCTCCATCTTGATGCTGAAGAGATTGAAGAAAAAGAATGGTTTTATCTACGTTTTCAAGTGGAGCATTTAGCATTTTGAGTATTTCCACCGCATAATAGGTATCCTGAGCAGAAGACATAGCACCTCGAGCGAAAGTATAACCTCCATCTATATTTTGCCTTTCATAGATATATCGAACCACGTCATCTGCGCGAATCGCATTTCTCCAATTAAGCAAAGGCGGCAAGATGAACCCACCGCGCATTGTATAATAGAAGCCATCAGCCTAATGGCAGTTAAAGGCGGGCCTCATCGCCTTTGCTTACATATATTCAGCGAGATATCTTAAACTTTTGTCTTTAGACTTGGACTTAAACTTAAACCTGGACTTGGATTTGACTTGAACTTAAACTTGGATTACTCTAGCAAGCCCTTCGCCTTCTGCGATTAACTCTTTTCTCAAATCTCCTATGGTAGCAACGCGCTCGGCAAATGCATTATGGCGATGTATGCTCTCTTCATTGATCTGCCTTATTGTTACCACTGCATCGTCAGGGAGCTTTGGAAATGCTTTAACGATTTTCTGAGCCATTAAGCGCACGCAATCTTCCACAAACTTAGGATTTTTATGAGCTATTTCAACGATCTCAGCTTCATCCTTCCGCTTAAGCAACTCAAAAGTTTGAGAACTCATGGATTGCTCAATGATGGCTATTAACTTTTCAATTGGAACTTCGTAGCCATCGTCCACTTCTATGAAGATTATACCTCGACCACGCTGATTATGCGTAGCCATTGGGATTTCTTTTAAGAAAATTTCCACATTTTCCTCATCCATTCCAAGCTGTCGAAGTTTATCTCTAGCTCTTTTTCTCGAAATCTCTTGAGCACAAGGACAAGCGGTTATCCCTAGTTTCTCCACACCAATGGTTTTTTTCACCTTGGTCTCGCCATTTCTCCTAGTTGCCACAGCCTGTGCATATATATCCACTACTTCTTGACAGGCTAAAGCAGTCTTAGGGGTTTTCTTTTTAATCATCAACTCGCTCTTCATCCTCACTTCGGAGCGAGATGCATATTCATGTCGCAATAAAAGACGCCTCGCGACTTCGCTGCATAGCTCTTCAATCTCGTAAACCGGTGAAGCAAGTGCCTCCTCGAGAACTTCATCTATTGCTTCAAAATTCCGAGAGAGATTTGCACCCTTTCTATTTGAAGGGAGATCTACGAAGATGCTAAAGGTTGACATCAATACAATTGGCCGCTTGCTATCTCTTGCGACTTCAACGATTTTTTTAACATCAGTTACACCTACTCTAGTTAAATCGATGGATATCTCGGGCTTTGTGGCTTGAATATCTGGAAGAGGCATAATATTCTGTTTTTATATTTATTATCTATTCTCATAAGGTTTTTGATTTTTTCATTCTAGCGCCGCTTGGTGATAATTGTAAGTGCATCTCCATTCTTTAACTCGTGGTTTAGCCCAACTCTTTGTCCTTTATATTTAACGGATTCGCCCCAGACTTGGGCATATCTAAAATTTTGCTTGAAATCTCGATGCAAGCGGTCACAGACCTCTGCTACCGTGGCGCCTTTTTTGAGAATCATAGGCTCTTGCATATCTGCTTGCTCTCTAGGTGGCTTTAAATAGACTCTTATGAAGTTAAGGGCAAGATAGATCTCCTCCTTCAATTTTTCCAGGCCAATTCCTTTCTCGGCGGAGATCAAAATTGAATCCCTAGGCAGCTCTATGGCTTCCAGGTATTCCTTGCTCGCGAGGTCGACTTTGTTTACCGCTACAATCCCAGGAATATATTTTCGATTGCCTAGGATTGCATCTATAAGCTGCTCTATAGTGATTTTCTGGCGTATGAGCACTTCAGCGCTATGTATTCTATATTCATTAAGCACGTTTTTTATGGTTTTTTCATCTAGCTCTTGTTCCACTAAAAAGTTTATTTTTATGCCATCCAAGGCTTTCTTCTTTATAAAAACTTCGGGAGGTTTCTCATTTATCCTTATCCCCCCAATATATAGCTCTTTTTTCAATATCTCCAGCTGCTGGGGGTTGAAGACATCGATTAAAAGAAGCACTAGATCTGAGTTTCTGATAATGGAGATCACCTCTCTGCCTCTACCTCTTCCTGAAGCTGCGCCCTCTATCAATCCCGGTGTATCCAGCACTTGGATTCTTGCTCCTTTGTGCATTAATATCCCGGGAATTATTTTAAGGGTGGTAAAATCATATTCGCCTACTTCTGATTTTGCATTAGTAATTTTATTCAGCAGGGTTGATTTCCCAACTGATGGAAAGCCAACTATAACTACCCTTGCATCTCCAGAGCGCTTTATTTCTGCCTCTCGTTTCGCTTTTTTAGCAGCTTGCGATTCGAGTTCCTCGCGCAGCCTCGCTAATTTTGCTTTCAAGCGCCCTATATGGGCTTCAGTGGCTTTATTATAAGGCGTGCATCTAAGCTCTTCCTCTATTGCTTTTATCTTCTCCTCTAAACTTGCCACAGCAGATTGATTGCTGCTTTAAGAGATAAGGTTTATCTGATCCAAAAACAAGATATTGTGCAACAGAGGTTCGGAGGATGCCAGAAGATAATGTTATACGGGTTGGGGATAAACCCATAATGAACTACGTCCTTGCGACTGTAACGCAGTTCAATGAAGGTGCAAAAGAAGTTGTTGTTAAAGCAAGGGGAAGGGCAATCTCCAGAGCGGTTGACGTGGTAGAGGTAGCTAAGAATAGATTTATGCAGGATTTAACAGTGGGCGATATTAGAATTGGTACTGAAGAAGTGCAAAGTGAGAAGGGCGAGAAGGTCAAGGTTTCATTCATAGAAATCCCTTTGAAGAAACCTTAATAGAAAAGAAAGAGACCTCTAGCTGAACCACTGCCTCCGCTTCATATACTTTAAACCCGCTCCTTCGCATTTCTTTTTCCTTGCACTCCACTCTGCAATATCGAAGAATGCCCTTAGCTCCCTTGGATCTTGGAAGTATTTTTCAATTTCAATTTGAAGGCGATGTACTTCTTCTCTTTGCAATTCAATCGCTCTCTCCAAGCTCTTCATTAAATTTTGAGTACTCTCCTCGTGCCCCATAGCTTTCTGGGTAAAGATTTGCTTGAGCAGCGTTGATAGCTTCTCGCTGACATCGAGCTGCCTAGCTTTTTCCTTGTATTCCACTACCAAATCCTTTGCCACGCCTCTGGCTAGAGCTCTGGCTTCAAACTGCGCCATTGCTTCTCTAGCTTTGAAGAATTCGTTCACTGTGTTTATGAGTTCGCCTCGCGCCACTGGTTTGACTATGTAGTTTTCGATGCCTTTTTGAAGTATGCTGAAATCTGGTTTAACTGCGGTTAGCATGATAACTGGTATATCCTTAAGCTCTGGGTATTGCTTGATCTTCTCCAGCACTTGCCAACCATTCATCTCAGGCATTAATATATCAAGCAAGATTAAATCTGGCTTCTCCAGCTTGAGTTTTTCAAGGCATTCTTCACCGCTATATGCCTTTATAACTTGATAATTATCTGAGAGCATTTCTTCGAATAAATTCACCACGTCTCTTTCATCGTCAACAATCATAACTTTTTTAATGGCCTTCTTCATAATCATCCTCCCTTAGGTATTGTGAAGTAGAAGATGGAGCCTTTATCAACTTCACTTTCAACCCACATTTCTCCTCCATGGAGCTCTATATAGCTCTTTGCAAGGGTCCATATTCACAAAATCGCATTTGTGCTTTGACTGTTCTTGGAGTTCTATATATAAACGCGAATTTTCAATTGCAATGGTAGCAAGCCTTGAGAAGATCTGCAATCTGGAGATCTCTTTTTCATCAAAAGCGGCTTCATTTTCACTATATGCATTTAAAGCTCCTATCACTTTATCCTTAACAATCAATGGAATTGCAGCTGAATAGCGATAGCCTAGCTTCAAAGCCTCCGGCGCGATATTGCGCTGCACCTTTCCAGTCTTTATAGCCAAGCTCATAGGTTCAAGACCAAGGGAATCGACCTTATCCTCAAGATAGCTAGCTTCAAAGCCCACTTGAGCAACTGGTATAACTTCAGAATTTGCTTCATCCACAAGTCCAATCCAGGCCATTTTATAGCTTAGGGTATCTACTACACTCTGGCAGATTATCTTCAGCACCTCTATCCTTTCCAAGGGGGAGCACATTTTTTCAGATATCGCTTGCAAGCGCTCGATGAAGGAGATCTCTTGTTTCAGCTGAGAAGCATATTCCTCGAGCTTTTGCTCAGTTTTCTTCTTTTCAGCGATATTGCGAGCTATGCATACCACGCTTGAAATCTTTCCATCCTGGCGCATTCCTCTTGCATTTACTTCTAGAGCTATTCTTCCGCTATCTTTGCTCAGTATCTCAATTTCAAATGGCTTGATCTCTCTGCCATTCAACGCCTTCTTGAATTTATCTAGGGTTATATCGAGATATTCAGGTGCTATGATTTTTGCGAAGGGCTTTCCCATCCATTCTTCTCGTTTATATCCAGTTATTTTTTCGGCTGCTTGATTTATGAGTTTAAATTTCCCCTCGCAGTCTAGCACAATTATGATGTCATATGCATTTTCGATGACTTGATCTAAAAATTCCATAGCCTCTCTGGTCTTCTGTTCCAGTTCTCTTTTGATTGAAACATCTCTTATGACTTTAATTACCTGCATCACCACTCCACTTGAGTCATAGAGGGGATATGCCTCAATTTCAACAATATGCGGCTTGCTCTCGCTATCGAAGTGAATGTGAGTGGTGCTAAAAGGCTTGCCGGTTTCAAATACCTTTTCCACAGGGCATAGGTATTGCGTGCAGCGATTAGCTAAATTATGCAGATATTCGTGGCAAGATTTACCAATTATTTCCTTATCGAGAGTTTTATTGGTTTTGATTTTTGAAATCTTATAATCTCGATTTATTACCACGATGCATTCATCTATGGTGCTTAAGATTATTTGCAGAAGATCTCTAGCTTCTTTAAGTTCCCGCTCCATTTTGTCTCTAGCTGTTGCATCCCGAGCTATGACCTGTATGGCAATTATTTTATCTTCAATTTTAACCGGCCTAGCTGTGATTTCAACTTTTTTCACGCCATTTTTTGATTTAAGCTCGATAAAAAAAGGCCCGAGTGTTTTGCCGCTCTCTATTTCTGCGATTTTATCTATAGCTCGCTCGTGAAATTGTTTGGGGAGAATAAGCAATACAGATTTGCCAATTAATTCTTCTCGCTTGTAGCCAGTTATTTCTTCAGTCTTTTTATTAACTGCTGTGAAGTTGCCATTTAAATCTAGGTTGAATATTGCATCATAGGCATTTTCAAATAAATCTATATATAGTTCAGCAGATTTTTTAAGCTCCTCATTTTCCTTTTCCTTTGCAAATCCAAGGAGTATTCAGCACTCCCCCTTTTAATTACTGTACATTATTATGATGGAAGCAATATATAAATTTTATTGAAAATTTTAACATTAAATAAAAAATATTGGTATATATTTCTAATATTAATAGAATTTTTAGCTTTAATGCTTAAATTATTCTTGCAATTTTCAATAGTTTTTTGGTATCTTCATGTAGCTCGCTCCACATTTCCAGAATTTCATTGCGACTTGCAAACTTAGCTTTGCCTACATCACTTCCCACTTTCAAATCTCCCCCTGCTATCCTTGCAATATAATCTATATAGATAACGTGAAGCTCTATCTCCCTACCTTTTTTAACTATTCTCTCAAAAGGAACTAATGGCTCTTTAAGTTCGATATCTAGATTAGTTTCCTCTTTAACCTCGCGCTTAATGCCAGCCTCAATGGATTCCCCTAGTTTCAACCTCCCCCCCGGGCAAATCCACTTCCCCCTCCAGTAGCCAAAGCGCTCAGGTTTATGCTGCACAAGCAAGATCTTTCCTTCACTGTTTTTAATCACCGCGCCAACTGCTATGAATATCTGCCTCACTCTTTGCCTCACTCAAAAATCCTCATCCTAGCTTTTTTAAGGTCCTCTGGATCTGGCACTACGTGGAGATGTCTTAGGGTATTGGTTATGGTAGTTACCTTAATGTCTTTTATTCCACTCAAGCTTTTAATAACCATGAGCATATCATTGAGCTCTTGATTGTCAATAGCAGTCATTATAATAATCAAATCATGGCTCCCAAAGCCTTCGTAGACTGATCGTATGCGATTGCTCTTCACCTTCGACATAAGCTCTCTGAAGAAATTAACGGTACTTGATTTTTGAAGATCTAAATTAATTCCAATTACAACTGATACTCCCCAGAGCTTCTGAAAGTTAATATGCGCACCCATTTCCTCGATTATCCCGCATTTCTTCAGCTTCTTCACTCTAGAACTAACCGTGCGCTGATCTATGCTTAGTTCTTCCGCCATTTGCTTAAAAGTTTTTGAGGAATCGTGCACCAGTAAATCCAAGATT
>JAWCMA010000002.1:43772-67772 GCA_038850285.1 Methanocellales archaeon | reverse complement strand
GATTTTAAGATCAACATCATCTATCCTAATCATATTCCTCCAGTTATAAATGGCAGCGTTGAACCACCATAGGGCATGACAATGATACTTGCATTATTACCGTGCTTGAGGAAGGCACTTTTTAAAGCCCTTTGCACATCTTTAAATGGGGTGAGAAATGCTTTCCTCACGAGTTCCTCTGAGAGCTTGGAAACAATATATATTTCAGCTTTCTTCCGCACCAGTGCTATTGCCCCGAGTTTATGGCCGCCTAGTTCAAATTTGCTTTTAATCTTTTGAAGCACATCCTCTGGATTTAAAGCCTCATTGATCCAACGTTCAAACACGCGCTCGCCAAGTCCATCGCTGCACTCGCCAAGGAGAATTATCGTACCGCCTTCGCGCACTGCATTTTTAGCATTGTCAAGCGCTTTTTGAGCTTGATAGAGATTAATATCCTTTGGAAAGCCGCCAGCTGAGGCTATTACTATATCAGCAGGCTTTTCAATGGGTATTTTATACATAGCATCCACATATTTCAAGCCCTCGCGATGGGCAAGTATTGGATGACCCGCAACTGCTTTTACAATTTCCTTCTTCTCATTCAATACCACATTTAAAATAAAATCTATGCCAACTTTCTCTCCCACTTCCTCCATATCTTCGCGAACAGGATTGCCCTCAAGAACCCCCGCAGCTGCTTTTGGATGCAGCATTTGACTATGGTTATCTTGAATGGTTGTCTTAGAGCATACACCTGGCATTATAGCTTTGGCTCCACCGCTGTAGCCTGCGAAGTAGTGGAACTCAATATTCCCTGTGCAGACCACAATATCTGCATCGAAAATTGGTTTGAATACTTCAATTCGCGTGCCATTCTTTGTTCTGCCAATACTAACAACATTCTCCGGGTCGTGGTCGATGCATTTAATTCTATTATAAATAGCTTCTCCCACTAAGTTTTTTTGCTCCTCAATAGTTTGCTTGCGATGGATACCTAAAGCGAAGATTATAGTGATATCCTCGTCCATTACCCCTCCTTTATTCAATTCCTCAAGCAAAGGTGGAAGCATCTTCTTAGATGGAGCTGGACGCGTGATATCGCTAGCAATTATTGCCACTTTATCCCCGCGCTTCACAATTTCAGATAGTCGCTTCGAAGCAATTGGATTTTGCAATGCTCGCGAGATCTCTCCATCGCCAAGAGGGGGAATTTCATTTGGTTTCAATATCTGCTGCAAATTTGGATCTGGAATTTCAATCTCAACTTCACTTTTACCGTATTTCAATGGAATTCTTGCCATTCAATTACCTCAAAGATTGATAAGCAAGTTTAAATTAAATATTTTGCTTAATTTACCTATTAACCCAAAAAATGAAATGAATATAAAACTCAAATTAAGCCAGGGCTGATTGCTCTAAAGCTCACAAGAGCTTGCAATTTAACCTGCAAACACTGCCGATCTCAGCAATAACACACTCGAATCTAGAGAGCTAACCTGTGAAGTTGAAAATTTAATTTAAAGTATAGCTATGTTTTGCAAGCCAGGGTTATATTAGGTGGAAAGCCGCTTCTTCGAAGGATGTTTTTGATATCGCGAGATATATCACCGCAAGAGAGTTTAAAATAAATGCTCCTTCTATCGACAACTTTGGTTATAGATAATGCATCAAAAAGGTTTGAAGAAAGCCGAGCAGAAAGCTCCACTTGAGCAAGTTACCAAAGGCTGCTTAGCCGTACTGGTTTCTGCTTCATCTCAAGCACGGGAGATATTCAGCCATGTGGATATCTTCCACTTATAGGTGGAAATGTACGAGATAAACCCTTCGCGGAGATCTGTTTAATTCGGGAATTCCAAGAATTGCGTGACCCTGAGAAGCAAAGGGCAAATGCGGACGCTGTGAATTTAAAAGAGTCTGCGGAGGCTGCCAAAAAGGGCTTATGTTCGATATGGAGACTACTTGGAGGGAAGAGCCATATCGCATACATTAGCCTAAGCCAACTCTTTTCTCAGCTTGCTCTGCAAAGTCAATTGCTATATCAAGCAGCGTGCTAAAGTACTTCTCCCCTGCAATCTCGGGATCGCTTATATCAATCCTCAGCACTCCTTGATTTATCTCCATTTTAGCGATTTTAAAATCCTCAAATAAGCGAAGCACAATTGCCTGCGTGCTTGAATCAAGCAGTGCTTTAGCCAATTTTGAATCGCTGGTTTTGATCACAAGCGTGTTTTCAAGGAAAGGTAGCAAATCTCCTCTTTCTAGATCTATTTTCCTTCCCTTAATTATGGACTCCCTCAGCGATTTCCTTGCAATTCTAATATAAAAATCAAGGGTTTCCTTCAGCAATATAGTTAAACTGAGCCAAGCTCCTCGGCGTTCAAAGAACTTATATTCAAAGCTATGGTTGCGATGCTCTCCCTTTGCTTTATCGTAATCCAGAAAAAAGCTATAGCTATGCGATGCATTAATGTGCTCGGCAAATTTTTTGAGATGGGAAATGGTATTGCGCTTGGCTCTCCTCAAGCTATAGCTTGAGATTGCCCAGAGAATGCAAGCAAGAGTGAAAAGCACTGCGAAGGCAAGGAGATAATCAACTGGCATCTCAATCCCTATTTATGTGTCCAGTAGGCGATTACCTCGCTCTCGCTTATTTTATCAATTCTGCAAAATGCAAAGCGCTCGAATTGCACAATGCTATCCACCTTTTCACTTAAAATATTTCTCTCTCCAATGCCCTCGTAGATTCCCTCAGGTGCTATTACCTTTACCTTTATTCCATTAACTGGAGCCCAGTGTATTATCATCGCTCCCTGTTTAACTAAATTTAGATCATTACCAATGCATCTTGCAACAAGTGGCTTCAAGCTCTCGATCTCTATATTATAAAGGTCTTTCAAGCGCAGTTTTTGCTTAATCGCTAGATTTCTATAATCAGATTCACTGATGAACAATTCACAGCCAACTTGGATTTCTCTAAATCCACGTTTCTCCTTTGGATGAAGAAGTGCTTTTACAACCACTGGACTTGCATCAAGGATTTGCATTTTCACCGGGTTATGAACAAAGAAATAGCGATTTGCTCTGGGATCAATGATACTTCTATTAATACTATATAGAGTTTCCATGCTCACAGCTATATCTGTTTCAGTTATACCCATCTCAATTATAAAGCGCCGAATTGCCTCAGGAGCTATGCCCCTGCGCTTAAGCGCTCTTATAATAGGTAGCCTAGGGTCATCCCAGCCTGCATATATCCCCTGCTCAATTGCCTTTCTAGTTGCACTTGTGCTGAATTTGCCAAATTCATGTATTTTAATTCTCCCCCAGTGAAGTGTAACTGGATATGTCCATCCAAAGTATTCATAGATATATCTCTGTCTCTTCTCACTATCCATAAGATCCTTTCCGCGTATTATATGCGTGGTGCCGAGCAAGTGATCTTCAATTGCAGATTCAAAGTCCAACGTTGGCCAGACCACGTATTTCCTGCCCACTCTAGGGTGATCTGCTTTTATGACTCGAAATGCCACCCAGTCTCGGAGAGCTGGGTCTTTATGCTGGATATCTGTTTTGATGCGCAGCACTGCTTCTCCAGTATCATAGTTTCCCTTTAGCATGCTCTGCCAGTGCTTGGCATTTTCCTCCGGAGGGGTTTCACGATGAGGGCAAGCTTGCATTGCATCCTTTAGTTTTTTGAATTCTTCCCTAGAGCAAAAGCATACATAGGCTTTTCCAAGTTTAATGAGTTCTTCAGCGTATTTATAGTATAATTCTATGCGATCTGAAGCTGCTATAACTTCATCAGGCTTCGCACCCAACCACTCAGCGTCCTCCAAATACCATTGATATGCTTCAAGCATGGGTCGCTTGGTCGCTGGATCGGTGTCATCGAAGCGCATTATAAATTTGCCATTATAGCGCCTTGCATATTCATGATTTATTATTATCCCTCGGGCATTGCCAAGAGTCGGGGGACCATTTGGATTGGGTGCAATCCTTAGCACAGCTTTTCCACCAGTTAAAACTCCCTTTAACTCCGGCAAACCGCGCTCTCTATGCTTCTCCTCCCACATTTTCTCAAGTAACTCTGGAGCGATCTCTTTAAGTCGAGTGATTCTCTCTTCTTTAGATAATTTTTTCACACTCGTGATTACTTCACTAGCGAGAATGGATATTTCCCTTGCCCTGGATCTTAACTCCTCATGTTCAGCCATTACCTTGCCAATAACAGCACTAGCTAGAGGTATTGAGTCATATTTAATTGCATTTTGAAGAGCATATTTCTCGATCAAGATTTTTAGGTCAAGCATTAATGATAATTTAAGTCATTTTGCAGTATAAAATACCTATGTGGATGCAAAGAAAAAGAGATATAGGCAGAGGGCTATTTTTGAATCGATGAAAGAAGCCTATCTCTATGAAAAGCTTGAGGAGAATAAAGTTAAATGCAACATCTGTGCTAGAGAATGCATCATTGCTCAAGACAAAAAAGGTTTTTGCTTAACCCGGGAGAATAAAGAGGGCAAGCTTTATTCTATAATATATAGCTGGGTTTCCTCGGAAAATGTAGACCCAATCGAGAAAAAGCCACTTTATCACTTCTACCCCGGAAGCTTGGTGTATTCCCTTGGCACGCTTAGCTGCAACTTTAGATGCAATCACTGTCAAAACTGGAGGATTTCCCACGCTAAACCTGATCCAAGTCTAGCGGTTGAAATTCCACCTGAGGAAGCAGTTGAGTATGCAATTGCAAGTGATTGCAAGGGCATAGCGTGGACATATAACGAGCCAGCGATCTGGTTTGAATACACCTATGACACCGCTAAACTCGCGAAGCAAGCTGGTTTATACACAGTTTATGTAACCAATGGCTATATAACCCTTAAAGCACTGAAATACATTGCTCCTTATTTAGATGCATTTCGGGTGGATATAAAGGCATTCAGCGATAGATTCTATGAAGAAATCTGCTCAGCAAAGCTTCAGCCCGTGCTTAATTCTGCGAAGAAAGCTAGAGAACTAGGAATGCATGTTGAAGTAATCAATCTTATAATCCCTGAGAAAAATGATTCTGAAGTGGAAATTCGCGCTCTCGCGAAATGGGTATATGAAAACCTCGGGCAGGATACCCCTATTCACTTCACTCGCTTCACACCCATGCATAAAATGTCTCAGCATTACCCTACGCCAGTTAAAACCCTGGAGAAAGCAGTTGAAATTGCAAAGCAAGAGGGCTTGAAATATCCCTATATTGGCAATGTTCGTGGACATAGATATGAGAATACCTATCACTATGAATGCGGCGCTCTTTTGATAGAGCGCCGTGGTTTTCATTCAATTTATCACGAGATAACCCCTGAGAAGAGCTGCAGGCAATGCGGGGGAAAAATATCAATCACTGGTGAGCTTGTAAAGGCTCGCGGGAAAATTTTCTGGTAGGGATGAAAATGGAGAGAACACAGGGCGCGGAGGCTATTGTGGAATTCAAAGGCGAATATGTGGTAAAGCGAAGAATTTCCAAGCGATATAGAGTTCGAGAAATCGATGAAGCTTTAAGGAGGGAAAGGAATAAAATTGAGGCGAAGATTACTTCTGATGCTAGAAAAAGCGGTGTTCCCACTCCAATTATTTTTGACATAGATGACTTTGAAATTACCATGGAATACATCCCCGGGAAGCAGCTTAAATACATTTTAAATGAGGAACTCAGCGAGAGAATTGGTGTACTCGTGGGAAGACTTCACAGCGCGGGTATAATCCATGGGGATTTAACCACTTCAAATATGATCCTTAGCAATAGTAAAATCTACTTCATAGACTTCGGACTTGCTTTCTACAGCCACGAGTTAGAAGCAAGAGGGGTAGATGTACACGTGCTCTTCCAGACATTCAACAGCACTCATGCGGATTATGAAAAACTAGTTGCAAGTTTTATTAAGGGCTATAAATCAGCATTTAAACATGCTGAAGAAGTGCTAGCTAGAGTTAAAGAGATAGAGACTAGGGGGAGGTATATTGCTGTTGAATAAAAAACTGCTTTTCATAACCAGCAACCTGGGGAAGGTTGAAGAAGCTCGGAAATTCTTAAGCAAACTTAATGTTGAAATTGCCCAGCTAAATCTAAAATACCCTGAGATTCAGTCCAATAGCTTGATGGAAATTGCTAGGTATGGCGCTGAATATTGCTATTCTAAATTGAAAAAACCCCTATTCGTAGAGGACTCAGGTTTGTTTATTAAGGCATTAAATGGCTTCCCAGGGCCTTATTCCTCATATGTTTTTAAAACAATTGGCAACATTGGATTACTCAGGTTGATGCAGGGAGTTGAAAAAAGAGAAGCCTATTTCAAATCAGTTGTAGCCTATCACGATGGTGAAAACATAAAAATTTTCAGCGGAATCGTTAGAGGAAAAATAAGCTATGAAGCTAAAGGCAGCTCTGGCTTTGGCTTTGATCCAATCTTTCTATATGGCGCTAAAACATTCGCTGAGCTTACAGTCGAGGAGAAAAACAAGGTATCCCATAGAAGCAAATCCCTCTCTAAACTAGCTCGCTGGCTAATAGCTAAAAGCTAATAGGCGCTCAAGCGACATAACTTTATATCGCTAATATAAGAAATACTTGGGAGGAGATGTAGATGGAAAAAATTACTGTGAGTTTAATAAAGGCAGATGTAGGCGGCTATCCTGGGCACGCAAGCGTTCACTCAGATTTAATTGCAAGTGCGCGTGCTACCCTAGCGAGGGCAAAGGAAAAAGGCCTTCTTGTTGACTTTCACGTGATGGGAGCTGGAGATGATCTGCAGTTGATAATGACCCATAGAAAAGGCGTTGATAGCTCCGAAATCCACGGCCTAGCTTGGGAAGCATTTACTAAAGCCACTGAGGTCGCGAAGAAATTAAAGCTCTATGGAGCAGGTCAAGATCTCCTGAGCGATGCATTCTCAGGCAACGTGCGCGGTATGGGACCTGGGGTTGCTGAGATGGAGTTTACTGAGCGAAGAGCTGAGCCTATAGTTGCTTTTATGATGGATAAAACTGAGCCAGGGGCATTTAACCTTCCAGTTTATCGAATGTTCGCGGATCCCTTTAACACCGCTGGCTTGATAATCGACCCAACGCTTCACGGTGGCTTTAGATTTGAAATATGGGATATCGTGGAGCATAAGCGGGTATTCATGGATGCACCTGAAGAGATATATGACCTGCTAGCTCTTATAGGAGCGAAGTCGAGATATGTGATCAAGCGCGTTTATCCAAGGGAGAATCACCCTAAATTACCTAAGGATGAACCAGTTGCGGTGGTAAGCACTGAGAAGCTCTATCAAATCGCAGGGGAATATGTGGGGAAAGACGATCCAGTTGCACTGGTGAGAGCGCAGTCTGGGCTGCCTGCATTGGGAGAAATACTGGAGCCATTTGGATTTCCCCATCTTGTAAGCGGTTGGATGAGAGGGAGTCACAATGGCCCGGTTATGCCTGTTTCCTTCGCGAATGCTCGCTGCACTCGCTTCGATGGCCCTCCAAGGGCTGTGGCCGCTGGCTTTCAGCTTGCAAATGGCTTGCTCATAGGTCCAGTTGACTTATTCGATGATCCTGCTTTTGATCTCACTCGAAGGAAGGCTCAGGAAATAATGGATTACATGCGCAGACACGGCCCATTTGAACCCCATCGCTTGCCTCTGGAGGACATGGAGTATACCACTCTGCCAAAAGTTCTAAGTAAGCTGCAGGGGCGCTTTCAAAAAGTGGAGTAGTTGAGATGAAAATCAAGCCCCCGGTAATTGTGCTTAATTTAAAGGCTTATCTTGAGAGTGCAGGGGAAAAGGGACTTGCTCTTGCAAAAGCCTGTGAAGAAGTAGCTATGGAGAGTGGTATCTCAATTGCAATCTGTCCTCAAACTTCAGATTTAGCTTGGGTCGCTAAGCAGATAAAAATCCCCTGCTTAGCGCAGCATGCCGATGCAGTCCCCCCTGGGAGCTACACTGGTTGGGTAACGCTTGAATCAATTAAAAGTGCTGGAGCAATTGGTACATTGGTGAATCACTCTGAGCATCGGCTTCGAATAGCTGAGATAGATGAGATCATAAATCGAGCTAAGGCGCTGGATTTACTTACCATTGTATGCACTAATAATCTAGCGGTGAGCAAAGCAGTAGCGGCACTTGATCCCTATGCACTGGCAGTCGAGCCACCTCAGCTCATAGGCAGTGGAATCCCAGTTTCCAAAGCTGAACCGGAGATCGTGCATGGCACTGTGCAAGCAGTTAAGGCAATAAATAAAAATGTCATGGTACTCTGCGGCGCGGGAATAAGCACAGGTGAGGACGTGAAAGCTGCAATTGAACTGGGAAGCGAAGGAGTTCTACTAGCCTCTGGTGTTGTGAAGGCGAAGAACCCTAAAGCGGTGCTTCAAGACCTAGTATCCCTGCTATAGTGTTACTCAACTTGTACCTTTTCCTTTTTCCCAACCTCTGCTTTTTCTTTGATTTTCTCTCTAACTTCCTTAAGTCTCTCTATTTTCAAGTCCAACAAGCTCTTCAGCGCACTTAAAAACTCAATTCTTGCATTTATAAGATGCTCCGCAGTTTGAGCATATTTCTTGGGCAAACTCTCAATGAGAACTTGGTCAAATGTCTCAGAAAAGGGCAGTGCCATTAACTTCGCCACACCCCTTGTGATATCCTCAATAGCGCTGCTCTCCCTCTCGCTCATAATCATCAGTAAAGGTAATATGAAGTTCATCGCTTAAAAGCTTAGCTCTTGAGAGTTTCATTCGAAGCGCGGCTGTTGGAAGTGGTATGATTCGCATTATATCTCCAACTTCGGTGCTTATCTTAACCAAGAGTTCATCTCCGATTCTTTCAATATCGCTTATCATCTCTCTACTTACATAGGGAACTTTGACCATCAAAACAAGCTCTTTATCCTTGGTAATGGTTTTGAATGGAGAGCCCTTGAAGTAAACTATAGCGGGATTTTCACTCTGGAATAACTCATCTCCACATTTTTTAAGGCGAGCGATGCCCTTTAGCTCTGAATCGAAGAGCATTACCTTTTTAATGGGCAGTGGATAAAAGCTTGATTCAGCTTCAGCTATATATTTCTTCTGAAGCTCAATCCATTTTTTAAAGAATGGATCGCTTACTCCTTCTGGCAAGATTTTGTTGATTATAGCTAGATCTACATTTATTCCATATAGGTTTGAAAGCAGCAGAGCTCTTCGAGTATTTTCAATGCTGAAGGAATCAGGATTGACCACAAGCCTTAAACTCGTGATGTTCGGATCTTTAAGAATATCCCCCAGTTTTTCAAGCCTCTTTATGAACTCCACCTCAGATTGGAATACCTCTTTTCTTGGAGCAGGCAGTCCTATGAGTGGCTGTATAACTCTTGCTGCACTAGCTACCGAGCCTGCGATGCTCATTAGCTTTCTGCTTATGCTTCCAAAGAGTTTAGGGAAATGTATATATCTAAGGGCTTCGCCAGCTGCGACTGTATCGAGAATTAATACCTCAAACTGCTGCTCTCTTAATAGTTCCTCGATTTTGAGAAGGGCAAAAACATGAATCATCCCCGGCATTGTGGCTATTTCATAGGTTAGGGTTTCCTCTATTCCCTTAGCGGAAAGCACGGAAGCTAGATATTCTTGAATAACTGCGTAGTTCTTCTGCATCTCTTTAATAGAATCTATTTGAATCGCCCACAAGTTTTCGCAAATCTCGGTTAGAGAATCACTTATTCTCTTCTCAAAAGCATCCATAAGTGTATGAGCGGGATCCGAGGATACTATGATAGTTCTATATCCCAAGCTCGCAGTCTTAAGAGCAGTGGCACTGGCTATGACAGACTTCCCAGTGCCACCTTTACCGGTATAGAGTATTACTCTTGGGATATTCACATTCTCATCTATGCTCGATAATTCTATCTAAATTTTTGCCTACAAAAGCAATTTTTATATTTTTAAAGTGAATTGATAAGTTCATATGGTTAAAAGAATCAAAGTTAAAAATCCCGAGCGCTGCATAGGCTGCTTGAACTGTGTTTTCTCTTGCGCTCGAAATCGATTCAAAAAGGTATCTCTTGATGACAGCGCTATAAAGGTGGTTACAGCTGGAGGGATTGAAAGCGAATTCAATGTTATAGCTTGCAGAGCTTGTGCTGATCCCGCTTGCGTGAGGGCTTGCAAAACAGGAGCGCTTCTAGCTCGCGATGGAGGGGGGAATAAATTCGATGCTTCCAAGTGCAATTCATGTGGAGAGTGTGCAAAGGCTTGCTTGATCGGCGCTATCACTCTCAATAGAGAGGGGAAGCCGCTTACTTGCACTCACTGCGGGTGGTGTGCTAAGTTCTGCCCGCATGACGTACTCGCGCTTGAAACCATAGAGGTGTTTTAAATGCAGGTGCTTTATATCAATTTAGGTGAGGAGAAAATTGAGATTAAGAATCGCGCTGATCTTTTTGAGAAATATCTAGGAGGCAGTGGAGTTGCCACCAAGCTATTGCTTGAAGAGTGCCCCCCGAGAATAGATCCATTCTCGCCTGAGAATCCTATTATTCTAGCTATCGGGCCGCTTTCAGCGGTCTTTCCCACTTGTACAAAAGTTGTAGCTATGTTTAAATCGCCGCTTACAAATGAACTGGGAGAGAGCCACGCCGGTGGAAGACTAGCTGCTGCTATGCGCTTCGCAAACTATGGCGCGATTGTAATTAAAGGCAAAGCCTTGCGTCCAGTTTATCTCTCTATACACGATGGCGAGGTTAAATTCAAAGATGCATCCTCCATATGGGGAATCAGCAGTTCTTATACAGTTGGGCAGATACTGCGGAAGGTTGAGCTAGGTGCTGGGAAGCGCAGTATAATTAGAATTGGAGTTGCTGGGGAGAGAAAAGTTAGATATGCAAATGTCAATGTTGATACCTATCGCCACTTTGGCAGACTTGGCTTGGGGGCAGTATTTGGCAGCAAAAATTTGAAGGCAGTTGTGATCTCAGGTTCGCAGGAGATTGCAATTGCAAACTTGGAGAAATATAGAGAGGTATACAAAGAAATCTATGATTTAATCGTGGGTACTGACTTGCTGAAGAAATATCATGACTATGGCACTTCGATAAATGTAAATGCCCTCAATCAGCTTAAAGCCCTGCCCACTAGGAACTTGCAAAGTGCTCAATTTGAATACGCAGACTATATATCCGGCGAGCATTTTGCTGAGAACTACATGGCAAGGCATACGGCATGCGTTCCCTGCCCAGTTGGCTGCATTCACATAGCCATGCTTCGCATTCCATTTGCAGAGGGCTTTGAATTTGAAACTAAAATGATACCCTATGATTATGAGCCAATTTATGCTCTAGGCAGCTTCTTGGGAATACCCCTCGCTGAGGGGGTGCTTCGCCTTATTGAGCGAGCTGATCACCTTGGTTTAGATGCTTTGAGCACTGGAGTTGTGCTGGGCTGGGCGACTGAAGCATATGAAAATCATTTGATTTCAAAGAGAGATACCATGAATGTGCAACTTCGATGGGGGGATGCGGAGGGTTATTTGAAGGCCATGGAGTTGATTGTCAAGCAGCCTAATGAATTCTATAAAGCTCTAGCTGAAGGAGTAATGGCAGCGGCGAGGAAATATGGAGGAGAGAACTTTGCCATTGCACTTGGCGGACTGGAAATCGCTGGGTATCATACTGGCTATGCCAATCTCATAGGCCACATAGTGGCTCCCAGGCACGGTCACTTGGATAATGCCGGATATAGTATTGATCAAAAGGCAGTTAAGCAGCGAATGACAAAGGAGCAGATCATCGATGCAATTATTTGCGAGGATAATACTCGTGCTATGCTAAATTCCGTTGTGATCTGTCTCTTTGCGAGAAATGTTTACAGCGAAGAAATTGTTTCTAAGGCACTTGAGACCCTTGGGATTAAGAAAACTAAGGAGGAGCTCGCTGACCTCGGAAGAGAGATATTCAAGCTTAAATATGAATTCAAAAAGCGAGAGGGCTTCAGCTTATCTGAAGTGAGGATTTCCAAGCGCTTCTTTGAAACAGAGTGCCTGCAGGGCAAGCTCAGCGAGGAAGAAGTGCTTGAAATGCTCAAGCTATATAGAGAAAAATTAAAGGACATTGTGACTTAGAGGTTGATTTGTTACTTGGAAGGTGATTTTATTGCAGAAGGTAAAATTTGAGCTGTCCCAGAGTCCCGAATATAAGGTAATATATATAAATGGCGTCTTCGGTGGATTAAGCCCAGATGAGGGAAGAATGATTTTCTATGTTGATCGACTTGTACCTGAGATGCTCGAAGATCCAGCTGGATCTATGAAGCTTCAGAAGATCAATCGCGAATTGATAATAGACATTCGCATGTCACCGGCGCAGTTCAAGAGCATTGCTGAATGGATGATCTCGCATATCAAGGAACTTGAAGAGGCTTTGAAGAAGGGAATAGCTAAAGAAGTGTCTGATACTTCAAAAGGAATGTACGGCTAAAAATCAGCAAGCTTCGAAATTAAATTTTTCTATTTTAAGCAAGAATTTCTATAAAGTATATAAAATTATTAGAAAATTATTTATATTTTGTTTTATAAGTTCATTTGGGTTTAGATGGGTGGCCATAGTACTCGGAATCAAGTTTTTTTCTTTGCTTTTGCTTTTGCCATTGCTATTGCCATTGCCACTTCCATCTTAATTCTCGCTACTTCGGGATTAAATAAGCAAAATAAAAATAATGCAATTGAATTTAAAATGAGCACTTCTCTCGAGCAAATTCAAAGTGAAATTGTAACTGCCAAGCAAACCATTGAAGCTAGACCTCCCCCAGATCTATGGAGCTATTCAAGCATTCCAGACCGCGATTGCTGGCATCCACCCAATCCCTCAGCTTATATAAGACCAGATCTTGTTTCTCCATGGATTGATTCAGATTTCGCGGTTAGCGTATTTTCTGACTGGCAATTGCATGGAAGAGAAGACTATTGGCAAAACCCAGATTACACTCTTTACTATGGAAAAGGCGATTGCGAAGACTGGGCCATTGCTTACTGCAGCTTATATAGAGCAAAAGGCATCGATGCCATCGTGGTAATTGGATATAAAGCTGGTTTACTCCACGCTTGGTGCGAGTTCTATGATTCAAAAACTTACTGGATTAGAGATATTTACACTGTTTTCCCGCGGGATAGCTCAAACTATCGCGAGTTAATAATGTTCAATGAGAAAATAACTTGGCAGAGTTATAAAAACAGTTGGAATGCTTCATAGGTCTAGATTTAAAGTGGTTAGAAATCTTAACCTTAAGATTTTTAACGTGGATATATGGATATGAAAAAGTGGCTGGAGAAAATCTAATCTCAATTGCACTATTTAGGTTGCTTTGAGAGGGGGGAAAAAGAGAGTGACTACGATTTATTAATTATTTCGAAATTCGGAAAACTTGCCAGGATTTTTAAGGGGATTAATACAAGAAAACCAACGCTTGCTTTTGAGATGAAAATCTCGATTATTGCGAAAATAAAAAAGGAATTTGTTGGCGAACTTGGATTTGAAGAGCAATTGCTCACAGATTACCGCGATGAATTATTCTAAAAGGAGCGCGAGAATTTGATTCTATTTGATAAGCAAGAGCAATAGCTGTAAAAATAAGAATAAGAAGTCAAACAATATGCTATCAATCCACCCTGAATCTCAGCAGCGCAGCTATCCCGCCAAGTGCTTGCAGTCTCTTGCCAGGTTCAAACTCGCTGCTAAATATAACTATTCTCCCCTGTGCTTTTTCCACGCTCCGTAAAAGTTCTTCCACCTTTTTTTCCTCGCTTCCTCTTGCTTCACGAAGAGTTTCATCCACGATAAGCAGGGTTTCTATCGCGCCATATTCGCTAGCTTTAATAACCTCAGCCATGCCATAAGCAGCTTTCCCCTTTCCCTCTCTAGCTATCTCCTGCAGAAGTTTTTCAAAGAGGATAGCCTCTTGAGTGATTCGCGAATGCCTGAGAATGCGATCTATAGCACCTCTTCTGAAGACCTCTTGAAAACCACTTGTCCCTATAGAGGAAGTGTCCTCCACCACAAATTTACTTGCAAGCTCAGGCTTTCGCTCTTTTACATAGGCAATGAAATCCTTCTTGGTAAAACCTGGACCTGCGATTACAAAAACTTCAGCAGCTGCTAGCAAATCGAGTTTTTCAAGCACTTCGCCAAAGAATTCCCCTCTAGGATCGCCTCCCTCTCTTTTACCCCTAGACCCTTTTACATAAGTGAATTCTTCCACTCCATATTGCTTAACCAAGCCAAAGACCGCTTCTCCCTCCTCGATGGTTATAATTGCAACTTTAGGCTGATTGCTCGTTCTCACTGCTTCATTCAAGCGCTCAATTTGGTCTTTTTCCCATTTTTTAACTATAGAGAGCTCTGAATTTGGCTCTATATTAATTGTATGATAGCTCCCTATATCTACACCCTGTTCTATTATACCCTGCAGCCTGAGGCGATTTGTAAATTTATGGAACTCAATATTTTCAAGCCTTAATCCCAAACGCACAGGGCGCTTTTCAGCCTTCTCAGGCCGCAGTTTATCCGCTGGCACTTCTGATCTGCGCATGGTATCTGCGTAGATTAAATCGCCTTTCTCAAGTACATATTTTAAATGCCATAAATCATCGAGGGATTCAGGCACAACTGTGATCTCGCCCTCTTGATTCTTAAGCCTATGTTTAACTATTCGCATATCTCTAGCACTTTTTTCCCTTAAAGGAGCTCATATAAAGTGTTCCTTTGCCTAGGCACTCTACCAGCTGCTTTAATTAACTGTACAAACTCCTGCGGAGATAAATATTCCCCGGTTTTAGCTCCAGCTGATTTTGAAATATTTTCCTCCATTAATGTTCCCCCGAGGTCGTTTGCTCCACAATGCAGGGCAACTTGAGCTAGCTTTACTCCCAGTTTTACCCAAGAGGCTTGAATATTTTTAAGATCGCAAGCGAAGATAAGCCTAGCTAATGCTATTACTCTTAGGTCCTCGAGACCGCTGGCACCTGGGGATTTTTTACCCAATGGGTTGTTCTTTGACATAAATGTAAGAGGGATGAATTCAGTAAAGCCACGAGTTTCTTGCTGAAGCTTTCGAATTAAAAACATATGAGCTATTCTATCTTCAATGCTCTCAACGTGACCATACATCATTGTAGCGGTTGTGGGAATTCCTAGTTCATGGGCTTTTTTCACGATTGCAATCCACTCTTGGGTTTTAAGCTTTCTAGGACATATCTCTCTTCTTATGCGATCGTTCAATATCTCTGCGGCAGTGCCAGGCATTGAATCAAGGCCATTTTGTTTTAAAATTCGAAGAGTGTTCTCCACAGAGGTCTTGGAATTTCGAGCCGCGTGCCAAACTTCCATGGGCGAGAAGGCGTGGATGTGAATATCATAGTTCTCTTTAATTGCTCTAATTATATTGCAGTAATCTTCAACTTTCATCCCGGGGTATAAACCGCCTTGGATGCATACCTCAGTTGCACCTAGCTTTATTGCTTCCTCCACTTTTCTCAAAATTTCCTCAATACTTAAAAAAAAGCCATCTCCAACTTGAGAGTGGAAAGCGCAGAATTTGCATTTAGCTAGGCAGATATTTGTGAAATTTATATTTCGATTAATAACATAAGTTACAATTTCACCTACCAGTTCCTCCCGCAGTTTATCTGCCAAGTTGAATAGCTCAAATGATTTCAGCTTAAGCAGTTTTTTAACTTCCTGCTTTGAATTGCAATTGAGTTTCATTTGATCGGAATCCCTCTTCATCTGCTAATTTCTCGACCAACTCTCTAGTTTCATCGCCATACCACTTGCGCTTTACAAAGCGCGGATAAACTGGCAGTCTCTCCCTCAAAGGAAGGCCATTCGCAAGACGCTTAAGTTCGATCAGCATTGGCCAAGCTGCCTCTGGATTTATATAGTCAATTGTTACCTCTGAAATGCCTCCGAAGTCATTTGCGCCATATTTAACCAGAGAGTATGGAAAGATATTCGGAGGCACTTGAATTGCTATCTCAGGCGGCAGTATTGCTCTTGCAAGTATCACAGTTCTCTTCATAGTTTCGAGATCAGGGGGTAGCTGATTGCTCATTTCAGTGCCTGGCTTAGGCACAAAGTTTTGAATTATTACTTCCTGAATATTATCATATTGATTGTGAAGCTTGCGTATTGCAAGCAGCGAATCCACTCTATCCTCCCAAGTTTCACCTATTCCAATCAATAGCCCAGTTGTAAATGGAATTTGAAGCTTGCCCGCGTTTTCAATAACTTGAAGTCTCACTTCCGGTGCCTTACCTGGGCTCAGGCGATGGGCTTTGAGTTTTGCAGTTGTTTCCAGCATTAAGCCCATGCTGGCATTCATTGATTTAAGTTTTTTCATGTCATTAAAGCTTATTATACCCGGGTTGGAATGCGGCAGCAGGCCATATTCAAGCGCTAGTTTGCATAGGTCATAGAGGTAGTCCACGGTTTTGGTATAGCCCAGTCTACTTAGCCATTCTTTGAACTCAGGAATCAGCTCAGGTAGCTCTCCAAATGTAAAAAGAGCTTCAGTAGCGCCAGTTTTTCTACCTCGCTTGAAAATGGAAATTACTTCTTCAGGAGCAAGGAGATATGCCTCGCTGCTTTTAATATCTCTTCTAAATCCACAGTAGCTGCATCTATTTCTACATACATTGGTAAGGGGAATGAAAACATTCCGCGAATAAGAAACATAGCTTGGCCTAAGAATTAGTTTTTCCTCGGGCATCTCTAAAATTTGAAAGGCACGTCTTTTTATACTAATATCATTCATAGTCGCAATAAAATATACTGATCACTAATAGGCTTTATGTTAGTGATAAGATGAGGGCAATTATACCATTTAAAAAGCAAAATGCTAAATCAAGACTGGCTCCCTTCTTCAATCAAGAGGAGAGGGAAAAATTTGCCATAGCGATGCTCAAGGATGTGATAAAGGCACTGAAGAAATCAAAGGTAAGTGAAGTTAAAGTCCTCGCCATGAGTAGAGAAGGGTTAGGGGATATTGAAGTTGAGATTGAGGTTAGTGATAAAGGCTTAAATGAAGCCATTAACGAGCAATTTGCAAAAGCAAAGGAAGCGGTTTTAATTGTAATGGCAGATTTACCTTTGATTCAAGCGGAGCATATAGATGAAATCATTGCTTGCAAGGAAGATGTAGTCATAGCTTTTGGAAAGGGAGGGGGTACTAATGTAATGCTAGTTAGACAGCCCTCTAAGTTTAGAGCTGATTACTATGAAATAAGCTATTTGAAGCATAAAAAAATCGCTATGGAAGCAGGGCTATCTTTTAAAGCCTATGATTCATTCTTCACCGCATGCGATATCGATGAAGTCTGGGATATCGCTGAGCTTTTAATCCACGGCAGAGGAGAAGCTGCAGAATATCTCCGCGAGCTTGGTTTAAAACTAGTTGAAAGCAAAGGAAGGGTAAGCGTGAGGAGATAGAAATGAGGACATGAAGATGAAGACCATCAAGCTTATAAGCAATTAACTCAATTATTTTACAATTTATTTATTCTAAGGTGTCTATGGTGGAATTCTGCCCCAAATGCAAAAGCCTCATGCTGCCAGTGAGAGAAGGAGAACTCAAGCTATATCGATGTAGAAAATGCGGAGAGGAAATACCATATAATGATAATCACTACATCTCCAAGACTGAGAGGCGTGAAAAAATACAGCGTTTAATCGAGGATGAATTCACCGCACTGCCAGTGGTTAACGCAAAATGCCCTGAATGCGGCAACTCAGAAGCCTACTGGTGGATGCGCCAGCTTCGGAGGAGTGATGAAAGCGAGGTACGCTTCTTCCGCTGCACAAAGTGCAAGAAAACCTGGCGGGAATACAATTAAACAATTAAACAATTAAACAATTTAAAAGGCAAGCGAAAAATATAACTAAGTATCTGTCTATTGTATTTTGATTTTGACTGATGGAGAGGAGGAAGATGTTTAAAGCTGTTATTGAAGCAGATGTTTTAAAGGACTCAATTGAGGCAATCGCTACACTTGTTGATGAAGCTAAATTCAAGCTGGGTAAAGATGGAATTGCTCTTAGAGCTGTTGATCCCGCGAATGTCGCGATGGTTTCTTTTACCTTAAGCTCTCAATCTTTTGCATCATATGAAAGCACAGAGGGAGAAATTGGAATCGATCTCATTAAACTGGGCGATATACTTGGAATGGCTGAGAAGGGTGATCTGGTAGAACTTGAACTCGATGAAGTGGCTCACAAACTAAAGATAAAAATTGGGGGGCTTACCTACACTCTTTCCCTCCTTGATCCCTCGACAATTAGAAAAGAGCCAAAGGTGCCAAATTTAGAGCTTCCTGCGAGGATAGTGGTCGATGGCGCTGAGCTTCGCCGAGCCGTTAAGGCTAGTGAGAAGATCGGAGACCACATGGCACTTGGAGTCAAAGGCGATATCTTCTACATGGAGGCAGAGGGTGATACCGATAAAGTTCGCCTTGAAATTACAAAAGATAAGCTCATAAGCCTAACCAGTGCTGGCGATGTGCGATCTCTCTTCTCCTTAGATTACTTAAGCGATGTGAGCAAAGCAATTGCAAAGGCTAGGGAGGTTACAATTTCACTCGGCAAGGATTATCCAGTGAAATTTGATTTTGAAATAGCAAATGGCAATGGTACAGTGAGCTATTTGATAGCTCCTAGAATTGAAACAGATTAGAATGCTTCCATTCCTAGCGAAATATCCCTTCACTAGCAAGGTTCATGAATATGTGAAGCAATCCAGCAAGAAAATTGAAAGTTTATTAACAGATGATTATTTTGCGAAAAAAGTTAGAGAAAGAGCTGTGGAGAGAATACTCCAAGCACTTGAGGGAGAGATCAAAAAACCGAGTTTTAAAGAAGAAATCCATATGGAAGTGGAACTCTATTCATATCCAATTGCGAGGATAATTATATCCATCTTAAACGATCCCTATTTAACCCGCAGATATGCACTTGCCGAGGCTAAAGCTGCTTATCTATATTTAAAAGAAGAAGAAAGCGATGTTCTTAAAGAAATTTGCGAGGATTTGAAAATAAAAGTTATTTGGAATTCTCAATTTTACCTCCCCTTCCCCATATACTTGCGACTGGCAAGTGGAATTCGAGATACCAAGTGGAAGCTAGTCAATAGAAGGCTTCAGTCAAGTAAAGTCGGGATCTCCAAGAATGAACTCGCTAGGCTCCTGCAAGAGGCCATTCGCAGAAAAATTCAAGATTCCCTTCCACTAGAAGTGCCCGAAGAACTAAGCAAGTTCCTCGGTAGCGAGGTAAATGAAGTTAGCGCGAGACTACTCAAGCTGAAATCGCGCTATGAACATGCGAAGCTGACAAGCGTGGAAATCGAGTGCTTTCCCCCCTGCATGGCTTTTCTCATTAAAAGTGCAAGTGCTGGAAGAAATCTACCGCATTCCGCGAGGTTTGCGCTTACTGCTTTTCTACTCAACATAGGCATGAAAGTTGAGGAAGTTATAGAGGTTTTTAAAGTCCTTCCAGATTTCGATGAAGAAAAAACTAGATATCAAGTTGAGCATATCTCAGGTAAAAGCGGCACTGCATATACCTCCCCGAGTTGCTCAACCATGGTGACCTATGGCAATTGCTTCGAGAGAGATGAAATCTGCAGTTCAATAACACATCCGCTGAGTTATTATAGAAAGAAAATCGAGTTTAAGTGTAGAAAAAATGGATAATATGAGAGTGGAAATATGGATATTCTCTACTTCGTAGATGAATTTCCGCCGTTCTTCAGAGGGGGACTTGGTACTTATGCCATGGAGATGTCAAAGCAATTCATGAAATTCGGGCATAATTTAACCATTTTCTCAAGGAATACTGGAGATGATCCAACGGTTTATAGATCTCCAGGTTTAGAAGTACATAGACCTCTATTGGTGGATGCCACTGATATTCTCCCGCTTATGATCTCTGAGGATGTGAAGAAATGGTCAGAAGCTGCGAGGGAGCTATTCTGTGAAACCATGCTCTATAATTTTCTTTCATCCACAAAGCTGCTTAATGACTTAATTAAGAAAGAAAAGCGAAGCTTTGATATAATCGTGGCCAATGACTGGCTCTCTGCCATTGGAGCATTGATTGTGAAAAAAGCCTTGAATTTACCATTTGTATTCCACTTTCATTCCACTGAGCAGGGTAGAGCTTGGAATGGATCTCCCACCATTAAGGAGATCGAGCGGCTCGCAGCTAATAAGGCAGATTTAATTATAACTGTGAGCTATGCCATGCGCGATGAGCTTATGAGGCTTGGCTATGATGAAAAGAAAATTCGAGTGATATACAATGGCGTTGACCCTGAGAAATACAATCCAGCTAAATATGGGGAAGCAGAAATCTCAAGGTTCAAAGAAGCAATTGGAATTGAGAGAAATGAACTTATGATACTATTCCTCGGCCGGCTTACTTGGGTTAAAGGAGCAGATAGCCTAGTTCAAGCCATGCCATTGATTTTAAAAGAAGTGCCAAATGTTAAGCTCGTTATCCTCGGTAGAGGCGATCAAGAGGATATGATAAAACACATGGTTGCAAGCTTGGGTATTCAAAATCACGCTGTGCTTGAGTTTAAATATGTAAGCGAGGGGGAAAGAATCCTGCATTATGCAGCAAGCGATGTGGTGGTGCTGCCCTCGAAATATGAGCCTTTTGGGATTGTATGCACTGAAGCAATGAGCATGGGCAAACCAGTTGTAGTAGGAGCAGCTGGTACCTCTGGTTTAAGAGAGCAAGTTATACCAAGCGGTACGAATAGATGCGGAGCGCATATAAATCCATACGATCCAAGCGATATCGCGAGATTCACCATAGAACTCTTGAAGATCGATGTGACTAGAAAAATCTTAGGTGAAAATGCCAGAGCTAGGGTGCTTGATAACTTCACTTGGGATAAAACTGCGAAGGAAACCATTAAGGTATATCAAGAGGCAATTAAAAGTCATTCTTCTAGGTAGAGAAAATTTGGCTTAATTCCTCCATTAAAATAAGGCATTTGACTGCTAAGGCATGAGCCCAGCCAATTGGAATTGCCCAAGCGGGTTTGCCCGTGAAGCGATCAACCTGTTCAGGCATCAATCCAGTGCTAGTGCACCCTCGCAGACACCATTCTACGCAAGCAACTGCTTTCTCCCAGTAATTCCTTGCCTTAGTTTGATCCTTGTTCCAGTAAAAATCAGCGAGTTTTAGAAGAACAATGGCATACCAGAGAGTGGTAATGGTCCAAGGATTCCCGCCTATGTATTCATCTCCTTCAAATCGCTTTATCCCTATTCCCCCATTCACATAGATCCCAAGTTTCTTTTCCATGAAAAGAATGGAATGCTCAAGCATGAAGCGCTCCTCACTGTTTCTTAAATCCAATAGTTCAAAGGGCTCAAGCAGCCCTAGGAAACTTGCATCATAAGTTTTATCCAGCCTGCCCTCCACTATTCCCCTAGCAAAATAGCCTTCCTCAAGCCAGAATTTATTTAAAAGCTCCCGCTTGATCAACCTCGCCCTAGCTTGCCATTCCTCGGCCAGCTCGCTTTCTCCAATTGCCTTCGCGATTTCAGCTGCGCTAAGAAGGCCTCGATATAGCGCTGCATTGGTGTAAGTAAAGGATCCAAAGTGGCTCTCCCAGAGGTCAGCACAGGTATCATGCAGGCCGCTGGCTGTTCTCCTCATTATGTATCCAGCGGCTCTCTCCACGCTTCTCCATATCGATATAAAGTATCTCCGCTCATCAGTGAGATATCTCCCGTGCTCGAGATAAAAATGCAGCGTGCAGCCAACTTGATCAAGCTGAGTTGAGAAATCAAAGTTACCCCAGCTTGGTGCAAGCTCTCCATTTACCCAGTATCGTTGAAACCAAGAGCCATCCTCAAGCTGCATTTTTCTGCACCAACCTGCAAAAAATTCGCCTGCTTCAATATAACCAGCTGCATTAAGGGCAAGAGCCATGTAGGTGGCATCTCTATTCCAACAATAGCCATATCCCCCGCTTTTTTCAAAGAAATGGTCAAACTCAGGTGCAGCTATAAAGCTGCCAAATTGCTTATCCCTAAGAAGCGATAGCACAAGCAAGGAGCGTTTATAAATATTTCGATACTCTTTCAATTTAAGTTCCCTGGCTCTTGAGATCCAATGAAGCCAGAAATTCTTGGTTTTAGTATGTAACTCTTCATATGGGATTTCCTTAATTCTTCGAATTTCATTCTTCAAGTTAAAGCGATTGCGCGCGGCAATTAGAAATAGCACTATTTCCCTCTCGCCACCTCGCTGGAGATCGAGGTTCCAACTTGCACTTGCATTCACATAGCCTATCTCTTCTCTATTCCGCCTCAGCATACCATCTTCTGAATCGAGCTTGGCATTTGTCCACCAAGCAGCGTCTAGGGCTTTACCAATCTGCCACTCCTCAAATTCAGGATTGCTCGCTAGGCCAATGTAGATTTGCTGCCAGTAGTGTACTATAATTCCAGAATCGCAAAATCCAGAGTTCTTCCCTCTATGCTCTCCAACTGCGAAATTTGCATAGTAGAAGAACTTCGCCCTTAAATTTCTGGGAGCAGTTATTTTAAATTTTCTCACAAGCACTGGTTTCTCAGGTAAAACCATATCCTCAATTGCAATGTTAATTCCCGCTGGATGAAGCAAATTGGTATGTAGAATATTTGTATCTTCTAAATAAACTTGCTTTGATTCCCATTCCTCGTTTACCCATAGCATTTTCCCTTCAAAGTAAACACCAGCTTGAGATTCCTCGATATTTTGAGCATAATCAATGCGAGGATAGAAAAATGCTAAGAGCTCGCCTCTAGAACCAATTGATGCCAAAATTTGAGAGTTCCCGAGAATTGCATTTGGCTGCCTTATCAAAATCTCTCACTTCCCCCTCTTTTTATATCTCTAGCGCGCCTCATTCGATGCACGCATATATCCCCTTCAACTGCTTTGCATTTCATTTCTTTTACAAATACCTCTTCCTTAAATACCACTGTGAAAAAGCCGCTTAAGAAACCGCTTAACCAATTGCATTTAGGTGAAGAAGCAGCTCCATAGGCGTCTGCAATGAATGAATCCTTAACTGATATATAACCTGAGAGCGAATTGAGATCTATATCTATGCTTAGCTTGCCCCAGCCAGCTGCAGATAGAAGTCCAATTAAGCTTTCAATTGCATTTTCTCTTGTTACTCCTATCTTCTCGGAAAAATGGCTCGCAGCATTCATACCTGATTTTAATCCTGAATGGAAAATTAATTCACTTGATCTATGGGAGCTCTCCTCAATTGTTCTCATCATATCCACAAAGGTTTCAGAACGAGCTATAAATGCTCTGCTCCCGAGCAGGGTAAGCGGGAATTCCGCGGTTTGAAAAATCACTTTTTCCGCTGTATGGTACTCTAGATCTAGAACAACGTCTAAGCTCTTTAAATTCTGGATCAAGTTATTCAAATCAACTTCTTTCTTTAATTCAGTAAGAGCAATGTATTTCCCAGTTTTACCTCTCTCCACTGCTTCGAAATATCCAAAGACTAAATCAGCACCTCTTTTAGCTAGGACATTTATACATCTAGCAACCGCGCCTTTTTCATCTCTCAATTGAAATTTAAACCAAGCAAGCTTAGAATCTGGCTTCGAGACATAGTAAAGCCCGAGTTCACGTGGCAAAATATTCACCCATTTAATTTTTTTGCTAAGTAATTAATATTTTTGGGGAAACTAAAGCTACAAGCTAAAGCTAGAAGCGAAAAGCTACAAATATCTCTACATTTCATTAAGAATACGCATGCTTCGAGTAACATTTCTAGGTACAGCAGGTGCCCTTCCCACAACAGAGAGAAACCCAAGCTCTATATTGATTAATCGAAAAGGAGAGCTCATCTTATTCGACTGCGGCGAGGGAACGCAGCAGCAAATGATGCGTGCGAAAACCGGGATGATGAATCTAAAGGCGATTTTTTTAACT
>JAWCMA010000002.1:41060-43762 GCA_038850285.1 Methanocellales archaeon | reverse complement strand
TGCTGCAAACCATGAATTTTCAAGGTAGAGTGCAGCCTCTCGAGATATTCGGTCCTAGATATGCAAAAGAATTTGTGGAATTGCTATCCAAGCTGGGATTCAATGAGGTTGCATTTGAAGTTAAAGTAAGCGAGCTTAAACCTGGCGCTGTGCTTGATCGAGGTGAATACTGGATAGAGGTAGTTAAAACGGAGCATAGCGTGCCTAGCTTGGGCTATGTTCTCCGAGAGAAGCCAAGGCAGGGAAGATTCAATAGAGAGAGAGCCATAGAATTAGGCATACCTCCAGGTCCATTCTTTGGCAGGCTTCAAAGAGGTGAAACCATAAGTATTAAGGATAAAGTTATTAAACCAGAGGAAGTAATGGGCCCACCTAGAGCGGGAAGGGTTGTGGTATATAGCGGTGATACTAGACCATGCGAGGCAATTTTAAATGCAAGTCATAATGCAGATCTCTTGATACACGATGGCACTCTTACGAGCGATATGCAGGAATGGGCGATTGAAACCAAGCACACTACGGCCCTTGAGGCTGGAGAGCTTGCGAGAAAAGCAGGTGTGAAGCAGCTTGTATTAACCCATATAAGCTCGAGGTATTCAGCTGATCCAACTCCCCTTCTAGAAGAAGCTAGAAAAGTATTTGGCAATTCGCTGGTAGCTAAGGATCTGCTTGAAATTGAAATACCATATCGAGATTAGGGAGAGATGAGTTTGAGTAAAAGAACTCGAGAAATAATTGAAAGAGAGGTAAAATGCGGGATGCAAACCTATACTAGGCAGCCTTTAGTGCTAGCACGTGGAAAAGGAGCGCTTGTCTGGGATATAGAGGGCAGAGAATACATTGATTGCTTCGCTGGTCTAGCAGTTTGCAGCACTGGACACTGCCACGACCTGGTGGTTGAAGCAATTAAAGCACAGGTTCAAAGACTCATGCACGTTTCCAATATCTATTATACCGAGGAACAGGTGAAACTCGCGGAAGTACTAGTTGAACTAGCTAGGCTTGATAGAGTATTCTTTGCAAACTCCGGTGCAGAGGCAAATGAAGCTGCGCTGAAGCTAGCTAGAAAGGCGACTGGTAAAAAGGAAATCATAGCCTGCGAGGGCTCCTTCCACGGGCGAACCATGGGCGCTTTGAGTGTAACGCACAAGGAGAGATACCGCAAGCCATTCGAACCTCTAATACCAGGCGTGAAATTTGTGAAATACAATAGCCCTGAGGCAATTTCACAGGCAATTACCCAGGACACGGCAGCTGTTATACTTGAACCAGTACAGGGGGAGGGAGGAGTGGTAGTGCCAGATAAAGATTACCTCAAGCAGGTTAGGGAAATTTGCGATGAAAAAAAGATTTTACTCATCTTAGACGAAGTTCAAACAGGCTTTGCTCGCACCGGCAAATGGTTTGCTTATGAATACTATGATATTCAACCAGATATATTAACCCTCGCTAAGGCGCTTGGCAGCGGTTTCCCAATTGGAGCAATGCTAGCGAGGGAAGAAATAGCTGCTAGATTTGAAAAAGGGGATCACGCTTCCACATTCGGCGGCAATCCTCTGGCATGCACTGCAGCTCTAGCCACCATTCAAGCAATTAAAAGAGATAAACTAGTGGAAAAAGCTAGGGAGAAAGGGGAGTATTTTATGAACTTGCTAGTAGAGAAATGCAGATCAAATCTAATACGCGAGGTAAGAGGCTTAGGACTCATGATCGGCATGGAATTAAGCGTGGAAGGCAAAGGAATCGTGGACCGAGCTAGGGAGAGAGGAGTTTTAATTAACTGCACCTCTGAAAAAGTATTGAGATTCCTCCCTCCACTGGTGATAACCAAGCGCCAGCTAGCGAGAGTGGTAGATATAACTAGTGAGGAGATAGAAAAGGAGGCTTCACCGTGAAGATGCGAGCTGCAGTGAAGCATATCAAGGAATACATTCCAGGGCTCAGCGTGGAAGAAACAGCAAGAAAATATGGCTTCAAGCCAGAGGATATAATAAAGCTTGCTTCAAATGAAAATCCACTTGGTCCAAGCCCGAAAGCTGTAGAGGCAATTAAAAAATATGCCTCAAAAGCCCATCTCTATCCCGAGCCAGATGCTAGATCACTGCGTGAAGCCCTAGCTTCAAAATATGGTGTCAAGCTTGAAAACGTCGTGGTAGGCAATGGTGGCGATGGCATACTTGATACCCTTGCCAAGGTATTCATAGATAGAGAACTGGAGACAATAATACCCATTCCAACTTTTTCCTACTACGAGGTCTTCACCATCTTAAACAATGGCAAACCAGTTTTCATAAAGCGAGATAGCAACTTCAATATAGCTGTGGATAAATTGCTATCAAAGGTAAGCAATAGAACAAGCATGATTTTCCTGTGTTCTCCCAATAATCCAACTGGAACAGTGGTGAGCAAAAGAGAGGTGGAAAGAATATTGAAAAATACAAGTGCAATTGTAGTAGTGGATGAAGCCTACGCTGATTTCGGCGATACCTCAGTAATAGACATCGTGAGGAAATATAATAATTTAGTTGTTTTGCGCACTTTCTCCAAAATGTATGGCCTAGCGGGACTTAGAATTGGCTATGCATTAATGGCTGAAGAAATCTCGAAAGCCTATTTAAAAGCCTCAATTTCCTTCAGCGTGAGCAATATAGCCATAAAAGCGGCAATTGCAGCCCTTGAGGATGAAGAGCACTTGAAGCGAA
>JAWCMA010000002.1:11904-41050 GCA_038850285.1 Methanocellales archaeon | reverse complement strand
TGAAAACATACCCTTCAAGGTCTATCCCTCCCAAGCAAACTTCGTTTTAATCGATGTAAAGCCCTCTACTTCAAAAGAAGTATGTGAATATTTGCTCAAAAAGGGAATAATAGTGAGAGACTGCCAATCCTTCAGAGGCGCCTCTAAATCTCTAGTGAGAATAACTATTGGCACTGAAGAGCAGAATAAACGCTTAATTGAAGCACTGCTTGAATTTAAAGCAGAGGCGTAAAATGAGAACTGGTATAACAGGCACACCAGGCACAGGTAAAACTGAGGTTTGCAATGTGCTGAAATCCAAATATCACTATAAAATCATAGACTTAAATGCAGTGATCAAAGAAAAAAAATTTTATACAGGGAGGGATTTGAAGCGCGATACATTAATAGTTGATATACCTAGGCTTAAAAAATATTTTGCTGAATTAAAAGGAGAATATATAGTTGAAGGACATCTCGCTCACCACCTCGATTTAGATCTAGTAATAATACTTAGAACAAAGCCAAAAATGCTTAGAAAGCGCCTTGAAGCCAAAAACTGGAATAAGGAGAAGATAAGAGAAAATGTAGAGGCAGAAGCCCTTGATGTAATTCTAATTGAAACCCTTCAGCGTCATAAACTTGAGAATATCCATGAAATAGATACCACGAATAAAACCCCAAATGAAGTAGCCAACTGTATCGTGGAAATCATAGAAGGGAAAAAAACATATCCACCTGGCAAAATTGATTATAGTCAAGAGTTATTTAATCACGCGAAATATTAATAATAACTTAACAACTTAACTAAGTTGCTCGTGCTATGGTCAAAGTTGAAGAATTCATACCCGCAGCTATAGAGGAGATAAAGCGAGAGGTAAAAGGCAAGGCAATAATAGCTCTATCTGGAGGAGTGGATAGCTCTGTCTGCGCAGTACTGGCATATAAAGCCATAGGCAGCGATTTAATTCCAGTTTTTATAGACACAGGTTTAATGAGGAAAGGTGAGACAGAGAAAATAAAAGAAACCTTCAGCCACATGAATATTATAATCATAGATGCAAGCGAGCGGTTCTTCAAAGCCCTTAAAGGAGCAGTTGACCCTGAGCAAAAGAGGAAAATTGTGGGCGAGCAATTTATACGCGTTTTCGAAGAAGTAGCGCGAAGAGAGGGAGCGAGATATTACATACAGGGCACGATTTATCCAGATAGAATTGAATCCAAAGGAGGAATAAAGTCCCATCACAATGTAGGCGGCTTGCCAATCGACATTGACTTCGAAGCAATAATAGAACCACTGCGCGAGCTCTATAAAGATGAAGTGCGCGAGGTAGCAAGAGCACTTTCCTTACCTGAGAGCATAAGCGAGCGAATGCCATTCCCAGGCCCTGGGCTAGCTGTGCGTGTAATTGGCGAGGTAACTCCTGAGAAAATCAAAGTAGTGAGAGAAGCAAATGCTATTGTGGAAGAAGAACTCCAAGAACTCCATCCCTGGCAGAGCTTTGCAGCATTGCTTGAAAAAGGCACAGGAGTAAAAGGAGATGTGCGCCTCCACGGTTGGATAATCGCAATAAGAGCAGTGGAATCTCGAGATGGGATGACTGCGAATCCACTTCCAATCCCATGGCCAAAGCTCAAGCATATTGCCTCAAGGATAACCAGCGAAATACCAGAAGTAGCAAGGGTGGTATATGATATAACCCCCAAGCCACCTGCGACAATTGAATTCGAATAACAAAGGAGAAACCTAGCTTCCTCGCAGAGACATTAAGCTTCCCTTAGCGAAGCGAGGCTCCAATTGCACGCCCACCATTGGTTAAAGAGCATAAACTTAATCCACGCAATTTCATGCTCCCACTCTAAGATATTAGCTTAGCAGTTTATTACTGAACTATTAGATTTTTTTCGACTAGAACTATGCCGCTTTGTTTTTCAACTATGAGAATCGATATTGGCGTGCCAGCTATCCAACTTTGACCTGTCTTTATATAAATTGGCTGGCCTTCAGCAGCGCCTTTTATCATGGTGTTTGCAGTTCCAATATCTTCTTCATATCCCACAATTATCTTTGAATAATCCTTAATTTCCTCTCCTTTCACAACCCACTTCAAGTCGCTCAGTGAATAGCTGCTCTTTCCAAATGCCCTAAATTTGATCTTCCCATCAGTATGTGCAGTAAAATTGTCAAAGCGAATCTCATAGGCTGGGGTAATTGTAGCTGCAGGTGATGGTGTAGCAGCAGTTGGAGTTGGCGTATACGTAGGAGTTGGCGTTGGAGTTGGTGGTGCAGCGCATCCAATGGAGCCAAATATTATTGCAACTATTAATATCGTATATAGAAATTCATAATTCATCATTTTTCACCTCCCTTCTTTATCCCCCTTGGCATAAAATTCTATTGATGAGTATATGATATAATAATTTCCATCATTTAATTTTGCTTATACCTCGATCTAGGAAGGATGCTCGCTCGCGAGTTTATTTACCTATATATATAGGGCATTGGACTCATTGCGGTCATTATGGTCCCAGTTATTGCTCCGATTATGAAATAGATTACTATCATTACAACTATGACTGCAATGGTATAAATCAATACTTTGTCTTTGGGTGTTTCCATAAGCACAGGGATGCCAAGATAGAGAATGTATAAACCATAGAGGGAGCATAGGAAAGCAAGAATGCTTAACATGGGTATGATGTTGAATATCCCTCCCAATAATCCTGGTGTAGCTGCATAGGCTGCAAGCTTCATCGCTTGAACATCGCTCTGTTTTGAGGCAAAGTTTGGAGCAAGAGTATTAATCACAATGCCAGATATATATACACCTGCTATACTCAAAATATAGGTTAAAATGCCCCCAACAATTGCCGCTATAATTGAATATCTGAAGAAACCAACTCCAACAAATCCCCAGCCAATGATCGTTGCTATCGCTGGTATCACTGCTAAGATTGCAATATACTGCGTAATTAAATCCATCGGCTTGATTTCTTCAGCTTTCACCTTCGTAAGTTCAGTTAGTGGGTTTTTTACAATACTTAAAGCTCTATCGCGAACCTTATTCAAATCCATATTGTCTTCCTTCCTTCAATCTATTTCTTAATGCAATGCTCCTATTCCTTTATAGTCGATTGAATTTTTCAATTCATTCAACACTGTTTCATCATATGCATGAATGAATACCAAGAATCTATCACTTAAGGCTACATACAGCGAATATTCATTATCCTTCTTCTCATAAACCTTCCAAGCTGGATATCCTGCTACATTTTCGGCCTTAACATAGCCCTCAGTTGTTTCATATGCAATAAAAGACTTCCAAGCAGTAAAATATCCCACTGTGTAATAAGCTGAGTCCATTATGAAAACTGATGCCTCAGAGGGTTTGGTGTAGTCTCTTGAAACATAATCTCTTGAGGCATAACTATATGATCCCTCTTGAGTTGTAATTTTCCCACCTTGCGGTTCCCTCGCTTCATAGCCCGATGGCGCGTGTGGCAAAAATTTTATCAGCTCATTGAAATCAACTGCTGGGACACTGCCAGGTCTAGGGGTGGCTGTACCAATAGGTGTTGGAGTGAGTATTGGAGTAGCTGGAGGGGGAGAAGGACCTGCGCATCCACTGACGCTGAGTGCAATTGCGACTAATAGCATTGCATATAAAATTTTTAGACTCACATTTACCCCCTGATTCCCCAGTTGGATCTCAATGTATAATAAATTTTCGTTGGACATGTGAAGAGCTGCTCCTGTAGGAGCAATCATTAAGTATAAAGTCAATCATAAGCGCCAACACTATATATTTTCAGTCTGCCTGCTTGATAAAGAATCAACTTATAAAATAAGCGCTTAGTAATATTTATAAACCTATATGCTTATTTTTTTACTCAAGCGGCTTGGATGGAGGATTTTCAATGGATAAATATGAGAAAGTGATAGAGCTAGCAAGGCGGAGGGGCTTTCTCTGGCCGTCTTTTGAGATATATGGAGGCACAGCTGGTTTCTGGGATTTTGGGCCTTTAGGTGCGATGATGAAGCGGAGAATCGAGGATGTGTGGAGGGATATATTCGTGGTTCAAGAGGGTAACTATGAAATTGAAGCCCCAACTATCGGCGTGGAAGAAGTTTTCATAGCCTCTGGTCATGTCAAAGGCTTCGTTGATCCCCTGACCGAGTGCCAGAAATGCGGCGAAGTATATCGCGCGGATCACGTTATTGAAGGTGCTGGGGTGAAAATGCCACCCACATTTACCGCGGAAGTTTTGACTGATTTGATAAAAAAATATGAAGTGCGCTGCCCCGAATGCGGTGGAAACCTTGGAGATGTATATCAATATAATCTCATGTTTAAAACAACCATAGGGCCAGGAGGCAAGCACGTTGCATATCTCAGACCTGAAACTGCTCAGGGTATGTTTGTAGATTTTCCCAGACTGCTTAAATTCTATCGAGATAAGCTTCCATTTGGCGCTACTCAAGTTGGCAAGTCCTATAGAAATGAAATCTCTCCAAGGCAGGGTATAATTAGACTTCGAGAGTTCACTCAAACTGAGCTGGAATACTTCATCGATCCGCGGGATAAAAGACATCCTAATTTTAGCAAAGTGGCAAACATTGTAACAGCTATATATTCAGAAAAGGATCAAATCGCGGGAGGAGATCCCAAAAGGATGAGCTTTGGAGAAGCAGTTAAGCAGGGAATAATTGCACATCAAATGCTTGCGTATCAAATGGCTCTAACATATCTCTTCCTGAGGAGAGTTGGAATTAGCGATGAAAGACTTAGATTTAGACAGCATAAGTCCACCGAAAGAGCACATTATGCTTCTGACTGCTGGGATGCAGAAATTTATACTGAGAGATTTGGCTGGGTTGAAGCAGTGGGGGTAGCGGATAGAACAAACTATGACTTAACTAATCATCAAAAGCTCAGTGGCGTTGATATGAGCGTCTTCCTACCATACGATAAACCGAAGATTGTGAAAAGACTAGTAGTGAAGCCAGATCTATCTCAAATTGGTCCTATTTATAAGGATAAAGCAGATAAAATAGCAGCTGCTTTAAAATCACTCTCAGAGGAAGAGCTCAATAGGGATAAAATAATTGTTAACATCGATAGCGAGCAAATAGAAGTTGATAGAAAAATGGTTAAATATGAAACCATAACAGAGGAAATTCGAGGGGAATATGTAATACCACATGTGATTGAACCAAGTTTTGGAATCGATCGAACCTTTTATGGCGTTTTAGAATCCTGCTATAAAGAAGTCGAGGTAGAAGGAGCGGAGGAGGGTGAAGAGAAAACTAGAGTAGTACTCTCACTACCACCCGAGGTAGCACCCATTCAAGTTGCAGTTTTACCATTGCTCTCCCGCGAGGAGTTAATTGAAAAAGCTCAGCAGATATTTAGAGAACTCAGATCTAAGAGAATAATGGCTGAATATGATGACTCAGGCACTATAGGCAGAAGGTATAGGAGGAATGATGAAGCAGGCACACCCTTTGCTTTAACAATTGACTTCGACACGCTGAAGGATAACACTGTTACAATAAGAGATAGAGAGACAATGAAGCAAATTCGAATTCCAGTCGAAGGCATTGCAGATACCATTAGGAAGCTAATCTACGGGGAAATCAAATTCGAAAGCCTAGGCAAGCCTATAAATTAAAATGCCAATGCCAAGTTTGCTTGAGAGAGAGCTGAAGCGAAAAACTATACATATAAGTGGCTCTCTAATTCCAATTTTATATATATTTGCTGTTTGGGAGATCGCTATTATAGTTCTTTCAATTTGCTTTTTAGCTGCTCTTTCCATAGAATGGCTTCGCTTAAAATATGAATGGCAAATTTCCTTCGCCCGCTCCCACGAGTACCTTAGTATTTCAGGGGCGCTTTACTTTGCTTTTTCCGCGCTCTTCGCAATCCTATTTTTTCAAAAAGAAATTGCCATATCCACGCTGCTGATGTTAGCAATTGGAGATAGCATCTGTGGAATAGCAGGCGCTGCTTTTGAAATTAAGATAGGGGGATTTAAGGAATCCAGAAGGAGAAAACCTGTACATTTATTTATGCTAATGCTCATCATTTGCTTATTGCTAGCTTATCCTTTTCTTCCTTTTGAAGCCGCGCTAATAGGTGCAGTGGTAGCTGCTCTTGCAGATTCCTTGCCTTTGAATTTGTTTGATGAAATGCTTGATGATAATCTCACAATTCCAATACTCTCAGGCACTGCTATGAGCATTGCAATGTTAATATTTTTATAATATTTATAATATTTATTTTATTTGATAAGCGATCTTTTTCAGCTTCGCAATTGCTTCGCTTGGATTCCTTGCGAATATATATGCAAGAGGCTCAAGTCCCAGTCCTCCACCATCTAGGATTACTTCAAGCTGGTTTAAATCGATCTTGCTTGCAATTTGAACCAAAGTTGAATTCCAGTTTCTATCCGCTTCTTCTGTCTCAACATATTTGAAATTCAGACTTTTAACTGCTTCTCTCACTACCTCACTATTTTTTATATAAATCAAGCATCTCTGGTCTGAGCCCAGTTGATTTAACTTGATCAAAATCGCCGAGAGAGTTGGACTTACGCCGAATTCAGGAATCGCAGTTGCTGTCGGTTTACCCTTAACTTTTATAATTCTGCCTGGAAACGAGGCTACATCTCGGGGGGAGCTTGGTTTTTCGAGAGCATATGCAATATTCATGCCTATTTCAGGTATCAACTCTGCAATTGCTTCTTCCTCGAGCGCGCTAACTATTTCTGCTAACTCTGAGATTACTTGGATTCTACTATTCATTTTCTCTATTCTCTTTATGCAAAGTTTGCATATCTGGAGCTGTGAGAGCATTGGAAGTTCTTCTTTATGCAAAGTACATAGCAAGCCATTTGCCCTCATTGCTCTGCACACCTCGCAGACCATTGCGATTGACTCACTTATATTTCCTGAAGCTTGAATTGAATTTACCATTTCCATTGCTATGCTTTGGATCTCCTCTTTTTTTATCAAGGGATACTTTTGCTCAAGCCGTTTTTTCTCAATCAATTTCAAATAATAGTTAACCGCCGGCTGGGAGATGTTCAAGAGATTCGCGATTTCAGCTTGAGTGTAATTGATTGAAAGCTCTTTTACAATCAAAGCGCGAATACTTGGCAATAGCTTTTTAGTTACAATTTCACAAGGTGGCTTCATAATCTCCCTCCCATGCTTCCAATTCGAATTGAAATTAAAATTAATGAAATTAGCAGAACTAGAATATCTCCCTGGCCTATTTTTATCTCCCTCAAACTCGTTCTCCTAGCTGTTCCATAAGCACGCATCTCAAGTGCTTCAGCCATGGTTAACGACCTTCTAATTGAAATAGCTATCAGCGGGATCAAAATTGCTTTGTAAACTTTTAATCTATCAAAAATACCCCTTCCTAGGGATCCGCCTCTAGCGATGTAGGCTTGGGAGATTTCATCTGCTTCCCTTGAGATAAGATGCATAAATCTCGCTGCTGAAACTAGTATAAAGCTAAAGCTCTGGGGGATTCCTCGAACGTTGAGTGCAAGGCCAAGTTCATCTGGCGTGGTTGTTAGGAAAATAGCTGAAGATATGAGGATCAAATTTAAAAATCTAAGGGAAATAGAAAGAGCATACTCTAAACCTGAGTAGAGGTAATTCAAGCTGAATATAAATATAAATATAGGAATAGAAGAAAGTGCAATTCTTATAAATGTCTTGAGCACTTTTCCAATCCCAGAGATTAAAAATACTATTAAAAATATTAAAAAATGAATATATATTTTTTCTGTAAATGTATAACTCGCTAGTGCTATAGCGAGCAGCAGCTTAGCTCTAGGATCAAGTTTATGCATGAATGAATTTTTTTTCTCAAATTTGAATCTCAAGAGCATTTTAGAGCTCCCTTCATTTTAATCAGCTGTGAGAGGACTTCCTCCTCCGATAGAGTTGGATTAAGTGAAAGTATTTTGACTAGCTTGGGAATTGCAGGCATTGTTAATCCACATTTCTCCAGAAGTTCTTCATCAAATAGAATTTCCTCTGCTCTCCCATCTGCAAGGATTTCTCCATTTAGCATGAGAATAACTCTCTGGGCGATCTCCGAAATAAATTCCAAGTCGTGGGAGATTATGATTATTCCTTTTCCGTTATCAGCTAAGCTCTTGAGCAGTGCTTTTAATTTCTGTTGATGCAGCAAGTCTTGACCAAGTGTAGGTTCATCTAGGATGAGGAAATCGGGATCCATTGCAAGGATGGAAACCAGTGCTAGGGCTTTTCTCTCACCCTCGCTCAAAGCTAGAGGGTGTTTATCTCTATGGTTGAATAGCTCGTGCTGCTTCAAAAGTGCATTTATACGCTGCTCCATCTTATTTTTCGGCAAGCCTAAATTTTTTAATCCAAAAGCAATTTCCTCGCCAACACTATCGCAAAAGAGCTGATGAAGTGGATTTTGAAATACCAAGCCAACTTTGCTCTTCCCTTGCTTTTTTCCATTTATATATCTCGAGCCTGAGGTTGGTTTAAGCAAGCCTAGGATTAACTTGGCAAGGGTTGTTTTACCTGAGCCATTTTTGCCCGCAATTGCAATTATCTCCCCAGTATTTATTTTAAGATTTATATTTTTTAAAGCATATTTTTCACTTTCTTCATATTTATAGCTCGCATTTCTTAATTCAATTTGCATAAATGCCGCCACTCCTCTATGAATTCCTCCACACTCAAGGGAATTTTCTCCATCCCAAGCTGCTTAGCTAGTTTGCAAATTCTTGGAATTCTTATCCCAATTTTTTCCAGTTCAAAATTTCGAATAACCTCTCTAGGGCTACCTAGAGCTAGGATTTTTCCCTGCTCTAAGATAGCAACTTTATTCACAATTGCTAGAACTTGATCCAGTCTATGCTCAACCAAAATGATGGTTTTTCCTTGATTATGTAAAGATGTTAAAATTTTAAATAGATTTATTGCACTCTGGGGATCGAGATCCGAAGTAGGCTCATCAAGTATCAAGACCTCTGGCTTCATTGCTAGAATCGAAGCAATTGCAACTTTTTGAAGTTCTCCACTTGAGATTTCATAGGGCGACCTCTCCCTAAGATATTCAATTTGAAGCTGTGAAATTGCCTCTTCCACCCTTTGAGCTATTTCCGCTCTTGGCAGGCCTAGGTTTTCTAGCCCGAATGCAATTTCACTTTCCACCTGCATTGTCAAAATTTGATCCTCTGGGTTTTGAAAAATCATGCCTATTTTACCCGCTATTTTTTGCCTAAGCGTGCTCTCTCCCAAAACTTTTACCTCTCCTGCGAAGTCGCCTTTATAAAAATTTGGAATCAAACCAACAATTGCTTTACAGAGCGAGCTCTTCCCACTTCCAGTTCGACCTGCTATTAAAATGAATTCTCCTCTTGAAATTTCCAAATTTATATTATTAAGCACTGATATGGAGCTATTTGGATATTTATAGCTAAGATTTTTGATCTCAATTACGCTCCTCATCCAATTCCTCAAATTTTATATACAAGCACTAATTACTATAAATAGTTTATATAAACGATTTATGAAGATGGATATGTCTCATACTAAAAAAATAGCTGGAGCAGTTGTCTTAACCGCAATTGCAGTTGTATTCTCCTACGCCTTTTTTCCAGTGGGGCCAACGAAGGTATACCCCTTTCAGCACATGGTTAACGCCATAGCGGGAATATTTCTAGGCCCACTATATGCGATAGCAGTTGCCACAGCAGCTGGCATACTTCGAAATATGCTAGGCACTGGTACAGTATTTGCATTTCCAGGAGGAATTCCAGGGGCACTGATGGTGGGATTAGTGTATCACTATCTCTGGAGAAGAGATTATGCAGCTTTAACAGAACCAGTGGGCACAGCAATTGGTGCGATAATCTCAGGATTAATAGTTGCACCAATGATAGGCAGGGAAATGAGCATCATCGCATTTCTAATCGCATTTCTAGCGAGCAGCATCCCAGGAGCAATATTAGGATTTGTAGTTGTGAAGGGGCTTAGAAAAAGTGGCTTCACAGGCTTCGAGTGAATTAAAAGGGAAGAAGATATTAATAGTAGGAGATGTTAGGAGAGGGAAAACCGCTTATACAGCAAAGTTAATCCAAGAAATATTAAAGCAAAATCCAGAGGAAGATATAACAATATTAGATTTCGCCCCTGAATATGGAAAAATAGGTCTGCGGGTGAAGCAATATCTCAAGAGAATGCCCAAAAATTACTATGCTCCCGAAAAAGTAGCAGCACCCAGACTGGAAGGCAAGAGTGGAGCCGAGGTAATTGAACTTGCGAAGCAAAATGCAAAAAATATCGAACCATTTTTAAAGCACTACCTCGAGCATCCAACAAGATATCTCATCATAAATGATGTCTCACTATATCTTCAAGCTGGAGACTATGAGTTAATCTCCAAATGTTTGAAGAAAGCAGAAACAGCTATAATAAACAGCTACTACGGCAATGCGCTATTAGAGGACATAGGCTCGAATATAAGCTTTATTGAGCGCCAGAAAGTGGAAAAACTAATGAAAGAAGTCGACATAGTGATAAAACTCTAGAGGTTACCATGGAAATAAAGCCAGTTGAAAAAGCAGCGAGCGGCTGGACAGCTATAATGATAATAATAGGCGCAAGCAGTGCAAATGAAATATCCCAGGAATTCGGCTTTGCAAATATTTACCTCTGGATCGTGATCATAGGTGCAGTTACCACGGCTTGGTCATTCATGGGCAAGGGATACTGGAAACTCTTAGAGAGAGGAGCAGTTATATTGCTTGGCCTTTTGCTAGCTTGCATAACTTATTCGGTATTCGCAGGCTATGCAACCCAGTTTTTTTCATATCAAGGCAATGGAGAGCTAAGCTTTGCAGTTGCACTTGACATAGTCATAGCAATGCCACTTTCCTGGCTGCCATTAGCTGCTGACTACTCTCGTTTTTCCAAAGAGGTTAAAGAAAGCGCATTTGGCACATGGCTGGGGTATTTCATAGTAAGCAGTTGGATGTATGCCATTGGTTACTGCGCAGTTATTGCAACTGGAAATGCAGATATAGTGCCAATGATGCTAGCTCTTGGTTTTAGCACAGCTGCGCTATTCATAGTGCTCCTCTCCACCTTTACCACTACTTTTATGGATATATATTCAACTGCGATCTCAACTTTGAATATCCTTTCGAAAATTGGGGAGAGAAAAGGAATTTTGATTTATGGTATAGTTGGCACTTTAATTGCACTTGTTTTTCCAGTTACCCAATATGAATATTTCCTGCTCCTGCTCGGCTCGGTATTTTCACCTTTATTTGGAATTATTCTCTTTGACTACTTCATAATGAGAAAGAAAAAGCTTGAGTTGGAGGAACTTTACAAAGCTAGTGATAGCAAGTATTGGTATAAAAATGGAGTAAATGTATTTGCAATTATAGCTTGGCTCGATGGAGTGATAACTTATCAGCTTTGCTATAGCTATGCACTTTGGATTGGCTCCTCGATCCCAAGCTTGATTTCAGCTGGAGTGCTCTATATACTACTCATGAAATTAAGGAGGATTTGAAATGCAGAAAATGCGGGAAATGGAGAAAATGGGGGGAGAGAAAAAAATAGCTAGAGCTCTAACGATAGCAGGCTCAGATTCAGGCGGGGGAGCTGGAATTCAAGCGGATTTAAAAACATTTGCAGCGCTGGGAGTTTTCGGCACCTCAGCTTTGACCTCGGTAACAGCTCAAAATACCCTAGGGGTGAGAATGATCCAAGATTTAAGCTTGGAAATCATTAAAGCGCAAATTGACGCGGTATTCGAGGACATCGGAGTGGACGCGCTGAAAACAGGAATGCTGAATAGCAAAGAGATAATTGAAACTGTAGTTGAAAGCATAGAAAAGAGAGGCATACCTGTGGTCGTGGATCCAGTGATGGTAGCAGCATCAGGAGCAAGGCTTCAGAGAGAAGATGCAGTTGAAGTACTGCTTAAGAAATTACTTCCCATTGCTACCATTGTAACGCCTAATTTGCATGAGGCAGAGATAATTGCAAATTTGAAAATCAAAAGCATAAAAGATATGGAAAAAGCAGCGATAGAGATTGGAAGAATTGGCCCCCGCAATGTGCTGGTTAAAGGAGGACACCTAGCTGGTGAAGAGGTTATAGATATCCTCTATGACGGTAAAGAGCATGTCTATTTCAAAAGCCCGAGAATTAAAACTAAGAATCTGCATGGCACTGGCTGCACATTCTCAGCAAGCATAACAGCTTACTTAGCAAAGGGCTGCAGCGTTAAAGAAGCAGTTAAGTCTAGCAAGCGATTCATGGAAAAAGCAATAATGTTTGGCTTCAACATTGGGGGAAGAAGCGGTCCAGTAAATCCCATGGCAAATCTATACTATGAAGCTGAGAAGCAAAAGGCAATGGAGGATGTACTTGAAGCAATAAAAATCGTGGAGCAAAGTGAAGCCCTCGCACTACTGATACCTGAAGTGGGAATGAACATAGTTTCAGTGCCTGAATATACTATGGATAGAGCTGAAGTTATAGGCGTGGAGGGAAGGATAACCGCTGCTAGTGGTAGACCAAGATCTCACGGATTTGCAAGAGCAGGAGCTTCGAGGCACGTGGCTAGAGCAGCTCTAGAGATCTATAAAAGAAATCCTAGCTATAAAGCTGCCTTGAACTTGAAATTCTCCCAAGAAATCCTAGAAATAGGCAGGGAAATGGGCTTGCTAATTTCAAGCTATGATCGCAGTAAAGAACCTGAGGAAATAAAACGCATTGAGGGAATGAGCATGAAATGGGGAGTAGAACAAGCCCTTCTGCAAACAGGTGGCAATATTCCAGATATTATATACCACCGTGGAGACTGGGGAAAAGAACCTATGATAACACTTCTTGGCCAAAGTGCAAGGGAAGTAGCTAAGCGTGCGGTGGAGATAGCTGGGAGAATGAGAAAATGAAACACTGCATTGATGCATTGCAGGAACTTAAAGAGAAAATTTCAGAGATCCAACTTGCACTTAGTAAATTATAGCCAGTGAATTATAGCCACCCAGAGTGACGGAAATACCAGAGCATTAATAAAGCAGGAACTGTTGAAAGAATGAGGAGGACGATAAAAGTGGTGTAAGGACCTAGAAAGGTCCAAGGCTGAGTTTCTATCCCACCTGGTAAGGGAATATTCATCCCATAAACTGTGCCTATCACTGTAATTGGGATAGAGAGGGTAAAGAAAATGGTGAGAATAGCTAGAATTTTATTGGTCTTCTCAGTGCTGAGCATGAAATCAGTATCCTTGTAGATTTCTATGATCTCTTTGCATTCATCTAAAGTCGCCCATACCTTATCAACGTGGTCCTCAACATCGCCAAAGTAAATCGGTAGGTCATCCGCGGTGTAGTGAGATGTTTCCTTCGCCAGTTCCCCTATAACACGCTTAAGTGGATAAATAATTCGTCTGAAGCGAGCTATCCTCCGCCTTAGCATGGTTACTTCACGGACTGCTTCTATTTTTTCATCAAAAACTTTATCCTCAATGTCATCCAATTCGTTTATGATTTTGTCCAACAGGGGAAACAAAGAATCGACCAGTCGATCTATTATGTGATAAAGAAGGTAGCCTGGCGATCTCAAAACAGCTAAGAGTGCTTTCTCATCATTTTTGCACACTTGGAATGCTTCCGATAAAGGTTTTAAATCGCCTGATGAAATTGTAATTACATAATTTTTTCCCAGGAAAATGGACAGCTGACTCGGGATTATTCGACCCTCGCTGCTAAAATTCGGGAAGTGGAGTACAATAAATAAGTAATTCTCATATTTATCAATCTTGGGAAGCTGTACCTTTGAAATGCAATCATCTAAAGCTAGAGAATGAAAGTGGTAATTTTGAGCCAAGAAACTGATCTCTTTCTGGGTGGGTTTCTCTATGTTAATCCAATTTAGTTCCCCACATCTAAGAATTTCCATTCTTTCCCTTTTATTTAACATCTTCCCCAATAAATCTTTTCATTTACATCAATTGCCATGGCAAAATCGAGTAAGAGTAAGAGTAAGAGTAAAAGAAATTAAAATAATTTTTGCTGAGAAGCTGAAAAGATTTTTTTATGGAGAAATTGCTGATATTGTTAGTAGTGATTGGTCAAGACATAGTCCATCTAATGTTTAACTCTGTAACAGATTCTATAACAAACTTCCTTCTCTTCGTAGTTCTCCCACAATTTCTTTTTTTTCATGTCTTCAATATCATATGGATATCCGTTATCCTTTGCCCATATAATGAATTCATCTAACGAACCAAATTCCGGGTATATCTTCCTCCGAATCTCATCTAACTCGCACGGTGACAATCTTCCATCATCAAGCAGTTCATGGTGTGTGGGACATAATGGAATCGTCTTAGTTCCACCTTTACGTTTTGGTGTTGGAAAATGTCCATTAACTTGAAATCTATCCTCACCACAGATTGCACAAGGCTCGCCCTTTCCTTTGCCCACGGAGCGATTTCTAATTCCCCGCGAGGCAGAGGGTGACTTAAAAGCGACCCAACCATCACCCAAATCAAACTTCATTTTCTCTGCATTTGCAATGTTCCGAAAACGAGTTACTTTTTCACCACCAATGCTCGCCACGGGAGGTCTCCCCCCATATTTACCATTAATGTACACATACTTCGGGCAATTCATACAACCAACTTCTTTAGCCTTTTGGATTATTTTATCTGGGACCTCATCTCCACATTCATTTATAGTCACGCAAACACCTCTAAATTGCAGAGCCAATAATTCATCATCAATAAAGTAAAATGCTACTTATAATTAGCGACTTTCCATCGACATAGAGATAATAAATATTAAAAAAATAAAAAATATTAATATTAAATTAAATCATCATCACTTTTGCTTCTCTTCCTCTAATGCGATCTTCATATCCTCTTCTAAAGGCCTCTACGTTCAACTCAGGGAGCTTGCCCTTTTTAGGCGCGCCTTCGTAAACCGCGAGTTCAGCTTCCTTTTTCGGAATTCTTAAGATGTCATCGCGCTTTTCTAAGTCGGCGGTGATTACGCCAAATGAATAAGGCCCCTTTAAAACCGAGGCATATTGTTTGTATTTGGAGAAGTCATAGAGAATTATCCTCGGTGCATTGCCAGCGATCTTGTAGCTCTTAATTAATTCCAGCATTTCCTCTCTAGTGTAATACCTAGGTCCTTTTATGCTTGTCATCACCACAATTGGCTCTATTACTCTATAATCACTCACAATTGTAAGATCTTTTGAGTAAATTCTCTCAACCTGCTTGCTTGCCTCAGTGAACATGCGCCAGATCTCAGTCATCTCATAAGCATTCATGTAATTAACCTCTTGTGCAACTGCTCCATGGATCTCTCTCTCGCTTATCCAAGTATCCAGGCACATTGGTCCCTCTGCTTGAGCTAAACCTCGACATTGATATACAACTGAATAATAGCCTGCTTTCATCGCTGCATCTGCAATTGTTTCAGCTAGAGTTAAATACCCAGATCCTCCAATTGAGGGAAAGGTAATAACCAAGTCTCGCTTCATGTTAATCCCTTCCAGTATATTTCTCGAAAAACTCGCTATACTTCTTAGGATGCTCAGTTACCATGGCAAGATTTGGCTCAGAGCAAGTTAAAAACTCGCATTCATAATGCGCGCAAGCACCGCAGTTGAAGCAGCGAGTTGGATCGTTTTCAAGCAATGCTTGACAGCGCAAGTGCATTCCACAGAGCCTGCATTTAAATGGAGGCATTTCCTTGAGCTTCTCAGGATTTTCCTTCGCTATTTTCTCTCTCTCTTTTTGATACACTAGATCTTTGCAGCCTTCTTTCCTCACAAATGTACCCAGCTTGATCCCCTTGCCTGAGATCATTCCTCTTAAATCTCGAGAGCAAGTGCCATCTGCCACTACCATTATTGCCTTTTTATTTAAATATTCCCCTATGAGTTTCTTGAAGATCTCCGCATTCTCGCTATATCTATAAGGATTGATGAAGTAGACCTCGAAGCCTATGGCTCTACCTTCAACTTCATAATCATTCCTCAGGCCAAGCTGTCCTCCGGTCATGCGAATTGAATAGTTATCATAGATTATATACATGCTTGGAGGATCTTGAGCTGCGATCTTCATTCCATTTATATTGAAGTTATAAGCACCATCACCACTTGCGCAAACCACTATATAGCCATTCTCAGGACCTCCGGAGGAATATCTAGCTCCCAGAGCTACCATTGGAGCCATGCCCATGTTGTAAATTGCATCCACTATGCCATATTCATGCCAACCTTGAAGATTGCCACAGCCTCTATCGGCTACATAGATCAATTTATAGCTGGTTTTATTCTCCTTATTATACCTCCTAAGTCCCTCCTTCAAAGCCATTGAAACCTTGGTTGCACCGCATCCTGGGCAGTTTGCAACTGGTCTTTTAATCGTCCTTTCCTCTGGTTTAGGAATAGCAACAGCTTGCATAGCTTTCACCCCCTCTAGCTTGCACTTGCCATTATATGGCCAGCGTATGAGAATCTTTCATACATTCTGGGCTCATATGGAATGCCCTTATTTCTAACCCTCGCGCGGAATTCATAGGTATTTATGAAATCTAGAGTTTCGAAGTACATTACTCTGCCATAGCCTTCTTCAAAGACATAAACTTCATCGATGGAGCTCTCCTCGAAGATCTTCTTATATAGCTCGCTGGGAAGAGGCCATACTAAGTCGCTGGCTATAACCACTGGATTTTTATAGATCTGTTTGAATTCCCTTATCCTTTCTTCATTGTTTCTAATATAGTTGAAGTCCTCTCTAAAAGGACCATTGACTATAACTAGTTTAGTTGGATTCTCAGAGTAGCGAATAACCTCGTTGTTTAAAAATTCAAAGTAATCCGAGAACTTCTTTTTCATAAGTGGAATTATCTTCTCCCAGTGTCTCTTCTCCTTGGGTCTAATTTGCGGTCCAATTGTAACAAGGTTATAGGGATCTGGGGTGAATCCCTTTTTTCTTTTATTCGCCTGCATATCAATCTCAAGCGTTACATCAGTAGCAACCTCTCGATAGGATTGATTGTAATTCTCAACGATCGCGAATGGCACGCCAAGTTCCTCGCAGAGCTTGTAGGCATTTCTTACAGTTATATGAGCATTAGCGGGATTGTGAACTTCAAAGGTTGGCATTCTAAAATGCCAGGCAAATAGCACTTTATTATCCTGCATTGTTTGAGAAGCAGTCCCCTGGCGGTCATCTCCACTTGCTATCGCAAGACCACCTGGGTAAGGAATTATATTCATGAGGGTTCTAGCTACATCTGCAGCGGTATTACCTCCAAGATGTTTAACTGAGCACATAATTCTAGAGCCAACTGGAATTTCAGCTTTGGTTAAGATCTTTTGCTTTGCGAAAATTGTTTCTCCATATATAATCTCATATTCCTCAGGAGTTATATATTCCCGCGATTTCTTATCCCCCTTGCAAATTATATTTCCCAGTGCAAAGGAGAGGGCATTGGGCTCATTGGTCATCTCGCCCCATTTGGCAATGAGCTCATAACCAGCTTTATCCAGGGCTTCACCTAGTTTTATTGTAAAGGGAATATTCCTAGGATAGCCGGGTTTCTTGGCTAGAGACTCAAAGGTATGCTGCAGATCTGAAATTGGCGCACCTGGATATGCGCATGTAACTCTAACTCCTGCTTCAATTGCTCCTCTTGCAATTGCTTGATTCCCTGAGATTCTCATTCTTCCTAGTTCGATCCTCAAAGTTTCAGTCATTAAACCACCAATTTGATTTAAATTTAATCTACCTCTTTATCAATTTGCCGCTTTTAGTTAGCATTTTTCGCTCTCGAAATGATAAATTGTAATTACATTGCAATCTTAAGCAATTTCTATGAAAAATTTTCAACAGAAGGATTTATTAACAATTTAGAAAGAAATTAAAATAGATGGGAGTGAAAGATAATTACTTGGAAGCAGTGATGTTTGACTGGGATGGAACTCTCTATGATTCTTTGATGCTGAACTATAACTGCTATTTAAAGGTATTCAGCTGCTTTGGAATAAAGGCGATTTCAATCGAGGAATACCGCTCCCATGCAACGCCAAATTGGTATGAATTCTATCGTTATTTGCAAATACCAGAGGATAAATGGTTTGAAGCCGATGAAATATGGCTTGCCCAATATGAAGAAGAGAGAAATAAAGGCAAGTTATTCCCGGACAGCATCTCCACGCTTGAGTATCTCAAGGCAAATGGTTTAAAGATAGGTTTGGTTTCAGCTGGCAATAAATCTAGAGTACTCCGCGATATAGAAGCTCAGGGCGTGATGAAATTTTTCGATACCATGATCTTTGGAGATGAAGTGGATTTGGAAAAACGCAAACCATCTCCATATCAGCTTGAAATTGCACTTGAAAACTTAGGTGTAAATGCAAGCAAGAGTCTATATGTAGGCGATATGATTGAGGATATATTGATGGGTAGAAATGCAGGTACGAAAACAGCAGCGGTACTCACTGGATTTGCATCTTCTGAAAAACTTCGATCTTTGACTCCAGATTATCTACTTGAGAATCTGAGTCGCATAAGAGAGATAGTATAGAACCTAGTTTTTATAGTTTTTAGTTTAATTTTTATAGAAGATTAGCTTATTCTAAACATATTATGGCCTACGAAGAACTTGAGTTCATAAGCACAATGCTCACAAAATTTAGAAGGAAGATAATGATAATAGTGGGAGTAGTGATAGCTGGCTCAATTGTATCATTTCCTTTCACAGATCTATTGATAAATAAAATCAAACTCGATCTCCTCCCTCAGGGAGCGGAGCTTATTTATCTCACCCCGCTTGAAGTATTAATTTTGAAGTTGAAGATCTCCATAGCAATAGGTGCTTTGATTGCACTGCCATTGATCATATTTGAGGGCTATAGAATTTTAAGAGAAAGATTCCCTCAAATGAAGCTGAAAAATCTAGGGAAATCCTCCATAGCTCTAGGGGGAATTTCAGCAATTTCCCTATTTATTCTAGGCGTAATCTATACCTATTTTTTAATGCTCCCCATCTTCTTCAAATACCTCTATGAAGATGCTGCTTCAATTGGAGTTGAAGCTAAATTTTCAATTTTAGAATTTGTGAATTTCGTATTGATATGCTGCATTCTATTCGGCTTGGTATTTGAAATGCCAATATTCATTACCGCGTTGGTGAGACTTGGAGTTGTAGATCGATCAACCTTAAAATATTATCGAAGACATGCTTATTTATTGATAGTAATAGCGGCAACTTGGGTAACTCCTGGGGTGGATATCATCAGTCCGATTTTGCTCACTTTTCCAATGATTTTTTTCTATGAACTTAGCATATTAATAACAAAATTTACAGCTTGATATACAGCTTAAAATAATTTAAAATAATATTTGCGATAAATTTATATCCAATAATCAAGAAGTTTTTGAAAGGAGGCATAAAATGGCTATTGGCACTACAGAGATACTATTGATATTGGGGGTAGCTGTATTGCTCTTCGGCGCCACCAAGCTGCCTGAGCTTGCAAGAGCAATGGGTAGATCTATGGGTGAATTCAAGAAAGCTCAGAGAGAAGCTGAGTTGGAATTGAAATCACTTGACAAGCCAGCTCAAGAGAGCGAGATTAGAAGGCTTGCTAGGGAAATGGGTATAAGCACTGAGGGTAAAACTGATGAGCAGCTGAAGGAAGAAATAAAAGCACTTAAAGCAGGCAAATAATTCGAAAAAGTTTTTTCAGATTTTTCAGAGAAATAAAGCACTTTTTAGGAAATAAATACTTTTTTCCATCGCAAAATATATATGTTTGATGCCATATTAATTAATTGGTCAATATAAAAATTGACGGGGGATGTGTGATGGATGCGATTGTGCAGGAAGCCATAGTTCATTCTGAAAAGGAGCAAATAAATAAATCTACTTCTGAATCGGATTTTGATGATTTCAGCCAACCGAAAATTGTAGTTGTAGGAGTGGGCGGCGCGGGTAATAATTCAGTTAATCGCTTGCATAGTCTTGGCATAGCAGGAGCTGAAACCATTGCGATAAACACTGATGCAAATCATTTGAAAATCGTGCAAGCAGATAAAAAAGTTTTAATAGGTGCATTAACCAAAGGGCTAGGCGCAGGAGGCAATCCTGAGATAGCTGAGAAAAGTGCAGAGTTGGGTAAAGAGGCAATTGCTAGAGCAATAGGAAAAGCAGATCTTGTATTCATAACTGCTGGCATGGGCGGCGGCACTGGCACTGGGGCTTCCCCTGTAGTGGCGCAGATTGCAAGAGAGATTGGCGCTATTGTAATTGCCATGGTATCAATGCCTTTTGCGGTTGAGCGGGGGAGAATTAAGATAGCTGAAATGGGTTTGAAGAAGTTGAAAGAGCACGCTCATACTGTTATTGTATTAAGCAACGATGGCTTGGTGAAACTCGTGCCCAATCAGCCCATTGAGCAAGCTTTGAATGTAATGGATCATTTAATCGCAGATACCATAAAAGGAATCTCAGAAAGCATAACTCAGCCATCTTTAATAAACATTGATTACGCCGATGTTAAGGCAATTGCTGAACTCGGTGGAGTGGGCACGCTCTTGGTTGGAGAGGCAAAGGGTAGAGATAAAGCACAGAAAGTGGTTAAAAGCTTGCTCTCAAATCCCCTTATGAACATAGATATCAAAGGAGGAAAAGGCTGCCTGCTGCATATAATTGGAGGCCCGGATTTAACGCTTGAAGAAGCCAATGATATTGCAGAGGAATTCACCAGAGAACTGGATCCAAATGCAAATGTAATCTGGGGCGCGAGAATACGCAAAGGCTTCGATGATAGAGTTCGAATTATGGCAATTGTCAATGGCATTGCGCAGGAGGCACCTCAACTTGTGGCTGCAGTGCATGGCCCAGTTATAGCAGATTCCCCACCCCTAGCGAATCTTACTTTTTCAGAACTAAGGGAGAAAAACCTTTTCAATCCCGAACCGGTTACAATTGCAGTTAATCACTTTGTGGATAAATACAGCAGAATACTCTGGATCATTGGACTCTTCTTCCTTGGAATAATAGCCCTTGCTGGTTTATTCTACATAAGTCAATGGTTCAAATAGCTTTTTTCCAATAAATTAGCACATACGTCGCAGAGTTAAACAGAAAATGTTAATAGTAATCCAAATCATGGCAAAATGAAAATGACAGCTATTGAAAAAATTTTGATCGCCACAGATGGATCGAGAAATGTGGAAAGAGCTATTGACTATGCAATTACCATAGCTAGTATTTCAGGAGCGAAGCTCATTGCATTATATGTCGTTAATCCAGATGAATATGAACCAGCAATAAAATATACAGGTAGAGACATCGTGGATTTACTGCATAAACGGGGAGAAGAAGCAGTGCAGAAAGTAAAACTAATGGCTGAGCTAAAGAAAATTCCCTGCGAAGGAGTGGTGCTCGAGGGGAATCCTGCGAAGAAAATCGTTGAATATGCTAAAGAGAAGGACTTTGACCTAATAGTTATGGGCACCATGGGTAGAAGTGGGATTAGCAAGTTCATGATCGGCAGCGTAGCAGAGAAAGTGGTGAGAACCTCTTCAGTTCCAGTTCTAACCGTAAGAGGTAAATAGCAATATCAGTTCTCCTCCCGCAATATTTATTAGCATCCTGCTTTAATAGTAATGAAACTTAGAGGTGAAAATAGTGGGCAAGACTGGAAGCGTTGAATGGATTCAAATCAAGGGCAGAAAGGGCCAAACCAGACTTGTACCAAAAAAAGATATGGTATACAAGCGCCCTGGACCAGCGCAGCGCTATGATTCAAAGGGAAGAATAAGAAATAGAATTAAGCGCTCGCCCAAGAGTATAATCGGCTTCAAGGGAAAGGCCAAGAAATAAATTTTTTTCGATTTTTCGATTTTTGGAGATTCAATGGTAGATATCTTAGCCCTTGCCTCTCTTGGAATTATAGTTACATTAGCTGCCCTCGTTATATATTTCATTCTCGCTGCTTTCCGAAGCGTTGGATTTACATTCGCTGAAACGGCCACCATTCTCTTCATCTCTATCTTGCTATACCTATACATTCCAGATATACCATTGTTTAAAAGTGGAAATGTCCTCATCGGCATAAATGTAGCTGGCGCGGTAATCCCCATCTTTCTATGCCTTAGAATGCTTGAGCAGGGCCGGGCACCTGTTATTGAGAGCTTGCTTGGCATAGCGATTATTACATATCTCGCATACAGTTTATCTGAAGTAGTCCCGGAGAGAGGTATACTGCTTTACAGTTACCACATCCCAGCTATAATTGCAAGCTTAATCGGGGTTTTAGCTGCGAGGAAAAAGTGGAGCCGAGCTGGCCCGTGCTCTTATGTTTCAGGCTCAATTGGAATATTAATAGGGGCTGATATTCTGCATATTCAAGAGGTGCTCAACTTTCAGCATAAACGCACTGTCTTCGCAGTAATAGGCGGTGCAGGCATCTTCGATGCCATATTCATAGTGGGCATACTAGCAGTGGTGATAGATATCTTTCTGAAGATAATCTTCAGAGATTAAGCAAGCAATAGCTAGCTTTATATCTCTAAAGCATCTTAATAAATAAACCCGCAAAAGGAATGATATGTTGACTGAGATATCGGGAAAGAAGGATTCCATTTCATTTCATCAATTACTCTTTCTGGAGCGTGATTATTTGATTGAAAAAAATAAATATACACGCTATGAAAAAGCAAGAATCATTGGCGCGAGGGCACTTCAAATAGCAATGGGGGCACCTGTACTGGTGAAGACCAAGCTCGATGATCCAATTGAAATTGCAGAACTTGAATTTGAAAAAGGCGTTATTCCAATAACTGTTAAGCGAACCACGGTAATCAAAAGAGTTCACCGCCCAGTTCGAAAAATTGAATTTGTGGAAGCAGTGGACTCGGTTGAGGAAGAGATAGAATGAGGTGATTTTATGGTATTTCAAAAGGAAGCAAAAGAGGTTGAGTTCAGAGAAGCTGAGTATAAATCACTCATTCCCATAGATGAATATCTAGCGGCTGGCGTGCATATTGGCACGCAGCAGAAGACAGGGGATATGATGCGATTCATTTATAGAGTTAGAACAGATGGATTATATGTACTCGATGTTCAAGCAACCGATGAAAGAATAAGGGTAGCGGCTAAGCTGCTTGCGAAATACAATCCCGCTAAGATCTTAATTGTATCCGCGAGGCAGTATGGCCAGAAGCCAGCTGAGATGCTTGCTAAAGCTATTGGAGCAAGAGCCATAGTTGGTAGATTTACTCCTGGAACACTGACAAATCCAGCTTATCGCGATTACTTCGAACCAGATATCTTGATTGTAACCGATCCCCTTGGGGATGCCCAAGCTGTGAAGGAAGCAGTGGAGGTTGGAATTCCAGTGATAGGACTTTGCGATACCAACAATATGATTCAAAATGTCGATCTAGTTATTCCAACGAATAACAAAGGGCGCAAGGCACTTGCCACTATTTACTGGCTGCTTGCAAGAGAGGTTCTAAGGGAACGCGGGGAATCCCAGCTCTTCAATTACTCAGTTACCGACTTCGAAGCTGAATTGTAAACTTAATAAGGCATGAAGCTAATAGAAAACTTATGGCAATGAGGAGACCAGCAGTTGCAGGGCAGTTCTATCCCTATAGAAGGGAACAGCTTGTGCGAGAAATAGAGGAGCATTTATCTAGGGCAAATGTTTCCCAGATGCCCTGCATAGGTGCAGTTGTGCCCCACGCTGGCTATATGTTCTCAGGCCCAGTGGCAGCTTATGCGTATAAAGCACTTCCAAGAGCTGAGACATATGTAATAATCGGTCCCAATCACCGCGGTCGAGGCTCAGGGGCTGCGGTTTCCACTGAGAAGTGGAGCACGCCCTTAGGCGAGGTAGAGGTCGACCTTGATTTCATAAATGCTATGCCGCTTGAGATCATAGATAAAGATGAAGATGCCCATAGATATGAGCATTCCCTTGAAGTGCAACTGCCATTTCTCCAGCACATATTCAAGGATTTTAAAATTGTACCAATCTGCATAGCTCTGCAGGATGAAATGAGTGCTATGGAAATCGGCAATGAGGTAAGTGAGGCGGTGAAAAAAACCGGGAAAAAGGTAATAATACTAGCATCAAGCGATTTCACCCACTATGAGCCAGAGGAAGTGGCGAGAGCTAAAGATAAGTACTTCATCGAAGCTATTTTGAATTTAGATATACTGGAGTTCTATAAAAGGCTTTATGAAAAAAATGCAACTGTATGTGGATATGGTGCAATTGCCGCGCTCATTCAAGCAAGTAAAAATCTGGGGGCGAAGAAGGGGGAGCTTTTGAAATATGGCACCAGTGGAGATATAATCCCAGATCGCTCTGAAGTCGTGGGCTATGATGCGATCGCGATTAAATGAGGTTTTTTAATGAAGATCTGCTCAGCTCCTGGGAAGATCTATTTTTTCGGGGAGCATGCGGTTGTATATGGTGAAAATGCAGTTGCCTGTGCCATTGATTTGAGAACTAGGGTTAAGGTGGAAGTGCAGAGCCCAGGGGCTTTTGAACCCATAATTCTCTCCAATTATAAAGCCGAGAGCTATCCATATGTAGTTAAAGCAATCGAGAGAATCAATGAATTCAAAAAGATCTCCAGTAAAATTAAAATTGAAATAAAATCTCAAATTCCAGTAGAGGCACATCTTGGATCTTCAGCTGCAGTTACAGTTGCAACCCTAGCTGCGCTCAATGCCGAATTTAAATTAGGACTTAACTTGGAGGAAATAGCCAAACTTGGGCATGAAGTGGAATATGAAGTTCAAGGCGCGGCAAGCCCAACGGATACCTATGTATCCACATTTGGAGGAATAGTGGTAATCCCAGAGCGAAAGCGGCTCAGCGCTATCGATGTAGGCATGGTAATTGGAGATTCCAACAAGCCCTCTTCAACCAAAGAAATGATAGCTAGAGTTAGAAATTTGAACTTGGAATACCCTGAGATAGCTCAAGGGATAATTAAAACCATAGGCAGTATTTCAAAAATTGGATTGCGATATCTAGAGAGAGCTGATTATCAAGCAGTTGGAAGGCTGATGAATATGAATCAAGGTTTGCTTGAAGCCCTAGGAGTTAGCACCGAGCAGCTCTCAGCGATGTGCAGTGCCGCGAGAAAAGCAGGTGCCTACGGGGCGAAGCTCACTGGTGCAGGGGGCGGTGGATGTATGATTGCAATTTGCTCGAGAGCACGCGTGCAAGAGATAATCTCAGCCATCTCCTCTCTAGGCTGTAAAGCCATTGAAACCAGAGCAACTAATACCGGGGTAATGATTAAATGAAGGAAGGGGGAAGAGGGCTGAGGATTTTAAAAATCGGGGGCAGCGTGCTCACCGAGAAGAAGACTGCAGGCGGGGTTAAGCTAGAGGAGATCAAGAGAATCGCGGGAGAAATTGCTGTGAAATCTGAAAATTTGATACTCATCCACGGCGCAGGTTCATATGGCCATCCCCAAGCCAGGGCTTTTAAGCTAAATCAGGGCTTGAGGGATGAAAACTTCTTAGGAGTACTGATAACTCACGAGGCAGTGAGGAATTTAAATGATTGCTTCATTAAAGCACTCTTAGAACAAGGCATAAAAGCCGCGCCAGTGCATCCATTTTCCTGTGCAACTTTAAAAAATGGAAGGATAGCTTCATTTGAATATAAAGTGATAGAAACGATGCTGCAGAGAGGTATTTTACCAGTGCTCCACGGCGATGTAGCTATGGATGTTAAAAAAGGCGTGGGTATTCTATCTGGCGATGAAATAGTGGTATACCTAGCGAAGCAATTCAAAGCCAAGCAAATTGGCTTAGGTACCGATGTCGAGGGAGTGCTTGATCACAAAGGCGTTTTAATTCCAGAGCTAACGCCCAATTCATTTAAAATACTAAGGAAACTTTTTAAGGATTCAAATGTCATCGATGTAACCGGGGGCATGCTTGGCAAGGTTGAAGCGCTCATGGGTCTCGCGAAAGCAGGGATTAAATCGAGAATATTCAGTGCAGCTAAAAGGGGAAATGTAGAAGCTTTTTTAAGCGGCGAGGAGAATTTTGGTACGTTAATCAGAGGTGAATAATATAGCCCGAGATATAGCACGCGAGACCTCAAATCGTAAAATTCAGCATATATATATCTGCGCTGAGAAAGAAGTCGAGTCAAAGTGGAGTGGATTTGAGGATATATATCTAATTCACAATGCACTTCCAGAGGTGGATAAAGAAGCGATTGAATATTCCACAAAATTCCTAGGTCACGGATTCAAAGCACCACTGCTCATAGCTTCAATGACAGGGGGGCACGCTGATACTAAAAAAATAAACATTGCCCTTGCTAAAGCAGCTGAAGAACTGGGAATAGGCATAGGCGTTGGAAGCCAAAGGGCCGCGTTGGAGAACAGCAGTCTAGAGGATACCTATAGAGTGGTTCGAGATTATGCTCCCAGTGTTTTTATATATGGCAACCTCGGCGCTGCCCAGCTGAGGAAATATGGAATTGAGGGAATTGAAAGAGCAGTGGAAATGATAGATGCAAATGCAATGGCAATTCACCTCAATTTCCTGCAGGAGGCAATTCAACTTGAAGGAGATGTAAACGCTAGAGGCGTGCTCGCAGAAATTAGGGAGATCTGCAAAGCCAGCAAAGTACCCATAATGGTCAAGGAAACCGGTGCTGGGATCTCCCATAAAATTGCTTGGGAATTGAAAAAAGCTGGGGTGGCTGCGATCGACGTGGGAGGTTTAGGTGGTACTAGTTTCGCAGGAGTGGAATATTATAGAGCAGTTGCTGAGAAAAATGGAGTTAGAGAAAGCCTTGGCAAGTTATTCTGGAACTGGGGCATTCCAACTGCGGTTAGCATCGTGGAAGCAAAAGTTAGCGAGGATATTCCCATTATTGCCACAGGGGGGATAAGATCAGGCTTGGATGCTGCAAAGGCAATTGCTCTAGGTGCCTCACTCTGCGGAATTGCACTACCACTTCTCAAGCCCGCGCTCCAGGGTGAGAGAGCTGTGATTGAGAAACTCAAGCTAATAATGGAAGAGCTTAAAGTGGCAATGTTCCTAAGCGGATGTGCCTCCATAAATGATTTGAAGAAAGCCCAGCTAGTGATAACCAGCAAAACCAGAGAATTTCTAGAGCAGAGGGGATTTGACATAAAGCACTATTCCACGAGGTAGATGGAGTTGGCTGAAATTGGGATAATAGCAGTGGGAGGCTACGATGAAGTAGGCCGAAACATGACTGCAGTTAGAATTGGCGATGAAGCCGTGATCTTCGACATGGGACTTAGGCTAGATAGAGTTATGATTCACGAGGATGTGGAGATCGAAAAAATCCACTCCATAGATTTAATAAAAATAGGTGCCATTCCAGATGATGGCTTTATAAAAGACATAGCTGGAAAGGTCAAAGCAATCATCTGCACTCATGGACACCTAGATCACATTGGAGCGGTGCCCAAGCTTGCCCATCGCTATGCAGCTCCAATTATCTCCACGCCTTATACTGCAGCACTTATAGAGCAGGAGATCACTGCTGAGAAGAAATTTGGCGTGGAAAATAAAGTTATTCCACTTAAAGCAGGGGAGTTCTATCAAATTAGCCCAGATATTCAAGCTGAGTTCATAAGAGTACAGCATAGTATAATTGACTGCGTATTCGTGGCACTGCATACCCCTGAGGGAATATTGCTATATGCAAATGACTTCAAACTCGATCGCTTGCCAGTGCTCGGCGAACCGCCTAATACTTCTCGCCTCAAAGAACTTTCAAAACAAGGAGTGATTGCTATGATAACTGAAACCATATATGCCAGCAGATCTGGAAAAACTCCCTCCGAGCGCGTGGCAAGAGATCTAATATATGATGCATTGTTGGGAGTGGAAGACATAAAAACCGGGATAATAGTAACCACTTTCTCCTCGCACATAGCACGGATCAAATCCATTGTGGAAGCCGCTTGGGAAATGGGGAGAATACCTGTGCTGTTGGGGAGATCCATGGAGAGATACTACGGCACAGCTATTAAAATGGGCTATCTCGAGCAAAAGGAAGTTAAGATCTGCGGGGATAAGAAAGATATAGATCGAATGCTAAATAAAATAATGGAGGGGGGAAAAGCCAATTATCTTTTAATAGTCACAGGGCACCAAGGCGAGCCTGGCTCTGTGCTCAATAGAATTGCAAACGGCGAATCCCCCTTTAAAATCGAGCCTGACGATAGAGTGGTCTTTTCAGCGAATGTAATACCAAATCCAGTGAATGAAGCCAATAGATATGCAATTGAAACAAAACTTAGAATGAAAGGCGCGCGGATATATACCAATGTCCACGTATCAGGGCACGCGTATAGAGAGGATCACTGGGAATTGCTGCGAATAGTTAGCCCTGAGAATGTAATTCCCTCCCACGGGGATATATATATGAATAGTTCCTATGCAGAAATGGCTGAGGAAGCAGGCTATACCCTCGGGGATACCCTGCATGTTCTGAGAAATGGCCAGGAATTGATTCTTGAGTAGGTGAAACTGTGGAAGAAGAACTTGATTTAAAAGCTGAAGTCAAAAAGAGAGCAGCACTTGTCGATAAAGCAATTAAAAAATATCTCCCCATCTCCCATCCCGAAGAGCTCTATAAAGCTTCCAGGCACTTGCTTGATGCAGGAGGGAAGAGATTGAGACCTGTAATGCTCATGCTCGCTGCAGAGGCAGTGCTAGGTGATTTAGAAAATGTGATACCTGCTGCAGTTGCAGTTGAACTTGTGCATAACTTCACTTTAATACACGATGATATAATGGACGAAGACGAGCTCAGGCGAGGCATGCCCGCTGTGCACGTGAAATGGGATACCTCAAGTGCAATCCTCGCAGGCGATACTCTTTGCTGCAAGGCCTTTGAGATCCTAGCTAAATCAAAAGCTGAGCCAAAGAGAATCGTCGCCAGCATCGATATTCTCTCAAGAGCACTTACTGAGATCTGCGAAGGACAGTGGCTTGACCTTGATTTTGAAAAGCGCGAAACAGTGAGTATAAGGGAATATCTGGAAATGGTGCGCAAGAAAACCGGCATGCTATTAGCTGC
>JAWCMA010000002.1:0-11861 GCA_038850285.1 Methanocellales archaeon | reverse complement strand
AAATGCAGGTGAATGCGCTTTATGAAATAGGCTTGGTAACTGGCATTGGCTTTCAAATCCGCGATGATGTACTGGATTTAATTGCCCCACAGGAAATATTGGGAAAGCCACGTGGGAGCGATTTAATTGAGAAGAAAAAAACACTAGTCGCAATACACGCGCATTCCAAAGGCATAGATCTCAATTTACTCGCGAAATTAGCGAGTCAAGGGGAGATAGAAAAAGCAGTGGAAATACTTGAACAAGCAGGCTCAATTGCATATGCCATGAGAAAGGCAAAGCTCATGGTTAAAAAGGGGAAGCAAAAGCTCGAGGGGCTACCTCGGAGTCACGCGAAAACACTGCTTGCGGAAGTGGCAAACTATATGATAACTAGAGGATATTAAGGTATTTGATATGGCGGTAATTATAGAGGATACCTATTGCGAGGCCTTCGATGGTTTATATTCCCGCCTGCTGATAACCGCTAGGAATAAAAAATTGCTCCAGCGAGCAGCCTTCTCCTCAACCGCCTTGCCTCTAACTGTACTCGGCCAGAGCGAGGGGGGAATTGAAAGATGGCTAACTAGAAAGCAAACGCCAGATGGAAGAGCAGGTGCTTTAATTCAGATCTGGATACTAGGTGGAGAGAGCGCATTTAAAACTCTGGAAGCTGAACTGGGCAAGAGGATTAGGCAGGGAATACTCGTAGTTCCCACTACAGCAGTTTTTAATGCCACTGATTCTGAGAAGAAAATTGATATCATGGATAAAGTTGGCCACTGCGGCGATGGCTATGAATGGGAAGAAGAATACTTCGGGAGGAAGGTTATAAATGTGCCCATTATGATGGGCCATGACTTTAAAATAGAGCGCTACTTGGGATATGCAAAGGGAATCATGGGCGGCAACATCTGGTATTTCTGCACCAGCATTAATGCGGCATTGAAAGCTGGGGAGAAAGCAGTTAAAGCAATTGAAAAAATAGAGGGTGCAATTACCTCCTTTGACATCTGCAGCGCTGGCTCTAAACCAGAAACAAAATATCCCGAGATAGGCCCAACTACAAATCATCCATACTGCCCCACTTTAAAGCCAAAACTAGGATCTGAATCCAGAGTTCCCAAGGGAGTAAAATCAATCCCTGAGATAGTGATAAATGGCATAACAATGGAAGCAGTCAAGCAAGCTATGAAGCAAGCCATAAAAGCTGGGATTAATACCCCTGGAGTGGTGAAGATATCCGCTGGCAACTACGAGGGCAAGCTCGGAAAGCACAAGATCTATTTAAGAGAACTTATCTAAAGCAGAGAATTTATCTAAAGCAGCTCATTCATATAATCAAAATTTAGCCTGAGGAAATCCCTGAGATTTGAAAGATGAATCCAGTGCTCTGCAATCAATCCCTTTACACATAGCCTAGCTTCAATCATCATTTGAATCGCAGCTTGAACCTCATACTCCCCCCGAGGGGATTTTTCAACTTGAGATAGAAATTCAAATACCCTTGGCTTGAAAATATAAACTGGAGCAGCTGAAAGTTCGCTTAAAATCTCGTGCTGGGCTGGCTTCTCTATAATCTGCAGAATTCTATCAGCGCTGCCTAATTTAACCGTGCTTGACTCCATTATTCGCTCGGGATCAAGGCGCTTCAAAGCAATGGTTGCATCGCATTTTTCAGCAAAGTGAAAAGCTATGAGTGATTTGAGAAACTCCACTGGTAGCAGGCAGTCACTTGCAGTGACTAAGAAATCTCCCTTAATCAGCTTTCTCGCGCAAAGCAATGCATTCGCCGCTCCAGTTAACTCCGGCTGCTCAACATATCGAATTGCAAATCTTGAAACCGAGCATTTGGAGAGAAATTTTTTGATCTGCTTGCCTAAATAGCCAGTTATAACTATGAACTCCTCAATACCAGCTGCTCTTAAGTTTTCAATCACCCTAACAATCGCAGCCTTGCCCTCTACTGGTAGCAGCGGCTTAGCCACAAAATCCGTTAATGGCCGCAATCGAGTTCCCCTTCCAGCGGCTAGAATAACTGCTTGCATTTTAAACTGCATATTCTGCATATTAAATTTCCACCTCTAGGAGATCCTCTGCCACTATTATCTCACCTGAGTAATATTTTGCTATACCCGCGATTATCCCCTGTAGATTCGCAGTAGCTTGGGGATAGAGATGGGTAATCGCAAGTTGTTTAACGGGGAGATTTGAGATCAACTTCCCAAGCTGCATAGGCGTTGCATGTCCAGCTGTTTTTTCAAATCCATCTGGGAAGGAGCATTCGTGAATCAAGAGATCAACTTGGTCTCTGCATAGCGATTTCAAGCTTTCGCATGGCTCGGTATCACCGGAGTAAATCAAATTTTTTCCTTCAGCTTGGATTTTAAAGCAAAGTGCAGGTATACTATGCACCGCCTCCTTGCTGACTACTGTGAGTTCTCCAATTTGAATTTGATCCGAATCTCCCAGCTCCCTAATTTGAGCATTAACCTGCAAATCATATGCTTGGAGCAAATTGCTGAGCAATTGCTCGGTTCCAACTGGGCCATAGATATGTAAATAATTTTTCCCAACTTCCTGTCTAGCGCGAACTAGGGATAGAAAATCAGCATTATGATCCAAGTGGTTATGGGTAAATAGCAAATGATCTATGCCCTCGATTGAATTACCACTCTCATAAATGCGCCTGAGCGCTCCATCGCCGCAGTCAAGAAGGAGATCTTGAGTTTTGGTTCTCACAAGAATGCTGGATTGAGCTCTATTTCTCTCAGGATAAACCACGCCTGTGCCGAGGAAAATAACTCTCATAAATTTATACTTAGAAACTCGTTTTTAAAATTATTTCCTTGGGCTATCGATTCTCCCCTTTTCCTTCGGCTTTTCTTTCTCTTTCTTCTCCTTAGCAAGCTCGCGGAGGTATTTCTTCTTCTGATAAGCCCAAGTTTTCATTTTCCTCATTTCATAGTGATATAGCAGCTCGGTTTTAACAGCAGATATCCCAAGCCCGGCGAGAATTAGACCGAAGACAATGAGGATATCTATGACTTCCATCATTTCAATTTCACTAGCTTAAAATAGGTTTCTGATCGCTATCAATTTTTCCTCTGAGCTTGCGCCGAAAGTATGTATACCCCTACCGCGCCGCTTAAGCCGGCGAGTGCAGCAGATTGAAAGCCAGTTGGGAAATCGCTCCTAGCTATGATCAAACCAATGATGGCTGGACCAGCGGCCATTCCTCCGTAAAAGCAAGTACTGTAAACACCCATGGCAAAACCTCTATTCCCCGTGGACACTAGCTCGCCTAGCATGGCGCTGGTTGCCATAGCAGTTGTACCAACTCCAAGTCCGAGAGAAAAGCTGAGCACTAGAATTATATATGGATCAGCATAGGAAGCAAGTAGAGCCGCGGATAGCGAAGTCGTGGTTAAACCAAGCAATATGAAGGGCACTCTTCTACCAGTTTTATCCGACAGCCAACCAAATGGCAGCCTAGCGATTCCATTTCCAGCTGCTTGAGAAGCGAGAATCAAGCCTATTGCAAGGATACTTATGCCAATTTTATTTGCATAGATCGGTAGAAAAGCAATAACGCTATTAGCGAAAAATAAACAGAAAATCCCAAGCCAGCCTGCGACAATTGAAAGATTCGAGCGAAGTTCAGCGAAATCCCTATTTAAATCTTTCTTCATAGCTGTGAAGCGAACCTCCGGGCTGGGTAATAATATTTCTCCTACAATTGCTGCGAATAATATAACCGAGCCAGAGAAGAGGAAGGAATTGCGATATCCAACTCCACTTGCTATAAATCCGCCGAGAGCCGGTCCAGCTGCTATGCCAATCTGCATGAAGGTAGTGAACAGCCCATAGGATCTACCTAGGTATCCTGTTCTCGTGATATCCCCAATAAATGCAATTATTGAAGGAGTGAATGAAGCGATGCCAATTCCCGCGATTGAATATACTAACATAATTTCAGCCGGCGTGCTAGTGAGGAATAGTAAAAAAGAGACCGCGGAGCTTATGAGCGCGCCGCTTACAATCAAGCGCTTCCTTCCAAAGCGATCTGAACTTAAGCCAAGGGGTATTGCTAGAAAGCAAGCTATGAGCGTAAAACTTGAGGAAATAAAGCCAATATCGGCAATACTAGCGCCAAGCTGCTCAGCAAATAGCGGTATCACTGGAATGCGCATGAAAGTACCAAGTTGAGTGCAGAAAACCACAGCGCAAGCAGCCAGCAGAGGATTAAGCATATCACCTCGATGCATTCGAGAGCAAATATTGCCTTTTAGATATAAGTAGATAGCTTTAATTTGTAGCGGAACTATTTACCAAAAGGTGCAAATTGCCATGGTCAAGGAATTGCTAATGTGGGATGAAACAATATTTAAAAACCAAGAATACTTTGAGCTTGACTTTTTGCCTGAGCATTTTTTGCATCGCGAGAAGCAAATGGAGGCACTCAAGTTCAGCGTTAAGCCAGCGTTTCGCGGAATGAGACCGCTTGATGCTTATCTACTAGGCCCCCCCGGCACAGGCAAGACAAGTGCAGTTTTAAAGCTATTTGAAGAAATTCGAAGTGCAACTCAAAAAGTTGTGCCAGTTCACGTGAATTGCAAAATTGACTCCACTCGATATGCGGTTTTCTCGCAGATTTTCCAAGCACTCTTCGGCTTCACCCCGCCGAGTTCAGGGGTTTCCTTTAAAAAGATCTTTTCAAATATAGCAAAGCAGCTTGTGGAGAAGGAAAGGGTTTTAATAGTTGCTCTCGATGATGTGAATTATTTAATTTACGAGCAAGAAGCAAATGACGTGCTCTATTCGCTATTGCGCGCCCACGAAACTCAGCCAGGCGCAAAGATAGGCGTGCTCGCGGTCTCAAGCGATCTCTCACTTGATCTCCACTCAGTTCTTGATCCAAGGGTGCAGTCAATTTTTCAAGCTGAGGAAATATACTTCCCGCTTTACAGTAGAGACGAGGTTAGAGATATCCTCTCATATAGAATAAAGCATGGTTTTTACCCAAGTGTGGTTTCAAATGAAGTGCTGGAGAAAGTGGTTGACTGCGTTATGAGTTCAGCTGACTTGAGAGTGGGGATAGATCTCTTAAAGAGAGCAGGCTTTAATGCTGAGCGAAGAGCAAGCAAAACTATATCCCTTGAGGACGTGGAAAAGGCATATGAGAAATCCAGACTTGTGCATTTAACATATACCATTAAATCGCTTAAGGATGAAGAAAAATTGCTGCTTAGAATTCTAGCGGAGTCAAAAGGGGAATTCAGATCCGGTGATTTATATAAAGAATTTCAAGCGAGAATAAAACTTGGCTATACTATTTTCTATGAAATAGTCAATAAACTCTGTGCTCTGAGAGTGATTGATGCAGAAGGGGCAAGCAAGGGCGAGCGCGGGCAGACTAGGAGGATTGCATTGAGGTATGAGCCTGAGGAGGTACTTGCACTCTTGAAAAATTAATATAAAATATAATTATAATATTATATTTCATTTCTTCAATATTCTTAATGCATTTTCATACAAAATAGCTCTCTTTTCATAGGGTTTTATCACTGCAAAATCCGTTTGCACGAGTTCTCTTTGAATGCTTCCAAAGGGTGAGTCAGAACCATGCAGCACTCTACCTAGGCCTACTTCTCCAATGCAATCTTGAATTATAACTGCAGATGAGAGAGCTGTATCAAAATAAACATTTTTCAATCCCTTCAATATCTTCCATCTCCTCCCAAGTACTCTTAAATCTCCTGCTTCATAATGGGGATGTATGCCCATGTGGGGTATGATTATAGTTAAATCCCCCGGGCATATACTTATGAATTTACATACCAACTCAAATTTATCTTCAATTAATACATTCAGCTTCGCTCTATAAATCCGCTCAATCAACTGCTTTACCTCACTCCAGTCCCAGCCTGAGTGATAGATATCAGCTAGGCAGTGCCATTTTGCACCATAGAATTCCTCGCAGTTCTCAGGCAGTTTTAGGTCTCGGCTTATGGAGCAGTAGGGATAGAACTTAATCTCCCTTTCACTCCTTGCGCTTTCCAGTACATATCTATTCGCCTTTTCAAATCCCTCGCCCTCAAGCGCTTCATCTCTAACCCAAGGTATTAAAACTGCCTCTTCAATTTTAGCTTCTATAAGTTCTTTTTTAATCCGCTCAATGGGATTGTTAACAGGACAAGCGTGGATATGAGCATCTATGATGCGCTGCATGCTATCACCTCAATTTTATATCTTGCTTTATCTTATTTTAATTTATAATTTAACATTCAAATTACCCGCCTGCAACTGGTGGAAAAAGAGCTATTTCATCTCCACTCTTGAGCTTTGTTTCCAATCCTTTTAGGAAAACCACGTCCTCGCCGTTAACCAGCACTTTTATATATTTCTGCAGAGCATCTCCCTCGAAGAGTAGAGTGCGAAGATCGTAGTGCTTGCAAAGCTCTTCTAAGAGATCACGAACCGATGAATTACTTTTTAACTCTACTTCGATTTCCCGCTTCCCTATTATTTCCCTATAGTTTGCAAAAGTTTTAACCCTCACCTGCATGCAAAAATAGTTAATTCGTATATCTATAAAAGCTTTATAGAAAGATATATTTAGCTGAATCTTCAAATTCAAGCCTAGAAAGATTTATGATAGCAGGTATATTATAAAAAGCTGAGGGATTTTATTTGTTTCCAAACAAGAAAGTACAAACGTTGATTGGCAGCAGAATCCAAGTGGAGATGAAGGGTGAGAAAAATATACTCGAGGGTAAATTGGAAAGTGCAGATGACTATCTCAATCTATATCTAACGGATACAACTGAAATCGTCGATGGGGAGAAGAAGCGAAATTTGGGCTCTGTGGTATTGCGCGGGAATAATATAGTGCTGATAATACCTGTGCAAGAATAGAGGTACTATGCAGGCCAAAGCCAAATCAGACTCAGCAAAGCCAAAGCCAAAGGTAACCGAGGAAGATGTTTTAAAGCTTATTCAAGCGAGGAAGAATGGAATCCTCCAGAATGAGCTTTGGAAGAAATTGAAGATAGATAGTAGAGCTTGCTCCCGCTTCGTGGCGGCTCTTGAATCTAAAGGTTTGATAAAACGCGAGTGGGAAACAGCACATGGAGTTAGAACCTATCGAATAGTTGCTATTAAGCAGTTGGATAAAGCAAAATTAGGGAAAACCAACTATCATTTGCTCGTAGCTAGAGATATCATCGCTCCATGTGCCGGCTGCAAGGCAGAATGCGATCCAGAGCTATGTCAGGACCTTGTGGCGTGGGTTAAACTTTTATCTTGAATTGGTTGTGATGGGATTGCCCATTTGCAGGATATGCGAGAGGGAAGTAGAACAGGTAATCGAATGCTTATATTGCGCATCCCCCTTCTGCAAAGAATGCGGGAATATCTCTCAAGAGGTTTGCAAACTCTGTCAGGAACAAATTGCAATGATAAAAAGAATGAAGCGAAGAATGGGCAGGGAACTTGGCTAACTTTTACGCTGGGCAATTGCTTTTTTGACTTCTTCAAAGATTAAAACCGAAGAAGCAGCTAGAAGAATTATTCTCCAGTCCTCAAGTTTAAGGGGAACAGTGTGAAAGAGGGTATTGAGTAGAGGAATATAGATCACCAATATCTGGAGGAAAACTGAAGTGGAAACTGCCAGAAGCAGGAATTTATTTGAAGTCAGGCCAATGCTAAAAGTGGATTTCTCCAGGGAGCGGCAGTTGAAAACATTAAACATTTGATAAATAACATAGCCTGTGAAAGTCACAGTTTGAGCATACCTCGCGGCATCGCTATGGCCGCTGAAATAATAAGCCCAGTAGAAAAGGAGGAAAGCACCTAGACCCATTATACATCCGTTTAAAAAGATCGCTTTTAAAATTGCACTGGATAATATCTTCTCCTCTGGGTCTCGAGGGGGATGCTTCATGATGTCTTTATCAGCGGATTCCAAGCCAAGTGCAATCGCAGGGGGGCCATCCATCATTATATTTATCCAAAGCAATTGAACTGGATACATTGGTATCGCATATGGGACGAGAACTGTAGCTAGAAAAAGTAATAGAATAGCTCCAACATTGGTGGAAAGTTGATATCGAATGAATTTTCTAATATTATCATAGATCCTCCTCCCCTCCTCAACGGCTGCGACTATGGATGAGAAGTTATCGTCCATGAGCACCATATCACTTGCTTCCTTCGCCACATCCGTGCCAGAGATACCCATGGAAATACCTATATCAGATTTAGTTAGCGCGGGTGCATCGTTTACCCCATCACCAGTCATCGCCACTATTTCTCCCCTGCTCTTCAATGCATCAATGATCTTCATCTTATGCTCAGGTGAAACCCTAGCATAGACTTTGATTTCACCAGCAATTTTTTTGAACTCCTCGCCATCCATTTGATCCAGCTCACTGCCAGTTAGCACTTTACCCTCATTTCCCTCAAGAAGTCCAAGTTCCTTTGCCACTGCAATTGCAGTATTCTTTTGATCCCCAGTTATCATTACCACCTTAATCCCTGCCTCTTTACAGAGAGCTATAGCTCGTTTTGCCTCACTCCTAGGCGGATCCATTATTCCCAGTATCCCCACGAAGGTCATGCCCATTTCGATCTCCCCTTCTTCGCTCTGCTCAAGCTGCTTGTAGCCGAGGGCGAGCACGCGATATGCTTTAGAAGCGAACTCGAGGTTTATATCTTCAATCGCTTTTCTATCGATCTCAGTGATATCCCTCACTCCTTCATCTCCCAAGATATACCTCGATAGTCTAAGCAATACTTCAGGAGCGCCTTTTACAAAGGCAATTTTATCTCTGCCACCTTCAGCCAGGTGCACAGTTGTCATGAACTTTCGCTTGGGATCAAAAATTTTCTCCTCAATTCTAGGGAGCTTTTCAAGCAAGGCCTTCGAGTTAAGCTTTGCCTTTTCTACAACTGCAAGCAGCGCTCCTTCAGTGGGGTCTCCAACTACATTCCATTTATCGCCCTCCTTCAGCAAATGGGCATTGTTGCAGAGAGCCATGATTTCAAGTGCCCTTTGAAGCGTTGGTTGAGATAGATCTGCTTTCTCCCCATTAATCAAGATCTCCCCCTCAGGGGAATAGCCCTCTCCAGTTATGTGATACCGCTTGCCAGCGATATGCATCTCTCTAAGGGTCATCTCATTTTTAGTCAGCGTACCGGTTTTATCTGAGCAGATAACCGTGGTGCAGCCAAGGGTTTCAACGCACATCAACCTACGTATGACCGCGTTTTTCTGGGCCATAATTTGCATTCCCACAGCTAGGGTAACAAGAGTTACAATGGGCAAGCCCTCTGGAATTATTGCAACTGCCAGGCTAACGGCAAGCAGAAATCCCTCGATTAAATTACTCGGGGGTATGAGCATGTCAATTGAGAAGAGTACCACCATTGCAATTAATGCAATTGCCCCAATTTGCTTCCCCATAGAATTTAGCCTTCGCTGCAGAGGTGTTTCCTCTTCTTCCTCTTCTTGAATGACCCTTGCAATTCTGCCCATCTCGGTATCCATGCCAGTGGCAACAACAATTGCCTTACCCCTGCCTCTGGTAATAATGGTTCCCATGAAAACAGTGTTTACTTGATCCACGATGGATATTTTTCCCGCTAGTAAAACTGGCTCCTTTCTAACTGGAGTAGATTCACCTGTGAGCATTGATTCATCTACCTCTAAGTTGCAGGATTCAAAAATTCTAGCATCAGCCGGTATTCTGTCGCCTTCTTCGAGCAGTAAAATATCTCCCGGTACAACTTCTGAAACGTCGATTACCCTTTCCAAGCCATCTCTCAATACCTTTGCCTTAGGACTAGTGAGCTTTTTCAAAGCCTCCATTGCTTTTTCCGCTCTCGCTTCTTGAATATAGCCCATTATTGCGTTTAGAAAAATCACTATTAAAATTACAATGGCATCAGTAAGTCTATTTTCAGGAGTGAAAATAGTTAATAGCACTAGAATAAGGGTTGCAGCTATGAGCATTAAAATCGGCACGCTCTTAAATTGAGCTAGGAATTTAATTAATGGATGGGGCTTGGGCTTCTCCTTTAATTTATTTGGGCCATGTTTCAAGAGTGCCTGCTCAGCTTGCTCTTTATTTAGACCACGTATGCTTGTGTTGAATAATGTAAATAATTCCTCTATGCTCTTTGAATACCAGTTCATTCTCTCAATTGCTATAGCTGAGCGCAGCCTTAAATTTTCCTATCGAAGGCGAGAAGTTTTTTAAATTTTAAATTATATTTTTATCTGCTCAGCAGCAAAGCCTTTGCTGGTGAGAATCTCTTTTACCTTTTCCCTGTGATTGCCCTGGAGCTCTATAATGCCATTCTTAATAGTGCCACCGCAAGCAAGCTTGCTCTTGAGAAAACTTGCCAGTTCCTGAAGATTAATCTCACTTGGGTCTAAGCCTTCAATAACAGTGACTTCCTTGCCATATCTCCGTTGATTGACCTTGACGCTAATAATTTGCTGCTCCTTTGCAACCTCTTCGCATATGCAGAGCTCTTTGGGCAAACCACAAACAGTGCAGATGTCAGTGCCCACTTTTTGATAAGCCTCCATTTATTAGTTATTCTCAACATATAAAAGAAGGTTTCGATTCACGATTAATTTGCAAAAAAATACATTTAAGTAGCTATGCGTTGAAGAAATGAATATGCTTCAAAAAGAGGAGAAAATAATAGTGGTATTATTAATCGTTTCTCTAGCAGCGCTTTCGATCTTCTATCTATTACCAGCTGCTAAAGGGGAAGCACCGGAGTATTCACATAGCTCTAAAATAGGCGAGCGAGTATATGTTTCTGGAGTAGTAAGTGTTAAGCAGCCAACCAAAACTGGGGAGAATCTCATAATAGAGCTGAATTCAAATTCCAATAAAATCAAGCTCTTCATACCTAAGAAGGCTGGTGCAAATGAAATTGCTAAGCGAATTAAAATTGGGGATAGAGTTCGCGCATATGGGGTAGTGCAGGAGTATAAAGGAGAAAGGGAAGTGGTTATAAGCAATGCAGATGAGGTAATGGTAATATAAATAGCTCATATTAACTCAGTTAACCTTTAAGCGGCTTTCTTCCACTCCCTTCAAATATTCTAGGTATCCCCGCATGATATTCAAAACAAAATATTTCAACGCTTCTGAACATCTCCATCGAGCTTTGAATACCATTGAGAAAGCACATCGGCTTTTAAAAGCCTTTCAAATGTTTCTCGCGGTACTTCTTTTCACGGATTTTCAAATTCATTTAAACGCCCATAATTACCTCCGGAGAAAAAGCTGATCTCTATGCATACCAAGCATTTTCCTCGCATTGAGTGAAGCCATAGCGACCATAGCAGATTTTCTGGCGAGGGCTTTTATCATACACGAGCACCCTTACCTTTGGAAATCTCTGAATCAAATGACCTATACCACCAGCGTGATCGAGATGAATATGAATGAGGTATTAATCGATTGCATTTACTCAATTTTTTTCAGCTCTTCAATCAAATAGGGATTGTGGAAGCATCCCAGTACTAGAAAATTGCCATTCTTAGTTATTGCTATCCAAGAGCTAATGAAATTTCGAAAATCTTCAAATTTCGAACTTAATATGATAATTCATATCACAAGTAAATCATAGAACCTGAAATTATGTGCGCCCAAGCAAAAGTTTTATGCTCTAGCTTAGCCATAGAAAACTAGGGCTCGTGGTCTAGTGGTTATGACGTCGCCTTGACACGGCGGAGTTCCCCGGTTCGAATCCGGGCGAGCCCATTTTTCTTAAATAGGGTATTGCGATGAAAATCTATATCGATGGAGGGGTTAAGGAGCATCAATTCAAGGGTAAAAGGATTGGTTTTATTGCTA
>JAWCMA010000001.1:163635-190422 GCA_038850285.1 Methanocellales archaeon | reverse complement strand
GGAACTCGAGAGGTTATATTTCAGATTTAAAATGCCGAAATCTAGCCGAATAAATTCATTGCGCTGAATCAAATCGACCTCGTGAAAGTAGCGATCGAGATCCTCTTAACATTAGTTTTATCGAAGTGCTCATCCTCGCTGACAATCGTTTTTTCTCCCAGCCGCTTCATGATCGCGAGATGCAGTCCATCTCTAGGTTTTAACTTCCAAGTTTCCATTGCTTTAGTCATTTCCCAGGTATCGCCATATTCAACTGAGGCTATATTTAGGTCTTTTAACATGAGCACTGCTCTACAAGCCTCAGCCGCTGTGGAAATATCTACTCTTCTTAAAACAGCCCAAGCAAGTTCATCTAATGTGAGGCAGCTTGTTTTAGCTTCTATTTTTCTCAAATTTGCAAGTATATAGCGCGATGCATCTCCAAGTTCGTCCGTAGCCAAGGCTGCAAAAACGAAGACATTGGCATCGAGGTAAACCATAAACCACTTAAACCCCCCTCAGTAATTCCTGGTAAAGTTTATCTCCCCAGACTAGCTCGCTAGATTTTGCACCTGCCTTTCGGGAGATCTCTGAAAGCTTTTCAAGTGGGTTATAATGAGTTGCTTCCACTATTGCTCTTTCGCCTTCTATATCTAGAAGAACGAGGTCACCGGGATTTATTCCCATTTTCTCCCTAATTGCCTTTGGGATCACTATCTGTCCCTTCGGCCCTACTTTTACCTTCAATTTCATAAGTATTACTTAAAGTTATACTTATTTAAACTTTTGGTTATTCAATTAGCAAGGGATGTAAATCTTTCGGTTTAGCTATTTTTTCAAAAAGAAATATATGCTTGAGTGCCCTAGTGAGATCCGTTATACATCCTGTTAAATCAGTGGTGCAGGAAAACCAAGAGATCCTACATTATAGTTCTGTAAATCAAATTGTAGTTGTAATACAAACTTAAATTGAAAAGAGGTAGATTGGAATGGGTGGAACCCGTAGAATAACCATAGCATTTATGTTTTTTCTAATAATATTCTCCAGCTGTTTAACTCAAGATGAAATGGCAATTAAGGAAACTTTGAAGCGATATGAAGCGAGCTATAATGCTCGTGATATTGCTGGCTTTCAAAGCGTGATGGCTCGCAATTTATCTCAATCCGATGTAGAAGCACTCTTCCGATATTTTGATGCAATGGAGATGAAAATCCATATTTCTAAAGTTAATTCAATTGCGATAAATGGCACAATTGCAATTGCAAATTTAACTATAGAATGTGCAATGGCTGATGTTAATAATACTGTGATGCAGAACTTTGAGTTAATCAAAACAGATGGAGATTGGAAAATATCCAAGATATAATATGATATATGGAACTGAATCTCAGGGAAATTAGATATTAGAGATTATTGGCCAATAAGCGTTTTGCATCTTGTAAATCTCGGGAACCAGTTGCTTGGATATTTCGCTCAATTGCTCCCGCGATTAGAATTCGACTTATCTCTAAAAATCTAAGGGAGGATATACTTTAAGGGCTGAGAAGGCGCCTTGAAACCCTGATAATTTAGAACAAGATTTGGCTTGAGCTATAATTTTTTTTCCTTGCAAGTAAATAGGCGATTGCAAGCGATGCGAGGAATAAGTCGAAGCCTGTTCCTGAACTTGAGCTGGAAAAATCAAAGCAGGCTGAAATACTTCCACAGAAGATAGAGATATTTGCTATCACTGGCATCCACGGCTATAAGGGAAAAAATGCAAATGGCAACCAAAGCAAGCAATCCCAAACCTCAACTACAAGTACTTCACATCCCATTACCCCTAATTTCTAATTTTAACTTAACTATCCAGTTTCTGCTTCAAAGTTCATGAGCAACATCAAAGCTCTCTATTTCAGATTTTCGATTCTGATTCTCAACTTATTTCCTCCACCGTGCAATCCCTCAAAGCCGCATGCCAGTATCCACGCCCGGGCTCGATCTATATCAGATCATCCTATCATTCTTCTTCTACTTCCAATCATCCTTTCCCCTCCGCCTTCTCGAAAATGTTAGAGGATGCAGCAAAGCAATGCAGATGCCTTACAATAAATCTATTCCAAAAATAAAATTATTTTTATCTTATCTATCTTATCTTATTTATCTTACTTATTACTTATCATAACTTCACTTTTTTCTTTTAATTAATAGCAGCCAGATCGCTATTGAGACTCCTGCTATTAAAATAGCTGCTCCAAATACGTATTCAATTGCTAGTGGAGGTGGAGTGGGCGTTGGAGCTGGAGTTGGCGTGGGCGTATGAGGAGGAGTTGGGGATATCTCCGCTGGACCTGGAGTTGGCGTGGGCGTTGGCGTTGGCATTAATGTAGGTGTATAGTCTTTGCCGAGATATGGGAAGTAAGGAGTTAAGGCTGGCGTGAGCATTGGTGCAGGGGGCGGGATGGGAGTTAAGGTTGGCGTTGGAGTAGGCGTAGGTGTAATAACAGGGGTTAGAGTAATATTTGCGGTTAGATTATCGCTACCTGTTATGGTTACGATTAAACTGCCATCAATATATCCAGTCTTATTAAAGCTGAGTTCATAGGAACCATTGGGATAATTCTGAGCTAGATTGTAATAGCCAGTTGAAAGGGAAGAAGCAAAGCTTCTGGATTGATTATCGCTCACGCTTACACCACTGAGAGGAACCCCTAAATTGTCAAAGACATAGCCAGCAATGGTATAATTTGCTGGAGTTGGGGTGGGTATAGGTGTTACTGGTAAAGGTGTGACATTCCAAGTCCAAGTTTGAATGGTGCTTCCATTGATATTCTCTGCAATTGCTGAAACATTCCAGATACCTATGACTGCACTTGTATTGGTATAAGAAGCTATGGTGATGCTATGATTAGTCTGAACGCTTGTTCCATTTATATACCAAGTTACTTCTACTATTTGATTAATTGTTATGTTAAATGTTCTAGCTGCACCTTCTATATCATCCACTGGAGAGAGCGGGGCATAAGCTGCAATACTCGGAGGTAGTATTGGAGTAGGCGTTGGTGTAGGCGTAATAGCTAGCTGGGTGCTAACATTGTACCATGTGAAATTGCCTGCATTGCCATAGCTATCCACTGGTCTGAATTTCATTGGATAAAGCGTATCTGAGATAAGATTAATTCTCAGCCAGTAGCTCTCGGTTGCGTTGAATAGCAATGTTGTTTCATCCCAGCATTCCACGTGATCTGTATCCAAGCTTTGAATCCAAGTGATATTTATTGAGGTGGAGGTTGCGATGCTGGCAAAGCTATGTAAATCAGGGGGTGGAGTTGTGTCTCTTACTGTTACATTCCAAGTTATTGTATTTGAGGTGCCATTTATATTTGAGGCATTCACAGCCACCTCTATATCGCCAGTGGAATTCCAACTTAGATCAATATTATCATAATTCCAAGCTCGAGGTATTCTATCTATGTACCAGTGCCAGTCCACTATTTGATCTGCAGTGGCATTGAATTTCACTACCTGCAGTCTCTCAACCTCTATATCCCTAGAATTATCTTTTGTTGCATTATTGCCCCAGGAGATAATCACAGGTGGGATTGCACCTGGTGGCGGGGGCATGGTTGTGATTATTATTGGAGCTGAGCTCTCTCCAGTGTTATTGTATTTATCAACTGCTCTAATTCTAAATTCATAAGTAGTACCTGGGCTGAGTCCAGTGACATTGAAGTAGGTATTCTGGGTATGAGCATAGAGCATGCCATTTAAGAGTATTTCATAGCCCCAGAGGTTTGCATCAGAGGCAGCGCTCCAAGTAATATTTACAGTGGTTTGCGTGGGAGTATCAGTTGCTACTGCTATAACAGGGGTTGGAGGAGTTATGTCGCGGAGGGTAATGTTTGCGGTTAGATTATCACCACCTGATATAATAACTTCAAGAGTGCCATCTTCAAATCCAGTTTTGTTGAAGGTCAGGAGATAAGTGCCATTTGGATATAGCTTGCCTAGATCATAGTAGCCAGTTGAAAGGGAAGAAGCAAAGCTTCTGGATTGATTATCGCTTACATTAACAGCGCTTAGTGCTGCATCGAGGGTATCGAAGACATAGCCAGTGATGGTGTAGTTTACCATAGGTGGCATTGGTGCTGTGGTGGCAGTGTGATTTACCCAAGTGGTATTGATATTATGAGCGTAATCTGCAGTTCGAGTGGAAATTGTATATGTGGTATTAGGTGCTAAGCTAGTTGCGAGATAGTAATTAGCAGTTACATTTTGCTTAAACTCGCCATTTATGTAGACCATTACATACCAGAAGTCTAGGTCTGCTGGATTATCCCAAGTCCAGTTGATATATGTATCAGCATAGCTTACATTGGTTAAGTTGGTAATGCTTGATGGAGGAGAGGGAGCGGGTTCGTAATACATCAAGCTGAAGTTATAGGAAGAGCTTGCTAAGCTGCCATCTCTATTTTCAAGCACAGTATTATTTTCATCTATTACTGCAGCATAGATCCGGAATAGCCCGGCTTTATATGGTGAATTATAGCTATCCCAATTATATATATCCTTTAAATCGATTTGATTAAACTTCCCGGGGTCTACTTTTACCTCGTAGTAGCCTGTTTCAACGTCGACCCAATGGGGATTGGTGTAATATTGAACTTTTATTAATACCTTGAGAAGCATCTCAGTAACTTCGTTATTCTTAACCATAGACTCACTTAGGTCTTCGACGTAGATGTTTATACATTCCTCGCTACTATTCTCATGGGAGTCATTTGCCACTAAACACAGAGTTGATATTCCCACCGTGCTTGAGGCATTGACTATGAGTAGATTTGCCTCGATGGATGCATTAGCAGTCGCACCTTCAGCGCCGCTTGCTATGAAGTATGCAAGGCTATCTCCATCTATATCTCTTGAGAACTCACTTAGATTCAGGATTTTGCCCTCGCTTGGCTTCAAGCTAATATCAGGCACTCCGCGGATTACTGGAGCATGGTTAGGGAAGCTGTGCCAAGTGGTTAAGCTTTCCACTTCGAATCCATCGCTGCACGCAATCGCGAGCTCAGCTATTTCTGATGAATTTGACTTCAATATTGCTCTCGCTCTTCCATCCTCAAGCTTCATCTCAATGGTTGAGTTATTGTAGGTGATATTGCATTGGTGTTTTTGATTCTCAGGATCACTTATCCTAGCTATTACCTCGAATTCGTGGCCTAAGTAATCTATGAATTCTAGGAATTGCTCGCTGAGGCTTGGTTTTGTATTCACAAAGATTGCTGTATCTCTTATCTTCTCCGCGGAGTCATAGTATCTGAGGTGCCAGATTCCTTCTTCATTGAATTGCACATTATCATTTTCAATTGGAATATTTGGTGTGCAGCTACTCCCTTGATCCAAGCAATATCTAGTGTAGCCATTTATAGTAACATATGAGCCCTTTTGCAATATTGAGCCATTGTAGCTATCATATATATCATCAGCTGGGCTAACTTCTATTTCTACATCTAGGTTTTCAGTGCTGCTTTGCTCATTGCCATATCTATCAATGCAGCTTATGTGAGCCATTGTGAGATTAACACGCTTCAATGGTGCGAGGCAATTGGCATATTCCCCTGAGACGTAGCATTCCTCTCTAGGTTCGAGGTTGTAGTAACTTCTATCTCTATGCAGCATGTAGTCCTCGTCAACGCCTATTCTGCATTTCATTCCCTCTTCGCCTTTAATTGTGATCAATGTTTTATTATCCGCTTGATCATCGAGATATGGAGTGGCTCCCCAGAGGCCTTCTACCTTGGTTTTGGCTGAGGCAATTGAGAGTAGCTCTATCACTGGTGGCTTGGTATCAATGGTATAATTGCCTTGATAACTAGCGCGAGCTCTCTCACCTCTTCCATCGAATATGAAGGCATGCCAAGTGTAATTGCCCTCACTAGCTTCTGCGTAGAATGAGCAGCTTGGATTCACCAGCGAGGTGGCATTGCAATAGCTTTCAAGCAAGCATCCCTCTCGGGAGACTCTATCATCCTTGCAGACATATAGGGTTATAGCTTCATTATCACTATCCACTGCAATTGTTCTAATGGTAACTTTACTCCCGCCCTTAATGATATTCTCGAGAAGATCGTCATAGGCACCTAGGAATAGTGGAGGGGTGTTATTGATTTCTCTGGTTCGATTTGAGTACTCTGCATATGTAGGCCTAATTGTTTCTCCATAGTAATAGGTATCATTCTCAGTTTTAACATTCACAAAAAGCGAGTTATAAATATCGAAGCACTTGCTCATTGAAGCATTTAATCCCAGGGAATCCCTCGCAAGTGCTCTTATAGTATATCTACCTTTATCCGAGGACTTATAGGTATAGGTGTAAATGCTGTTATTATTTATCCTCAATGGCTCAATTATTAGCGCTGTGCCATTGGGTAGGGAGATTTCGAATTTAACACTTTCTAAATTGGAATCCGCATCTGTAACTAGCGCTTTTATCGCAATATTTTCATTCAAACCATAGAGTTCTCTTACATCTAAATACTCAATCCTAGGCGGAGCGTTGACATAGATCTTCCTCGCTATTTGGTTATTCAATTCAGATGATTCTATAATTATATCCTCAGGTTGGTCGAGGTTTACATTCAATTCATATAAGCCCGCGAACTCCGAGGTATCCCAGGTAATCTGCCAAGTATCTCTTGAATAGGGATGCATATTTATTCTCTCTAGAGCAATATTTCTACCGCTAGCTTGAGCTAGCAATGTGAAGTTCTTGGAGAAGAGCTCGCCACTATTTCTAATTGTGAAGTTAATTGCTACTTTATCTCCTTGATTAACTGTGTAGATGCATTCGCCCTTGGCTACTTCGCTGCAGTTGCAGAGGGATTGATTGAAGTAGCAAGTTGTATTGCCTTGCATTAGCACTGCCATAGGCGAGTAGCTAACGTTGAATAAATCTAGATCTGTGGATTTCACTGGCACGAAGTGGATTAACTTGATCTCAGCGTCAACATCTTCATCATAGCTCTTTGCCTTTAGCACTATGACATTATCTTGGGATTTAGTGGCTTCATTTCCAGTTAGCGAGTTAAACTCATTGGCTTTCCACTTACTCATATCCACCTCTAAGCCATTGACCCAGAGCTTCTCCACACCTTTGAGTTTAAATTGCACATCCTCGGTTGAGGAATCTATCCAGAGGTGCTTGCGGAAATAGAGTGCTTCTTCCTTTGCAATTGAGAGATTCACCACTCCCCAGCTGGAGTCATCCATGAATTGATTCTTAGCACTTGTATCATCTACATTCGAGGCTCTAAGCCAAGCTTTATCTTGGACTATCTCATGCCATTTACTTGATAGCTGGAGCTTAGTTTCATTGCTCACATAGCTTGGAATTGTTAGATCAACCTCGAGATATTTCGAGGTTTGAGGCTCAACCTTTATAGTCATTGATTTCAAAATAGTTTCACTTCTAGTTGAAAAGTCCGTTACATATAATGTTAGATCAAATGTTCTCGCATTTCGATAGTAATTATCAATCTTTATCCTCGCGGTAACAGTTTCATTGGGATATACATAGAACTTCTCCCTACCTGGGATATAAATGTGCTCGTGCATTCCAAATACCATGTAGAATATATCTTGCTCTGGCTCAACTATACTTCCACCTTCAAATGCCCTGCCCACGTAGATCTGCGCATCAGTCTTAGGAATGCTTCCTTTAACTGAGATTAAGTTGTCCTCACCCTCCCTCAATCCAGCTTGCGTGGCTATAGGTGACCAGCCAGAGTAAGCTGAGCCTTGATATTCACCATTTAAGTAAACCTTTGTATCCAAGCCAGCGCCTAGGATCATTTCCATTCGAGTGATATTTAGGGGCATGAATACATGCTTTCTATAGTTGCTCGCTTGAGAAGTTGGAAGTGTATCGCCAAATCCATAGTCAAGAGTTTCCTTGGAGAGCAATTGCTCCATGGTTAGCTCAGAGTCTCTTAGCCAGAGCTTATCCAGCAGCTCAACTATTCTCTCCACTCTAATTCTAAGCTTTGCATCAAGCGGTACATCATCTGGAATTGGTACATAATAGCTATGAGTTTGCTTTTGTTTAGCTTCAAATACCTTAGGAGTTAAATCAGTTAAAAGGTGGATCTTTCTATTATCTGAGATTAAATCGAATTCCACAACTCTAACTATGAAGGGATCGTCGTCGTTATTGATAATGGTAATGTTAACTGGTTCTTCATATCCCCTTCTCAATAGCCCTTTATAGCCAATTGAAGATACATTTATGTCGAAGGCTGGCTCTAGTGCCCTATCAGTTGCCGCATGCACGTAATCTAGAGCTATTAAATCATAGAAGTTAACCTCAAATTCCCGACTTGGGCCATAGGAATATAGAGTTATATAGTTATCCTCGCCTTTCTTTAAATCGTAGTAGAGGGAAGTCCAGCCCTTTTGCTCAAAGTTACATAAATCAGCGCATAAACTATATTTATTCTTCTCATTTACCCAAGTGATTATGCCTGAAGGTGGATTTGGAACCCCCATTGGACAAGCGCAAGTGACTTTTTGATATAGCTCTGCTTTTTGCAATGTCGAGGGAATCCAGATGTGTTTCCTTAAATAGGAGGCATCATCGATCTCGCTATGATAGCGATGGATCTTCTGATTCCAGATGTTTCTGACATCCTCAATATTGACTATATCAGGGGTGACACCGAAGTAGGAGAGATACTCACCCACTATTGGCGATGATAGCACGCGATTGAATTCTTCCTCCACCCGAGTTGGATCAATAATATAGTTGAACTTCGCCAGGATATCCATCAAGCTGAATATATCCCCGCTGCTGAAGTACTGCGCACCCCAGCTGCTTTCATTTGTAAAGAGCGTGAGGTTATTTACATCATATCTACCTTTTAATGGTATATCTTCTGAAGCAAATGCGCATCCAAGGCCACCTATGCCAGCGACATTAGGATAGATGTTTATATTATTCCTATGCCAAGAGCCATCGGGGAAGCCATATTTCGTGCCCACTTTCAATATGAAGGTGGCATTAAGCGGCACTCCTTCTGGCACATAAAACTTATAACTCTTTCTAATCGACTCTTCCCTTGGCAAGGTGAAGCCATTGGTATCGGTATATAAATCATAGATCTTGCCATCTTTATATAGCTCGAATGTCAAGCGATCAACTTTGTATTCCTTCTTATTGTTATTTTGAATAGTAAACTCTATGTCCTCTATATAGCCTGGTCTTAAGCTAAATGACTCGCCTAATCGCTCGATGTAAATCGTAACAGGCGCTCTATCTGGTCTTATGATTTCAAAGTTAGTCCTTCTCTCCTTTTCATAGACATTAATTCCAGCTGGGGAGTCTGCGATTATCGTGGCCATCTTATAAGGCGTTAGGTTATAAATCGGGCACCAGTTGCTGCAGACAAACTTCGGTGACATTGTATCATTGTATAGTACTCTGTAGGAACCGCTGATCTCAAGGGTTGTGATGGCATCCACGAGCACGTCTGTCGTATAGCCTCCCAGCTCGGGATTGTTAATCCACGCGGGGCTCATTGGGAATACATTTTCAGTGACAATCGCAAGCGTGGTATTCTCAGGTATATCAACCGGCGGAGTGATTATGAATTCTCGCTCTATTGCGGCTAGGGCAGGGATTATTATTGGTGGAGCAACAAATAGGTCGGTAATCTTATTCCCGGAACTCTTATTCAGCAATTCAAAGCTAACCCTCTCTACCGTCATGGTGAAGTTACCATAATTGACCACCTCTAGATAAATGGGCTCTGTATATCCTGCTCTTAGCGGTATGAAGCCATCGTTGTTGCTGCCAATAACAAGATCTTTATCCCCATCGCCATCGAGATCGGCGAGTGCAGGCTTGGCGTGGGAGCCAGTTTTTATTGAAGATGTCCAAGTTGCCATTTGCCAAATTGGGCTTGAAGCGCTGCCAATGTTTTCATAGCTATAAATTGTTCCATTCTTGAGGCCGACAATTAAATCTAAATCGTCATCGCCATCTAGATCAGCGAATGCTGGAGCTGCATTTTGCTCTGCATCTATATCTGCTGTCCAGTCAATTTCCTGCCAAGTGTAATTCCCAGTGTTCTCATAGGAGTATAGCTTGCCATCGCCGCTTCCTATTATCAAATCTAAATCGCCATCGCCATCTAGATCAGCGAATGCTGGAGCTGCATAAGATGAAACGCTTATCTTCGTTATATTCCACTTATCCACTTTGCTCCAAGCAGGATTAGTTGCATTACCTGTGTTTTCATATACACTTAAAGATCCGAAGTTATTGCCAACTACCAAGTCCAAATCGCTATCGTTATCAAGATCAGCAAATGCTGGAGTTGAATATGAACCAGCATCTATTCCATAAGCCCAGTAAGATTCCACCCAAGTTGCATTCAAAGCACTGCCAGTATTCTTATAGGTCCTCAGCTTGCCAGTGATATCGCCAACCATTAAATCTAAATCTCCATCGCCATCTAAATCTGCAAAAGCTGGAGCAGAGTGGAATTCCATGAACAAGTCTTTCAAGTTATAGTCCTTCTCAGTAAATGCTCCACCGCTATTTTCATAGGAAGTTAGGTTATGGTGCTTGAATCCCTTCGCAAGCAAATGCATTTCCCAGCCAATTGTTGAGAGCTGCTTCTTAAGCACATTGTTAGCCTCACTCTCAAGCTTTATCACATCCTCTGGGTCTACCTTTATCATTACATCGTGGTTCACCATCTGGGATTTGGGAACCGTCCAGTTGTATATCACATTGCTCTGGGAATGCGCTGGTATAGAGGTATTCTTTCTCTCCACGAATTGACCATCTATATATAGGTCTACTGAGAATTCCTTGGTTCTAATATCCCCCTCATTGCGAATAGTAGCGCTGATAGATATTAAGTCCCCTGCACGTGGATGCTCGATTGAGAAGGAAATACTACTTGCAACTAAGTCGATCCATTTGAAGGGAGTGGTTACTATATTGTCGCCTTCATTAGATTCATTAACCTCATTATTATAGTCAATGTAAGCATATATCTCGCGGTCTCCATTTGGCACAGCACTCCAGTTCACATCAAATGTTCTAGTGATAAGCGTGTGGTTATTTAGAGTGAGATTATTAGTTTGATTAAGGAGATTAGCAGGGTTGTTGTCATAATAAATTCTTATTGAGTAATTCTTTGCATCCTCTCCCCCTGCATTCCCTTCTCTTAAATATAACCTAAGTATTTCATCCTCTGGATTAGTGAAGTAGAATGGGTCGCACCAACCATTGCAATCATCATATCTCAAGTTAACTTGCGAGGGCTTTACGGTATAAGTTGTATAAATTGCGTTATTCGAGTTATCATCATCGCCAGAGCCAACATCTCCAGTTACCACGCTGAAGTAATGGGTTCCCTGTGATGAGGAGTATCCATCTGCTAGGGTAAATGTGTAATTAATTGTAACATTTTCCCCAGCCTCTAGATTGCCAAAGCCCACTGGCTCGCAGACCCAGCAAGTGGCACCCGTGCCGCATGGATAGCTAACTATTCCATCGCATTTATCCGCATCGTAATATGGACTCGCTGGCGTACAGTTAATCCTCTGTCTATCGCAGAATACCGCGTAGCCCCAGTAGCTCTTGTTCTTCCCCACATTTTCTATCGTGGCATATACTGTAACGCGCTCTCCCTCTATGTATTCACTCTTGTTGAACCATATTGCTATTGGAGCTAAGTCCGCTTGTGGCTCTAAACTAAATTTCTTTGTCAAGTTGTTATTCCCATAATCTCTTTCCACTATCTTCTTCGCGGGGTTGACCGCAATGGCTATATCATGGGTTCCACCAGTTGTCGGCGTCCAAATATAGGAGATCTTTGCTTTTGAGAGTGCGCCTATGTTGAAGGTCACATCTCTGCATTCAATGATGTAGCCAAAGGGATCGTAAGTGCAGCTTTGAGATATAGTTTGATTATCCACTAAGAATTGAATCTCCACGTTATCTATGGATATATCTCTAGTGTTGTTTACAGTGGCAGTTATGGTGATGGGCTTATATGGTATTGCTATGCCTTTGTAAGAGAATTGTATGTCCTCTGCCACGAATTCTGGAGCTCTTATCTCCACATCTAGATAATCGCGATCTGTCTTATACTCGCTGGGATTGAGGTTCTTGACATTTGCAGCTTGATTATTAACATTAGAAACATCATCTGATAGCAAGTAATCAGTTGGTGCTGTTTTGAAAAGGCCTTTAATGAGATAGTTAACATCTGTTATTGCTGTTACATTTTCCTCTTCTTGCGGAGAGAGTTGGTATTTGTAGATTATTTTCTCTCTCTGCTTCAAGGTATCATACTTCACCACATCAAGGAAATTTGGTATACTGAAAGAGGTATTGCTGAGATTGGCATTACCATTGTAGGTATAAGAAGACCAGTAGAAGCAGCCTGAGTATCTAAATTCAGGGTCATAATTAATGGTATTGGGGAATTGGAAGAGATACATTCTCCCCTGGGGATCAAATATTAGCAGGTCTCCAGAGCGAGTTTCGTGATAGTTCATGCACCACCATCCACAGCAAGCGGTGTAGGAATAGCTATCCTCAATTAGTCTCTGTTCTTCTCCCCAGCTTTCAGTTAAATTTACGCTCTCCATCTTCCTTGCCCATGGATTTTCTATATAAGTTGCTATCTCAAATGGGCGCGAGGTGGGCGCTGGGTCTCTGGATGAGCTCTTAATTATCGAGAGGCTGTTTAAGAGGAGATAGACCTCGCCCTCGTCAGTGCCAATTATAAGGTCGATATCATTATCGCCATCGTAGTCTGCGGAGGTTATGCCATAGGTATTATTAGTCTTCCCAATTATCAATGGATCCATCACCAAGCCGCCTTCTCGGCTGTAGAAGAGATTTATCTCGCCCGCGAAGCCAATTGCAATTAAATCTAGTCTGCCATTGAAGTCAATATCCGCGGTCGTTAATGCATGGGCAAATGCACCTATATCTGCGAAGATAAAGCTATTATAAACTCCAGCTTCCTTAGTTACTCTTGTTAACTGCCCTAGTCTATCGCCAGCTATTAAGTCTATGCTGCCATCGAGATTGTAGTCGCCTGAGGTTAATCCAAATGGTTCTTCTCTCGTGGTCAAAATTCTAGAGAAAGTAAAAGTCATGTTATCATTGAGATATAGAGAAACGTGTCCCAGCTTATCGCCGACCACGAGATCTAAATCGCCATCGCCATCGTAGTCAGCAGTTGTTAAGCCATAGGCATAGTCCCCAACGTCAAATAACTCTCTCTTAGTAAATATACCCAGGGTATTATTGTAGAGGATTACCTTTCCAGATTCTGTGCCAACCACGAGATCTTGATAGCCATCGTTATAGTAATCGCCTGAGGTCATGCCATAAGCTTTCTCCCCAAGATTATCTATAGCTACAGAGGTGAAGTTGATATACTTGGTTCTATTTTCAATAATGGTCTCGAGGTTCTTGAAGAGAATTACATTGCCTTTATCTGTGCCAATTGCAAAGTCCATCTTGGTATCGCTATCGAAGTTACCTGAGGCAAGTCCTCTGATTTTCTCTCCAGCTAGCTGTGCTACCAAATGCTTCTGGAAGGTCAGGGTTGCAGGTATCTTTTCAGTGATATATTCTTCTATTTGATAGATTGCACTTGCTAAATTATTACTGGTGTTAAGCTCTGCTGGCAGGTTATATGGATTTATCCAGATAATTATGGTCTGATTGCCCTCCAGTCCAGAGGTTCTCCACTCCACTTGTGCCCTAGTGGTTGAATTCGCGTTGACATCGATATATGTATAGCCAATTAAATTATCCTCAGTGGTATTATTTCTATAGAAATTGATTCTCACCCAAGTGGCATTTATCTCTTCTATATTTGCTATATCAGCATATATTGCCACCCTCAATCCAGAGTAAGTTGGCGGGGGTGGGTTGAAGGAAATGCTAGTGACTATTAAATCTGAGGCTTTGATGTAATATGACTTAGATAAGATATTATTGGTATAATTAACTTCATAGATTCCAGTGGCATTTTCAATTTTAACCGTTACATTTACATTGCCTGCGAAGCCAGTGGTATCCCAGTTGAAGGGAATTGCTGCACTTGAATTCTGCGAAACATTTGCGAATAACGTTGCAATATGCTTGCTATTAACGAGAATGGAAATATTAATATTAAAGGCGTCTTTGCCCCCTGTGTTCTTGACCAAAGCAGTGATATTTACCATTTCACCTGTTGCAACTATGCCTGGCTCGAATGTTATATCGCTAACCTCTAGCTCGATTCCAGGGGTAATGTCAAATGCTGTGGTTACCTTTGCAATATTCCCAGCTATATCTCTAGCTGTAATATTTGCAGTATAAGTTCCAGGTGTCAATGGGCCTCTGAATTCAGCTTCATAAATGGTTTCATTGATTTTATTTAAAGTGATATTTTGCATGCCAATATTCGTTGGAATAGTTGCAGTAACTGAATCAATGAGATAGTTATCGCTCGCGTTAACTACTATCTTAACTAGGTCGTTAGTGTAGGAGTTCTGGAATTCCACGCTATCGATCACTGGCAATAGGCTATCTATTATGAAGTATCCAGTTATTTCATCATAGCTATTTGCTTCATCACTCGCGTTTATCTTCACGCTGAAGGGGGTGGTGAAAATAGTGCTTGACTCGAAGGTGTAGTTACCAAATTTCTTTCCAATTGGACTTATTGTTAAGGTATAGCTAGTGTTGTTTATCTCTAGCGAGGTGATGTTACTATAAATGGCATTTACCTTGCCATAGATCACTGGTGTTGCTGCGATGACATATGCTTTTGCATCGCTATCGTAGTAGTTGTCTATGGTGATTGAGATATTGAAGTTGTCGATGATGAAGATATCCGAGAGATTGCTAACTATATATATGCCATCGCTCGCGGTTATGTTTAATCTATTCCAACCATTAAAGCTAGTTGTATCCCAGTCATAAGTTGTAATGCCCTCATTTACGAGGTCTACAATTTTTATCCATTTGCCTTGCTTGAAGTATTCCACTGGGTTTTCCTCATAAGTGGGTGCCCATGGGTGTGGCTGCCAGTAGTACACTGTTGAAGCACAAGGCCCTTCATTATCATTGTCGCAGGTGAAGTTTATAGTTATAATTCCAAACCAAATTCTATCCTTATTAGGCGTATAGATAGCGAGTTTAGGCACGTCATTTATTATATCTATATATTCTATTGCTATCGAGGTTTGATTATAGTTATTATTCTTATCCGAGGCATTCACATAATAAGTGAAGTTCTGGCCTTGATATAAGTCCCAGTCAATTTCTTGCTTGCTTAAAATCGCTCTATATTTATCACTTGCTACTTTTACCATGGATTTATTCTGCCAACTTGGCCAGGTTTCAATCTTGTAGAATAGAATAACGGTATTAACGCCCACGCCAGCGTCTGTTACCTCTGCCTCGATAGTTACATTTTGGGAGTTTTCATTGATATCTGGTACTATAACTCTCGAGATTACTGGTGGAATGCTATCTAAGTTGATTATTATGCTATTCTTCGCGGTATTATTCGCTGGATTGGAATCAACAAGTGGATTTTCAGATATTATTACTGTTGCATTTCGCATGCCAGCAGGTAAGCCTGCTAGATTCCAAGGCATGGAAAACTTCACTTGACTATGTGCTAGTACCGAGGTGGTTCTTTCTCCGATTAATTCGGACTCGCCATAAGCTCTTATGAGTACATTTGTCGCATTTACCTTGCCAAAGTTATATATTGTAATATTCATTGTTATTGAAGTTCCCTCTAGGGGTGTGGGATCTGAAAATTCTATGTCCTCGCTTGCTAAGCCAAGGTCGGTTGTTACATTAAATCTTCTAGTTGCACTATTTCCAGTATTTCCAGCTTCATCTTTGCAGCTTATATACCAATTATATGTGCTGCTTGAGAGTTGAGATATACTCTTCAAAGCGTAAGTGCCTCTCTCAACATAAAGAGTTGCTTGGTTTTGTTCATTTAAAATAATACTGCAACTTAAGTTTGTGCTCAGGGTATCGCTTGCTGTGAAGTTGAATTCTAGGGTATCGATGTCAATAGTAATATTATCAGCTGGCGCATATATTGTAATCGCGGGAGGAGCTCGGTCTATTCCAAATGACTTAGTTTCACTTGTATTCACGTTAAGTGCATTGTCCCAGCAGGTTATACTCCATGTGTGATTGCCCTCTGCTATTCCATAGGCACTTACAGTTGTAAGGGAGTTATTATTTGCTGGGAAAGTGGTTCCTTGAACAGTGGTTTTGCTAATTCCATCGACCGTTAAGTTGCAGGTTAAAATGCTATCTAGATTGTCTCTGGCAATGAACTTAAAAGAGATTGGCTCTCCTCCTACATATGCCTCAACTGGACTTGTTAGTGTTATTGAATATGGCTTTGATCTATCTATGGCAAATGTTTCGGAAACACTGCTCGCAAAATCAATGCCATCGCTTACATTTATCAATAGCTGATAATTGCTTTCCTCGAGTAGAGAGGTATTCCAGGTATATTGAGATTGATATGTGTTGCTGCCAATGAATAAGCTTGTATTTACTTCTGCTAAATACGTCCAGTTTTCTCCCTGTTTGCGAGAATAAAGAGTGGAGTTGAATAAACTGCTATCGTCATCAACTATTCTCCAGATAATTATTCCTTCATCCTTATATGCAGTGGTGGCATTTGGAGTGATAATGTAAACTTGGGGTATGGTATTAATGGGGTCTATATAATCAATTACTATTTGGGAAACATTTGAATTGCCAGCTAGGTCTGATGCTGAGATATAATAGGTTAGATTTTTACCGCTTGAAGCATACCAGTTCTCAGTGATACTTGCTTTATATAATCCACCAACGAAGTTCATTGATGTACTCTTATCTATATCCCCAGTTAGATTGTAATGTAAAACAACCGATGCGGGATTTACCCCCATTCCTACATCTGTTATGTTAACTGTGATATCTACTTTGCCTATTGTTGCCCTGGTTATATTCACTGGCACCTGAGTGAGGTCGCTAAACACTGGCGGTATTGCATCTGGAGATATCTCAATAGCTATTGTTACTTCATTGTTTGTCTCACTGGTTTCGGAGAATTCATCGTCATAATCTGCTTTTGCTGAGATATTGTGCTTCCCGCCAGTGGCTGTCCAGTTGAGTTTTGCTATCGTAGATTCACTTGCATTTAGTTTGCCTATTCTCGTTTTACCAATAAAGCTGTTATCCACGAGGAAGCCAACTGAGGTATTCGCGAGTATATCCCCTGGACCTAGGTTTTTCACCCAAGCGCTAATCTCAACCTCATTGCCTGCTGCAAGTGCTCCGGTTATGGTTATGTTCTCGGCTATTAAATCGACTTCCCCAGTGTAATAGGTATAAATGCGGCTGTAATTCACGTTTCTTGAGACATCCCAAGCTTCAAAGTAATAATAAACATTTGTGGAGATGTATGGGGGCGGTATTACTCCAGCGTTTGGTCTAAGAAATTCATAGGCGCGTCCAGTTGCAGGATAAATTTGTGTATAGTGCTTATTATCTCCACTACTTACTCCAGCATAACCCCCGAGATAATCGCTATAGGTGAGAATGATTTTTCCATTGCTATAAAGCTCTGCAGTTGCTAAGTTTCGATCCCCAGAGCCTCCATAAAGCCTGCCATACCATCTTATTGTTACATAATCACCGTGATTAGCTGCATATACTGTTGTAACCAAGTCTCGAACATCAACTGCTATTTGCTCGTAGCTAGGCAAATTACTATAGTACCACGTATTGCCAGAATCAAATGAGATGAAGCCATTTGTGCCAACGTAAATTATATTATAAGTTGAATTGTAAAATGGGAATGAAAATGGCAAAACATAGGTTCCATATGTATCGTCTCCAGAAGCTATTATTGTTTCACTGGCGCTTTCAAAGGGATGTGAAATTTCATTTACCGAATAATTCTGCAGCAAACCAGTGACATTTACGATAGAAGAATTCCAAGTTATACTATCATAGCTATAGTAGAGAGTTGCATTGGCCACGCCAACATTATCTTTTATATCAACGCTTACTGTTACATTTGTCGTTGCGTTGGGATATTGTGGATATATTGAAACGCCGATGAATTGAGGCGGTTCTAGATCTGAGATATAACTATAAGTGGGCGATATAGATGTATAGCCTAGGTCATCCGTAGCGGTTAGGTAATAATAAACTTTTGCATTATAGCCAGTTGCTGGTATAACTGCAGAGTAAATGCCGGTTGTATTTGACATTACCAAGCTGTTCCACGTTGTTACTGGCATTTCTCTGGTAGTCCAAGTTGCACCATAAATTGTTCCATTGTTACTATTGCCGGAGGAATCATTTGCTCTATTTCCAAGACCCTCATTGAATTTATATTCTGCAACTAAGCCATCTCTTATATCTGTATTATTTTGGTATCTTCCTCTTATTTCCTCAGCTGTTAAGCTTCGATTGTATATTCTTGCTTCATCTATGATTCCATTGAATACGTTGCTACTACAAGTTGTCCCGCCGTAGCATCCAATTAACACTGGGTTGTTATTATCAGTAAGGCTACCGGTTCTTGGCTTGAGGCCAACTAGAGCTCCATTAATGTAGAACATTATATGCGTTCCATTAAAGGTAACGGCAACGTGGCTCCATTGGTCTGCAGGTGCGTTTCCATAGTTGCCAATATCTGCGTAAGACCATGTAATACTATCTGCATAGGTAATTGCACCATTTGAGCGCCAGAATATGGAGTATTGATAATCTTTATGGATTATGTCACCCTCGACCGCTCCTGAATTCGGCTTTATCCATGCCTCAAGTGTTAATCCTGTTCCTATGATGCTCAAACTAGGACTATCATAGATCTTAACATAGTCATCCACGCCATCAAACTGCAGGGCATTTGTATAATTAGCGATACCATAATAGGTATAAGCATTGGCAACGTAGCCATCGTCAGTTATATTCGCTGAAACAGTGACGCTGTCAAAACCGTTTGGATATGCTGGACTTATTGTAATATTGGCTATTGCTGGTGGTAATGAAGTGATATAGGAAAATATATCAGAATAAACAGTGTTTAAAGCTAGGTCTTTGACTTCAACATAGTAATAAACATGAGTTGTGGCGTTGGTTGGAGGTATGAAGCCCTTATATAGCGCTGAATCTATTGAAATGGCTTCTTCATCTCCTATGCTTACATTTGGCTTAATTGAAGGCTGGGGAATGCTGTAGTCTACTAATATGTAGTCAATTTTGAAGTCAGATGTATCATCTTCTGTTCCCGAGAATGTGATTCCTATGACATTTGAAGTTGCTATAGAAGCGCTTCCCTCGAACAGCTTAGTGGTCTCATTCCAGACTTGCCAGACATAGCTATTTGGCGGGGTTAATATCCATTTTAGTGTATACGGTATATATGGATAAATCCTTACATTAGTCCAACCATTCCAGTATACTCTTAAATCATTAGTCCCAATGCGGAATAGACCATAATCAAAGCCAGTTGGACTCCCCCCTCCAGCGGAAGTTGAAGCATAATATCTTGTTCTATAGGCATTTGGATTCAAAATGGTGATCTTTGTTTCTATGGTAAAACTGGTAGCTACACTATTCCAAGTTGTATATAGATATGCGTCACCACCACTTCTATCTAAGGTTACCCAGCCATCAGTTATAGAAGCCCTACTTGATGTCCATCTTGGGTTTAATGTATTTCCTAGGAAATCATCCCAGAGTATGAAAACTGAGCTGAGATTGCTCTTGCTCTCTACATCGGGATTTCCATAGTACACGTAGATTGTTTCTAGAGATTCGCCTTTAATGAGAGGAACTTTAACCCAAACAGTGGCATTAACTCCTGCTATATAGCTCTCAATATAATAAGGAATCTCTTCCTCTAATCCAGAGGTTAAGTTATGATAGGTAAATCTCAAATCATCAAAATCAGGCTGCATTTCACTTTCGTAACTCACATTGACTTTCACTTGATAGTCAATCAAATTCTGTGGATTAGCCGAGTTGTTAATGTAAACAGGTTTTCTATATCCCCAGTTAATTAAGTTGATAATAGGTTTCATGGAACTCTCGTTCCACGTAGTGCTGTCAAATGAATACCAGATTTTTACTGAATTGAAGCCCTGGTTATCTGATACATTAGCAAAAATTGGCATCGAGAGTTTGTAGCTATGGATTCCAGTGACATTTGTAACCCAGTTTATTGCGGGATAATTGCCATCTGCAATGTAGCTTAGTGTTTCTGAGGTTGCTGAATTGCCGCTTAAATCAAAAGCGTGTAAATAATAATAAACTCTAGTTGTATAATTAGGAGGTGGAATTGTAGCAGCTAGAGTTGAAATCTTCCAGTTGGATATTTGATCCAATTCCTCGAAACTTAGATAGGCATTATACTCGCAATTCTCGTTCTCAAATTTCTCAATAATTTCAGTTGCAATTTCTCTAGCAAAGGTTTGATTTGGTGTTTTAATAGCAAAAGTCGCGAGAGACTTGGATTTACCAGCTGGTATAGTTAAAGAATAGGTAATATAGACATTATCGCCACTTCTTGAAACACTTGCCCCATATTTTCCATAAACGTGTGCAAGAGAGGGATCTCCACCAGCGTCATAGTCATCTGTTCCCAGCCAGTAACTCTCGTTTGCCCAGGTATAGGTGGAGCCATCGGAGCCGAGATTTCCATATACTTGGAGAGAAATTGAAATATCACTACTCGTTGGATTATGAATTGTATCTATATATCTTCCCCAGTAACCCGAGTTGGGTGCATAGAATTTTCTTGAGAACTCCAAACCATCAATTGTCTCCTTGGCAAATATTATTTCCCTGCCATTTGCTTCCCAGAGATATGCAGCGCTTGAATAATCAGTTCCAGCGTAGCTCAAGTGATACATGCCATCATAGGCGTCAGAGCCTCCATCGCTTATATACCCTCCATCATTAGTATCCCACTGGAGATAATTAGCACTTAAGGTTGTGGAACCCGTGCTCGAAGGAGTTTCAACCGCGGGGATAATTGTGAGATTCATCACAGTAGAATTCCAGATTACATTGTCATAGCTATAGTTGAGAGTTCCATTGGCTATGCCAACATTGTCTTGAATATTTGGAATGATGTATACCTCAGCGGTTGCATTGGGATATCTTGGGAGAGTATCAATTGAAACAAATCTCGGCGGCTCTTCATCAGCAATAAAAGATTTTATTGAGCTACTTAGCGTAATATTATCCGAATCCGTTGCTGAAACGTAGTAGTAGACTTTTGTTGTATTTGAATAGCCAGGTATGGTTGCAGAATAGATATCTCCTATATTACTCATGCTCAAGTTTGCTAGGAATGCTATAGTTGGATTAAAATAAGTAGAATCATAGTTGATATTCCCATTCTGGTGAATCCTGAAATAAATTGCATCTCCTGATTGTACAGAAGTTATCAAATCAAAGTCGTATCCAATATTATCATAGTAGGCTATCGTTTTTTCCCATAGCAATTCAGAGTTTTTGAATATTCTCACTATAACCCCATCTCCTCCCCCTGTATCTGCCTTATGTGCATTTCCAGTTATTCTTATAGTCCCATTATTAGGAGCTGACCACTTTCGAGCGGCTTCATAAGTTTCAGGATGCCCTCCATCGCTCCATAACAAATTATAATTGTAGCTTCCTTTCCATCTACTGTTTGTGGAATCCCAGTTCATATCTTGATATGTTGAGCCTGTCCATTCTTGATACCACCAGTTCCTATAGCCCTGGGTCGAATTAAAATCATCGTGAGCATTGTACACTTGAGATGAATAATATAAAATTGCATTTGTTATTGCTATATCATCAGTTATATTCGCCAGCACCGTAATACTTTGATTAACATTTGGATACTCAGGAGAAGTATTAATCCAGTTAAAAGTTGGGCCTTGAAGTGGAGTTATGTTCACTGTTAGCTGATTATTGTTTTCATTTGATTCCCAGACATCATTATTCAAATCAGCTATCGCCATTATAGTGTGATCGCCCCTTGTTGCTATCCAGTTTGCATAGACATTTCTTGTTCCACCTGCTTCGATCGTCTTCCCGCTGAAGTCCTCTGAGAATAGCGTGCCGCTGTCGTTTTTAACTATCCAGTCATCAGTGTAGCGCGTTGATCCATATGCAGCAATACCTGGTCTAAGATTGCTCTCGCTTGAATATGTGCTGAAGTACAGGCTGGTCCAGATATCGCTATCCACTTGCTTGTAGTAGTATTCTGCGCCTGTTGCTTTCAAAACCACCTTTACATCATACCAAGTATCGGGAATATAATCATAGCCAGTATCTCCTCTGTTGTTGCCATCCTCATAAACATATATGTTGCCATCGGCGAAGTAAATAGCGTGAGGCATATCGGTATAGCTATATCCCGAGGTATTATCCTTCCAGCCAATCATTGTATGACTGCCCGCTGCAGGTTTAATCCGAAGTTGGAATGTGAGGTTTTTCTCTCTAGCGAATGCTTCCTTTGCGAATAAGTAGCTATATCCCCACGATGAAGGTGCTGTCATGGTGATGTAATCTCTCTGTGAGACATACTGAGTAGCGTAGTCAAATCTGCTCTCGTTAATACTCTGCAGATATGGCCTTGCAACTTCAGTACCATCCACGAGAATTCTCGAGGTAAAGGCTCCCCAGTAATTGCCGTCTCCTAAGTTGCTTATGGTGACATTGATTGTAGCATTTTCACCCTCGCGAGGTGGATAGGGAATTGTGGTTATATTGCTGATAACTAGATCTGGAGCTAGAACTTGCATTGGGAAGGCTTTTGTAAGTGTATTATTAGTTTCATTTATCTCGCCAATATTATTCCCATAGTCGACCATTACTGTAACATTATTTTTATTCCCAACTGGTATTGACCAAGAACGTGTTATCCACATGGAACCATTGATAGGCAAGCTCGTGGATTTGCTACCAGTTCCTATATCAATTCCATCTACCCAAAATCTCGCATAGATATACCTTGTCGATATATTTCTCTCGCCAATATTCATTATCGTGGCGTTGAAGGTCACGCTGTCCCTGGCTGTTACCGCTGTTGCATCTGGAGTCCAAGTTATGTTTGTAACAATTAAATCTGGCCCAGGTATATAGGGCAAGTCAGCAACTCGCCTGTTATTCGTTTGATTTGATTCCCAAGAATAAGGACCTACTCTAGCAGTGATATTATGATACCCTCCCCTCGCTTGCCAAGGCCCCCACCAACTTGTATTGAAATAAACAGTCTCATTGGCTGAAATATTACCATATCTATAAATATAGCCATCATAGCCATTATAGGAAAAGTCGCGGTCAAAATAATAATAAACATAAATACCTTTATTGGTTACATTTGCATCTCCGATATTCGTTACTGAGAAATTGAAATAAACATTGTTTTCAAAATCAATTGTTTCTGGACTCCAAGTTATATTGCTAACGATTAAATCGGGAGCGAGAACTTTAACTTGGAAGGCTTTTGTAAGTGTATTGTTAGTTTCATCTATTTCAGAGATAGAATTCCATGGATCAACCATCACGCTGACATTGGTTTTGTTCCCAAGGGTTATGCTCCAAGAAATGCTCACCACTGTGGTTTCATCTACCAGCAGCTTTGTATTATTATAATTACTGCCAATAGGATTTCCATCGACCCAAAATTGAACGCGAATCTGAGTTGGTGTTGAAATATCTCTCTCCCCAATATTCTTCACAGTTGCATTGAACTTCACTAAGTCTCCAACTGTAAAGGTTTCAAAATCAGGAGACCAAGTTATATCTGTGACAACTAAATCAGGCCCAGTAATGTAAACTGGAACTGACAATTGATTATTAGCTTCATCAAGCTCATCCACATTGTTGTAAGCATCAGCAACTGCAGTAACATTGCGATTCCCAGAGATATCTGCATTCCAAGGTGCTTGGAAGTAAATAGTTTCATCGATAGAAATATTTACGAACTCACAGAAATCGCCTATCCAAGCTCCATCTATATAAATAGCCATGCAGATATCCTTCTCCAGGATATCAACATCGCCCACATTTTTAACACTGACATTGAAAGTAACAGCATCTCCAAAGCCAAATGGTTCAGGATTCCAAGTTATATTGCTAACAATTAAATCCGGTCCTGGGGCATATAAGGATGCTGTTGCGTTATTGTTATTTTCATCATCCTCAGCGATATTATCATAGTAATCAGCCCAAGCCGCTAGCTCATGAGTACCTGGTGTTGAAGGCCAAGCTAGTTCGAAGGTTGCAGTTTCATTAACGCTAATTGTCACATTTCTACAGTCCTCGCCTATGTAGTTACCATCTATGAAGAAGCCCACGCAGACATCTTTTTCCACTATATCTGCATCTCCAGCATTTTGCAGGGTGGCATTGAGAGTAACGATGTCTCCATAGCCAATCGGATCAGGCGTCCAAGTTAAATTTGTAATAATCAAATCAGGGGGATCAGCGTTTGAAGCAATGATATTTACCTCTGGCGCAGTATTTTGAACTCCTAAATCTGGCAGTATTTGAGATAAAAAGGGCAGTGTAAAGGTTATGGTAAGTAATAATGCAATAGCTAATGCAGACGATCCAACTGCTGCTTCCCTGTTTCTAAATATTCTATTCATAATTGCTATTAAGCCCCCCTTATTTCATATTCCACAACTATCGAGTCATATTCTGCACCGTCTGTTACAGTGATCGTGACAAAGTGAGTGCCCACATCCAAGCTTGCGGGTGTGAAAGTGATTTCCCCTGTATATGGATTGATTTCGAAGAGCGTGGTATTATCCGAGAAGTGCAATACATCGTAGTCAATATCGCTAGCATTAACTTTATAATAGTAAGGCTCGCCCTCTCTCAATATCTGCTTTGATATTGGCTCTAGCTTGGGAGGGGCATTTAAATTCAAAATGAAGATCTTGAAGCTATAGGAGATATTTATATAGCCATCTGATACTGTTATAGTTGCTCTATATCTACCTGAGTCGTAGAGCGTGGTTTGCCATTCAAAGGAATTATTTATCCAATTGAATTTGTCAATTTTGCCCTCAAGGCCAACTTTCTCGAGATCCAAGTAGAATGTTAGGTTTTCCCCTAAATCTGGATCAGTGGCATTTGGGGTTATCACGATTTTATCTAGCTCGCTTGCCCAGATATCTTCGATTGCTTCGAGTGAGGGAATTCTATTCAAATTCTTAACCAGCACGTTCACTAGCTGCCAGTCAGTTAAATTGCCATCTGTAACCGTGATATTCACTTTATATAAACCTGCATCGTAGTAATCAGTCTGCCAGCTAAACACACCTGTGTCATTCTGCTTAAACTTACCATCCGAGATGTTGAAGCTCAATGTATCGCCATCTGGATCACTCGCGTTTGCGTGGATTACAATCAAATCAGTTTCCAAAACAGTGATGTCTTTAATAAAGCTCAAAACTGGAGCTCGATTAGCACTGACGTTGAAGTGCACATATTGCAGCTCGCTCTGGGCACCTGTTGCATCGCTGCACCTCACATAATAGTCATATTCCTTGCCTTCTTGCACCGCAAGCGTGGTGGTGTGAATCATTGAACCCGTGTCAGCGAAAGCAGTCATGTTTTCATATGAAGTGGAGACATTGGAGTACTTGCAGGTTCCAGGTATCGTTGTCTGTGCCTTTAGCTCAATGGTTCTCGTGTTCTTATTGAAAACTGTGTTATTAGCTGGAGATATGATCGCTGCGATCATTCCAATGCAGTCATCATCTATGCCTAGAGCGCAGTCGAGGTCGCAGCCGTCTTCTTTCTGTGGATTGCAAATTCCATCCTTAGCATTTGACTTGCAATCCGCTGGACAGGAATAATAATTTTCCTTGGCATCGCAGGCATTGTTTTTATTGCAGAGCAATTCTTCTATATCTTGCTCGAGTAAAGTGCTGTTGTTCTTAACCACTTTTAAGGTCTTCCATGAATCTTTATATTCGAGTTCGATTGCAAAATATGTTTTATTTGTTTCCTCAGGTGGGTCAGTCATTATGTGATATGAAACTGGCAGTGAAATAGCATCCACGAGGTTATTATTTTCATCAAATATCTGAAGTTGGTAAGGACCAGTTGTGCTTGGTCTATTATAGCTGCCCTCGTAAGTCCAGATATAATTTATACTTGTTTTTTCCTCCCCTTTTTTGTCAAACTGCAAGCCTATGCTAGTGATCTTGCTTGGAGCCAATGTTAATGGTTTTGATAGTTTTTCGGTTTTTCGCTTGCAGTTTAACAATCCTGAATACTCAAGCCATTTATAGCTCCTTTCACTATAACCGCATCGATGGTTTGAAGCCCCACTTCCCATTACGCTATAAACTGGCTCAGTGCATATAGTATTTTTAGCTGAATATGCTCCTGAATAAATTCTATATGCTGCAGGACCGCAGCATTGAGCTATGCCATTGCAGGTGTAATTCGGCCAAACTATATCATCCACCTTTACAACTGGACAGCTATCAAAATTCCATAGATTTGGACAGTACCCTGGAAAAACTGTCATACTTAATGTTGCTGCTTCATGCGCCCAAAATGAGAGGTCATATTCATCGCAGATATAGTATACATGCGCTATTTCGTGAGCAGGGGTTTCCAATCTATTTTCAGATGCATTATATCCAGTAGACTCAGCAAACACAGCATTAAAGCCCAAGAACGCAGCGCCCTCCCAATTTTCCTTAAGCACGTGAGTTGGCCCGCCTAATCCAATTGCAAC
>JAWCMA010000001.1:124260-163625 GCA_038850285.1 Methanocellales archaeon | reverse complement strand
TTTGGATCTACCCATTTTATGTAATTGTCTGCACATATTTTTGCAGCAATAATGGTTTCACCTGGCGATGGAGGCTCGCCATTCTCTGCAAGGGCTTTTTCTATTTGAATAACCTCTGGACAGTTAAATCCCACCCAGCTTATATCTAGAGTGATATTCTTAACCTTACTTTTACACTCTGCGAGTGGAGATATATTTAAAAAGAAATCTGCTCTCGCTCTTACAGCGTTTTCAAACTCTGCTTGCGAGCTCCAGCTAAAGGGAATCCATATAAAAGTATATTCAGCAGGAATGGTATGCTTATAGTATATCTCATAATTTCCATCCCTTAGATCTTGCCAAACTAGATGAACAGCTCTTTCCCCGGTCTTTTCTTTATAAGCAGCTATATCTGGGTTATCTACATCTATACCCGTTGGACAGATATGAGTGGTTAACTGCGTTATAGAGCTCCATATTCCTTTTTCTAAAGATCTATAAAATAGCTCATTTGCTCCATTTTCACTTTTATTTAGCCATACAACATTAACAATTCCCTGCGAATCAACCGCGATATCTGGCTTTGCATAGCCAATTACATCACGTGATATTTTTTGATTTGGCAAACCTTCGATTCCTTCGCTATAATATATCCTTTTGTCCTTACCCTGCCACACAATGTGCGGGAAACCAGCGAGATTTATGTCCAAACCAGGAGCCTGCAGCCAGAAGATAGGTTGGCTATCTGGTTGGGCATCAGGGTTGTTCAACGTAAGAGTCGATCCATCTCTATTTAATTTAATGTAAAACTTATTCGTGGCAATGTCTTTTGCTATATAAACTATGCTGATATTGCCAAATTCATCGACGACTATATTTGGGGAATGGTAGCGATTAAGAATATTAATATCTATATTATTTTTTGGTTGCTCGGGAGATCTAATTACATCATCCCAGCTCCAGCCTCTCCAGCAATCTGGACAGTCTCTTTTAGCAATCTTAATGAAATCCCAATAAAAAGTGCCATATACCCTTAGAATCTCAGTCATTGAAGCCCAGGCTGCAGGTTCTACTAGAGATATGCCTAAAAGTGCCCCAGCTAGTCCACCTTGATAGGCAAGTGCATTTGCCACTCCTAATTGATAAAAATAATCTCCTAGTGCACCCTTAAGCACTGCATCCCTATACCACTCCTCAGGATAAAATACCTCAACATTAGTCGCAACCACTGGCGTGGTTCCTCTAGGGCTCACACCAATCGCGGGATTGAGATAATCAATGCTCCACCCAGCTTCTTGAAAGCGCCAGTGTAAGCCTTCGCTAATAATTGCTTTGCCATCTCTATCGAGTTTTAGGTAAATAGCCCAGCGATTATCAGATTCCTTGGTTGTTTTGCGATACATCACAATGATATGCGGATTTCCTTCAAAATCAACTGCAATCTTAGGTTGCATTAATATCGCGGTCGTGCCCATTTCACCAGCAGGCCAGATTCTTGTTTTATTAACCAATTTCTTTTCATCCTTCGAGATTTTCATATAGTAAAGCGAATAAAGGGTGGAGCGTACTTCATAAGTATAACTTACATTTGTTTTTTCAAAATAGCCAGTTACCATTTTGCTTGTCTCTTCAACTCCAATCCAGACAATATGCGCATTATTTTCAAAATCAATGGCTATAGCAGGCTCAATAGATTTCTCTGCATCGTTAGTAAGCCTTATATCGCAGCTCCATCCAGGAGTAGGGTTGCATAGTTCCTTTAATTCGCATTTGCATTCTGAAGAGCAGCCATCGCCATCATTCTTATTCCCATCATCGCATTCTTCTCCCTCATCTATAATTCCATCGCCACATCGAAAAACACAGTGCTCGTTCTCCCCACACTCTGCATGAGTGGAGCACTCCTGCCCAGGTATTGCGAAGGCTATATTTGCATTGGTCAGTAGAGTTATTGCAATTGCAATAGCTAGTGCCCTCTCTAGGTTAAGGCAGGCCATATCCACTCCCGCCCTGCTCTTTATAATTATATCTCCCGCGTTGGTATGCATCAGAGAAAGTGACTGCAGTTCTCGTGCCTAGTAAGAACTTCTCCCCGTGGTCCCCAAAGATTGAAGTTGGTGGAGGACGCTCCTTATAATACTTGTACACTTCTTCTGTGCACTTCTCCCACAAATTTTTTAAATTAATCTTCCTTTTTTGAGCTTCAGCCTCAAAAGCAAGCTTTGCTCTAAGGTGACCCGCTGGAATTTTATCGTCTGGAATATAGCTACCAAGTCTATAGCCCCCTAGTTTTGACCTCGCCTCGTCGAGTGTTAATTTGTCAAAATCGACATCTTTCGACTTCTGCCACCAGGGCCTTGAAATGACGGTTGCTTCATCATACATTCTCTCCTTTACAATGCTTAAAAATTCGCTATCTGTGAGCCCACTTAATTTATTGGGATCTATAGTAGCTGAGTGGTGACCACCAACACCATCGAGATTTAATATTTTTTCAGCCTCATTGTGTTTTGCAACCACATCGGGTACCTTTTTCTTATAATTTGCTATCCCAAAAAACTCTGCTGCTTCATCTCGAGATTCTGCCCAAGCCATTTCAATATTCCATTTGAGGGTTTTTGATGGGTCATGGGGCAAAGGATGAAGCGCCTTCATCGTTGGCTTGTGACTCAGGAATGTTTCGATGAATTGCTCCTTCAATTTTGAAGGAAATTTTAAAACAGCGTAAGTTTTGGAAAAGATAGGGATCTTTATTTTATTTTCGATTCCACCAATCATACTGAAGGTAATTTTTGTATTTCCGATTTTAGCTGCTTTAGTAACAAGGTTGGGTGTAACAAGCTTTCCTCCATTCCCAATGAGCTTCAAGCCACCTTTCACGCCTTTTCCGATCATTCCAACCATTGGTAGTACAGAAAGAATATCGGTGGCGATAGCAAGGGCTTTATTTCCTTTGAAGCAAGGATCGTATAGAGCCTGTGCTGTCCTTGTTCCAGCATATGGGTCGAAACCAAGGAATGAGACAGCAAATGTCGCAGTTTCAGCTGAATAATATCCAAACTTTCCAAGGGCGCCATCGTCTTGGAACTGGCGGTTAGGCTCCATTATATATTTATCCCAATACTCAGCAACAGATGGGAACAGCCCAAGGGGGTCGTTGTATATTATTGGGTTATTTCTAGCGTAAACGTATCTGTGAAGCGTACTTGTATCTTGGATATCTGATGGAAATGGATCCATAGTTGTAAATCTACCAGTACTTGGATCATAAAATCTGTTTCTATAGTAGTATAGCCTGCTGTTCTCTTCAAATTCCCTTCCCGTGTAGGAGATGGTAATATTTCTAGCTTCTCCTGTTCTTCCTATGATCTCCCCGAAGGGATAATAATCGAATGTTCCTACTGGCGAACCACTTTCATCTGTGATTTTCACCACACTGCCTATCCCATTATAATGCAGGTATTGAGCTTTACCTCCTAAATTCTTGCTTAGAATATTATCTATTATATTTGAGGAAGTATATCGTGCTTTAATATTGTGGTCTTCATCGAGCTCGAAAAGTACATTATCGCCCTTGTAAACATATTTGGTAACTCCATTGCTATCCTTTTTATAAATCCTTTTTCCGCGTGAGTTATATTTGAATTCCTCTGTACTTAGATCAGGATGGGTGATTTTGATTATTTTATTTCCGTGGTTGTAATCGTATATTGTGGTATTTCCATTTTCCACTTTAAGGATTAAATTCCCATTTTTATCATATGTGTAAGATCTAGTGGGTCCTGAAATCAGATTGAGGAGTGCTGATAAAATGCTGGAATTTTCTGCATTGCTTTCTTTTTCTGTAAGCAATTGATTTGCGGCGTTATAGGTGTAATCGATGGTGATGTTGTTTCTAGCTGCCTTGATTCTGTTTCCAGCAGCATCATATTGGTAGCTAATCTCCATCCCAGGCAAGCTAACATTGGTTAATCTGTACCGGCTATCATATTTGTAGGTTGTTATGTTGTTTCCATCGATTTGCCTTATGATATTACCGGCGCCATCCCTTTCGAAGGTATAGTTGCTAATAATCTCTCCATCTCGGGAGGTCAATATATTCTCAAAGCGACCAAGGGGATCATAGCTATACTTGGTAGTTACGCCATTGGGGTATGCTACCTCAGCGATCTGACCAAAGGGATTAGCTTTAAAGGTGTATACACCTTCTGGAGCGTATATTTTGGATAGAGCATAGTTGTTGCTGTATTCAAAAGTATAGTTATATCCTAGGCTTTCGATACCGGTGATGTAGCCCAGTTTGTCATATTCATATTTAATATACCACTTTTCTTCAGTACAGTTTTCCTCAATGAGTCTCCGTTGGGCATCGTAGGTATAGTAGTATGTTGCATTTGGTTCCCTAATTACTAGCAGTTTTCCATCTATGTCATACTCGTAAAGGATCTCTGAAAGGTCTGGTAGAATTGTTTTTGAAATCCTGTTCAGTTCATCATATTCATGTTTAATGGTATTGCCGTTGGCATCAATCTTTTTCACGCAGTTACCGTTTGCGTCATATTCAAAGAATGACCTGTAACCCAAGGGATCTGTTATACTAGTTAACCTCCCATTTTTGTCATAAGAATAGGTAATAATGTTGTTATTTTCATCAATAGTTTTTATCTTATTGCCTGCTGCATCGTACTCATATTTTACTGAAGTTCCATCGGGATTCAAAATTTGAGTTAGTCTTCCTACGGCATCGTAGCTGTATCTCGTTTCCATATCATTTTCATCTATGGTACGTGTTAACTGTCCAATTTTATCGTACTCATTAATGCATGCGAATCCTAGCTGATTAATTATTTTCACTGGTTGTCTCAACGAATTGTATTCATATTCTGTTCCTCGCCCTGTTACATCTATTATTTTTATTTTATTATTATTAGCATCATATATTATAGTTTCATTGCTTCCGTCGGGATAATGAGTTTTAATTATTCTATTCAGCCTGTCGTACTCGTGGGTTGTAACTCCATTCATGCCCTTAATTTCTAATAAATTTCCATTTTTATCATAGCTGTAAGTCATGGTGATGTGGCTCTGGTTAACCAAAACTAGACGATCCATTTTATCATAATCATAGTAAGCCGTTTCTTTTCCGTTGTAGATTGAAATCGATTTTACATTGTCAAAAACATCGTAATAAAATAGCGTGTTTATTTCCTTAGAACCAACGTACTCTACTACTTTATACAATCTGCCTGAAGTGTCAAAGTAGCGATTTGTAGCATGCCCTCTGGCATCCGTTACTGTTACCATATTTTCCTCATCATCATAAGTATATATTTCTCTATTGCCCATGGGATCCATTGCATAAGTAATTCTACCTGCTGAGTCGTATCCCATCCGGTAAATATTCCCATTTTCATCTTTTACAGCAATAATGTTGCCCAAATAGTCATAGTCATATACGAGCTTGTTACCAAGCGGATCTTTGACCCATTTTACCCTATCGAGTGGGTCGTAAACATATTCAGTGACATTTCCATCCTTTTCTTTAACAAATCTCAAGTTGCCAAGCTTATCGTATGCCAACGTCTCTTGATTCCCAAGAGCGTCCTCGATAGCCGAGAGCAGGAACATTTTATTATACGAATACGTTGTTTTATACCCTAGTTTGTCAATCACGATTTTTTTAAGATGCTCGTCATCGTAGATAGTTTTCGTAGAATTTCCATATGCATCAATGACTTCAATTTCCCTTCCAATTTCATCATATAAGTAAATTGTTGGATTACCCATGGGGTCTATTGAGGTTACCTTGTTAGTAAGCGGATCATAAATGTATGTAACATTGCCTCCATCGGGATTTATGATCTTCGTTATTCTCCCTGAATCGTCATACTCATAGCTTGTCGTTCTATCGTCGATCCCATCTCCTTCTGTTATGGTCTTGGTAAAACCATCAGCGTAGTAAGTATAAGTTACTATTCTCCCTGACGGCTTCTCGATGGATTTCAGCAAATTATTCTTATAATATATGTAATTCGTTACACCCTTGTAGACATTGATTTCTCGCTCGAGGTATCCATTGCGATTGTAAGAATAAGTCGTTACCCTGCCCGCAGGATCAGTTATCTTCGTCACCGCACTGTTCTTGTTGTACTCATATCTGATAATTGCACTCTGACTTCCATCAGCGCTCGCTCTTGTTTCAGAAAGGATATTTCCAACCTCGTCGTACGTGTAGCTTATTGTATTTCCAAGCTCATCTGTCACCTTCTTGAGATAGCCTATATCATCGTAATATTCAAATGTTGTCTTGTGACCTTCAGCATCCACTATGAGGGTAGGTTGACCATATTTATTATATGTAAATGAATGTGTATTTCCATCCCCATCAGTTATATTTGCTAAATTCCCTGAATCATCGTAGCCGTAGGAGACGCTTGTAACAACAGTGTTATTAACAATTCTTGATTGCTTTTTGATTTGCCCAAATTTATCAAATTCATTTTCAAGTTTTCTATTGAGCTGATCGATTTTTTCGATAAGTCTATCCCCACTATCTCTAGTTCCACTCTGTTTTTCTCCAAAGGGATCTGTTAATTCCCGCATATTATAATTCTCATCCCAGTCATATGTTTCCGATTGACCAAGTGCATTAGTAATTTTAATCACATTGCTACCTGGAGAGTTGTAATATCTTGTTTCCGACTTGGTTTCTGACTCATGTCCCAATGCCATTCTATTATCAGTGATCGTGGTCTTCATCGGCTTGCTTTCCCAGTCATAAAAATAAGATTTAACATTTCCCTCCGGATCCCTTTGTGAAATCAACTTAGGCACAACTCTGCCGTAATAGTTGGCAAATTCATAGGTGTAATCATAGCTCCCTCCCATTGGGAGAGTTCTTTTGACCAACGTTGAATAAGTAGGATGATAATCATAAGACTCGGTATTGCCTTCTGCATCTGTTACGCTTTTCAGCTTTGCCCCCTCGTAGTTGTAAATGATTGTTCTACCTTCTGGGAAACTAATACCTCCTGGAACAAAGATTGTTTTTATTTTGTAGTCTTCATAGGTAATTTTGATGCTGTGCCCAGAATTGTCACTAATTTTAATTGGCAAAAAGTCGTATCCTGTATAGCTAAGCGGATATTCAAAATCCAGATAGCCGCCATTTCTATCCTCGATCTTGCTAAGCCTTCGCTTTTCATCAAAAAAATATTTGGTTCCATCAGGCTTCATCAGAACATATAAATAGCCCTTTGGATGGAATTCGAGTCTTTCCAATGTATCATAAACACCCGCAGGCGGTAGGAATTTATTTGGAGAAGGAGAGGGTAGAAATATGTCTTCTCTTCCGTGATCTTGTGTTATTGAGATTCCTTTAATTATGGTTATATTGATGGTATCGATTACATTACCTTCCTCATCCTTTAATTCCACGGTCTCATTGCTATAAAACTCCGTTAAAAACATTTCATAGTTAAAATTCCACCCATACCCAAAAGAACTGCCTTTTATGCTCTGGCTATTATATGACCTTTCTATAGAAATACTAGGCCCACGAGCATTCGGAATATACAAATCGCGGTATTTCAAAATCAAATTTCCACTAGTGATTATCACAGGATCAGATGTTGCAGTTTGCAACTCAGAATTGCACTCCACCATCCCCGGTCTATCTCCAGTTACCCAATATGGCAATATACATTTTCCCTCAAGGCTACTCCATACAAACCCATGGTTACACTGACATATACCAGCACTCGCCAATTCCACCCACTGCGGCGCGAGCAAGATGAGTATAACCATAATTATAGAAAAAAGTTTTAGTTTCTTAAAGATGCATCCCTCCTTCTTATCTAACCGAGGATTAGGAAAAAAAACAGATTAGTTGCAAAGATTTCTCCTCTCGCCTATTGGAGAAATAGCTTCGAGTTCCTAAACCGTTTTTCTCCTAATACTAGGTCCCATTAGAAAAAAAATCTTTAAAAGTATTTAAATATTACCATATAAATTTACTTATCATCATTATAATCATTTCAAAGTTCGGCTCGCGATAGCAATTGCTTTGAAGGAATATGCGAACTCGAATTAATCATTGACCCTTGGGTATTACTGAGTTAAAGATTAAAGATTAAAGAAATCAAAATTGAGTGCTAAATGGCACTATGCCTGCGTGGAAAGATTTGAAATTCAAATGATAAAATTTGACCAGCTTGGAAATCGAGGAGTTAAATTCAGATTTCAGATCTGACATCCTCCTACTCATCTGTATGGTCTTCTATTCACACCCAATGACAAAATCTGTAGATAACATTTTGAATCAGCAGTTATTAAACTCAAATTAATGCAAGAAACACGGATAGGGGAATTATCTTATTTTTCACATCTAGTTCTTTTTTAGATAGGATGTAGATTTCTTTTAACTTACCGAGGATAATCTTCCTTTTCTCTATTTTTTCTTTCCATTTACATTCAAACCCTATGACTTTTTCGATGTCTCTCACAACGCAATCTATTTCTGTTCTATTCTTCCAGTGATAAACTTCATTAAAAACTCTAGCTAAGTGGGATGCTAAAACGCTTTCTGCCACTACTGGTTCTTTTTCTTTTATTTTAATTAAACACCAATCCTCGAAAATAGATAGAAGTAATGGATCTTGTAAATAAACTTTTTTATTCTTTGCAAATTTTATCGTTGCAGTACTCGGATCCAAGAAGTAACTTATGATGCAAGTAAACATGTCTGAAAACGTGTGAAGATATGAATTAACGGTTTTTGGCGATTTGATCGAAGTTTCTTTTGCAATTGTCTCCCAACTGATAGTGCTGGGGATTTTTATTAGTAAAGTCTTTATTACTTCTCTTGCTGTATTGATGCTTTTTCCAATTTTTATTAAATCGTTCTTGATCCAGGATAAATAAATTTCTTTTACATCAGGTTTCATATATCCACTTTCAAAATAAGAGTTAATTGATAAAGGAAAACCGCCGACCTCGAAATAAGTGAAGAGTAGTTTATTTAGCTCAGATAGGAAAATACTTGCCTTTAAAGCTTTTTCTTCTATTTCTTTACTGTTAAAAATCTTCATTCTTTGAGGTAGTTTCGAGTATAGGTCTGGATCGATAGTTTTAATGAATTCGCGGAAGCTTAACGGTCTAACTACAAAATCTCTTCCTTTCCCCCTTCTTCCAGGAAAATATTCCGTTTCCTTTTTAATTTTGATGCTAGTAGATGCAGTCAATATCAAAACATCATTTTTAAACATACCATCATCTATCATCGACTTTACCGTCCTATACCATTCCTTCGGGAATGATACTTCATCTAGAAAAATATAGGATTTATCTATTTTCCAGCTATCTCTCAACTCTAAGTAGCTACTCAATAAATCCTTCAGCTCTTTGTAATCGCTTATTTCATCGCACCTGAAGTAAAATATTGATTTTGGGTTAACCTTTTCCAGTTCCAGCATATCTTTAATAAGAAGTTTGATCGCTGTTGTTTTGCCAACTTGTCTTGCTCCTACAATAAAATGAAGGGAGAATGGTTCCAAGGCAATTTCTCTTGTAAGCTCAGGTACCCATTTAATCTTTCTCGATACCCATTTTCTGTAGTCTTCATCTTCATCGAAATTTTCTTTCCCCTTCCACCATGGGTTTCTCAATAATAAAATGTCTAACTCCATTATCAGTATTTAGAATACCGATTATTTAAATATTTATCGGTATTTAGAATGCCTCACTAGAGATATTAAATTTTGCTGTCATTCACTTGAACTTCAATGTTTCTCCTCTTCTCCAATTTTTCTGTCAATGTTTTTGTTAAAATAAGAATATCAATGTTGCTTTCAGGTTTGCTGTTCCCCTAGCGTGAGAACAAACAATATACAATCGCTTTCTTGTTCTCTGAACATATATTCTTTATCTCAACAGATAAGCAACCGCAAAGGAATACGTGCTTAGTGCGATGGAAAGTGTCAATCCTTTCCCCTGGTTCTCAATATCCTAGCCATTTCTTTAGCGAAGTAGGTGAGAATCATATCTGCACCTGCACGTTTTATAGCAGTTAATACCTCGAGCATGATCGCTTGCTCATTGAGCCAGCTTTTTTCACCAGCTGCTTTAATCATTGAGTACTCCCCGCTTACGTTGTAAGCTGCAACAGGCACTTTGAATTCCTGCTTCACTCTATAAATTATATCCAAGTAGGCAAGCGCGGGCTTCACCATAACTATATCAGCACCTTCCTCTAAGTCAAGTGCTACCTCGCGAAGGGCTTCATCGCTATTGGCAAAATCCATTTGATAGGTGGAGCGATCCCCAAAGGCATAGCCACTCTCAGCGGCCTCTCGAAATGGAGAGTAGAAATTGGAGTGATACTTCGCAGCATAGGACAAGATAAGAGTATCTTCAAAACCAGCGTCATCAAGGGCACTGCGAATAGCTTGTACCATGCCATCTATCATACCACTCGGTGCTATAACATCAGCTCCAGCTTCAGCTTGACTCACCGCTATTTTACCTAGAACTTCAAGCGTGGGATCATTTAAAATCGCTTTGGTTTTGTCATCAACTAAGCCGCAGTGGCCGTGAGAGGTATACTCACAGAGGCAGAGATCAGTTATCACTAATATTTCATCAAAGTCTTGCTTGATCGAGCGAGTAGCGCTTTGCACTATACCTCGACTATTATAAGCTTCCCTGCCAAGCTCGTCTTTCCTCGCAGGTATGCCAAATAAAATAACCGCGGGTATCCCAAGTCCCACTATTATCTCCATTTCTTTTTTCAAAGCATTCAATGGAATTCGACTCTGCCCAGGCATCGATGGGATTGGCACAGCTCTATTTGCTCGCTCATCCACAAATATAGGGTAAATTAAATCCTCTATAGCGAGCTGCGTCTCCCTAACCATTTTTCGCACTTTAGGTTTTCTCAATCTCCGCATTCTTACGCTTGGAAATCCCATTATTCCCACCTAAATTGAATAGCCTTTCAATATTTTCTATGAACTGCTTATCATCATTGAGAGCCGCACTTCTCAATACCCTAGTTGGTTCAACTAAAATTTTGCTAACTATCGAATTCGTGAGAGCTTCAAGGATCTCTCTCTCCTCCGCGTTCATTCTATTCCCTAGCTTATGAATTGCTTTCTCAAGTTCTCGCTTTCGAATTTCTTCTGCTCTTTGATAAAGCGCTGCTATTACTCCCTCTGCCAACTGCTGCTTCAATTGCTTCTCTAAAGCGCTAATTTCAACTTCAATTATCCCCTCAACCTTAAATGCTTCAATCCTCCGACTCTCTAAATTTCTCTCACTTATAGCTCTTAGGCTATCTATGTTATGCAGCTCGACATTTGATAGCTTGCCCACTTCAGGGGCTACATTCCTAGGAGTACCTAGATCTATTATTAGCAATTGCTTCTCCCTTGGAATAACTTTGGGCGTGATTATGTGATGAGGCGCACTTGTAGCGCATATAACCACTTCAGATTCAAATAGAAATTTGGGAACATCTGAAAATTCAACTGAAATTGCCTTAAATTCTCTTGCTAAACGCTCAGCCTTTTCCAATGTTCTACTCGCTATAAAAAACTGCTTTAGATTTCTAGAAGCAACTGCTCTCGCTGTTAAACTCGCCATTTCCCCTGCGCCTATTATCAAAAGCGTTTTACCCTCCAGGCTCCCTAGTAGCTTTTCTGCAAGTTCAACCGCAGCTGAACCTATGGAAACCGCTCCCTTATTTATCCCTGTTTCTCTTCTCGCGCGCTTTCCAACTGCAATCGCTTTATCAAGCACAGCTGAAAGCACCCTTCCAATAGTACCTGCTTTCCTCGCGAGTTCATAGAAATCCTTCAATTGACCGAGAATTTGATCCTCTCCCACAATCATTGACTCAAGTCCGCATGCTAAGCGCATTAGATGGCAAATTGATTGCTCATGATTATGAAAAACTACGACTTGATCTGGAACGTGCATTTCTTCAGCAATTCTCTTTAAAATAGCTTCACCAGCTTTTGCCACGATATATAGCTCCACTCTATTGCAGGTTTGAATAACGAAGCACTCCTCTATACCATCAAATGATTGAATTCTCCGCAGAAAAGAGGGCACATCTCTATGCCAAGCTCTCTCAATTATATCCAAGCTTGCTTTCCTATGGGTTATTATCATGCTGGTTATTTGCTTCATTACAATTCCATTAAAATTACAAATATACATTATTCTAATGATAGTTAATTCTTTTCAATATTTTTCAATATAGCGCTCAAGCGCTAGATCTAAAGCTTTCTTATAGCTCTTCTCTAGAGCTAGCCATATCTCTCGGTCTTTCAAAATGCTGTTTAAAATTTTCCCCCTGCTCTTTTGATCCCCTTTTTTCTGCTTTAATATACTTCTAATTATAGTCTGCAGCTTAACCATTCTCGCGTGCTTAAGTGTGATCTGCTGCTGAAGCATTTTCCTCAGATATTTAGCCATAGCTGGACTTTTTCCCAGAGTGCTTATGGCAATGAAGATGTCCCCTTTTTTAACTATAGCTGGGATCAAAACCTGAGTTTCAGGATCATCCACTTTATTCAACAGCTTATTATATTTATTTGCAATTTCCTCAACTTCATCATTGATCTTAGAATCATTAGTGGCGGCGATCACGAGAAATGCATCTTTAACTAGCCCTTCCAGCTCTTCAATATTATTCCTCGATAGGTCTACTTGAATTAATTCAACAGTGCCATTTTTAGCCATTTTTTTAATACTGGGTGTGAATTCTCTGCTAACTATTGAAACTCGAGCCAGCTTTGAAAAGAACTTTGCTTTTCGCTCCCCCACTTTTCCCCCGCCGAATATCACTACTTTTTTATCCTCAAAATTTAAAATTAAAGGAAATAGTTTCTGCATATTTTTTTTCCTGCATTAATAGCATTTAAGCTTTATTCCTGTTTTTTTCAATTCTCCCTCGCTAAATAGCACTTCGTAGTCCTTGATCTTCGTTTCTCTTGCTATTTTCTTAACCACTTCAAGGCAAGCTCTTTTGTTTCGCCCGTGGACCATTATGAAAATATTATATCTCCAGTGCTTTCGCCTGGGGCGTAAATAGCAATGGGAAACTTCTTTATACCTAGCCATTTTTTCTCCAACTTCATCCACTATTGCATTTGGCACATTCCAAACAATCATTGCATTTGCTCTATAGCCAATGCTGCGGTGAGAAATTGAGGCAGCTATTCTCTTGATCTGGCCCCTTTGAATCAAACCTGCAATTCGATTTATTACCTCTGCTTGAGAAAGCTTCAATTGCTCCGCCATTTTTTTAAATGGTTCTGGTTCAATTGGAATACCATTTTGCAGTGCTTGCAAAAGCTCGAGGTCCTTGCTTTCCATCTTATAGTAGAAAGACTAGACTTTAATATAAAAGTTATCTTTCGAGAAAATAAGAAAAAAGAAAATAGTTTTAATATCTCACATTTCCATATCGATGGGATATGCAAACAGCCTTCATACTTCCTCTCCTGGAGCAAATTAAATCTAAAGCAGCTGATCTCACTGGGATAAGGGGAGTTGCTTTGGACTTTGCATTTGCTTTGATTATAGTGCTATTCTTCGCTGTTTTAGCTGAAGTGATTTATCACCTTGTCTACAATGTGCTTCCGAGGGTAACTGCTCGAACTAGGACGAAGTTGGACGATGAGCTTTTAAAAGCATTGCAAGGCCCCATTCGCCTATTAATAATAATCATTGGATTATCGCTAGCGCTGCACACCATTGCATTTAGCTATGAGCAATTCAAGCTAATAGATCAATTCTTCACTGTCCTAGCCATATTCATTGGAGCCTATTTTGTGGTGAAAATTATAGAGGGATTTGCACGCTGGTATATGATGGAAGTGGCTCCGAAGACAGTATCTCCTATCGATGATCAATTAGTCCCATTTCTCAACCGCTTGTTCAAGATTTTCGTAATTGCAATAGCTGTGCTAGTGGCATTAAGCGCTATAGGCTATGAAATAACTCCTCTCATAGCAGGGATTGGAATAGCTGGCATAGCAATTGCTCTAGCTGCTCAAGCTTCCCTTACTGATATATTTAGCTCGCTCAATATAATGGCAGATAGACCCTATAGAGTGGGGGATAGAATTAAATTCGTGGGCAGAGAAGATCAAAAAGGCGATGTAATTGACATTGGAATTAGAAGCACTAGGATCAAGCTCGAGGACGATACCTTGCTTGTCGTCCCTAACTCAATAATGGCTAGAGAGAAAATCATCAATGAAAATGATCCAGATCCCAGGCTGAGACTCTCTCTTCCAATTCCAGTGAGCTATAAAGCAGATGTCGATAAAGTTACCTCGATTCTGCTAGATGCAGCAGCTCAAACACCAGGCGTGGTAAAAGAACCAAGTCCAATTGCATTAATCGTGGAATTTGGAGATTACTCAATGAAAATGGAATTGCGAGTATGGGCGGAAAACCCTAGGCTTTGGAAGATAGTTCCAGATAGGCTATATAGATTGATTTTGAAGCGATTTAAAGAAGAAGGCATCGAGATCCCATATCCCGTGAGAATCGTGAGAAAGGCAGATGACTTCGAGCTAGAATTTCGATGATCTACCTCCTTGAGCTATTTATTGACTAGCGCAACCAACCTCTCCTATAGAAGGCATATCCGCCTAGGAGCATGAGGGATAGCACTAGGAAGAAAATTTCAAATATGGTAACTGGATAGGGAGTGTCGATCAAGTTCTCTCCAAGGAGGCCGCCTATGATGGTGGGGATTAAAGCAAGGGCAGTGATGACTGCAAGTACTCTCATGACTTTGTTCATCTCAAATGAAACTGTATTTAAATGAAGTTCGATCAATGAAATAAGGCTATCTTTGACATTTTGAGAGGTTTCAAACATATAGGCTGATTCATCATAGAGAATGTCGAAGAGATAAAGATGTTCATCTTTTAAGCCTTGAAGTGCCACTTTCTTGGACTTCACGTGGTCTAATACTTGTTTGAAGTGCCAGAGATTGTTATGGATCCTTTGAATCTCTTTCTTAAGCTGAAATGTTCCCTCTAGAAATGAAGGATGCGCTCTACCAACTGGGAATTCTTCCATTGCATTTGTCTTTTGCTCAAGGACTCGCACGATCTCTTCATAATCCTTGATCTTTCTCTTGAAAATCGTATAGAGTATTCCAACTATGAATTCATTTTCCTTTATAGCTAAGCCTTCGCTTACTACTTTATCGAAGAGCTCGCTTTTTGATGTGCATATTGTTGCAATATATGTATTAGCGCAGATTATTAGCATGCCACTTTTCGAGATATTTATATCCTTAATCCCTAGTGATTGGAGTTTTGAGTCCCAGATAAAAATCGTGGTGAAATCTTTGAAGTAATCAATGCGAGGAAAAGATTCTTCAAGGGCCTTGCTCTCAAGCACATATCTAGGTATCTTCAGTGCATCGCTAATGAAATTTAAGTCTAAATCAGAGACCTCTTGAAAGTCAACCCAAGTTCCAGCTGGAGTTGCGAGGTAGTGATATAGTTCTGCTTCGGTTGCATTTCTAATCACTTTATTTTCTTCCAATATATTTATCTTCATTCGCGATACTCTAGGTTTAACCTCAACCTCAACTTTTTTCTCAGGTGCTGCTCTCTTCACTGTCCTCCCTGCTATTGCAAAGGTTCTTGTAACTCTCAATAACCTCAGCATAGGCGCAGCTCTCCAACCTCCGGGGAGAAAAGGTAGAAAATCGCCTGCAGCAAGCAAAACAATAAAGAGATCGAGGATATGCCACGGATTAAGAGCATATGCCATTCTAGAATCAGCCACATAGAGTTTTGCGAAGTATTCAATTGCGAATACTGCAATTATAATATAATTAATCAACTCGAATAAAACAAGCATAAATTGCGAGAAGCTGAAGAAAAAGGGTAGAATAGTTGCGGGAATTAAGAGCAATGCAAGTACAAGCATTAAATGATCGCTTAGCAGTCGATTCACCGACTCTCTAAGTTTCAAGCGCAATGCTACATTGGAAGCTGTTAATTCTAACTGCATTTACCTACAATTAGCACTTTAATGAGAAATATTTTTTTGAAAGAACAAAGTAAAAAATAAAAGTTAATCCTCAATCTCAATGGAAATTATTAAATATTATCTTTATAACATATACAACAGGTCAATAAACAGTAAATCGGGAGGAATAGGAAATGGCAGAGGATAATGTGGTATATATTGGAAATAAACCTGTGATGAACTATGTCCTAGCTGTGGTAACGCAGTTCAATAATGGTGCGAATGAAGTGGTAATTAAAGCTAGGGGAAGAGCAATTAGCAGAGCAGTAGATGTGGCGGAGATAATTCGAAATCGCTTCTTAACGAATCTCAAGATGAAGGATATAAAGATTTCAACTGAAACCTTGCAATCCGGCGAAGAGCGTGCGAATGTATCAGCAATTGAAATTATGCTTGGGAAATAGCCCCCTATTTTTTAATATTTAATGATCATTTCCGAGCGCTGCGTTGGCTGCGGGCAGTGCATTGTTTTCTGCCCAGTTAATGCAATTGAACTATTCGGGAGGGCAAAGGTGAATGAAAATTGCATAAACTGCGAGCTATGTAAAAACTACTGCCCAGTGGATGCCATAGACCATGACTAAAGCTATTATAATCGGCGCTGGAATCGGTGGATTGCTAGCTGGAGCAGCGCTTTCTCGAGAGCACGAGGTGACCATTTTTGAAAAGCTTCCATTTGCAGGTGGAAGATTCACTAATTTAGATTATCGCGGGTTCAAGCTTAGCACTGGAGCACTGCATTTGATTCCCCATGGCAATAGAGGTCCCTTTGCAATGCTATTGAAGAAAACTGGAGTTGATGTTGAAATAGTGCAGTCTAAGCCACCTGCCACAGTGCGATTAGACAGCGGGGAGGAAATTAAATTCGAGGATTTCACCAAAGTTTTGAAGTTAAGTGATAGACTTCAAATTCTCTTTTTAAATTTAAAAGCAAAGTACGCTGAGCCAAAAGGCAGCTTCAGAGACTGGTTTTATAATGGAGTAAGAGATGAATGGCTAGTGAGATTCGCCAATGCTTTCTGCGGCTTTGCATTGAGTCTAAGCTCAGCGGAAGTACCAGCTAGCGAGGTACTTGAGATAATAAAAAACCTAAGGCGATATGGCGGACCAGGCATACCAATAGGTGGATGCGGAGCTGTTATTGAGAGTTTGATTGAAGTGATCGAAAGTAAAGGCGGAAAGCTGCTTTTGAAGCAAAAGGTGGAGCAAATTAAGACTCAAAATAGAACTGTAAAAGGAGTTATTAGCAGCGGGGAATTCTACGAAGCTGATTTTATCATAAGCAACCTAGGTCACGCTGAGACTGCAAAGCTTCTCAGCAAATGCGATGACAAGCAATATCTTGAGAAAATATCCAAGCAAAAGCCATCTGCAGGTATAAAAATCTCTTTCTCCAGCGATGAGCCATTGATTGGACATTCAGGAGTGCTCTTCACGCCAAGTGCAAGTAGGATAAATGGCATAATCGAGCTCACTCACTCTGATCCCGCTTTTGCTCCGCCGAACAAGCATCTTTTAATGAGCCATCAAGCTCTAAGCTTGAGGGGAATCGCGGATGTAAAATCGCATTTGGAGCGTGAGATAATGCTTGGTTTAAATGATTTAAGGGAGATCTTCAAGCTTAAGAAATTCGAGGTATTACTGGTGCAGAGCTATTGGAATGGCTGGCCGGTTAATAGAGCAGCAAGCGGGCAGGATAGGGGTAGCGAGACTCCTTATATAAATTTATATGTCGTGGGGGATGGAGCTAAAGGCAGAGGTGGAATGGAAGTAGAGGGTATAGCACTGGGGGTCGAAGAAGTGATTAATAAAATAATATAAATAAATATTATTAAAATAAATACAATCAACCTTTAAAACGATATTTTTCAATTTTTCGCAATCCACCTTTTCGTGTCCCGGAATGAAACTCGCTAACTCAATTGTGGTAAGTCCTAACAGCAGTGAATCTCAACCTCAAGGCTTCTTAAAACCTTTTTTACCCCCTCGCTAAGTTCCTATTACAAGGACTTTCTCATAATCAAGTCTCTCCCTCAACAATTAACTCTTAGCAATGGCTACTTCTCCCTGAATCTCAACCACTATATCTTTACTCTCCTCCCCTTTTTCTTAACGCAGTCCAAATTTATCGATTTTAGATAAAAAGTCTCTAAAGCCCAGTTTTTTTAACAAGCCTCTCCCTCGATTCATCAGCCAAGACCCAAGCTAGCAGAAACCTCAATCTAGCTCTCCCCTGTAAAGCAATTGCCTCCGGGGGTACTCCTAGACTGAGGAGATGTTCTTCAAAGGCTTTTTTAGTTAAAGACTCAATTGGCACGCAAATTTTAAACCTGAACCAGCTGTAGTGCCTCGCGTCCAAATATTCTCTTAGATTTGACATGAGATGAGTATTCTTAAGGAGTATTAAATGGGTATCTGGATTGATATTCCAAGCAGCGAATATTTCATCTACCGCAGAAACCACTTTTTCAGGATATATGCTTTCTCCATCGAGGATGTTCTGAAAATACTCCACATCAATTATTATTGACTCAAATTGCTTTTTGAGAAAATCGTAAAATCCAACCACACAGCCACCAACAATAGATTCCCAGCCAGCGTCAGCTATTAGAATCAAAAGCTTGTTTGCCTCAGTGAACCTAAAGCCACAGCGCAAGCAGCTGAATTCACTTAGAAAGCCCCCCTCTTGCTCCCTCACTTGCAATCTCAAATCGTGTCCGCAGCAATCGCATCTCTCTTCTAAGTCAAGTTCTAACATCAGCGATATTTATTTTCTCCGCCATTATTAACATTCTGCTTTAACTTTTAATTTTAATTAATTAGATATTAAAGGCTTCACTATTCTGTCAAGCTCTAGAATATGCCTAAATCTAAATATCGCTTCTTTCTTATTTATATTTGATATGAAAATTCTCGATCGCTTTAAAAAGCCACCTCGGGGTTTTGAGAAAAAGTGGAAGATTGGAGATAAGATGCTCAATCGCTATGAAATTAAGGATATAAAAGAAGGCGGATTGGGTGTAGTCTATATTGCTTTTGACCACCACTGGAGGCGGTGGTTTGCTATTAAAACCTTTAAAGATGAATTTCTCTGGAGGGAAGAGGTAGTTAGAAAATTCTTGAGGGAAGCGGAAACTTGGGTTAAACTGGATAAGCATAGGAATATAGTTAAAGCTGAGTTTGTCCAGCGAATAGAGGGCAAGCCCTATATTTTTTTAGAATACATTTCTGGCAAATCCCTTAGAGAGTGGATCGATGAAAATCTACTTGACATTCCCCAAGCTATTGATTTTGCAATTCAAATTTGCAGTGGAATGGAATATGCATTTAAGAAAATGGGAATAGTGCATCGAGATCTAAAGCCTCAGAATGTCTTAATAACTAAAGATAAAGTGGCGAAGATCACCGATTTTGGGCTTGTGAAAATCCTCGAGGATGAGCTTGTAAAAGAGAGACTCGGCGAGCGCTTGGAACCTGGGAAAACTAGGGTGGGCCACGTCTGGGGCACTAAACCATATATTTCGCCTGAGCAATATATAGATCCAAGAAGTGCAGATGTTAGATCTGATATTTTTTCGTTTGGAGTAATACTCTATGAGATGCTCACTCAAAACCTGCCATTTGAAGTAGAATACGAGGAGGGGAAAGGGATTTACCTAGAGTACTTAGCAGCTGGAGGGGTTGAAGAGCTAATTGAGCCTAAGCAGAGAAATCCTGCTGTTCCAATGGAATTAAATTCAGTGGTTATGAAGTGCTTGAATCAAGATCCAGGACAGAGATTTCAGAATTTCAGCGAATTGAAAGTTGAATTTCTAAGGATATATGAAAAAGTAACTGGCAAGATCTATGAAATTCAAGTTGAAATTGAGCATCTTACAGCTGCGGACTGGAATCATAAGGGCCTCTCGCTCTATAGCATAGGGAGATATGAAGAGGCATTAGCTTGTTTTGATAGAGCAATTGAGCTCGAGCGAGATGATGCTTTGATTTGGAATAATAAAGGTCTTGCTTTATACAAAGCTGGTAAATTGGAGGAAGCATTAGATTGCTTCGATAGAGCTTTGCTTTTGAACCCAAGATATCCATCTGCCTGGAATAACCGAGGTCTAGCGCTTAAGAGCCTAGGTAGAGTAAATGAAGCAATTTCCTGCTTTGACCGTGCCCTGGAGCTTGATCCAAAGGATGCCCCGGCTTGGAACAACAAAGGACTGGCATTTCAAAGCATAGGTAGATTTCAGGATGCAGTTCCTTGCTTTGACCGTGCCCTGGAGCTTGATCCAAAGGATGCCCCGGCTTGGAACAACAAGGGTGTAGCGCTTTTCAATTTGAAGCAATACCAAGAAGCTCTTCAGTGCTATCGCAAGTCTCTGGAAATCAATCCTCGAAATTCCTTGGTTTGGAACAACATAGGAGCATTGCTGCTTGCCTTGGGTAAAACTGAGGAAGGAGTGTTTTATTTCAAAAAAGCCCTTGAAATTGACGACCGAGATTTAAAGGCTTGGAATAACTTAGGCAGTGCATATAGCAAGCTGAGCTTGCATAGTGAAGCAGTGAAGTGCTTCGATGAGCTTTTAAAGATAGATCCAAATAACTTTGAGGCTTGGTGCAATAAAGGTGCTGCGGTCAGTAACTTAGGCAAATTAGAGGAATCGCTTGCTTACTATGATAAAGCAATTCAGCTGAATCCAGAATATGTTCCCGCTTGGGTGAATAAAGGCTTAGTTCTCCATAGCTTGGCTAGATTTGAAGAGGCAATAGCTTGCTTCAATCGTGCAATTGAGTTTGAACCAGAAAATCACGGGGCTTGGAATTATAAAGGCGTTTCCCTAGGGAATCTTGGAAGATATGAGGAGGCATTGAAGTGTTTTGAAAAGGCTGTTGAAAAAAATCCAGTGGATGAGGAGGCTTGGAACAACTTAGCTCTAACTCAATTCAATTTAAGTCGCTTTGAAGAGGCAGCGAAAAGCTATGAAAAAGTGCTGCAGATCAACCCTCATTCTAAGAAAGCCAAGCGAGGTAAAGAGGAAAGCTTGAAATATTTATATCTAACCTCAGGAGATTAACTAGTTTTTTATTTATTTTATTTTATATTATTATTTTAAAATATATTGTGCTGCTCCAAATGTAAAGCTCATCGATGGAGGGAGATCTGCTATTACATGGTCTCTATAGAGCACCTCTCCCTTTTGAAAGCCAAGGTTCAGCATTGCATTATTCAAATGATAGAATTCAATATCATAAAATCCAGATAAAATGAGAATTCCATTCGCAAGCAGCAGTTCTTTGAATTTTCCAACCATGCTCAAAAGAGTGGTGAAATAGAGATTTGCAACAATCAAATCAAATTTAAATTTAGATTTAGCCTTCAAGCTATCAATGGAGCCCAAGATTACATCTATATTCTGAGCAAGATTATTTCTGCGGGCATTTTCAATTGTAATATAAACAGCTTCTCTGGAAATATCAAATGCAACTGCTCGCTCAGCTCCTAGTTTTAAACCTGCAAGTGCTAGTATTCCAGTGCCGCAGCCTGCGTCGAGAATAGATTTTATTCGACGAAGTGCAAAGCTCCGCTCCATCAATTTCAAGCAAAGCTCAGTCGTTGGATGAGTAGGGGCAAAAGCTTCTCCACGCTTGATCACAAGTGCATTTTCATCATTGCGATCGCTAATTATTAACCCAGTTAATATATACTTCATATTCATTTTCAGGTTGTCATTAAATTGAATTGAATAATTATAATTATTTATTACCTTTCATACCTTTCATATTTTTTCATTTTTCAGAAAATCCAAGAAAGTATTTATAGTTTAGACCATATTTTTTTCATTTGCATGAATAGCAATTTATCTGAGGAAATTTCGAGGGATAGAGAGGGCATTCTCAGCACATTTGAAGCGCTCTTCAAAGCACGAGGCATGGGGGATGTGCATGGCAGAGTATTTGGAGCATTAATTCTATTTCCACGTGCCTTAACCCAAGATGAAATTAGCTCATATACAGGCTACTCAGTGCCAGCTATAAGTGCTGCTCTCGATGATTTAGATCGCATGGGTTTTATTCAAAAATCCAAGAAACAGAATTCCAGGAAGAACTTCTACTCCTCCAAGCTAGATCTAGATGCAGCTTTCAGGGGATTCATCCAAGCAATCCACGATCAATATATAATTCCTGCATTTGAAAAACTAAATCAAAGCGAGATTTTGAAAAAAAATGATCTAGAGGTGCAAGAGCACTTAGAGGTGATAAAGCGCTATCGAAAGGAACTTGAAGATCTAAAGAAATATATTGAGAAGCTCCTCAGCGTACCGCTTGAGGTTTAATTATGATCTCAGTTAATAGAGAGAAATGTGGTTACTGTGGAGCCTGCGTAGCTGTCTGTCCAAATAATGCAATTGAGCTTCTAGAGATGATTTTATTGATAGGAAATAATTGCGATGAATGCAAAATTTGCATTAAAATGTGTCCAGTGGGTGCTCTAGAGGTAAGAAATTGATGTACGACGTTATAGTGGTGGGTGCAGGTCCCGCTGGCAGCACTGCTGCTAAAACTGCTGCGGAGCTAGGGCTCAATGTACTGCTAATTGAAAAGCGGCAAGAAATAGGAACTCCAGTTAGATGTGCAGAGGGAACAGGCAAGAAATCGCTAATGAAATTCATTGAGCTCGATCCAAAATGGATCGCAGCTAGATTGAAAGGCGCGAGGATTTATTCGCCCAATGGCACTATGGTGAAGATAGATGGAAATGAAGAAATCGGACTCATCCTAGAAAGGAAGATATTCGACCGCGAGCTAGCTAAACTTGCTGCTAGAGCTGGCGCTCAAGTGCAAGTTAAAACTAGAGCCACAGGTGTTTTAATGGAAAATGGCTTTGTCCGAGGAATTACAGCTAGTCAGCTGAACAAGGAGTTTAAAATTAAATCAAAAGTTGTAATTGCCGCTGATGGCGTTGAATCACAGGTTGCAAGATGGGCAGGTGTAGATACAGCTGTGAAATTGAAGGATATAGAAAGCTGCGCGCAGTTTTTAATTGCAGATATAGATATCGATGAAGAATACGCTGACTTCTATGTTGGCAATAGAATTGCACCAAGCGGTTACCTCTGGGTATTTCCCAAGGGAGAACGAGAGGCAAACGTGGGCGTAGGAATTCTAGCTAGTAAATCCAGCGATTTAAGAGCAATAGATTATCTTAAGAACTTTGCTGCAAAGAAATTCCCCAATGGCAAGATCATCGAAATGGTCCTGGGCGGCGTACCCGTTTCAGGGCCTATAAAGCGCGCAATTGCAAATGGACTTATAATTGCAGGCGATGCTGCAAGGCAAGCGGATCCAATAACGGGAGGGGGAATTGTAAATGCAATGTACGCTGGAAAAATCGCAGGTGAAGTTGCAGCTAGAGCAGTTGAAGAAGAAAACTACTCCAGTGAAGTTTTAAGGGAATATGAAGACCGCTGGAGAGCATCACTTGGAAAAGAACTGGCTAGGCACTACAAGGTGAAAGAAGTACTTAGCAGCCTTACTGATGAAGATTTCAACTCACTTGCAGAAAGCCTGCAGGGAATAGATTTAAAAGCACAGGAATTCAGCGTGCATGTTCTCTTAAAGGAATTGATTTTAAGAAATCCAAAAATACTATTTAAATTGAGAAATTTATTTCTACCCAGCTAAAAAAAACAAAAGCAAAAACATAATGCCTATTGACTGCTTTTATTATTTTTGATCTAGCTTGAAAATCTTAGTGCACATCTGCTGCGCTCCCTGCTCCACTTATCCCATTCCCAAGCTAATCAACCAAGGAAATGAGGTAATTGGCTTCTTCTACAACCCAAATATACATCCATATAAGGAATATAAAACTAGGCTTGAGAGTGTAAAAAAATTTGCTGAAATCCAAAAATTTGAAGTAATATATAAAAATGAATATACCCTTACACTTAAAACCTATTTAAAAGGTGCTTTGAATGCTGAGAATCGCTGTGAATATTGCTATACCACGCGCTTTATAGAAGCCGCTAAAATGGCAAAGCAAAAGAATTTCAATGCCTTCACCACTACGCTATTAACCTCACCTTGGCAAAAACACGAGCTAATTAAGCAGATCTGTGAGAAACTAGCGAGCGAATATGAAATCGATTTCTACTACGAAGACTTCCGCGTTGGCTGGAAGCAGAGTAGAATTAGAGCAAGGGAATTAAATTTATATATGCAAAAATACTGCGGGTGCATCTTCAGCGAAGCAGGGCTATAATATGCAATGCCTTCTTACTTTTATTCTTACTTCTTATATTTCACCTTACCTCGCTCCACCGCCCCCTCCACCGAATCCCCCTCCCCCGCCAAAGCCGCCTCCGCCTAATTTACTACCTCCCCCTGCAGGGGGTACTGTCATACTATATGTGTTCCTGAAGAAGGAGGGTATGTATTCCGCTGCGTGAACTTCAGGAATAGAAATATTTAGTGCTTTCATTGCTTTCACGACCCTATCACCTATACCTAGCGCTGTTCCATAGACAAGCCACTCCTGCCATATCGCTACATCCCCAGGAGCATACTTTTTAATCGAGGCGAAATCTTTCAAGAAATTTGCGAAGGCATCCCACTCAAGTTTTTCTTTATAATAATCTCCCCTCCACTTTCCAAAAAGGGCTGAGGAAGCGAATAATGGGGGAATGCATTGTAGCAGTAAAAATATGGAAATCAATAAAGCTGAATTCAACTTTGGAAAAATAGCTGCATCGAGTATAGCTATAGAGAAAACAATTGCTATGAATATAATGATTGAAATTGCAAGCAATGTCCATGAATATTTCTTCCCGCTTATCACAAATTCCTCTGAATCTTTTTTCGATTTGAATCTCATTACTGTGCTCAAGCTACTATTAATGCTATTTAACACTCGCTCATCAGCAGAACTTCCTCTTAAAGCTGAATCCCGCAGTTTTTTGATTCTAGCTCTAAACTCCAATGCATCAAAAACCCTGTTCCTAGCATAATCATTTAAGAACTTAAGCACTTTCCTTTCATATTCATCCTCCCCAACTTCAATGCCTTTGAGGATGCGTATTCTCAATCCTTTGAAATTATCCTCAACCTTCACCACGCCGCGTCGGTGTAGATCAAGCAGAGTTGCATATAGCCCATTGTCGTCGTAGTCAAATGGATCTTTCCTGAAAACCAGATTTACAAGCCACGGCTTCCTCTTCACGGGTATAAAACTCAAAGAACTGGGCACTGTGAATTGTTTTTCCCTGCCATATTTAAGGTAAATAAATGCAAGCAGCAGTGGAAACAACAGCACCAGTGCTTTCAATGCATAGTTTATAGCCGAGATAATTTCAGAGACCAAATAATACCAAAAGTTAGCTGAAAGGGTTTTGCCTTTAACATCAGATATCGATCTAGGAAATCCTTCCATCACGCTCATAATCTCAGGTTTCAGCAGCATCTCAATTTCCAACAGGGAATCCTCTGGGCTCTCTCCAATAGCAATCAAGTTATTGCCCTCCCTCCTTACATCCATCGCTGGATGAGGGAAAAACTGGACTAATAGGTCCTCGGAGTCGTGAATTACAATCATGACTTTTCTATAGGGCAAGTGTGTGCTCGCAAGCTTCAAATTCAAGTGACAGCATTCCTCGTCGCACTCCAGAGGTGGATGGAGTTTGAAGGCATACTTAACCTCATATTCCCCTGCTTCAAATTTTTCCGCTCTAAAAACCCCGGCTTCATTGATCCCCGCCAAGGAATCAATACTGGAGAGCTCCTCATAGGGAGGTAAAGCTCTTATTACACCTTTATAGTCCTTAACATAAGGCACTGCTCCCAGTGGCGGAGAAATATTGAGGAGCTCTATATAGGCGAAGTTGAGTTTTTCATCTCTGGATAAAGGTGATTCCCAACTTCTGTAGAGCATTCTATATTTACCGGCTTCTTTAACTGTATAAACAAAGGTTTCCTCGAGGGTGCCATTCAAGTATAACTCAACGCTATAGCTTTCAACGTAGACTTCATTGAATAAATCAAAGGCACTGGCAAAGCTAGCGAGAAATAATCCCCCTAGCCCGATGAATGCTACAGCAATTAATAGAATTGCGATCTGCTTTTCTTCACCCACCTAGGCTCACCACAGGTCTCTTTAATTCCTCCTCATAGAAATCAAGATACTCTTTCTTCCAGAGTCCTGAGAAGCGTCCCACAAACTTAGAGGGCACTGTATCTAGCATAGTGTTATACTCCTGAATTATATTGTTATAGGTATATCTATGCCTAGCTATTTCATCTTCAACATCCTTAATGGCATTCATAGTCAGCGTAACTGCCTCAGAAGTTCTAAGCGCAGGATAGCTTTCTGCTATCGCCACTACGCTTGCCAGTATTCCCCTGCTTGCACTGTCGATATTCCGCAGTTCCTCTGCACTGGCTCTCTCCACACCAGTGCGCATGCCTGTAATTTTCTCAAGTGTTTCCCGCTCAAACTTCGCATAGCTCTTGATCCCTTCCACAAGCTGCTCAATCAAATCAAGCCGCTTCTTCATCGCCACTCTGACTTGAGCAAGCGTTGCATCCCCAGCATTCTTCAAGCTCTTGAAGCGATTATACGTTGAATAGAAGTAGATCATAAAACCAACTAGAAGCAGCAAGATAGCGAGGAGCAATATCAATATTGAACCATTCATACTCAATGCTCTCACTGCTTTAGTATATAATTTTTCCATTTTCCATTTGAAACTAATAACTATAGATAACTATAGGTTAGAAAAATATTAATGCAAAGCAAGATAACCAACTACATGCCGGCGAGCTAGCCTGGGTGAATCGGCGTCACCTGTGACTCGAAACCGTCGATATGCGAGGGGCGAAGCTCGAGGAAGACATTTGATCTGCCCTCTGACCCAGTTATTCAACAAAGAAGCTTCGTCTTGCGGGGTTGGCGCTGCACTGGAGGCTTGCTGGAGAGTAGGTTTCCAGTGCTTAACCGCAGGCACCGGCTGAGGCCCGGAAGGGAGCGAGCCTACTGCGGGCAACCAGCGCTCGCGAGGTCACGGAGTGGAGGCGAATTGCTGGATAATTAGAGAGCAGTAAAATGGCGACTGAGAGCATGCTCGTCGGCCTTTATTTTGTTTGAATGACCTGTTTCACTATTTCCCCTATTTTTTTATATGCAATCGAATCTTGAGGCAGCTCAAGCAAACTTTTACCCTCTGCGTTGAACTGCTCAAGAAGTGGATCATATGGAATACTGCCTAGATAGTGCATTCCAAGTTTTTCAGCTTTTTCCTTTATTTTCCCCGCTAGCGCTTCGCTGGTTTTATTTGCAATTACATAGAAATTTTTAACTCCAGAGCGAGCTTCAATTGAAACACTTTTGATATTTGAAATAGTATCAATGCCCATCTTCGAGGAATCGGTGACTATAATTAAATCATCTATGCCAGCGGAGGTTCGCCTAGCGATATGCTCAAGCCCAGCTTCGCAGTCCATGAGTATATAATCATAGGGATCTCTAGCGAGTTTAATATTTCTCTCATAAACATTTTTTAAGAAATTATTGATCAAGCAATAGCAGCCCTCGCCTTCTCCCCTTCCCATAACTAAGAAGTCATATCCAGTTTGCTCGCTCTCAAGCAATAGCGTTGCAAACTCTTGATTGAACTGCTCGAGGTTAACACTTGAGCCCTTGTGGCGCGCGACTACATCTGAAAGACGCCTATAGCCTTTTGCACCTATAGCTTGAGGCATGCATTCATTGGGATCTGAATCTATAACAAGCAATCGCTTATTCGGCAGCTTCTCGATTAGATATTTAAGGAATAATGCAGCTATAGATGTTTTGCCCACACCGCCTTTCCCAGCGAATCCAAGCGTCTTTGTCTTTGTCACTTTATCTCCTCCCATCTAGCTTTTCTTTTTCTTCTTCTCTTTCTTTTTCTTCTTCTCTTTCTTTTTCTCCTTCTTCTCTTTCTTTTAATATTATTATTGCTCTCTCTATATCAAGTCCATCCCATTTGACCTCGAATCCTAAACCTTGGAGCAATAACATAGGGTTGCTAATTCCAAGGCTGCGAAGCTGATCTGCAGCTTGCTTTAAATTTGGGTTTGGGAATAGTTCAAATACCTTGCTTCTCAGTTTCTCAATTGCTCTTTCACTGATCAATTGATCTCCAACTAGCTTGTAATTTGTATTCATAGCAATTCTCTTTATCGCTTCCGCACTCGCGCCATATTTCTCTGCCAGTGCTCCCACGCTGATTATATCCCCCTCGAAGTTCACCGTTTTTAACTTTGTCATATCGCTCATTATTTTCTCCTCCTCCATGGTCTTTAGAAGATCAAGCACTGGCTTGAGTGGTATTTCTTTTTCAAAGAGAATTAACTTGCCAGGAATCTCTTCTAAATTTGAGCAAGCCAAGTTTTTATCTAAGCAAATGATGAGATTTGCCTCCCTCACTTGCTTGAGTTTTTGAAGCTTCCTCTTGAGGTAATCCTCAGTATAGAAACCTGCGATTTCAAGATAAAGCCGCACTCCATTCTTTTCTAGGGCAAAATCAGGGATGAAGATAGAGGTGCCGGTGATCAGAGGCTCAGGCTCTCTTTTCAAAATCCAGCCGGTTTTCAATGCATTGAATCTATAAGCAAAGTTTCTCTCAATAGCGCTATCAAAAACATCTCTCTCACCAAATTCAAAATGGGCTAGTAAATCTTTAGAGCTATGATCCAATTGGAATTCATAGATTCTAGGGGCTTCTCCATATCTAATTACAATGCTTGCTTTCACCCGCCATTTCTCTGCTCTAAATATAACTGGAATAAGCCTCGCTAGGGAATTGCCATATCTCTCGGTTAGCTTGAAAAGAGCTAGCGCACCCTCCACAGTAATCCAGAGACGATTGTTTCTTTTCTCCGCAAAATACATTAAACCGAGATTTTTAAGCTTTCTAATGATCAAGCCATAGCTATTGCTCACTTCAAATTCCAGCGAAGCAGCCTTGAGAAGTAGAGTTTGAACCAGTGAGAGATTGTACTCCTTGAGGAGTTCTACTGGGGTAATTCGAGTAAAGCTTTTTAAAATCAATTCTTCCTCTAGGTCTGCAAAGATCGATTTCTCAAGCTCATCTTTAGCGATATTCAGCGTAGAGGCTGCAAGCTGTAAAACTCTATCGCGCTTCCACTGCGTGGTAACTGGAGTGAATTTATTTGCTTCTTCAAATACCTTTCTCCTTGCAATCATAGGCTCTATTGAGCTGCTTATTTCAAAGCTGCATCTTCTTTCCAGCAAAGCTGATAATCCACGCAAATAGCGATAATCATAATATTTTTCCAGTTCCCCAATTAGCTCTATGAGTTCGCCTTTCCTTTTATTTATATTCGCTCCATAAACTTCAATGAGATTCTGGGCAATCTCCAGATTTTCCTTATCCAGCGAAGCGAATTTTAAGTAAATCTTTCCCTTCTTGGTGGTGAAGCGAAGAAGCTCAGATGGGAGCATGTGCAATCCTCTTTTTCCGCTTCCTAGAAGTTCCAACTTCTGAGGTTTGCATTGAAATTATTTCATATAATATAGCTCGCTTGCCCTCGCGCTTCCTCAGCAATCTACCTAATCGCTGTCTGAATTCTCGAGTGCTGCCACTCCCACTTAAAATGACCCCAATATTTGCTTCAGGCACATCAATTCCTTCATCGAGCACTTTTGAGCTAGCAATTACTTTATATTTAGCATTTCTAAAATTCTCTAAGATCTCTGCTCTCTCGCTCTTGGAAGTCCTATGGGTTATCGCCGGGATCAAAAATTCCTTGGAAATTCTATGCACGAGTTCATTGTGCTCTGTGAAAATTAAAATTCTATCGCAATGATGATTCTCCAGTATTTGTTTCAAGACACTTAACTTGGAAGTTGAGTTCAAAGCTATCTGTCTTGCTCTTTGCCTCGCCAAGAGAGCCTCTCGAGCTTTAGGGTCTCGTCCGGTTCGCAGGATAAAGCGTTGGAAATCGCTAGGGGTTTTCAGAGAGAGCTTGCTAGCCTGAAGATAATTCAAAAAGATTTTATATGCCTCGCCATATGCCTTCTTCTCCTCGGGAGTTAGCTCGGTGCGAATGGTTTTAACTTCATATTCCGCTAGATAGCGCCCTGCTAGGTGCTCGATATCCACTTCAAAAACCTTGCCGCCCACGAGTTTAGCGAGCTCTTTATGCAAGCCATCTTCTCTTTCATAGGTCGCGGTTAATCCCAGTCTATATGGTGCTGCAGATAATTCCGCTATCTGCATATATCCAGGAGCGGGTAAATGATGCACTTCATCAAATATTAAAAGCATAAATTTATTGCCAAGTTCCTCAGCTCTAATATAGGCAGTATCATAGGTTGCAACAGTAACTCCTTTTAATAAATGCTCCCCCCCACCGTATATACCAACTTCAATGTTTAACTCTCTATTCAAAAGCCCTCGCCATTGCTCTAAGAGATCCAGAGTAGGCACTACCGCTAAGGCGGGCTGATTAACTATTGAGATTGCTTTAATTGCCACAAGAGTCTTACCCCCTCCAGTTGGCAGTACAATCGTGCCTTTTTTACCAGCACTCAGCCAAGCATTTAAAGCTCTCGCTTGATAATCGCGGAGTTGAAATCGAGTGGAAAGACTTAGGTTTTCGCAGGGTATTAAATCAAGTACTCTATCTTTATACTCCAGTTTAGAGCGATTTAGATATTCCACTATCTCTCGATAATAAAGCGCCTGCGCTCTATAGCAGTTTACACGCGTATCCCAAGTGGCATAGGGCACTCTAATATTTCCCTTGATTAGAATAGTGCCCTTGTGATAGCTCAGCTCGATCATTGAAGAGCTATGAGAATTCGAGTAAGATAACTGTTTCCCATCCTTTGCTTAATAATAATAACCAAAAAGCTTTAACAATCGATAGATAAAAAATAGGAATGGATGCGAAGGCGAGACTTTCTAAAGCTCTGTGCAAAATTGGGAATATTTGGATTGAGTGCAATTGGTTTTAATTGCTTAGAGCGAGAGCGAGATGAGCATATTTTGAAGAAAGAGCCAGAGGTCTATGGAACTTATATATCTGGAACCTCTGCTGGCGATGCTGAAACTTTGAACTGGATCTTAGCAGCGGATAGCGCTTCCTTCGCATATGCCGGTCTATGCTTGGATTCCCTAGCTATCTATGATAATCAATTTAACATTCACCTCCGCCATTTAGCCAAGCAAATAGAGGTATCAGAGGATGGCTTGACCTATACCATTACCATTCGAAACGATTTAAAGTGGAGCGATGGGAGAAATGTCACCGCTGATGACTATGTTTACACCATTAAAAATTTAATGATGAGCGACTGGCTGCCCTATAATTACAAAGATGACTGGAGGGAAGAAGTGGAGGGGGAGAAGCGATTTGTTGAGGTGGAAAAAATCAATGAAATAGCATTTCAAATTAAGCGGAAAACCATTGACCCAGAGTTTTTGGATAATGTACTGCACAATTTAACTCCCTATCCCAAGCATATTGCAGAGGAATACGTGCAGATTGAAGATGAGAAGCGCAGGGTAGAAGCTTTCATAAAAGCCGAGGAATTCAATACCTTGAGTTACACTGGAAATCTGGGGATGTTTAAATTCAAGGAGTGGATTAGGAATGATAAATATGTAACTGAGAGGAACTTTGATTACTACCTTTCTAAAGCAGAGGGCAAACCTTATCCATATTTTGAGAAGTATATTGTAAAAATCTTCGGCTCCCCTGCAACCCTTAATGCCGCCTTGGAAGCGGGTGATATCACTTCCGCTGGGATAGATCCAGATCAAGTGGCTAGATTCAAGGAAATGAAGCATTTGCAGGTGTATACCTATCCCACCACTGGCTATCTTTTACTTGCTTACAATCTCCGAAATAATGGCTGGGAGGGATTGAGGAATAGAGAGGTGAGACAGGCATTTTCACTGGCAATTGGTAAGAAAACCTTGATAGATAAAATCCTAATGGGATTTGGAGAGCCTGCTTTTAGCTTCATCCCTAAATCATCACCTTGGTATACCGAGGAGGGGGTTATGAAGTTTGGGGTTGATGAGCTCTATGATAAAGAAAAAGCCAAGCAGAAACTAGTGGATATTGGATATAGCATTATTCCAGCTTTGAAGATCTATACCAATTCCGGGAATAAGACAAGGGAGGATGTCTGCTTGTTTATAAAGCAGGAGCTCAAGGAACTTGGAATCGAGGTAAAAGTCAGTTTTCTCCCTTGGGCAACTCTACTGGAGAAATACCTGAGGAATACCATTCCAAATTCAAAGATGCCGCCTTCATTTAATAATGGAAGATACGCGGTAAGCGAAGAGCCTTGGGATATGATAGTCATAGGTTTCAGCACCAATCCAATTGCACCATCTGGCTCTAGGCTTTTCTTCACTAGTGATGGGGGTTTGAACTTCTGGGGATATTTCAATGAAGAAGTTGATGAGTTATTCAATCGAGCAAGATCAAAAGAAGGCCTTGATAAGGCAAAGCGAAAAGAGATATATGCAGAGCTATCAAGAGTAATTGCAATGGATCAGCCTGTGGATTTCCTAGCATTTGAGCTAGCTAATGTGGGCATTAAAAAAGAAGTGCAGGGTATAGATCCTGGGATAAGAATTGGCTGGAACTTGCATCAATGGTATTTTCTGAAATGACGCTGAAGAGCTATATCCTAAGGAGAATTTTATATTCACTTTTCATTGCATTTGGAATACTTACCATTACCTTTATAATCGTGAGAGCAGGCCCTCTTTCACCGGTTAATAAATACCTAGCTTCCCTGGGGGTTAGAGGCACGCCTGAGGAGATCGTCTCAGCAGTTGAAGTAAAATATGGATTGAATAGACCCATCTGGGAGCAATATATGGATTATATCCTTAGCTTGCTCAAGGGAGACTTCGGCTGGAGTTTCTCCACTTCAATGCCAGTTATAGAATTGATTAAAATCCACTGGATTTATTCCTTTCAACTCGTGGCTATGAGCACTGTCTTGGCAATAGTGCTGGGTATATTAATAGGAGTCTACTGTGCTAGAAAGCAATATAGCAAAGTTGATTACACTGCCACTTTTCTCTCCTATATAGGAATCTCCATACCGAGTTTCTGGCTGGGCATTATGCTTATATTGATATTTTCAGTTAAACTTGGATGGTTCAAGACTTATTATGACACTACTCTTCCCATTTTTTCCCTTCAAAATCTAAAGGCTCTTGTGTTACCAGTGATAACTTTAAGCACAGGTGCAATTGCAAGCTACTCTCGATATGTTAGAGCTTCAATGTTGGATAGCTTGCGGCAGGATTTTGTTAAATTTGCAAGGTCAAAGGGATTGAGCGAGAATACTGTAATATTCAAGCATGTCTTGAGGAATGCCCTCCTTCCAATTATCACTATAATAATGTTCGACTTAGGTACAATGGTATTTGCTGGTGCTTATTTCACTGAAATTATATTTGGAATCCCCGGTCTTGGTTGGATTTCATTCAATGCCATATTTGCTGGCGATTACGCGATAGTGGTGGCTGTTACGGTTATCTCAGCTTTCATAATCCTCTTGGTTAATCTTGCAACTGACCTAATCTATACCTATATAGATCCGAGGGTTAGATATGATTGAAATGGATGGTCTGCTGCTCTTCTACTGGAAGAGGTTCAAGAGGAGTAAAGCTGCGTTAATAAGTCTAGGTTTTTTGATCTTTTTAATTTTAACTGGAATATTAGGTCCTTTATTCACTTGCGACCCAGCGAGGATAGATTTCCAGAAGAAAGAACTGCCACCTCTGGGCTGCTCTATCGAGCATTTTAGATATAACCCTGAGACTAAGCAGATTGAAAGGATAATCCTGAGCGGGAACTGGGAACATCCACTGGGAACTGATGATAAGGGAAGGGATATGCTAGCTATGCTTATAAGTGGAACTAGGGTATCGCTTTTCGTGGGCCTTCTAGCTACAGCTTTAGCGATTTTAACAGGCACGCTAATTGGCGTAGCCTCTGCCTACTATGGGGGGATGATTGACAACTTGATGATGCGAATTACAGATGTAATGATGACCTTTCCCTTTTTCATTTTATTGGTGTTAATGGTTTTTATATTTGGCCAAAGCCTAGGTTTAATTATATTGATAATTGGACTCACAGGCTGGACTGGTACCGCTAGGATGATTAGAAGCGAAGTGCTTTCACTTAGAAATAGAGATTTCATCCTTGCCTTAAAAGTTCTAGGGGCTTCTGAGAAGAGGATTATCTTTCGACATCTACTGCCTAATGTAGCGAGTTTGATAATCGTGATTGCCACACTTTCAATTCCAGGTGTAATCCTTGCAGAATCAGGTTTAAGTTTCATTGGCTTGGGTGATCCAAATATATTCAGCTGGGGCAAGATGCTGCAAGATGGACAGAGAACTTTAACCACGGCTTGGTGGATGGCAGTTGAGCCTGGGGTTATGCTTTTCTTAACAGTACTTGCCTTCAACTTCCTAGGCGATGGACTGAGAGATGCCCTCGATCCAAGAGCTTTAATGAGGTAAAGATAAAGAGGTAGAGAGGTGAAATGCTGCTTGAAGTAAAAAAGCTGAAGACCTATTTTCATACCTATGAAGGCGTGTTAAAAGCAGTGGATGGGATATCCTTCTCAGTTGAAAAAGGAAATATAACATGCCTAGTTGGTGAAAGCGGCAGTGGCAAGAGTGTAACTGCGCTTTCAATGCTTCGTTTGATAGATCCACCTGGGGAAATTGCAGGAGGAGAAGTTTTATTTGAGGGTAGGGATTTATTGAAGTTATCTGAGGAAGAGCTGAGGGGGATAAGAGGGAGGAAAATTTCCATCATCTTTCAAGACCCAATGGCCTCTTTAAATCCAGTTTTAAAGATTGGGGAGCAAATAGCTGAGCAGATGAAAGAACATCTTAAGTTAAGTAAATCAGATGCTTGGGAGAAGGCTATAGATTTATTGAAAAAAGTTGGCATACCCAATCCTGAGATGAGTATTCATAGCTATCCCCATCAATTCTCAGGTGGGATGAGGCAGCGAGTGTTAATTGCCAGTGCTATATCCTGTTCTCCCTCCCTTTTAATTGCAGATGAACCTACTTCTGCGCTAGATGTAGTGATGCAGGCTCAAATTCTCAAGCTTTTGAAGGATCTAGTGGTGGAGAATAAAATGGGCTTGCTCTTCATAACCCATGACTTCAGCATCGTGGAGGCAATTGGGAACTATGTAGCTGTAATCTATGGTGGCAAAATCATGGAGAGAGGTAGAACTAAAGAGGTATTAAGCTCTCCACTGCATCCATACACCAAAGCACTAATGGAATGCCTCCCTAAAATGGAAGCAAAGAGAATGCTGAAAACCATTCCTGGAACAGCAAGCTATGTTAAGTCAGGCTGCCCTTTTGCTCCTAGATGTAGCATAGCTCGAGATATCTGTAAATTTGAAATGCCAGCTGAATTCGAGGTTGAAAATAGATATGTGGCATGTCATCTCTTCGAATGAAGTGCTATTTCAAGTTGTTGATTTGAAAAAATATTATCCAATCACAAGGGGATTGCTTCATAAAGTAGTGGGCTATGTTAAAGCACTGGATGGTATTTCATTGAACATAGTTAAGGGAGGAATACTTGGGATAGTTGGGGAAAGTGGCTGCGGTAAAACCACGCTGGCCAAGACCATGGTGTTGATAGAAAAACCAACTGCAGGAAGAATACTGCTAAGAGGTATAGATATATCCAGTGCCAGTGAGGAAGTGGTTAAAAAATTTAGAAGAGAAGTTCAAATGATCTTTCAAGACCCACATTCAACTCTTGATCCTAGGATGAGAGTGCGTGATATAATTGCTGAAGCACGCTTTATTCACGGTCTTAAGGATGGAGAGAAAATTGAAGAGCTGCTTCACCAAGTTGGTTTGGAGAGCGAGAGCGCAAATCGATTCCCCCATGAGTTAAGCGGAGGGCAGAAGCAGCGGGTTGCTATAGCTAGGGCCCTTGCTGTAAATCCAGAGATATTAATTGCCGATGAACCGCTGAGTGCACTTGATATTTCAATTCAAGCTCAAATTTTAAGGCTATTTCTAGAGCTGAGGGAAAAAATGGGACTTTCGTTGATTTATATATCCCACGATATAGGCACGGTGCAGCTCATCTCTGAGGAAATAGCAGTTATGTATGCAGGGAGAATTGTGGAATCGGGAGAAACCGAGATCGTTTTTAGAAAACCAGTCCATCCCTATACTCAAGCTTTGATTGATGCTGCAAAGCTGAATCTTGAAAAAATTGCTAGTTTCACAGCTGTTTCTCCCGCTTTAACTGGCTGCAGATTTCTCCCGAGGTGCCCGCGGGCTATTGAGATTTGCAGGCTAAGCGAGCCCTCCCTCCGGCGGATAAATGCAAAGCAAATGGCTGCATGTTGGCTATATCCATATTAGAAGATCCATATTAGAAGAAACACCTAAAGTATTCTCGCTCTTCTAATCGCATCGGTTATGAACCAAACTTTAGATTCATCGTCTACCTGGGAATATAAATGGCAGATCTCGTGCACTAGCACTAATTCGATGATGAATGGGAGAAATGACATCTCAAATTCACCCTTGGAAAGCTGCTTTATATATCCTGCGATGTTATCCAAATAAATCTCAATCGTCCCTCTATCTGTATCTGTAATTGAGCCCATTACTCCCCTGCATTTATTGCCATAACTTGCGGTCTTTTGCTTGATGCTTTCATCCGCTTCCTTCCAGAGTTTAAATTCTATTTCCATGCGAGGTATTTAAAAACTATTTTAAAGCCTTCTATTTAAAATTATTTGCAGGGCTCTATTGGTTGCAAAAATCGTCGGGGGTTGGTAAACGAAGAGGCAAGGAGGTGAACATTTGCACTTACCAGAGCCCTACCAAAAAATACTCCATGACTCAGCATATTAAATGTTTTGGTTAAAGTAAAGTCTATGGTAAAGTCTATAATTTATGGTAAAAATTTATATACAATTATAAAAAAATATTATAATTTGTAAAATTATTAAAGGAAAGGAAAGAAAGGAAAGAAAGGTAAAGTTAAAAATGGTTAACTGCTGCTACAGAGAAGAAAAATGTCCCACTCCAGATGCAATTTACAGGACAATGGATATGTGCCTGCAAATCTGGGAATGCACAAAGAAGGAATGCCCCCATCACAAGTCTTATGAGCCGAATGCTGATTTTGACTCAGACTCAGAAATAAATTTATATTAGCCTAAACAATTCAACTGAATTTGCATGGCTCCAATCTGCGGCTACCTTGGAAAAGACGCCAAAGCAAAAGCAGTTAAAATGCTCTTAGCCTCTAAATATCAAGGGAATAGAAAAATCTGGGAAAACCAAGGAATGGCAATAGCTCAGATTTCACCAGAAATTGAATCACCAGGCTTCGCCTTAGATGGCAGTTTTTATGAAGGAGATATAGATATTAATACTAATATTAATATTATAAAATCTCTAGACAATTTCAAGGATAGCTTGCAGAGGGTTAATGGAGATTACGCCTTAGCCACAATAAAGGAGGGAAAGCTGCTGATAGCTCGCGACCCAGTTGGAGTAAAGCCGCTTTACTATGGCTTCGATACCACTGAATTTGCCTTCGCCTCCGAGAAAGCAATGCTCCGCGCGCTTGCAATAAAAGATATAAAAACATTAACACCCGGGAGCATATTAATCTACGATGAGGAAATTGAAATCATTGAGGAAAGAATTTTTGAACAAGCAACGCTGATCCAAGATGAAAAACAAGCCTTTGAATTACTGAAAAAAGCTTTAAATCGAGCAATTGAGATTCGCTTGAGAAAATTAAAGAATGCAGGAATACTATTCTCAGGCGGCATCGATAGCTCGCTGCTCGCATTTAAAATCCCCAGTGCAAAGCTATATGTCACAGGTATTGCAGGCTCACATGATTTAGAGCAAGCGAGGCTGAGTGCTAGAGCACTGGGAATGGAGGATAAATTAAGGGTGGTGGAGATAAAGCTTGATGAAATTGAAGCACAGATACCCGAGGTAATTAATATCATAGAAAACTCCAGCCCCATGCAAGTTGAACTAGGACTTGCACTTTCCTTTGCAATGCAAGCCATGAAGAAGGAGGGCATTTTAGTGGCAGTTTCAGGGCAAGGAAGCGATGAGCTATTCGCGGGGTATAGAAGATACACTGATATATTGAATAAGCAAGGAGAGGCTGCGCTGCAGAGCGAGCTTTTTAAGAATATTAAAAACATTGCAAGGGAGAATCTTGAGAGAGATGTAGCTATAGCAAATGCAAATTCCCTGGAACTAATAATGCCATTTCTAGATAAAGACCTAATAAACCTAGTGCTCAGCTTCGATCCAAAGCTTAAAATAAAAGTTTGTGAAAATGGAAAAGGCGGTATTGCCAAATATATTTTAAGAAAAGTAGCAGAAGAATTCATTCCCCGAGAAATTGCTTGGAGAGATAAAAAATCCATGCAATATGGCAGCGGGATGCACGTTGCTTTAAAAACAATTGCGAGGAAAAATGGCTTCTCAGGAAAAATGGGAGTTGAAAGATACCTAGCTTGCATTGAGGAAGGTGTTAAAAAATGGTGATAACTGAGAAGGATATAGAACACGTGGCTTGGCTCGCTAGGGTAAAGCTATCCGAGGAGGAAAAGCAGGAGTATGCTAAGCAGCTTAGCTCTATCCTTGAATACTTTAAGATCATCGATCAAGTGGAAGCAAATGTAGAGCCAACTTTCCACGTGCTGGGATTGATCAATGTCTTCCGAGATGATATACCTAAGGAGTCGCTGAGTCAAAAAGAGGTGCTCGCAATAGCCCCTAGGAAAGAAGATAACTTTATAAAAGGACCGAGGATCGTGCAATGACCATAAAAGAAATTCAAGAGCAATATAAAAGCGGGAGGAAAGCAGAAGAAATTGTAATTGAGGTATTCGAAAGGATAGCGAGGAATAAACTGAATGACTACATCACCCTAGCTAGAGAATCTGCATTTATACAAGCTAAAAAGTTTGATAGAGGTGAAATTAAAGGCAAACTCGCAGGCATACCAATTGCAATTAAAGATAATATTTCAACGAAGGGAATTCAAACCACTTGCGCCTCTAGAATACTCCTTGGCTACATCCCGCCCTACGATGCTACAGTTGTGGAGCGCTTGAAGCAAGAGGGCGCTATTATCATTGGCAAAACAAATATGGATGAATTTGCAATGGGTAGCTCAAATGAAACAAGCTATTTTGGTGCAGTGCTAAATCCATGGGATCGCGAAAGAGTACCAGGGGGATCCTC
>JAWCMA010000001.1:117177-124250 GCA_038850285.1 Methanocellales archaeon | reverse complement strand
GGGGGAAGCGGTGCTACCGTGGCTGCAAATGAAGTACCAGTGGCACTTGGCTCGGATACCGGTGGAAGCGTGCGCTGTCCAGCTTCATTCTGCGGGATAGTTGGACTCAAACCAACGTATGGAATGGTATCGAGATATGGCTTAATTGCTTATGCAAACTCCTTAGAGCTAATAGGCCCAATAGCTCAGAATGTTGAGGATTGCGCTTTACTGCTTGATATAATCTCAGGTCGCGATTCAAGAGATTCAACTTCAATTGGTAAAAGTGAAACTGAATATCTCTCAGCCTTGAAAAATGATGTAAAGGGAATAAGAATAGGCATACCCAAGGAGTTCTATGGCGAAGGTGTGGATAAAGCTGTGGCGAAAGCAGTTTTCAATGCAATAGAGCTACTCGCCGATCTAGGGGCTAGGTCTGAGGAAATTAGCCTTCCAAATGTGAAATATGCCCTTGCGGCTTACTATATAATTGCAATGAGTGAAGCAAGCTCCAACTTAGCGAGATACGATGGCCTGCGATATGGCTTGCGCTTGGAAAGAGACCTGGACTGGCATACAACTTTCTCCGAGATTCGCGCTCAAGGCTTCGGAGCAGAGGTCAAGCGCCGAATCCTTCTCGGTACCTATGCACTATCAGCTGGCTACTATGGGCAGTATTATTTAAAAGCCCTTAAAATTAGAACGCTAATTATAAACGACTTCTCCCGTGCTTTTAAGCAATGCGATGTCTTAATTACCCCTACAATGCCATATCCTGCTTTTAAAATCGGTGAAAAAATAGCTGATCCCCTCTCGCTTTATCTAGCAGATGTAAACACCGTGCCAGTTAACCTAGCAGGCGTACCAAGCATATCCATACCCTGTGGATTCACAAGGAAGCTACCCATTGGCCTCCAGATAATTGGCAAGCACTTCGATGAAGCAAGCGTGCTTAGAGTGGCATATACCTTTGAAAAGAATACAGATTATCATCAGCATAGGCCAAGGGAGGTGGAATGTTAGAGGAAGTAATCATCGGGCTTGAAATTCACGTGCAGCTCAATAAATTGAAATCAAAACTATTTTGCTCCTGCTCCACTAGCTATTACGCCTCGCCTCCAAATACCCATATATGCCCAGTCTGCCTAGCTCTACCAGGCTCGCTGCCTGTGATAAATAGAAAGGCAGTTGAATATGCTATTAAAGTTGCTCTTGCATTGAACTGTGAAATTTTAGATCAAACTCTATTCTATCGCAAGAACTACTACTATCCCGATCTACCTAGGGGCTTTCAAATATCTCAATATGACTTCCCCCTCGCGGTAAATGGAAAAGTAGTAATAGAGGCTGACTCAGGGGGAGAGCGCGTGGTGAGAATAAAAAGAGTGCACCTGGAAGAAGACCCCGGCAGACTAGTGCACCCTGGAAGCATTGAAACCGCGAGATATGTTTTAATTGACTACAATCGCTCTGGTATACCGCTTCTAGAGATTGTCACCGAGCCTGATATAAGAAGCCCCCAGGAGGCGAGGAATTTCATCGTAAAATTGCGCAATATCCTAGAATACCTAGATGTCTTCGACGGCTCGCTCGAAGGCAGCTTGAGGGTTGATGCAAATATTTCCCTTCACGGAGGTTCAAGGGCAGAGGTTAAAAATATTTCCTCATACAAAGGCGTGGAGAGAGCTCTAGCGTTTGAGGTTACGCGGCAGAGGAATCTCGTGAGAAGAGGAATCAAAGTGGTGCAGGAAACTAGGCATTTCGATGAAGCGAGAGGAGTAACTATGAGCTTGCGAGTGAAGGAAGAAGCAGAGGACTATCGCTATTTCCCCGAACCGGATCTGGTTCCAATGCGCGTGAGGGAATGGATTCCTGAGATAAAAGCATCCCTGCCAGAGCTGCCAAGTGCTAAAAAGCAGCGCTTCATAGAGCAATATGGCATTAAAGAAGAGCATGCTAAAATCTTAACCGCTGAAATTAGAATTGCAAATTACTTCGAAGAAGTCGCGAGGCATGTGGATCCAAAGATAAGTGCCACTTGGATTGCCGATGTGCTGAAGGGCGAGTTAAATTATCGAGACCTAGATATAAGTGAGGTAAAATTCCCCCCTCTCTATATGATTGAAATACTAGAAAAGCTTATAAACAAGCAGATCACCGATGCGGGAGCAGTTGAGATAATTCGCTCTATTCTCGATCACGGTGGAACACCAAGCGAAGTCATAATGAGGAAGAACCTCGCGAGGATAGAATTAAAATTAATAGAAACTGCGGTGCAGGAAGTGCTCAAGGAGCAGATAAAAGCAGTGAGTGATTTCAAAAATGGCAAGCAAGAGGCTTTAAATTATTTAATAGGCCAAGTATTGAAAAAAACCCAAGGAAGAGCTGATCCAAATGAAGCCCGAGTTCTGCTTTTAAAAGAATTATCAAAGGGGAGTTAATATGCATTTAATTATAACCGAAAAAGACATAGCTGCACGGAGAATCGCGAATATACTAGCTAATGGAAAATTGAATATTAAAAAGATAGAGGGAGTAAATATATATGAATTCAATCAATCCACAGTAATAGGCTTAAGCGGTCACATTCTTGCTCTTGATTTTCCGGAGGAATATAAAAATTGGAATGAAGTTGACCCTCAAAAGCTGGTCACCGCGCCGGTTGTAAAAATTCCAGCTAAGAGGAGAATTATATCAGCTATTAAAAAGCTCGTTAAAAAGGCAAGCAAAATCACAATTGCAACTGACTACGATCGAGAGGGAGAACTAATTGGAGTTGAAGCGCTTGATATAATTCAAAGCGAGAGAAAAACTGAGGAACTCCAAGTGGAAAGAGTGAGATATAGTGCTATAACCGCGAGTGAAATTAAAAAAGCATTCACTGCTCCTGCTAGAGTCGACTTCAATCTGGCCTCAGCAGCAGAGGCAAGGCAGAAAATAGACTTAATATGGGGCGCAGCGCTAACTAGGTTTATCTCACTCTCTGCAAAGAGATTCGGCAGGGAATTCTTAAGCGTGGGCAGAGTTCAAAGTCCGCTTCTAGCAATATTGATTCAAAGAGAGCGGGAAATTCAAGCGTTTAAGCCAAGGCAATATTTTGAAATTAAAGCACAGCTTAAAAACAGCTTTGAATTCAGCGCTAAACATGAAAGAGGGAGAATCTGGGATAAAAGCGAGGCTCAAGCTATAATCGCCAAACTAGGTAGAGAAGGCGTGGTTATAGAATGCAAACGCGAGAACTGGCGCGATAAGCCTCCAGCGCCATTCAACACCACTGAGTTCTTAAGCGCAGCAGCTGCAATTGGTTTCTCAACTTCCACTGCGATGAAGATCGCTGAGGATCTATACATACACGGCTACATCTCATATCCCAGAACTGATAACACAGTTTACCCTCCATCCACGGATTGCAGAGCAATAATTAGCATGCTGCTAGACAGCGACTTCAGCGAATATGCTAGTGCACTTCTCGCTAAGAAAGAACTCAAGCCCGCAAGGGGTAAGAGAGAAGCCACGGATCACCCTCCAATCCATCCAACTTCAGCAGCGAGGAAAAATGAACTGAGTGCTGAACACTGGAAGATCTATGAACTCATAACTAGGCGCTTTCTAGCTACTTTTGCAGAGCCAGCTGAATGGGATATAATAAAACTCACCATAGATATAAATCAAGAAAGATTCCTCGCCAGCGGTAGAAAAATAATTGAACTAGGATGGCGCTGGTTCTATCCCTATCACTTGCCTCAGGAAATATTGCTACCAGCGCTCAATACTGGCGATAGAGTATGGGTTGAGAAGATAGAGCTGCTTGAAAAGCAAACCGAAGCTCCCCCTCGCTATACCCAAGGGAGGTTGATAAAACTCATGGAAGAACTCAATCTTGGTACGAAGTCAACGAGGCACGAGATAATTGCCAAGCTATATGCCCGTGGATATATACATGGCAATCCAGTTAAACCCACGAAAACTGCATTTGCAGTTGTCAGCGTGCTTGAGAACTACGCTCAGCCTATTGCAAAGCCGGATATGACCAACAAACTCGAAAAAGACATGGATAAGATTGCAGAGGGTGAAGTTGAGGAAGATAAGGTCGTAAGTGAATCCCGCTCTATTTTACAGAGTGTTTTCAAAGACCTAGGGGAGAGAAAGTTGGAGATAACCAACTCGCTCAAGGAAGGCTTGCGCGCTGATAAAATCGCTGGCTTGTGTTCAAAATGCGGTAGAGAATTGCTGGTTAGAAAGTCAAAAAAAGGGCAATTCATAGGCTGCATTGGCTATCCCAACTGCGAATTCATACTTCCCCTTCCAAAATATGGACGTGTGATACTTGAGGATGAGAAGTGCCCGGTGCATGGCATAAATAAGGTGAAAATATCGATGAAGGGTAGGAAAAGCTGGAAACTTGGGTGCCCGCAGTGTAACTATGAAGCTTGGAAAGCAAATGAGGAATAATTTTAGCTTCTTTGCCTTAAATCGACCTAAAATAGAGCAAGGGAAAGGCTATGAAGAAGGTTAATATAGAGATAACAACTCCAATTTTCATCCAACTGAGCATTGAAAAGTGACCTAAATTTTTCTTCTCAACCAAACCAGCGGCAACTATATTCGCAGTTGAACCAATTATTGTGGCATTGCCGCAGTAAGTTCCCCCAATTAACATAATCCACCACACTGGATCAAGATTCAAATTGCTGCCTAGGGCTTGAATCACAGGCACTAAAGTAGCTACAGCTAGTACGTTATCCATGAAAGCAGTTAAAACCGAGACCACAATTCCTATTAAGAGCATAGTGGAGAGTAAATCCCCAGCTAGTGTGGAAATCAAATGAGCAATAATATCAGTAACACCAGTGTACTTCAGCGTTCCCACGCTCGCGAATAAGAGAATGAAGTAAAGCAGAGTCCACCAGTCAACTTTCTCCACGAGATCGCGAGCGTGTTCTCGACTAATCATAAGCACAACTCCCGCCATCATCAAAGGAACTCCCAGCAGCATAACATTCTTCCCAAGCCCCAAAATCTCCTCAATTTTAAAATGCAGTATCAATCCAGTTATTACAGCAATGAACACCCCCAAGCTTATCTTCAGATCTCTATCTAATTTAAATTCCCCAAAGTCAATTGCACATGCTATTTTACCAAAACCAACGGTGCGCTTGAGGTAGAGCAAGCCGATTAAAGAGGTTATTAAACTGCTTATTAAAGCTGGTGGAAGCACCCAGTTAATGAAGTCTTCAATTGTAAAGCCAGCTTTAAACGCTATGAGCACTCCAATTGGATTGCCAACTGGTAGAGCGCTACTTCCTATATTCGTGGTGAAAACTAAGAACATGATGAATGGCAGTACCTTTTCACCCTCGAATCCATATCCCCTTAGCACTCGAAGCATTATTGCACTCATGAATAGAATAGAGGTCACCTCATCTACAAGTGCTGCCATTAGGGTTCCCAGCATAAGCAGGGTGGCTAAAAGGAGAGAGGGCTTCTCGATAAAAGGTTTTAAACTTACTGTTATAAGCCAGTCAAAAAACTTTTTCTCCTCGAGAAATCCAACTACAATCATCATTCCAATGAGAAAAAGCACTATATCCAAGTTTGCGAATGCAATTAAATGCTCCACGTCTAAAATCCTAAAGCCTAGGAGAAGCGCGATTCCAGCGAGTGCGAATGCATTTCGAAAGTGCCAGTAGAAGAGAGAGCCAGCTATAAAACTTATGAATATTAATAGAGAGATTTTCTGAAAAGTGTTTAAAGGCAGAATGAGGGTTATGATTAAGAAGACCACGCTTATGACTGCGAAATACCCGATGGCTCTACCAGTGGTTGTATTCGTGATATGACCTCCTTTTTTTAACCCTTTCCTAATTCTATTATTCTCATATAAATTTTGTTTAATGTTTTTTGCATTTTTTTGAAACAATTATATATCTCTTCTGCGTATTCCAAAAGGATGATTGAGGTCTCCCTTCCTTTACTGCTGCTTTCAATTTGTCTTGGATTGGTTTTAGGACTGTTCACCGGTTTAACTCCAGGTATTCACGTGAATAATGCTGCCCTCTTCTTAGTTGGAATATCACCTATGCTTTATGCCTTAGGCTTTGCACCGCTATATATCGCCATAATTATAATCTCTAATTCCATCTCCCATACCTTTCTTGACATCATTCCCGCAATTTTCTTAGGAGCGCCAGGCGATGATACTGCACTAGCAGTGTTACCCGGTCATAAATTGTTGCTTCAAGGCAGAGGAGAAGAAGCTATTCGACTCTCTGCATTTGGAAGCGCGGCTTCGGTTGCTGTGAGCCTGCTGCTCTTACTTCCAGTGGCGCTCTTCTTCATCACTGCCTATCCCTTGCTAGAGAAACACATGCCTTGGGTGCTACTTGCTATTGCTTTACTTTTAATCGCAACGGAGAGAGGCAGAGGGAATTCTATTATGGAAAAGCTTAAATTCAAGTTATATGCTGCAATTGTTTTCATTCTTGCAGGTGCCATTGGATATTTTGCATTCAAACAAGCTCATTTAATGAAACCATTGATTGAATTAAGCGAGCCCTCGATTTTATTCCCCCTTCTCTCAGGATTATTTGGCGCTTCTATGCTCATCGTAAGTTTATTCACCTATACTGTAATCCCTCCCCAGCGAAATGAGAAAATATGTCTCTCGGGAAGAAAACTAGCCAGAGGTGCATTCATCGGCAGCCTTTCAGGCTCTCTCGTGGCATGGCTCCCGGGAGTTTCAGCTGGAGTTGCCACTGTACTAGCTAGACTAGCGATTAAGGATGAGGAAGATGAAGCTAGTGAATTTCTAGTTTCAGTCAATGGTGTGAATACTGCGAATGCAATTTTTGGAGTAATTGCTCTCTTTGTTATAGGCAAAACTAGAAGCGGAGCAATGGTTGCGGTTAATAATGTTTTAGATACAAGGGAGTTTTCACTTTCTCTAATTGCTCTTTTTCTGCTAGCTATAGTTGCTGTGGCAATTGTTTCCTATTTCTTAACAATTCTAATTGGGATGAATATCTCAGCATTTCTACCAAAAGTGAACTATCCAAAACTCTGCTTGGGGATCTTAATATTCCTTGCTCTTTCAG
>JAWCMA010000001.1:26967-117167 GCA_038850285.1 Methanocellales archaeon | reverse complement strand
TTTGCTATTAACCGGACTCTTTGGATTTGCGGTCTTTGCAATTTCAATTCCAGTTGGACTGCTCCCAGCTTTTATGCATGTAAGGAGGACCCACGCCATGGGCGTGATAATGCTCCCTTTAATTTTAAATCTGCTATAAGAAGTTTTATATATTCAAAATTCAAAATTCAAAATTCAAAAATATATTTATTAGGGGATCGGATGGAGAAATTATCTGATTCAAAAGCGCAGGTTAAGCGATATAACACTGGAGCGATAGCTGGTCTAGGAGTATTTTTCCTAGGCATAGTGCTCATGCTATTTGTTTTCCAACTGGCATATTCTCAATTCTCAGCGCCTGTGGAAAATTCTTCTATTCAAATCAATCCACAGGGCGGGGAGATAAACTTGCAATCTAATTTGCTTGCAATAATCATAAAAGCAGTCTTTCTATTCGTCATGGGATTCTGCGGCTCGTGGGTCTCCAGCAGGGGTTTGCAGCTTTATCGTGCTTCAAGAGCTGAGAAGGAGAAAGAATAATTTTTTATTCCTACATTGCTTTTTTAAATATTAATGGGATTAAAAGCTCTTTTGCAGCAGGAGCTTGAAAAAGAAGAACTTAAATTAATGAGAGATCGCTTTGATTTGATAGGCAACATAGCATTAATTTACATCCCGCCTTCCCTTGAGCATAAAAAGCATTTGATCGCTAGAAAGCTTGTGGAAGCCCATAGGAATGTGAAAACTGTGCTTCGCAGGATTGGTTCTACTGACACAGAATTCAGAGTCGCAAGCTACGAGTTCTTATATGGGAATACCACTGAAACCATTCATCGAGAAAATCAATGCAGCTTCAAATTAGATCCCACCAAAGTTCATTTCACTCAAAAGCTAGCGATGGAGAGAGCTAGAATCGCCTCTCTGGTAAAAACTGGGGAGAGTATTTTATGTTTATTCGCAGGCGTTGGTCCATTTCCAATTGTAATTGCGCGGGAGAAAGAGGTTAAAATCCTAGCGATAGAGAAAAATCCAGTAGCAGCTGCTTATTTCAAGGAAAACTTAGAGTTAAACAAAGTCTGCAGAAAAATATCTATAATCCAAGGAGATGTTGAAACTATTTTACCGCATATAGAGAGAAAGTTTGACCGCATAATAATGCCCTCTCCATATCTTAAGCCTGGGGAAAGATTTGGATATTTAAAGCTAGCTCTGCCGCTTGCGAGAGAGTATGGAGTGATTCACTGCTATATCTTCGCGGCACGAGATGAAATGGCTGATTTAGAGAAAATGCTAGTGGAAAGATTTCCAGTGAGCGTAGTTAGAGTGAAGAAATGTGGAAGCTATGCTCCAAGTGTGCATAGAGTCGCAGTGGACTTGCTTAAAAATTAAAAATTAAAAATTAAAATGATAATTTAAAATAATTATCATGCGAAAAAATCGTTAGATGTAAATACTGGTTTTGAATAGGGTAATTAGCGGGATTGATCAAGATGAAGGTTCAAAAGAATTGCCCATTATTCGTTGCTCAAACCATTTTACTGAGCATTAGGAATGAAATTGATGATACCCTTTGGGAAAAGAAAAGCAAGCTATTCCTCTGCATGGAGCAAGACTGCGCTTGGTATGATGAGAAGCTAAAAGTTTGCGCTATAACAAAATAAGAAATGGCGATTCTGTTTTATTCATTCAATTCATTCATATAAAAGCTGCGAAGAAACCTTCGAAGTAACTGCTTTACCTAGTTCAAAGGCTTTTAAGTTAACTTCAATCATTTTCTTGGGCACGTGAGCAGCGATGCTCACCCTCAGCAGCTTTTCCGATATCGGGAGGAATTTAGAGAGTGCTCCAAGCATTACAATATTCATTGCAATTGAAGTTCCAGCGAGCTTAGCCAGCTCAACAGCATCAAGCGTGATTACTGCTCTGCAAAATTGCCTCAAACTAGTAGTGATTTCTTCATCCGCGGGATAAACTGCTTTTCCAAGTATAACCGATTGAGGGGGGATCTTCGCCATATTTACGATTGCAATGCCATCTTCAGCTAAATATCTAGCGTAGCGCAGTGCCTCAAGTGGTTCAAGGCCAAGTAAAACATTCGCGCTGCGAAGAGCTACAAGCGAGCCATATTTGCAATTAATTCGCAAGTGAATTTCAACACTTCCGCCCCGCTGTGCCATGCCGTGGGTTTCAGCTGCTCTCACTGATTTACCTGCTTTCACTGCAGCGCTGCCTATGATATCACTAAGCAAAATCGCTCCCTGACCGCCAACCCCTGCGATGATCAAATCAAAGCTCATTTTGCATCCCTCACTTTAATAGCACTTGCGGAGCAAAGTTGAGAGCACACCCCGCAGCCGGTGCATGCCTCGGTGATATATGCTCTTTCTCCATGAAGTTCTATAGCGGGGCAGCCATATGCGATGCATTTCTTGCAGCCAATGCAGGTTTCGCTTACTTCATATTTATTTCGCTTGATTCTCATTCGCTGTGCGGTGATAACGCATGCTTGCCTCGAGATGATTACGCTTACTCCAGCGCTATTCCTAGCTCTCTCGAGCACTTGCTTGGCATTTTTTAAATCATAGGGATCAATTACTTCGACTAATTCCACACCGCAGGCGCGCGCGATTGCTTCCAGTGAAATCCTCGTAGTTATCTCCCCAGTTGCAGTGATACCAGTGCCTGGATGAGGTTGGTGGCCTGTCATGCCTGTGGTGAGATTATCCAAAATCACCAAGGTGAATTTAGCTTTATTGTACACTGCATTCATAAGCCCAGTTATACCGCTATGGAGAAAGGTTGAATCGCCTATGGTTGCGCAAATGGGAGTTTGCTCCCCAGCAAAATATATTCCCGCTGCAAGCGATGTGCTTGAGCCCATGCAAAGCGTGGTATCAACCGTGCCAAGCTGCACGCCAAGGGTATAGCAGCCTATATCACTTGGGAATATTGAGTTTCTTCCAAAAACTTCGCGCATTGCATAAAAGGTTGCTCTATGCGGGCACCCTGCGCACATCACTGGAGGCCTAGGTGGGAGAGGCTGCTGCTCTAGATTGGCACTTCTAAGTCGCTTACCAGCGGCTCTCGCGATTGCAGTTTCAACGATATCGAGGGTTAATTCCCCCTCCCGGGGGATGTGCTTGCTTGCTTTGCCCATTATTCTTATTTTTCTCTCAAGAAGCATGCGGATTTGCTCTTCCACTACTGGCTCAAGCTCTTCAATCACTAGAATTGCCTTGACATTTTTCAATAGTTTTTTAATCATCCCCTCTGGAACAGGGTATGTGCCAATTTTCAAAAATGAAACTTTTGCTTCAAGTTTAGCGATCGCTTCATTTGCATATGCACTTGAAATACCACTTGCAACCACACCTAACTTTGCTCCTTTTCTAATTAAGAGCGAATTCCAAGGTGATTTTTCAAGTTCAATTTTAATTTCATTTTGTTTTTTATTTAGCTCTTTTAAAAGCGGCCTGGCATGAGCTGGCAGCATTACTCGGCGCTCAGGTGCTTTTTTAAACTCAGCTTTCACCTTCTTTGGCACTATTTCTCCTAGTTCAATATCGCTCTTCGCATGCGACACTCGCGTTGTGGATCTGAGCATAATAGGTATGTCATATTTCTCAGAGAGATTAAAGGCATAGGAAACCATCTCCTTCGCTTCCACGGGTGAAGCGGGATCTAAACATGGTATCTTTGCAAAATATGCATATCTCCGCGAATCCTGTTCATTTTGAGAAGAATGACAAGAGGGATCATCGCATACGATTAAAACAAGACCTCTAGCACCAGTGTAAGCGAGGGTTAAAAAGGGATCAGCGGCTACATTCAATCCCACGTGCTTCATCACTGCTGCTGAGCGCACTCCACTCCAAGCAGCACCTATAGCTACCTCAAGAGCTGCTTTTTCATTCACCGACCACTCCACGTGTACGCCATATTTTTTAGCTTCCTTCGCGAGTACCTCTATTATCTCTGAGGAAGGAGTGCCTGGGTAACCAGTGGCAACCTTAACCCCACTTTCAAGCAATCCTCTAGCGATTGCTTCATTACCTAGTAAAAAAGCTTTGCCAGTCAAGTTCACACCTCTCTTTACTCTTTCATGAAAAAATATAAGCTTAAGCTATTTGAATTGGAATTAGCTACTATGACTTGGCAGCTTGAAGCGCTTTTCTTAATCGTAGGAGAAATTGTCTTTTACTTAATTCTCTTCATAATCATCGCTGCTGTTATTCTCGCTATATTGATTTCAATTTCATTTAAAACTGGCTATTTTCCTTTCCCAAATCTATTCATATTAGCAATCATCGCTCTTGAAGCACCAATTAGAGCGATTTTTCGACTTGTTGGTACAGAAGATGCAGTTGTGGACTTAGTATGCATAGACTTAATAAACCTGATCAATTTAAAGCCATATAAAGCGATTCCAATAGCTAAGAAAGCAATTTTCCTTCCACAGTGCCTTCGCTCTATAGAATGTCCAGCTAAGCTAAGTCCAGAGGGTATTCAATGCATAGCTTGCGGGAGATGCAAATTAAAAGATGCCAAGGAAGAAGCGGAGCGGCTTGGTTACAAAGTATTTATAGTTCCAGGCTCAAGCTTTATAAGGCGAATGATCGCTAAATATAAGCCAAGTGCTATTCTAGGTGTAGGATGCGTGGAAGAAGTTAGAGATGGCTTAGATATGTGCCATAAGCATAAGATACCAGCACAGGGAATTGTGCTTGATGAGGCAGGCTGTATAGCAACGAAGTTGAACTGGGAGAAATTCTATAAAAAGCTGAGGGAAAACTAATGCATCTCACGAGAGAGGAGGAGAAAATTTACAATGGGGAGTTTGGAGCTACACTTCAAAAGTGCATGGAAATCTTGGTGGCACTGGGAAAGATATATGGAGCGGAGAAATTGATTCCAGTTAAAAGCGCTCATATCTCAGGTGTAAGCTATAAAACCATTGGCGAGGCAGGACTTAGGTATCTTAAAAGTCTAAAAGGCAAAGTTAAAGTGCCTGCTTCACTTAACCCAGCGGGCTTGGATAGAAAGCGTTGGATTGAAATGGGAATCTCAAATAAATTTGCAGCCAAGCAAATGGCGATTTTAAGAGCATATGAAAAACTCGGGGTAAAAACAAATTGCACTTGCACCCCCTACTATTTACATAGAATTAAAAAAGGCGATCACCTAGCTTGGGGGGAGAGTTCAGCTGTGATATATGCCAATTCAGTTATTGGAGCAATGACAAATAGAGAGGGTGCTCCAAGTGCACTTGCCGCTGCATTGATTGGTAAAACCCCAAATTATGGTATGCATTGCAAGGAGAATAGAGCTCCTCAAGTATTAATTGAAATTAAATTCAAGCTTAAGGATTCAGACTACGCTGCACTTGGCTATATAGCTGGCAAGTACCTAGGTGATAAAATACCCATATTCACCTTCGCAGAGCAAAAACCAAGGAAGGATGAGCTTAAAGCACTGAGCGCTGCATTAGCAGCAAGGGGTGGAGTAGCACTATTCCACGTTAAAGGTGTGACTCCTGAAAGCGCTAATTTCACGCTGCCTAAAGAGAAGATAACAATCGAGCCAGGTGAGCTTGAGAATATTTATGGCAAAACTGAAGACGTGGATTTAATTGCAATTGGATGCCCGCATTGTTCTTTGAATGAGTTGAAAAAAATTGCCAAATTGTTAAATGGAAAAAAAATAAAGCGCGAGACTTGGATTTTTACCTCAAGAGGGCTTAGTGAAAGGAATAAATTGCTAGTGAAGCAGATTGAGAAGAGCGGGGCGAAAATTTACTGCGATACCTGCATGGTAGTTTCACCGGCAGTTGAAATTTTTCCTAAAGTACTAATTAACTCTGGAAAGGCTTTGAATTACCTATCTAGTTTACAGAAAGTTGAAGCTTGCTTTGATTCCCTTGAAAATTGCCTGCAGAGGGCGTGTGAATGAGAATTAAAGGAAGAGGTATATCAAAGGGAAGTGCTCTAGGAAGAGCAATTGTAACTAAAGAGCCCATATCATTCCTAGGCAGCGTTGATCCGAAAACTGGGAGGATAATTGAAAGGGAACACGAGCTTTATGGAAAAACTATAAAAAATAGAGTTTTGATTTTCCCCCATGGAAAAGGCTCAACCGTGGGCTCATATGTGCTTTATCAGCTGAAGCAAAATCGCGCAGCCCCAGCTGCTATAGTGAATAGGAAGTGCGAGGCAGTTATAGCTGTGGGTGCGATCCTAGCAGGCATTCCAGCTGTGGACTCTCTTGAGATCGACCCGCTAGAGGTGGTTAAGAATAATGCACTTATATTTGTAAATGGAACAGATGGATATATAGATATGATATAAGGAATGGAAATGGAAATGGAAAAATAAAAATGAATAAGCAGGTTTTGCCTATTGAGTTGATATCCAAGGTAAGTGAAGTATTTCGCATCTATGAAATTACACAATCACCCGAAGGAGACCAAATTTATATTTTTGGCGATCCACTTGTTGATCAAGTTACAGCTTATCAAAGGCTCTGGGGGAGTTTTTCTAGATATGGCTATCAAATCATGCTTACACATAGACTTGGCGAGAACTTAATCATTGTCACCAAAGCAGTTTATCCCGCAGAAGGTAGCTCATTAAATATATTGCTAGCAATTGCAACTTTTTTCTCCACAATGTTTATGGGTTCTACTATGTTTGGAGTTAATCCATTTCAAGACCCTTTAAATGTATTTAAAGGCTTGCCCTTCACCATTGCAATTATGAGTGTACTTGGCGCTCATGAATTTGGACACTACATCGTTAGCAGGAAACGTGGAGTGCAAACCTCGCTACCATATTTCATTCCATTTCCCTCAGTAATTGGCACGCTTGGAGCAGTGATCAAGCAAAGGAGTCCAATTCCCGATCGAAAAACCCTCTTCGATGTGGGTATAGCTGGTCCATTGCTGGGAATAATTGCTTCGATAATTGTAACTGCAATTGGCCTCTCATTACCTCCAATAGCTCTTTCACAGGAGGATGCTCAATATATTGAAATAGATACTCCCTTTCTATTCGAGGCAATTGCAAGTATTTCAAATGTTAAGCTATCTGAGCAAACCATAATGCATCCAGTGGCATTCGCAGGTTGGGTTGGGATGATTGTAACTGTTTTCAATTTATTACCAGCTGGTCAATTAGATGGCGGGCATATAATGCGCTCAATAATGGGCAGAAAATTTAAATATCTTTCAATGGCGGTTCCATTTTTACTCATGGTCTTTGGAATCTACGTGCTATATGGAATGAATGCAAATGGCTTCATCTGGATCTTCTGGGGTTTTTTCACCTCTCTATTCGCTTCTGCAGAGCATCCCTCTCCCCTTGATGATACCGCAAAACTTGATAAAAAAAGACTATTTCTAGCTGCTGTGATTTTAATATTAGGAGCGCTTTGCTTCACCCCTGCACCTTTTGGGTCTATTCCTTAGGGCAAGGTTTTTGTAATTTCAAGTATTAAGAATTCTTGGAGGTGAAGCAATGGTTTTAGCCCTGAGTTTGATCAATACCGAGCCTGGGAAAGATAGAGAAGTTGCCAAGAAACTTGCTAAGATTGAAGGAGTTACTGCAGTTTGCCTAGTTACAGGTAGATATGATGTGGTTGCGAGAATAGAAGCCAAAAACTCTGATGAAATTATCAATATAGTTTACGACAAGATTCGAGCAACTCCAAATGTCAAGGCCTCTGAAACAATGTTTTGCCAGCAAATAAGCAAATAAAGTAATTCGCTTAAAATTAATATTTATCCCTTATGCTGTATAGGTAATGCTGCATGACTGAAATTCCTAAAGACCACCCGCGCTATGCGTCACTTGTTACTCGAGAGAAGCTGGTGGAGGGCTATCAAAAGGGAATAGCGAGCATTCAAGGATTAATTGCACAGGGGAGAGGGGAGGCATTTGACTACATCCTCGGAGAGAAAACAATTGAGAGTGCTAAGCAAGCAACAAAGGCAGCTGCTGCACAGCTCTTAACAGCTAAGAAACCTGTTATCTCGGTTAATGGCAATGCAGCTGCACTTGCAGGCAGTGAACTTGTAATGCTCTCCAAGCTATTGAATGCACCCATCGAAGTAAACCTTTTCCACCGCACTGATGAGAGGGTTGAGAGGATAATGGAAGACTTGAAAAAGCGAGGCGCTTCCATAGTTCTCGGCGCTAAAGCGGATGCGAGAATTCCAGGTATATCGCATGAAAGAGCAAAGGTCGATAGCCAAGGAATTTATTCCGCGGACGTAGTTTTTGTACCGCTTGAAGATGGAGACCGCTGTGAGGCTCTTGTTAAGATGGGTAAAAAGGTTATAGCAGTGGATTTAAATCCACTATGTCGAACCGCTAGAACTGCTACCATTACCATTGTGGATAATATCACTAGAGCAGTGCCCAATTTAATTAAAGCCATAGAAGAATTGAGGAACTTGAGCGAGGTTGAACTGGGGAGAATTGCCAGAGATTTTGATAATAATAAAAATCTACAGCTTGGAGTTCTAGAAATCGATCAAAGGCTAAGAGCACTTGCCAGTGAAGAATTGAGTATAAAATTTTAGCGCAGTCTCTCCCTAGGAATACTTCCACTGTGTATTGCAGTTGCAACGATTGCTCCATTTACTCCTATTTTCTCTAGATTTTTTAAATCCGCTTCATTTCTAACTCCACCGCCAGCTATTATTCTGCTTTTCCCCCTTACTTGAGCTATGATTTGCTTTAGAAGCGTCAAATCTATACCGGATGCTGTGCCTACTCTATCTAGATTTAGAACGATGAGTTCTGCTATGCCCATTTCACTGATTATTTTAGCAGCTTCAACTGGAGAACTTGGCAGATCTGGATCTAGACTCAGGAGTTTGTTTTTCTTTATATCTATACTTACCGCAACCTCATATTCAGCTGCAGCTTTAATGAGCTTCAAATTTGCAGTTTCAGTTCCCAGAACTAGCTTGAGAGTTAGTTTCTTAGCTTCAATTAATTCTCCATAGCTTCTGATTCCCACATCCACCATTGCACTGCATTGCTTCGAAATTTCTTTAATTACCTCAAGATTATCCCCAGTTCTAGTGATTCTATCTAAGTCAGCGATATAGACTTCCCGCGGGTTAAGCATAGCTATTATCTCCCTTGGATTTGAGGAGTCGCAGATCTGGCTCTTAAGTGGTCTATATAAATGGCGCTCGCCTCGAATTGCATGGACTGCGATTCCATTCATTAGATCAAGTGCCAATATAACTCGAAACATTTAATTCTATGTTCGCTGCCAAGGTTTATATAAACTGCATAAAAAAACAATAAAATAAGCCAATAAGCCAATAAGCCAATAAGCAATAAGCGAAATATTTATATATTACTTTTTTACTAACTTAAGGTTAGTAACTTGAGGTTAATATGAATAGCGAGGAGTTACTTGATTTACTAGGAAACGTGAATCGACGTAGAATCCTGCGATTGCTCTCAATTAGGCCTTGCTATGTCAGCGAGCTAGTGGAAAGACTTGAAATAGGTCCAAAGGCAGTGCTGGAGCACTTAAGCAAGCTAGAGCAAGCTGGATTAATAGAAGCATATATAGATGAGCAGAGGCGAAAATACTTCCAAATTTCAGAGGATTTCCATTTAGAAATAATACTCTCACCCTATTTATTTGAATTCAGCTCAATCGCTCTCAACTTCAGTGAAGAAGAATTTCCGCGGAAATATCGCGATATCTTTGAAAGTGCACTGCGGAACTTCCAGGGTGTACTGGAATACTTCAGCGCTGAGGAGCGAAAGAGCTTGAAAGAACTGCGAGAGGAATTCTATCACCTGCGCGCATTTTATAGAGATTTAAGTCTAGTACAGCGCTGCACCCAAGCAATGCTAACCGAGGTTACCGAGAGAGGTGTTAAAGCAATTGGAGAAATTGCTACAGATTACCTTGAAGCAGAAATTTTAATGCTGCTATTCAGAGAAGAAAATGCAACCCTTGAGAAAATAGCTCGAGAGATAAATGTGCCTCACGAGGATGTAGTTGAACAGCTTGAAAAAATGAGGAAAAGAGGAATGGTGATCAATAAAATCGAGAATGGAAAGGAAGTTTGGTACATAAATTTGGAGGAATGAAAATGGCAGAGAAAGAAAAGAAAGAAGTGCAGCTTAGAGTTGCCGAGGCATATCATCGCGATGCAGGTAGAGGTATAGCAAGAATAGACATGGAAACAATGCAAAAACTCAGCCTAGTAAGCGGTGATATAGTGGAAATAGAGGGAAAAGATAAAGCAAGTGCTATCGTATGGCCAGGTTACCCAGAGGATGCTGGAAAGGGGATAATCCGGATAGATGGAAATACCAGAAGCAATGCCAAAGTTGGAATCGATGATCTAGTTACCGTTCGAAAAGTTGAAGCCCAGCCAGCGGTTAAAATTACAATAGCCCCAACGCAGCCAGTGAGAATAGTAGGCGGAGAGCAATATATCCTGAGAATCTTAGAGGGCAGACCAGTTTTCAAGGGCCAGAAGCTGCGAGTGGAAATGCTTGGAAATCCACTTACCTTCATCGTAACTGCAACTCAACCCGCGGGAACAGTGATCGCAACTAGAGATACCCAGATTGTTTTAAAAGAAAGACCAGTGGAAGAAGTAGAGAAAAAAATTACCCACGTTTCATATGAAGATATAGGTGGCTTAAAACGTGAAATCGGATTAATAAGAGAAATGATCGAGCTTCCTCTGAGGCATCCTGAGATCTTTCAAAAGCTTGGAGTGGAGCCTCCCAAAGGAGTACTGCTACATGGACCACCTGGCACAGGGAAAACCCTAATTGCCAAGGCAGTGGCAAATGAAACCGATGCTCACTTCATCTCCCTTAGCGGTCCTGAGATAATGTCGAAGTATTATGGAGAGAGCGAAAAACAGCTTCGCGATATCTTCAAAGAAGCTGAGGAGAATGCTCCTGCGATTATATTCATAGATGAAATCGATTCAATAGCTCCAAAGCGAGAAGAGGTAACTGGAGAGGTGGAGAGAAGAGTGGTGGCCCAGCTTCTCTCGCTAATGGACGGCTTGAAATCAAGAGGCCAAGTGGTAGTGATAGGAGCAACGAATAGGCCAAACGCCGTGGATCCCGCGCTCCGCAGACCAGGTAGGTTCGACCGTGAAATCGAAATAGGCGTGCCAGATCGAAATGGCCGCTTGGAAATACTGCAAGTGCATACTCGAGGGATGCCCCTTGCAAAAGACATCGACCTAGGGCATCTAGCTGATGTAACCCATGGCTTCGTAGGTGCAGATATAGCTGCCCTCTGCAAAGAAGCAGCGATGCACGCACTGCGAGAAATACTGCCTAAGATTAAAATGGAAGAAGAAATCCCGCAGGAAGTACTTGAAAAACTCAAGGTGAAGAACAAACACTTCCTCGAAGCGCTTAAGAATATAGAGCCAAGTGCAATGAGAGAAGTATTCATAGAAGTCCCAGATGTAGACTGGGAGGACGTCGGCGGCTTGGAAAAGGCGAAGCAAGAACTCAGAGAAGCTGTGGAATGGCCGCTTAAATATCCAGAGGCATTTGAAGCCATAAAAACCAAGCCCCCTAGAGGAATACTTCTCTTCGGTCCCCCTGGAACTGGGAAAACACTTCTCGCTAAAGCAGTGGCAAGTAAAACCGAGGCAAACTTCATAAGCATAAAGGGCCCTGAACTATTAAGCAAATATGTTGGTGAAAGCGAGAGAGCAGTGAGAGAAACATTTAGAAAAGCAAGACAGAGTGCTCCCGCAATTATCTTCTTTGACGAACTCGATGCCATAGCACCGCAGCGGAGTGCTTCAAGCTTCGATTCCCACGTAACCGAGCGAGTTGTTAGCCAGATATTAACTGAACTCGATGGGATGGAGGAACTCAAGGATGTAGTTGTACTTGCAGCCTCAAATCGCCCTGATCTAATAGATACAGCGCTTCTCCGCCCAGGCAGATTCGACCGATTGATCTACATCCCCCCTCCAGGTAAGAAGGAGCGGGAAGAAATCTTCAAAATACACTTAAAAGGCAAGCCTTTAGCAGATGATGTTAATATCAACGAGCTTGCAGAGAAAACCGAGGGCTATGTAGGAGCGGATCTCGAGGCTATTTGCAGAGAAGCTGCAATGCTAGCACTTCGAGAGCTAATTAAGCTAGGGATGAGCAGAGAAGAAGTGAAGGAGCACGCTCAATATCTAAAAATCTATAAGAAACATCTAGAAGAAGCACTCAAGCGAGTTAAACCAACTACCTCTAGAGATGCACTAAAGCAGTATGAGCGATTATCAGAGGAATTTGCAAAATTTGCAACAATCACGGGGGAAGAACTTGAAGAAAAGGAAATCATTCGATGAATTCGATGAATTCGATGAATTCGATGAATTCGAAGAAATCGATGAATTCGAAGAAATCTTCAACCGATTCATGAGTAATTATCTAAGGGAATTTGAAAGCTACTTCGAGGACTGGGGAGAAATAGAGCCATATCATTTTCCACCTGAAAAAAGGACTGGAAAGAGGAGAAAAATTGAAGTCAGCGAGGGCAAACCTAGAATTCTAATTGATGTCTTTGAAATAGGCGATGAAATCCACGTGGTGGCGGATTTAAATGGAACAAAGCAGGATGAAGTTGAACTATACTTAAGCGATAGGGAGTTGGAGATTCGCACTATAAATGAATTAAATCTCTATGAAAAAATTGAACTACCAGCGGAAGTTGATACTAAAAGCATGAAGCAGAGTTTCAAGAATGGCGTGCTCGAAGTGATCCTAAAGCGGAAAACAGCGTGATCAACTTTATAATAAAGAAGCACATTTAAAAGAGAAAAGAGGTGCTAATGTTGTACTTAATAGGTGAAGCACTTATTGGTAGCGAGCCTGAAATTGCACATATCGATTTAATTATAGGGGAGAAAAAAGGGCCGGTTGGCAAAGCATTTGCAAGTGGACTGGCCCACCTTTCAGCGGGCCACACTCCAATGCTCGCTGTCATCCGCCCAAATCTACCTACCAAACCCGCGACTTTAGTGGTGCCTAAAGTAACAATTAAAAACATGGAACAAGCAGCTCAAATTTTCGGTCCAGCTCAAAGCGCAGTAGCCAAAGCAGTTGCAGATGCAGTTGAAGAAGGCATAATACCTAGAGATAGAGTCGAAGACTGGGTGGTTGTGGTCAGTGTATTCATCCATCCAGAGGCAAAAGATTACAGCAAGATCTATCGCTACAACTATGGTGCCACAAAACTTGCTATTCAGCGCGCAATGGAAGGCTTCCCATCTATAGAAAAAGTACTATATGAGAAGGATAGATCTCTACATCCAGTAATGGGTTATAGACACGTAACAAAGCTCTTCGACCCCCCATATCTACAAGTCGCCCTTGATATTCCAAATCTAGAACAAATGCTCAGCGTAGTAAAGCAGCTACCGAGAACCGATCATTTAATCATAGAAGCAGGAACGCCTTTGATTAAGCGCTATGGATTGGGAATAATACAAAAAATCCGCGAAATCAATCCCAGCGTTTTCATAGTAGCTGATTTAAAAACCCTTGATACTGGCAATCTTGAGGTTAGAATTGCAGCAGACGAAGGCGCAGATGCCGTAGTGGTTTCTGGACTCGCTCCAATTGCAACCATTGAAAAGGCGATAGCTGAGGCGAAAAAAACCGGTATATATGCAGTTATAGATATGCTAAACGTAAACGACCCAATATCTCTGCTTAAAAGCTTAAGCAATAAACCAGAAGTGGTTGAGCTCCATAGAGCAATAGACCTAGAGCCAAAGGCTGCAAAGCATAAATGGAACATAGAGGAAGTGAAAAAAATCTCTGAAAAAATCTTAGTAGCTGTAGCAGGGGGAATAAAGGCGGAGAATGCAAAGGAAGCGATCGAAGGAGGGGCGGATATCATAATAGTTGGTAGAGCAATAACAAATGCAAAGGATGTAGAAGGCAGCGCTAGGCAGTTCCTCAAGCTATTGAAAGAAGAAATCGATCAATTCAGAGTAATGACAGACTTCTAAGGCACTCGAAATTTCGGGCTCTTTGGAAATAAATGCAGAGCATTAAAGCTTGAACTTTTGAGGATAAATAGAACTTGCATTGTGGTCGAAGAAGCTAATGCAAGAGTTCATAAAAGCTGAGATTACCTTTAACTCCTGCTTTCTTCTATAACCACGGTTCCTCTTATTCCACCTAATACGAACGCGGTTTTTACCGTTCCCTTTACTGAAACGGTTTTGCCCTTTGCAGGTGTGCCGCTCTCGGTTATAATCCAAATGCTCCCGCTGCCATCATCCAACTTATAAGCTCCTTGGGAGACGAGAGGAATCGAGAATACCTCCGTCACCTCTCCTCTGAGGTTCACCATCTTCCCACTGTACTCCTCGGGCTTCTTAAGAATATCACCAATTCTATCTCCACCTATGCATCCGCTGAGCAAAAGAAAACCTACAATTAGGTAAAAAATCGATCTAATGCTCACATTTTTTCACTGATTGATCATCGCAATTAGCTCCTACTTATATCTTACTATCTATATATCTGTAAACACTAGAAATTATTGTGAGTAAATCAATAATCAATAATCAATAATCAATAATCAGTAAGCTTTTAATAACCATGCAATTTAACAATTTCATCTTGCAAATCAGCAATCACCTTCTCATACTCCCTTATAGTTTTTATTAAAGCATCAAGTAGATTTTCCGCTCGAGCTTTATGATATTTTGCTTCAATTTCAAGATTGTATTCCCGGGGAGAGATTGCAGGCTTTGAAATACTCGAAATTTTTCCCTCAAGCTCTGAAATTGCCCTTTTAAGATTTGCAATTTCACTCTCGCAAGCGCTGTATCCCAGCTTAATGGCTTCTTTGAGGTATTTTTCCCTAGTGGCTTTTCTCGAAAAAATGTTTGGTCCGCCAAATTCAACTGTAAACTTTCTGTAGAGTTCCTCTATCGGATCTGATTGATTCATCTTACCCACCTAGGAAGTAATAAAATACATAGCCACGATAAACATTTCGCCTAAATGAGCATCGGTGTTAACATTATCACTCTAGCAGTATGTAATGTATTTCTCCTTCTAGGATACCACTATCAGCATCAAATTTGAATTTTAATAGGATAAATTTAAATCCCAGAGCACTCTCAATTCTTTCCATATGAAAGCAAAACAAATGGGAGCTCTAATTTTAATCATAATAATGATATTCTCGATGCTCGCTGCCTTCTTCACCACCACTGAAGAACCTGTGCGCATAAAAAAAGATTTTAATACATTGAAAAATGCTTTGAAGCTAGTGCCAAGTTCCCCGTTTCTAGTGCAATTCGCTAGTGTGGAGAACATCAAAGGTACAGAGCTTGAGAGATTGATTAGAGATCTAGGAGCCCTTCCTCCCTATGAGCAGTATCGTGCAATCGTAACCAAAGCTCTAATCGCGGATTACCTTGACCGAAGCTGGGTTGAGCTTCATGAGGTAAACCAGAGAGAGGTCAAGCTCAATTATACCTCAACTTATAGCTATCATGATTTAGAAGTAAAGATCACTCCACAGGGACTAGCTATAGTAACTGAAACTTCGCCAATAATCTTTGGGTTCTCGGGAAGGGTAAATGAAACTATGGACTTAATGCTGAATAACACCAACTGGTCCGCTTATCAAACCTTTCTCCCGCTGATGGCGCGATCTAGATTGAATGCAGACTTCGCGCTTATTAGAACTCAAGCTCCCTATGTTTACGATGCTTATTACATAGGCACCAGCTATGCTGGAAAAAATAGCTATCAATTCGAAGCAGTGCTTCATCTAAACAGAAGTGCAAATGAAAGTGATTTAAATGGATTTAAATCTAACTTGCTATCAAGAGAGCTCTATGCTAAACCTCGAAACTTTACCTATTATATAGTTAACTTTGAATTAGATTACGCAGTGGTGAATGCAACTGGAAGCTTTCAAGCTGTTATGCGCGAGTTTGAAGATCTAGCGAGATAGCATCGTAAAATATTTACCCTAGTTTCTATATTATTCTCAAGAATCAAATGAAGGCAATACTCGCACTGGAAGATGGCACAGTTGTGCACGGCACGGGCTTTGGAGCGCGAGGTATTGCTCTAGGGGAACTCGTTTTTGCAACTTCAATAACTGGTTATGAAGAGGCTTTGACAGATCCCAGTTATAATGGTCAAATTCTCATGCTCACCTATCCCTTAATTGGAAATTATGGAGTGAGCAAGGTAAATCTCCAGAGTGATTCAATAAAAGCAGAGGGCTTTGTCGTCCGCGAGATCTGCGACCATCCCTCGCACCATCTCTCTAAGCTAACACTAGAGGAATATCTCAAGAGCGAAGGCATACCTGGGATGTGCGAGGTTGATACTAGGATGCTTACCATTAAAACTAGAAAATTTGGAACAATGCTAGCTGCACTCATAGTTGATGAAAAGCTGGGTAAAAAAGAGGAGGAAAGAGCTTTAGAGCTAGCTAGAAACCTTAAAAAAATTTTTCCAACCTTCGACCTCGTGGGAGAGGTAACCTGCAAGCAGGCATATAGCATACCAGGGGAGGGCAAGCGTTTCGTGGTATTAGACTGCGGGGTTAAAAGAAATATAATAAAAAATCTTGCGATGCGCAACTTAGACCTCGTGGTTGTACCCTCGACAGCTAGCTATGAAGAAATCAAGGCATTTGAGCCAGATGCTCTTTTGATCTCCAACGGCCCTGGGGATCCTGTGAATGTGAAAAATGTTATAGGCGTGGTAAAGCAATTCTTAGGCAAACTTCCTATCTTTGGCATTTGTTTAGGGCATCAAATTATAGCACTAGCGCTCGGTGCTGCTACCTATAAACTTAAATTTGGCCATCGTGGAGCGAATCAGCCTGTGAAGGATTTTGAAAGTGGTATTGTATACATCACTTCTCAAAACCATGGCTATGCAGTTAATCCAGAAACGCTCGCTGGCACTGGTCTTGAAGTTACCCAGATCAATGCAAATGATGGCACAATAGAAGGCATGCGCAATAGAGAACTTGCCATCGAAAGCGTTCAATATCACCCAGAGGCTTCACCAGGACCTAGAGATACCTCTTGGTTTTTTGACAAAATCGTTGAGATGGTGGAAGTAAAGAGGTGAGAAAAACTGCCTAGGCGAAGTGATATTAAAAAAGTACTGGTAATAGGCTCTGGGCCAATAATAATTGGACAAGCGGCTGAATTTGACTTCTCAGGCACCCAAGCTTGCAAGGCACTGCGCGAGGAAGGGGTGAGCGTTGTTTTAGTGAACTCCAACCCGGCAACAATAATGACTGATCCAGATATGGCAGATGCGATATACATAGAACCAATTGTACCTGAGATAGTGGCTGAGATCATCGAAAAAGAGAGACCTGATGGCATAATCGCAGGCCTAGGCGGGCAGACGGCTTTAAATATAACAAGCGAGCTAGCTGAAATGGGAGTGCTAGATAAATATGGTGTGAAAGTTCTCGGCACGCCCTTGGAAGCCATTTATGATTCGGAGGATAGGGATAGATTCCGAATCGCAATGCAGAGGATAGGGGAGAAAGTACCTAGAAGCAAAGCTGTTACCACAGTTGAAGATGCAGTGCAAGTCGCAGAAGAACTCAGGTTGCCTGTGATCATAAGACCAGCTTACACATTGGGCGGCACGGGAAGCGGGATTGCAAATAGCATGGAGGAGCTTAAGATAATTGTGGATTCTGGTTTGAAGCGGTCGCGCATTCATCAAGTGCTGATCGAAGAATGCGTGCTAGGTTGGAAGGAATTTGAATATGAAGTTATGAGAGACGCGCGAAATACCTGCATAACGATCTGCAACATGGAGAATATAGACCCAATGGGTATACATACTGGGGAATCGATAGTAGTAACCCCTTCTCAAACCCTCTCCGATGAGGATCATCAAATGCTCAGAAGCGCTGCAATTAAAATAATTCGAGCACTGGGTATAGAGGGAGGATGCAATATTCAATTTGCATTGAAAGACCACGAATATAGAGTTATAGAGGTTAACCCAAGGGTTTCGAGGTCTTCAGCGCTTGCATCAAAGGCAACAGGTTACCCCATTGCAAGAGTGGCTGCGAAGATAGCAGTTGGACTATACCTCGATGAAATTAAAAACGACGTAACCAAGAGCACTCCAGCGAGTTTTGAGCCAACCATTGACTATGTAGTGGTTAAGATACCGCGCTGGCCATTTGATAAATTTCCCACAGCTGATAAAAGACTTGGCACTTCGATGAAGAGCACAGGCGAAGTAATGGCAATTGGGCGAACCTTTGAAGAAGCCCTGCAAAAAGCCATGCGCTCCCTTGATATAGACAAAGACCTAGGCTATGGTAACTGGACACAGGAGGAAATAATTGATTTACTTGAGCATCCCACTGATGAAAGGCTATTCGCTATATATAAAGCATTAAAATCTGGATTCTCAATAGAGGAAATAGCGCGGTTAACAAAGTGGGATCCATTTTTCATTAAAAAAATTAAATTAATAATTGAAATGGAAGAAGAACTTCAACGCGAAGGCTTAACTCCTGAAAATGTTAGAAAAGCCAAGCGCATGGGCTTCACTGACGAGCGAATAGCAGCGTTGGTGAAGAAATCCCGAATTAGAGTTAACAACTACAGGCGAAGCCACGGGATAAATCCAACCTATAAAATGGTTGACACCTGTGCCGCGGAATTCGAAGCTAAAACACCCTATTACTACTCCACCTATGAAGATCAATGCGAGGCAAATCCATCTAAGCGCAAAAAGGTATTAATAATAGGCTCCGGGCCAATTCGCATTGGCCAAGGAATAGAATTCGACTACTGCACCGTGCACGCTGTACTTGCCCTTCGCGAGGAAGGAATTGAGGCGCAGATTATTAATAACAATCCTGAAACAGTTTCCACAGATTACGATACCTCTGATAAGCTCTTCTTTGAGCCAATTACCTTAGAAGATGTGATGAATATAATAGAGCGGGAAAAACCCTATGGAATAATGGTGCAATTTGGAGGGCAAACTTCTATAAACTTAACCATGCCCCTTCAAAGAGAGCTTAAACGCAGAAAAGACCTGCCCACCAAAATCTTAGGAACCCCTCCTGAGATGATCGAGGTAGCTGAGGATAGAGAACTATTTTCAAACCTCTGCAAGAAACTCAAGATTCTCCAGCCCAATAGTGGGTGTGCAATGTCCTATGAAGAAGCAAAGCAAATCGCGAGGAAAATCGGCTACCCTGTATTAGTAAGACCAAGCTATGTCTTAGGCGGAAGAGCAATGGAAATAGTCAACAATGAAGTAGAACTTGAGCAGTATATGAAGGAAGCGGTTAAGGTATCCCGCGAGCATCCGGTTTTGATTGACGATTTCCTCGACAATGCCATTGAAATAGACGTTGACGCGGTTTGCGATGGAAATGATGTTTTAATAGGAGCTATAATGGAGCACATAGAAGAAGCAGGCGTGCATTCAGGCGACTCAGCCACAGTAATACCCACCCAATCGCTGAGCAAGGAAATTCTAGATATCATACGCGATTACACTAGGAAAATTGCACTGGGATTAAAAGTAATTGGCTTGATTAATATACAAATGGCAGTGAGAGGAGGTAAAGTCTACGTGCTGGAGGCAAATCCAAGAGCGAGTAGAACCATTCCCTATGTTTCCAAGGCAACTGGAATCCCGCTGGCAAAAATAGCGGCGAAGGTAATGATAGGTCATACGCTGAGAGAACTTGGCTATATTGAGGAGCCCAAACCAAGGTATATTTCAATTAAAGAGGTAGTTTTACCCTTCGACAAACTCCCGGGTGCAGATCCAATTTTAGGTCCTGAGATGAAGAGCACAGGCGAGGTAATGGGAATAGATAGAGATTTTGGATTGAGCTTCTTCAAAGCAGAACTTGCAGCTGGCAATCCACTGCCATTGAAAGGCAAGATATTTATTTCCATTCGAGATGAAGATAAACTCGCAATGGTGAAAATAGCCCGCAAGTTCTCAGAAGCGGGATACGAGCTTGTGGCAACAAGTGGCACAGCCTCATTTCTGCAAAAACACGGATTAAAAATTGAGAGCATTAAAAAAATATCAGAAGGCTCTCCCAATGTAATCGATTTAATGCGAAGAGGGGAAATTGGATTGATAATCAATACACCAGCTTCAAAGCTAAGTCAAGCGAGAAAAGACGGCTATGAGATCAGGCGGAGCGCAGTAGACCTAGGAGTTCCCTATGTTACCACCCTTCAAGCAGCTCGTGCAAGTGCAGATGCAGTTGAAGCGATAAAAAAGGGTAAGATCTCAATAAACTCAATACAGGGCTACCTTGGAATTGAAATAAAAATGCCGAAAGAACCTAGAGCTCTAATTTAGGTTGATTTTAATGGAATTCGATGTGAAGAAAATCAGAGAAAATGCAAAGCAGAATTTTGAGAAAACCTGGCTGGAAACAGCCAAGCTAGTAAGTGGAAAGCGTACCTCCTTCAAACTGCCTGAGAGAAAGGGCAAAAAGCACTTGCTCACTTTATACTCCGATAAAATCAAAGATCAGTTGCTTGAAATGGGCTTTGATGAAGTGGTGCTGAAGCCAATTTGGGAAGACAATCACATAAGACTTCAATATGGTCCAGAAGCACCTGCGATTATAGACCGCCTGTACTACCTTGCTTCAATACCTAGGCCGGACATTGGATTATCGGATGAGAAAAAACAATTAATAAAAAAAAGACTCCCAAATTTTGATAAATACAAGGAGCTACAGCAGATTCTGAGGGATTACAAGCGGGAGAAAATAGCAGCAGGAGAAGATTTTACAGAGGCTCTGGTAACGCGTTTGAAAATAAAAACTGAAGACGCCCTTTACCTAATAAACGAGGTATTTCAAGAGCTCAAGTATATAGAGCCAAAGCCAACGAATCTCGCGTTGGTCTCACATCTTACCACAGCTTGGTTCCCTACCTTGAGGGAGATTCAGGGAAAAAGAGAGTTACCAATCATGCTCTTTACCTTCGGCTGGCGCTATCGCAGAGAGCAGCGCGAAGACCCAACGCATCTCAAAGCGCATTACAATCTCAGCATGGCTGTGATGAACAGCGATCTAACAATTGAGGATGGAAAATATATCACCCAGGAATTCTTCAATAGAATAGGATTTCCAGAAGTTAAATTCCAGCCCAAGCCAAATGCACCTGCCTACTACGCACCTGGCACTAATTATGAGGTATATATAAACCACGAAAAACTGGGATGGGTGGAGGTTAGCGAGATCGGAATGTACTCCCCAGTTGCTCTTGCCAACTATGGAATTAAATACCCAGTTTTCAATTCCGGACCTGGACTTGGGAGGATAATCATGATAAGCGAGGGAATAAATGATATAAGAGAAGTCCACTACCCAGAGCTTTATTCAATGCTTGAATATAGCGATGAGCAAATAGTCGAATTAATCGAAATAGACCGAAAGCCAGATTCCATTGAAGGCATAGCTATTGCCCAAGCTATTCTGGAAACTGCAAAGAAATATGGCAATGCAATAGCACCCTGCGAATTTCTCGCTTATAAAGGCAAGCTGTATGATAAAAAGGTTGAAGTGAAAATCAGAGAAAAAGAAAAAGGTAAGAAGCTACTAGGTCCCGCTGCCTTCAATAAGATTTATGTGGAGAATGGAAATATCATAGGCGATATCAAAACCCACAATGTATCTACAGGCATAAGCTATATCGAGGCAATTGCAAATCTAGCGGCCAGCGAGTTTGAAAAAGCAGTACTACTAGGTAAAAAAGAAGCTGAGGTGAAGGTTAAAATAGTCCGCTCTGCGGGGGATGTAAATGTGAAGATCTCCGATTCAGTTAGAAAATTCATAATGGACCGGAAGAAAAAAATTGATATAAGAGGTCCAGTTTTCATCTCAATTACCCTAGATGTACTATGATTGAATATGAAGCCCTTAATGAAATTCAGAGGGAAGTTGCAGCAAGAGTTATATTGAAAGATCGATTCCCAGCGCTTAAGTTAATAGGCGGAGTGGATCAAGCTTTTTTCAATAGCAAAATCATTTCCTGCATCGCGGTCCTCGATTATGAGAGCTTGGAAATTAAAACTCGCTCTATGGCAATTGATGAAATAAAATTTCCATATCTACCCGGCTATCTCTTCTTCCGAGAGGGTTTAGCGATAATCAAAGCCTTCAGCAGGTTGGAAATTAAACCAGATATTTTAATCGTCGATGGCTGCGGGATTAATCATCCTCGTAAAGCTGGACTAGCCTCCCACGTGGGCGTGGAACTTGACATCTCAGCAATTGGAGTTAGCAAGAGCCTTCTCTGCGGAGAAATTCAAAGCAAGCCTCAGCGGGAGGGAGAATTCAAATTTATAATGCAGGAAGGAAGGAAAACAGCAGTACTGCTGCTGAGCAAGTCAAACTGCCGTCCCATAGTGGTCGCTCCCGGGCATAAAATCTCGCTTAAAAGTGCAGTGAAAATCGTGAAGCATTGCTTGCGAGGCCATAAGCTACCTGAGCCTTTGAGACTAGCTCACTTATTTGCAAATGAAGCTAAGAGCTTTGAAAATGAAAAAAGTAAAAGCAAAAGCAAAACATATTTAAATATAAAATAATGATAGAATAGGGGTCATAGGTATGAGCGGGATGGAGTTTTGCGAAGTGCAAAGGAAGTTTCACTCGCAGCGCGAGAAAGAGGACTGGCTGTGGAGCAAGCGCTCTTATGATTTTATTATAGAGGATATCCTCTTAGAGGAAAAATTAAACAGCAAGCAGAAGTAGAATTAAGCGAGAAAATGACCGTGAGAGTTTAAGGAGGTTTTGAGGAGGGTAGAAAACTTAAACTCACGGTCATTATATATTATGCAAAATTCTAATATTAAAATTTTTTCTTACATTATTTTTTATTTTATTTTTTTCCTTTTCCTTTTCTCTTCTTTATAGCAGTAGTGCAATTAATGAAATGGCAAAACTAACTAGTGAAGCACGCTTTACAGCTTTCACTGCCCTTTTAATATCCCCAGCTAAAGGCAGTTTGAATTCCCCTCCAAGCACATAGCTTTCCTCAGAATTCCTTTTCTCAAGCCTAACTTCAAGCGCACCTGCAAGCGCTGCCATGGGATAACCTGAATTTGGACTTGCTGTTTTACCGCCATCCCTCAAAGCAATGCTGATCGATTTCAAAGGAGAGCCCAAGGCGAGGGAGAGTAAAAGAATTGAAATTCTAGCGGTTGGGAAATTCAGCAAATCATCAAGCTTTGCAGCGAAAAAACCAATATCTCTAAATGGCTCAGCTTTATAGCCAATCATCGAATCAAGAGTGCTTGCTACTTTAAAAGCAAGAGCTGCGAAAATTCCAAAACCTGAGAAGCTGAAAAGGGTGTAATAAAAAAGTGGAGAGAGAATGGCATCCACGAAGTTCTCCCCGCATGATTCAATCGCAGTGGAAGCAATCCCATGGTGAGTTAATTTACTTGCATTGCGGCTGCACAGCCAATGCAAATGCTGCCTTGCAATTTCTATATCTCCCCCCTCAAGCGATTTGGCAACTCTACCAGCAGCTTGAACCAAGCTTTTAAAAGCAAAGGTGCTCTTAAGGAGAAAAGCACCAGTTAAAGCCCCGAGTCCGCGGTTGAAAGAGATCATAAGTTCCACCGCGAGATAGCCTGAAAAAGCTATGAAGCCAATTAAGAAAATAGCCATGCAAGTGCCATAAAGCCTTCTCTTGCGAGGAGGAGCTTTACGCTGGAAAAAATCAATGGCTCTCCCCATCCACACCACAGGGTGAAGAAAAGGAGGCGGCTCGCCAAGGGTCACATCCCAGAGAATTGCAAGCAGCAATATGATAGCAGCATCCATGGAATTCATCGCCGCTTCTCCAGATTCTCGAGATATTTCTTCGCTATTTTTTCAAAGATTCGACTAAGCTTATCCCCTTCGATTTTAAATCTAATATTCTGAAAATCTTTTTCATCGCATATCTGCATTAACTCCTGGATAACCTCATCAGCCACTTCCTTTCGATGGATAAAATCGCAATCCCTGCAGCTCCAGATCACCTCGCATGCTTGAGCTTTATATTTCCCCCTAGTCCTGAAGTCTTGACATGGATAGAAAGGACAGTAGCACAGCCTGCAATCCTGCCCTTCAAAGTGACAGGGATAATACTCGCACTTTTCTCGATTCAATTTCTACCTCGCTGTAAAGGATTAATAATTAATAGTAAAATAAAACAATTGCTTTTCATAGATGACAAAATATCTAATGATACAGGGAACTGCTTCACACGTTGGCAAGAGCACTCTGGTAACTGCGCTTTGCAAAATCTTCGCAGACAGAGGAATCAAAGTAGCGCCTTTTAAAGCGCAGAATATGAGTCTCAATTCCTGGGTAACCAAGGATGGCTTTGAAATTGGAATCGCTCAAGCTATACAAGCAAAAGCCGCTGGATTAGAGCCAGAAGTGGACATGAATCCAGTGCTGCTTAAGCCAAAAGGCGATATGATTTCACAGGTGGTTGTGCTTGGAAAGCCCTATGCCGATCGAAGGGCTGGGGAATATTATAGGGATAGCCATGGGATGCTGGAAATCGTGAAAGCTGCTTTGCATAGATTAAGCAAGAAATTTGAGTTAATAATTATCGAAGGCGCAGGCGGCACAGCTGAGATCAACCTCTACGATAGAGATATTGTTAACATGCGGGTTGCAAAACTTGTTAAAGCACCTGTTATACTAGTTGGCGATATCGAGCGCGGCGGTGTCTTTGCTAGCCTATACGGCAGCTTGGCTTTACTTAGAAAGGAGGAAAGAAAACTTGTTAAGGGATTAATAATCAATAAATTTCGAGGAGACCTCAGGATCTTAGAACCGGGGTTAAGGCAGTTGGAGAGACTGACTAAGGTTAAAGTGCTAGGTGTAATTCCCTATTCAAATATAGATATCCCATCCGAAGACTCAGTATCGCTTAGGGAGAAGAAGAGAAGAAATTCACCCATTGAAATTGCAGTTATTAAGCTCCCGAGAATTTCAAATTTCACAGATTTCGAGCCGCTTGAGAAAGAAGTAAGCGTGCGCTACGTTGGCTTATATGAAGATCTTGGCAATCCAGATGCAATAATAATTCCAGGCACCAAGAATACCATAGCGGATTTACAGGCTCTTCGAGAAGCGAAAATGGATGCACAAATTTTGAATTTCGCTGGTAAAATTCCCATAATTGGGATCTGCGGTGGCTATCAAATGCTGGGCGAGGCTATAGTGGATGAGGCAATTGAAGGCGATAGAAAAGCCGTAGTTCGCGGTCTCGGATTGCTACCAGCTCTAACTAGATTCGAGCGCTATGAAAAGCAAACAAAGCAAGTGCGCAAAAAAATTCGAGGCTTTGGGCCAATCTTAGGTCGAATTAAGGATAGATATATATGGGGCTATGAGATACACATGGGAGTGACGGAAACTCAACCTAAGAGGCATATCTTTGGCAGCGATGGCTGCATCGATGACTCAGGATTAACTCTCGGGACATATCTCCACGGCTTATTTGAGAATGAACACTTTAGGCTGGCTTTTCTGCAGTACCTCAAGGAGCAAAAGGGATGCAGAGATATTGATATTAACCTCAGTATAAAGAGAGATCCCTTTAAAGCACTAGCAGATCTGGTGAGGTGCAGCGTGGATATAGACCAGATCTTCAAAATAGCAGGGGTAAGCGCGAGATGAAGGGATTCATGGTAGCTGGCAACACCCAGCAGAGAAAAGCTATTGCACTTGCGTTGATAGCTAGGCTTAAAAATATGGGCTATAGAGTGATGCCATTTAAAACAGGCCCGGATTACGCGCATCCAAGTCATCCCTCTCTATTGGCGAAAACAGCTGCGGAAAACCTTGATATCTTCACCATGGGCAGAAATGGAGTTAGATATGTTTATTCTAGGAAAAAGGATGAATTCGACTTCGCAGTGGTCGAGGGCGAGAGAAATATCGCGGAAAGCAAGGAGATTGCTGAGGTTTTGAATTTACCTGTGATAGCTGTTGTTGAGTGCAATGAAGCAATTAAAGTTATAGCAGGGAAAACCCTGCTGGGGAGAATACCGCGCCTCTCAGAAGTCGAGATCCAGAGAAAGCAGCTCGCTGGAGCTAGATTTGAAGATGAATTAAATCTAGGGGTGGAAAAGCTCCTGGAGATCGCGCAATATTTAAACATCGAGGGAATAATCAAGCTAGGAAGGGAATGCAAATTTGAAGTTAAAAATACTCAGAAGGAAGTTGAAAATAAGCCTGTAATTGGAGTAGCGAGGGATCAAGCTTTTTGCTTTTATCATCCCTATAACTTGGAAGAACTTGAGAGGAGAGCTCAAATCATATATTTCTCTCCTTTGAATGATGAGCTCCCGGAGGTAAATGGACTATTAATAGGCGGAGGGTATCCAGAGTTATATGCTGAGCAGCTCTCGAGGAATAAGCAAATGCTTCAGGTCATTAAAAAAGCTGCTGAAGAAGGCATGCCAATATATGGCGAATGCGGGGGTTTAATCTATCTTTCTCAATGGATAGAGATCAAAGGCAAGAGATATGAAATGGCAGGCGTGGTGCCCGTTAATATTAAAATGGGGCAAAAACTTGCAGGCTATGTTGAGTTAAGGGCAAGGGAGAACTGCATAATTGCAGAGGAAGGCGACATCTTAAGAGGCCATGAATATCACTATTCCCGCGCATATGTCGAGGATGATGTAAAATTTGCATTTGAAGTAAAGCGCGGGGAGGGAATTGCTGGAAAGAAAGATGGAATTATAGCGCAGAACACGATTGCTCAATATACCCATATTCACGCTGTTGCTCATCCTAGATTTTTTGAGAGATTTTGGCAAGCAAGTGTTCAATATGCGCGTAGATGAGCAAGTTTTTTTGCAAGGAGCACTGCAATTGCTATGGATCCGAAGGTAGAGGCTATGGTGATATTTTTAATTAAATCTAAAAATGAAGTTGGAATGTAGGGATATGTATTTAGATAATAATCCGCATAATCATTAAGCAGGAACCAGAGGAGGACGGCGAGAACTTGCATTTTTCTGGTTTCAACGCTTGGCAGGATTAAAATTGACTCCAATGCCATGCCAATGTGAAGTAAGAAAAGAGTGGCATAGAGGGGATAATTATAGCTGAGGAAATAATCGCGATATAGCGCGACTACCAATGTGGTCCAGAATCCATATTTCATCAAGCCAGCTGCAGTTAGAAGGCTGAAAAGATGACTTTCCCTTTTGATTGAGGTTAATAAATACCAGATTAAGAAAAAAAGAGTGTAAAGCGGGCAGTCTGGGATGAAGATCCATAGCCAGGGTGAACTGCCCGCTAGTTGATGGCGATAGTAATAGAATCCAAATGCAGTTCCACCTGCATTTATAATTGCGATGATAGATAGCGCTTTCCCTGATACAAGCTTCTCCCAGAGCTTCATCATTTTATCTCCCTAGCTGGTACTCCCCCGGCGAAGCAATTTGAGGTTAGATCTGTATTCACCAGAGACATAGCTGATATAATTGCGCCGTCTTTGATTTCAATTCCAGGTAAAATGGTTACATTTGCCCCTATGAGTACATTTCTGCCAATTTTCACCTCGCCAACGCGCAGTTCTTTGATCAAAAACTCGTGTGCAAGAATTACTGAGTTATAGCCAATTATGCTGTTTTCACCTATTTCAATAAGCTCCGGGAAGAAGATATCAAGCATTGCGCCTAGACCTATAGCTACATTTCTACCCACTTTAATCCCAATAGCGCGATAGAGCAGATTCTTTAGCCTGAGCGAGGGCATGAAGCGGCAGATGTAGATCACGAGAAAGTTTATTATCACTCGAATGGGATTTTTTACTTTATGCCAGTACCAGAGGGAATTGACCTCGCCATCGAATTTATAGCTCTTCAAGCGCCTTTTCGCATGCATAATTTCAAAAAGATATTCATTGGCAATTAGCTTTTCTAGAAATAGCTATACTATATTTAAATTCACTTTATGTTCCACTATATGTAAAAAGGTAATCACAGGAGGCATGCATTCATATTGAAGATAAACCCTGCCCGAGGTTTCATTAAATCCTTGATGTTTTGAGCCATAATTAAATGTGAAAGTAGGGCCGAGCAAGCGGAAGTAATGCTGAATTGCAAGGGGTAGATCAATTTGCATGCCTTTGGTATAGCTTTTATTATATGGTACCTCTTCATAGAGCCAGCTCCAGGAATTATCATTGCTTGTATAACTTAGATTTATGGAGGTATTCAAAAGGTTGATAAAGGCTGTTTCATTTTCAATTGCAATCCATTTTACTGCTTCCCAATTTTCAATTTCTTTGGCTTGCTCTTGATAAGATATAGCTACCGCAATGCCCTCTGTCCCCTCTCCTGATTTCTTTTGCATGGTGATACTCAAATTCCTTCCTTGAGAATTGCTGCCTATTAATTCAAGCTCGAAGTTGCTGGTCACATTATAGAATTCAAATGTAAAATTGCTGACTGGCGTGGAGTTAGAGGTATTTAGACCAATTATATCAAGCGGGATGGTGAAGTTCATCGATGGAGCTGGCCTTGAATTTAAATAAGCTGCTACTTCGCTTAGATTATCGTGAGCAACCACGCCATGAAATTCAGTGCGCTCCTGCATATACTCCGCCCAAGCTTTATAGTATTTGCTTTTAACAATTACAATGGTAGTACTCCCATAAACAGGGTTTTGGAATAGCGGATTTGCAGTTGTATTTTGGAAGAATACAGTTATCCCTTCTGAATTAGCATGCAGTGTTGCAATGCCACCTGCAACTCTAGCACTGCCATTCAATCTTATAATTGGAAAGGTAAGGGTCTCGCCATTGTAATGAAACTCAGGAGGGCTTACCATCACCACACCTCCATTTGCATATTTCCTCCACACTCCGCCTCCTTCATATGCGATTTCTTCGCCATTTAATTCATAAAGTAGAGTTCCAAGGGTGCTGTTGTAAATCATATGATCCACTCCGCTCTGACGCATTAGGATTTTCAGTGAACTATCGCTTAAAATTGCAGCGCTTCCGCTGGAGGTATCTAGTGCTACAACTTGAGATGGTGACTCGCCTAGTGCGCTTAAGCTAATTTTTGAATCAAGCACTGTGAATGCTTGCTCAATATTTTGTAGTTTAACAACCTCTTGGGAATCGAGGATTTCAGGCAAGCTCAATGTGAATATAAATCCCACTGAGGCAATGGTTAAGGCAAATATTGAAATGAATCCAATTGCATCTGAAACTGCATCTTCAGAGTTCATAATTTTTCGTCTTGGCTTTTTTAAACGCTGCTTTTGCAGCTTTTATGAAGAAATATGTATACAAGGTGGAAACTACGATATAGCTGGGGAATTTGAAATCGCTTTCAACCAAGCTGAGAATCAATTCTCCTATAGTGAAGGACAGCAAGCCAATTATATAATATCTTTCTGTGCTTTGCATTATTTCAATCCAAATTAAATTTTTGAATTAGACTTGAGATAAAGCTGTTGATTCAAAAATCAAACTTGATTCTTAAAATTAATTTTATCAAAATTGAAAAAACTAACATAATATCAAATTTGATTCTTAAAATTGATAATTTTAACAAAAATTTAATAATTTTAAAACATTTATATTTCATTTGAGCTGCTTAGTGATGAAATGCAGCAAGAGGAAAATATATATAAATATAAGTTACCAAAGAGTGGAATTCGCTTCAATTTTAAAATCACTTGTTTTTCAGAAAGCAATATAACCCTAGATGTAACTTTTGAGAAAGAAATTTCTACAAAAATAGTTGAAAAAGTGGTGAGGATAGATAATAAAAAAGGGATTCAGTTTACAGCTATAAAGGACAATTATGTCAGCATAGGCTTCGTCCAGAGCATCGAAGTAGCGAAAAAGACATTTAAAACCCTGTTAAATGAACTCGATGCTGAATTTGAAGCATTAAATCAAAAGAAAGCCGAGCTGGAGAGCGAATTGAAAGACTTTAAAGTCCTCAATTAAAAGTCCTAGATTAATTCCAAAAATATACCAAATATTTTTACCAAATATTTATTAGCCTTGCAGCTTAATATTTCTCCTATGCCAAACTGGCTATGCAAGAAATGCAGCCACGAATTCTTAGCTGTCGAGCGACCTGAAAAATGCCCCAAATGCGGCAGCATTGAAGTAGAGGTTCGCTTGCTAGGCCACATCGTTACTGAGCCAAAAATCGAGGAAATGCTCAAGGGCTTGAAGAAGAAATGAATGCTAATGCCTAAAAGCAAGACTCGCACTTCAAACCTAGCTGCTTGCATAGCTCCATTACTCTACGCCTCACATTAATAAAGTAACTATCATCCCGCTTGAATAATATCTCCTTGTAACTAGGAATCAATGTTGCATCATAATCAACGAGGAATTTTTCAATATTATCCCAGATCCCTGGCTTCATTCTCAATTTATCGATTAAGATGTAGCTCACCCCTGAATCTGCAATTGCTCTAAGCAGCTCTTCAAGAGAGCCATTTCTATCGCTTATAAATGGCATTATGGGACCAATAAAGACCCAGCTGGTGATTCCACACTCAGCTATCTTTCTCAAAGCAAGCAATCGCTCTTTCACGCTACTCGCAATGGGTTCATATTTCCTCCGCAATTCATCTTCAATGGTGGTGATTGTTAACCCAACGTCTTTATTAGAAAACTGCTTGATCAAATCTAGGTCTCGCATTACTAATGCTGATTTGGTTTGAATTGAGATGGGAAAATTATACTTCAAAAGTAATTCCAAGCATCTCCTTGTCAGCTCATATTTCCTCTCCAGAGGCTGATAGGGATCAGTGACACTGCTTATTCCAACAACTCCCTTTGGCTTATCCCTTAGCTCTCGAGATAGTACGCGAGCTATATTCACCTTTGGCTCTACAAATGTCCCCCATTTTTCCCTGCATCTAAGCACTGAGGGGGAATAGCAGTATATGCAAGCATGCTCGCAGCCTCTATATGGATTTAAAGCATAGTCATAGCCAGGTAAAAGAGAGGGAGAGAGTGCAGTTTTACATTTTATCTCCCTAATTCTCACTTGCATATTTCCCCTCTAAGTATAATCCTCAAGAGTCCTTTGATGGAGCAGCTGCTTGAGTAGCGTACTATGAAGCAGCCACTTTTGAATAGGTATGCAGAGCTTGGCTGTGATATAATTGAATACCTCCCTCAAACTGCTAAACCTATGAGGTGCGCTTCGAAGAGCATTTCTTACACTCTCCCGCACATTCCACACGCCAACTGGCATTATATAGCCAGGATGCGCTTCCCGAAGAATTAATACTCTAGCTTGCCTCCCTATTTTTTCAAGATATTCGCAAACAGCTAGTCTCGCGGCGTAATAGCATCCTCCAATTTTCGCGTAAGTGGTTCTCCCTGAGAAGCCCTCGTGGTCAGAGAATATCACAGTTTCTCTACCAGTTGGGTTCCAAATTGTATTTGGATACCAAGCTTCAATTAATTCATAGCTCCAAGAAAATGGCATGAGGATCACGATGAATCTATTATCAAGTGAGATTGATTCATAAATTTGGAATTCATTTATCAAGGGATTTGCTTTAACTCTTTCCATCAATGTACTTGAGATAATGCTATCAACCGCGGTGATGCTCCACCTAGTTGGCACAAATCGCCTAGCTTTTTTCTCCCCTAATACGCCTGCGCTGAAGGCACGCTGTATTTTGGATATCAACACTCCACTTCTATAGAGATTCAAAACCGCTTCACTTGCCTTTAAATCAGTATCGCTATATGCTTTTTCAATTCTCCTGTCTATTTTAATTGAATTTACATCAATCTTCTTCAAAGGTGCACTCGGGCCGTGAGGCTGCACTTCATCATCAAGCGCTATTTCTACCCGGGGTTTTTTATGAAACTCAACCTCCACATCAGCTGGGTTTAAAGCCATAGCGAGTTCTCGAGTAGCCTCAACTATCCTTTCACCCTCAACGTTTCTCACATTCACTCTATATTTCCCTCTAACGAGCTGGAATCTGAAATTCACTATTTCATCTATGCTCTTGCCCACCCAGAGCTCAGGGGTATCTAATAGAAAAGTATCACCTTGGATAGGTGGAACTAAAGGACCTATTGAAACATAGGGATAGCCAATTCTACCAATGAAAACCCCAGGGGGTGAGGAGCCCTCTAAACTCAGGGAATCGATCAATGGCTTAGTTTGCTGCTGCGCATATAGCTTCACAAGAATGGGACATCGCTCTTTGCCGCAGAGGAATTTAGATCCCTTGCAGAAGACACATCTATTGCTACTGCTTAAGCTATATATCCTCATTTCAATTCCTCAGCAGCTTAGTCGGATTAGAAGCTCTAAGTTCAAAGGCGGAGGTTAATTTAGCTAGATTTCTCATCACATACTCAGGCTGAGCTTCTTGAATTTCAAATTCAAGGAGATGTGATTTAGGTATAGGAGTTGAGATTAAAGCAGTTTTATAGTGCATGCTGAAGGGCGCTCTAACATCTCCATTTGGCTTCATAGAGCTCCAGTCTATCAAAATTTGATCAGCTCTTTCTTCTTTCTTAGCAACTTGGGAAGTGGTAATTGGCTTGTTGGGGTTGATCAAGTTTTTAAACTCCTTCTGAAGTTTTTGCTCAGTTTTTTGCTGCACAGTCACAGCAAGTCTTCTATAAACTGCAAATAAATCCCCCTCGCTTTGAAGCTTGCTATTATCAAACTTTGCCCAGATTTGAATCCCTCTCGAGCCGCTAAATTTTATGCAAGGCTCGATTTCATTTTCCTCTAGTACCTCAACTGCCTTTTGAGCCACATTTTTAATCAGCTCAAAACTCATAGGGTGCTTTTGAAGTTCTTCACCCGCGTCGAGATCAAGGATGAACCAGTCAGGCTCTCTAGCTTGAAGTCTGTGAACATATGGTATGAAATCAATGGCGTGTTGGTCAACGTATCTCAATAAAGTCTCAAGGTCTTTGATCTCTATGAAAACTGGAATAGGTTTATAGCGAGCATATCTAACGAAGAGTGGCTTTATTTTACTCAACGGCTCAACTTCATCGCTGAAAACTTTGATCACACTAACAGCTCTATCCCTGAGGAATGGAAGCATTGCTTCTCCAATAACTGGATAGTATTTCTTGGCCTTCAAGACCAAGCGATAGGATAGATTCAAATCCCCGCCCACTTGCTTTAACCGCTCTAGAATTCTCCTTTCCCCTTTCTCAGTTATAGCATAGCTGCCTCTTTCTTCCTTAATTAACCCCTGCCTCGCTAGAGTTTCAAGGCACTTCTTCAATTCATTAACTAAACCACCTGCTGCATTCTCTATTGTATCCTCTATCGTATCTCTATCCCTTGATTTATCCCTTGATTTATCCCTTGATTTATCCCTTGATTTCTCATCTCTAACTATCTTTTCCCTTATATGCTCAAAATCGATTTTCTTCCCAGGCTCTTTGATTGAAAGTAGTAGAAGGACTCGGTCTTCGATGCTTGCCATACTTGTGATTACACCATTAGAATTATTAGACGTGATTATAAAAGATATCCCATGTGGTGTGAATGAAATTTTCAGAGCTAGCAAGTTACTTTGAAAAACTCGAGGCAACTACAAAGAGGCTAGAGATGTTCAATATTCTAGCTGAGCTTTTCAAGAAAGCGGATAGCAATGAAATTGAGAAGATAATATATCTATGTCAAGAGCAAATTCTACCTCCATTTCGCGGAGTTGAAATGGGGGTTAGCGAGAAATTGCTTATTCGAGCGATTTCTCAATCAGCTGGAGTAACTCTCCAGAGGGTTGAGGAGGAATTCAAGAATGCAGGTGACTTGGGAATCGTAGCTGAGAAATTTTCCAGAAGCAAAGGCTCAGAGTTGGAGGTAAGCGAGGTTTACGACCGACTTTTAAAAGTGGCTCTAACAACTGGTGAAGGAAGCGTTGAGAAAAAGATAACAATTCTAGCTAATTTATTTTCCAATGCTTCACCCATTGAATCAAAATATATCGCTAGATTCGTAGCAGGAAGGCTAAGACTTGGAATAGGAGATCCAACCATATTAGACGCTCTAGCACAAGCTAAAGCTGGAACTAGAAAATTTCGACCTGAACTTGAGCGAGCATATAACCTATGCTCAGACCTAGGACTAGTAGCTAAAACCCTCTTTGAGAAGGGAGAAAAGGGAATAAGGGAATTCAAAATAAAGGTTTTCTCCCCAATTAGAATGGCACTTTGCGAGCGCCTCCCCTCATCCGAGGATATAGTTCAAAAGATAGGTAAAGCTGCGATTGAACCTAAATACGATGGCTTTAGATGCCAGATACATAAAGATGGAGATAAGGTGGAAATTTTCTCGAGAAATCTCGAGCGCACCACCGCGATGTTCCCAGAGATCGTGGAAGCAGCTAAGAGGCAAATTAAAGCGAAGCAAGCAATTATAGAAGGAGAAGCCCTTGCATATAATGAAGAAACAGGAGAGCTCTTTCCATTTCAAGTTACAATAACACGCAAGCGCAAACACGGCGTGGAGGAACTAGCCAAGGAATATCCCTTGAAGCTCTTTGCATTCGAACTACTATTTGTGGATGGAGTGGATTATACTCAAAAGCCATATATTGAGCGCCGCGAGAAAATGGAGCAAATAATCACATCAGATGGACCAATAGATGTTGCAAAGGTGATCTACACAGGCGATCCCACGGAGATTAAAAACTATTTCGAGGAATTCGTGGAAAAAGGCCTGGAGGGAGTTGTTGCAAAGAGATTAGATGCTCCATATTCTGCAGGTGCTCGAAATTTTAACTGGATAAAGCTCAAGAGAAGCTACAAAGGCGAACTAGCTGATACTATAGATGTCTGTATAGTGGGCTATTTCAAGGGAAAGGGCTTTAGAGCAAAACTTGGAATTGGAGCTATCTTATGCTCAGTTTACGATGAAGAAAGCGATACCTTCAAGACAATTGCAAAAGTTGGATCTGGATTCAGCGAGGAAAACTGGGTAAAACTCAAGGGGATGCTTGATGAAATTGCAATTCCACATCGCCACGCTAGAGTAGATTCCCTCATCATCCCAGATGTATGGGTTGAACCGAAGTACGTCATAACAGTTATGGCTGATGAAATAACCCGCTCCCCCCTTCACACTTGCGGGAGAACTGAAAAAGAAATAGGTTACGCTCTGCGCTTCCCCCGCGCGGTGGGATTCATAAGGCAGGATAAAAGCGCTGGAGATGCAAATACAGTGAAGGAGATCATCGAAATGTATGAACAGCAGAGAGCCAGAGGCTAATCAAAGAATTGCCTTCCACAGCATTCGCAGATCTCTCCAACGTGCTTAGGCTTCTCTTGAAAAGCCTCTAAAAACTCAAAAAATATATCCTCCTCAGCTAGTTTAGCTTCAAGTTTAATTCTACAATCTAAACACAAACCCATAGTCCAATTTCTTTATTTCTTTTTTCCCCTATGTAAAAGTTTTTATCTTCAAAAAACAATCTATAGTGATCCTCGAAATGGAGCTGCTTGAAATCTCTGGAATAGGTAGAAAGCGAATGAAAGATCTCAATAGCATAGGCATTTTTACTGCAGAGGAACTAGCGACTCGTAGCATAAACGATGAAGCTGGCACCTTCCTCTTCGGTAGAGAAGAATGGGAAGAACTAGTGAGAAATGCTAGAATGGCAATTGGGAGAGAGATAATTCGAGATGTAATAGAAATAGCACCTGATGGAATTGTGATTGAAGCTGACAAAACTTATGCGGATGAAAAGTTAATTAAAGATGCAATTTCAAGCTTGCTGCATACCTATGAGCATTACTTCTTCATTGCTCTCCATGAAAAAGAAGAATCCTATCAAATTCAAATCCGCCCGGTGGAGAGCTATAAACATCACTTCGCTCGATACATAGTGCCAAATGCAAAGCACCTCATGGAGTACATAAGAAGAAAAACCAAGACCACTATAAAAGAAGAGACCAAGCCCAGCGAGCAGATATTGGTCAAAAAAATGGACTCGTGCTTGAAGAATTATCTCAAGGAAATTGATGAAGAGAAAGTTATTGAATTCGCGAAGCAAATTGACTTGACCTCGATTTATAGATACTGCGAGGAATATGGTGGGGTGGCAGCTATAGACGTACTCCTCTCATGGAGCCAGTTATTTGGAATTGCAGATGTGGAAGTACTCAAGCCAAATGGCGAGCGCCTCACAAGTACAGGCTTTCACCTTGCTTTCTTCGGGGATATTGGAACTGGAAAAACTTATTCCAGTATAGATTTTGTGATGGGCAATGAAAAACTCCAGCTCGAGCCACATGGCATACCTGGGAGATATAGATACTGCGGGGGCATAACTCCATATATGTTTCTCCAAATGGGGCAGTACTACGAAGGCAAGAAAATGGTCTTCTTAGTCCCGGAGTTCAATGAGTGGTTCTTCCATGAACGTGGAATGGTGGAGAGACTCAAACTCGCGATGGAGCAAAAGCCATTGAAATATGAATCAGCGCATGAAACAATTGGACCATATGTTTTCACCTCCTTCTTGAATGCAAATTACAATGTAAAAGTAGAGAGAAGGGGCTATAGATTAACCGTGCCTGATCCAAATTTCCGTGCAATTGAAGACCGCTGCTTCTGCCGCTTGCACCGCATGACCAAGGATAGATTCCTCTCTATAGTGGAGTCAATTGAGAGACACGCTTTAGGTGTAGGTAGATATGAAGAGATAACTCCAAAGCTAATTAGAGACCACGTAACCTTGATCTATGCCATAAACACTGGGATGTGGAAATACAAGCCAGCTAAGATACAGTTCCTAGAGGATCAAATCAAGAGAGTTACCTTGAGCCTTAAAATCTTCGTAAAGGAATTCGTGGAAGAAGATCAATTAGTGCACGCTTCTCCACGCGCTATATATAAATGCCTTCAGCTTGCCTCTGCCCTGACGCTTCCCTTTTATTTCTCAGCTAGAAGTAGAGAGACAAATGCACATCGAATTTTATATGTGGATGAGCAAGCCCTTAAATTGGCAATTGAGGTCATGCTAGAGGATATAACAGCTAGAACACTTGAAGCAATCAGCCCAAGTGAAGTTATAGAGAGGGTAGTTAAAAAGCTATAGAACTATGGTTAAAATATAGAGTTATTTATAAAATTCGAAGCACCTTTTGAAGAATTTCGCCACTGAGATAGCAATTTCTTCAACGCTATGGTGGAAAAAGTGGTCTTCGTCTTCAAGAATCAAGCACTGCTTAGGTTCGCTTGCACTTTGATATAGCTCCTCGAACTCAGCATAGGGAGCGATCTGATCTCTTTTTCCATGTATGAAGAGCTTGGGTGACCTTTGATTCACCATAGCTTGAATATCATCAGTTTGCTTCAAAATCGCGAGGAATGCACTTCCACTTATGCTTAAATCAAATTTAAAGGCAGCGTTGGAGGCAACCACTGCTCCAAATGAATACCCAAAGATACCAATTTTTTTAACTCGGGTTCGAAAATAGCGAAGTGCAGATATTGCATCTTGAATTTCACCTCTCCCACGGGCGAACTCTCTGCGGTAGTCAAAAGTGAGGGCAGTTATTCCATTTCTCTCAAGTTCAAGTGCAATTTCAATTAAGCGATGGTCAAACCTAGAACCACCATATAAAGGATGAGGAGGACAGAGCACCACACCTAGCTCGCCAACCCCAAAAAGCGTGCCATATAAGAGGCCCTCCTCACTTGGAAATACAACTTCTTCCCTCAAGTTATCTCCTCAAGTTATCTCCACACTCTATCTTTATCTGCGAAGTGACTTTGATAGCGCATAATAACATTATATAAACCCAGTTTTCTCAAGCACGCAAGGCACCATAGTATTGATTCATGGTTAAATGGCAGTCTTATTTCCACGCACATCATTGGATTCACTTCTCTCCCGCATTCATCGCAGAAATAGACATCGAAGTAGGAATCGCCAGTTTCAAGTTTTCTCGTTACACGCATTTCACACCTTTTCCATTTTTAATTTTTTAACATTCACACTTTTTATCAGTTCTTAAAATATTAATTCACTTCTTTTTTAAGCTCCTTTACACTTTTAAACCTTAGACTTCTCTTTTAAACCCCTTCACCTCCTCAACTTTATTTCCTCAGGCTTTCGAAACCCGCGCTTTATAAATATATCCCGTTCTTTTAAGAGACAAGCTCTAACGTGTGCCACGCATTTCTCAATCTCTCCCTTGAGCCAAGCTTGAGTGCAGAGTTTATCTTGATCAGAGAAGGGATCGCCATATTGAGGTATGTTTAAAGCGTGGATTGCAAATAGCCTACTTTCAAAGGCTTTTCTATTTAGCTCTCCAGCTATATCGATCTTCTGGCCAGTGAAGTGATATAGAACTGCTTGAACAACCGTTGCATTGAAGGCAAAGTATGGCTTCTGGAATTCATTGATCAACGCAATTACTCGACCGCGAAATAATGATATGCTTGGTTTATCTAGGGCATACATAATTTTGAGTTTATTTCTATCGATTAATCCAACAATAAAAGGCGATAACTCAGAGTATCTTCTAGAATTAGTGAACTCATTTCTAATATTCCCAACTGTATCGATGTGAATAATGCTGCCTGAGAAATTCGACTCGTTTCTCTCTTCAAATACTTCCAGTGCCATGCTTCTTAAATGCCCTTCTCAATATTTTGCAGTTTCGATCTAGATGCTCAGGCATTACCTTGACATCTGCTAAGATGGGCATGAAGTTTGTATCACCTACCCACCTTGGTACTACGTGGAGGTGCAAATGTGCCTCTCCAGCTCCAGCTGCTTTACCTAAGTTGATGCCGATATTGTAGCCCTCTGGCTTCATCGTTTGATCCAAAACTGCCAAGCTTTGCTTAGTTAGATCGAAGAACTCTCGAGTTTCCTCCTCACTTAAGTCCTGAAGCCTCAAGATATGTCGATAGGGAGCTATCATGATATGTCCATTGTTATAGGGATAGGCATTTAAGATAACGAAGCACTTCTCACCTTTATATATCACTAGTTCTTCATCCTTTTTTGACTCAAGGCAGAGGAAGCATTTCTGCTTTTTTTTAGATTTTATGTATTTCATTCGCCAAGGAGCCCAGAGCTGTTTCATAGCAGTTGGTTTTTAATCTTATCCATATTTATGCTTTAGGATTTCTCTAGTAATTGGAATTGCAACGAATAAGCTGATGAAACCCGCTATTATATATGGATATTCCTCGCCTAGATTTTGAGCTGCAATTCCCCCGATTAGCGGACCTAGAGTCCACCCTATGCCAAAGGTGGTTTCAACTGCACCAATCGCAAGTCCAATTTTTTCCCTAGGGATCATCTTTGAAACTGCAGCTATGGTTATGGGCGAGAGAATGCCTAGAGTTATCCCAAGCAAAGCCACGCCAAAAAGCAAGGCTAAGAAACTCTGGAGATAAGGTAGCAATGGCAATATCAAAGATTGCGCTAGCAAGGCAATTAATATAGCTTTTTTCTCCCCAATCTTCGAAATCGCTTCAGATTGAAGGAAAACCACTACTCTAACTAAGCCTAGAACTGCGAAGAGAATGCCAATCTCCAGGGAAGTAATACCTTTCACACTGGCATAAGCAGGGAAGAGGGAGAAAACAGTGCCAAGTGCTAAGCTGTAACTAGCTATTGCGAGATAGAGCGATGCAAGAGTTTTCATTGAAAAATTAATCTGAGAAAATACAACTTCCCCCCTAGCACTTGGAATTTTCAAGCAATTAACTGCAATAATACTTGCGAGGAGGCCAATTAAGAAGGAGATTAAGAAGAGTAAATTAAAACCGCTTTTTTCAAGAACAAATCCCCCAATCGCTGGCCCAATTAAGAAGCCAATTCCCCAGGAGAAGCTATATCTACCCATTGCTTTTGCTCTAGCCTCGTTGGTGGTGATGTCTGAGATTATTGCCTCTACTACTGGCCACATAAATGCATAGGCTATGCCTCCAAAGATTCGAATTGCAATTAAATGAGATACATTTTGAGCAAATGGAAATAGAGCTGCAGTTAAAGCACTACTTCCAATTCCAGTGAAAAATATCCATTGTCTATTTATCTTCTGAGAAAACATCCCTATTAAAATAGGGAGGAATACATAGGGCAGAGCCCAAACAGATCCAATTATTCCTAAGTCCAAGTAAGAAGCACCAAGTTGCTGAGCATAAAGTGGGATGAGCGGATTATAAGCGCCTAAGCTGAGTGAAATTAAAAAGATGGAGAAATAGATCCAGAAGAGCACATCTTGCTTGATCTTAATTGAAATCATATTCATAATTCATAATCTAAATATGCCTGCGCTGTGATATTGCTTTTGCATGATTAGAATTGCTATCACAGGCAGGCCTGGGATTGGAAAGTCAACTCTCTGCAAAAAAGTGATCTCAAGCATAAGCAAAAAAGCAGGTGGGATGATAAGCGGAGATATAAGAGTTGGGAGGCAGAGAGTTGGATTTGAAATAGTTGATATCGCAACTGGTAAAAAAGGCATACTTGCACATGTGAATCAAAAAGAGGGCCCAATTGTTGGCAAATACAAGGTGAACCTAAGGGATTTAAATGAAGTTGGAGTAGAAGCGATTAAGAATGCCTTGAATTGTGATTTAATAGTTATAGATGAAATTGCTCCAATGGAGCTGTATTCAAAGGACTTCCTATTAGCAGTTGAAACTGCACTGCAGAGTAATAAATCCATGCTAGTTACATTTCACCAGCGTTCCACACACCCTTTAATCCAGAGAATTCGATCCACCTTCGAGGTATATGTGCTTAATGAGCATAATAGAGATTCCCTTGCGAGGGAGATAGCGGGGAGATTGAATGCTGATTAAAGAAGGTCAAGTGGTGATTAAACCAAGTAAAGTTTTCTACAACCCAAAAATGGAGCTAAATAGAGATATAAGCATAGCATGCATAGCAGCCTTCTCCAACCTAGGTATGACATTTCTCGATGCTTTAGCTGCAAGTGGGATTCGCGGAATTAGAATTGCTAAGGAAGTTGGACTCAAATGCACTGTGAATGATATAGATACCAGCGCTTACGAGGCAATTAAGCAAAATATAGCTCTCAATCGCTTAGAAGACCTAGCCTGGCCAAGCAATATGAATGCAAACATACTCCTCATTAAGGAGCACTTCGACATCGTTGATATCGACCCCTTTGGATCTCCAGTGCCATTTCTCGATGCAGCTTGTAGATCAGCTAGAAAACTGCTCTGCATTACTGCAACAGATACAGCCCCACTATGCGGTTCACATCTCAAAGCAGGGATTCGCAATTATCAAGCATTTCCACTTAAAACTGAGTACTACAATGAAGTTGGAGTGCGAATATTGATAGGTAAAATCGCGCGTGAGCTCGCGAAATATGATAAAGCAGCAAAGCCTCTGCTTTCATATGCAGAGCAGCATTACTATAGAGTTTACATAAAGATAGAGAAGGGAGCAGCGAAGGCAGATTTAACATTAGAAAAACTTGGCTATTTCGTGCACTGCTTCACATGCCTATATAGAGCATCTATCAAGGGAATCATTCCACAATTACCAGCTAAGTGCCCAAACTGTGGGGGGATTTTGAAAGCTGGAGGTATCCTCTGGTTGGGCGAGCTAGGGGATAAAAGATTCTTAAGCAAAACTCTCAAGGAAGTTGAGAAAAAAGAGCTCGGGAAGAAAGAGCAAGCTAGGAAATTACTCTCACTATGCAGGGAAGAAATCCAAGTTTTCTCTTATTATAACCATCATAAGTTATGCAAAATACTCAAAATAGCACCCCTTAAAATAGAAGAGGTTATAGAGAAACTTATGAAGTGTGGTTTTAAAGCAAGTAGAACGCATTTCTCAAGCATTGGCTTCAAAACCAATGCAAATTTGAAGGAAATCCTAGAGCTATTAAAAACTAGCTATTGAAAAACCTAGAGCTATTAAAAACTAGCTATTGAAAACCTAAAGCTATTCCATTTCAACTCGCTTGAACTTCTCTCTTCCAATCAAAGGCTTCGTGGCATCTATCCCTACTTTGGTAGTAGTTCCATCCTCTGCAATAGCTGGATCTAAAGATGAACCCCTAGCGCGGGGTATTATCAATATATCTCTATCTCCCCGCACGCGCGTGGCAATTGCATATTCCACTTCCACTTGATTATAAATATCGATGTCATCATCAACCACTACAACGTGCTTCAAACTCGGATGAGCAGTGAAGGTAGCTAGAATTGCATTTTTGCCATCGCCCTCAGTTTGCTTTTCTATTTGCACCACCGCGTGGAAATAACAGCACCCCCCCTCAGTGAGTAATACATTTCTCACTCGAGCAACCTCGCCAACTGTTTTATAAATTTTAGGTTCATATGGCACGCCCATCAATAGTTTATGCTCACTTCCACCTGGGAGTATACCTTGATAGATTGCATCTCTACGCATGTATATTCTATTAAGCTTTATCACTGGTTCCTCTCTGACTATATCTAAAGTACCAGTTATATCCACAAATGGCCCCTCTCTAGCTCTAGCCTCAGGGTCTACATAGCCTTCTAATACTATTTCAGCATCTGGCACTTGAACTCCATTCTCAAGCTCATAAAGCTCAAGTGGTTTGCCAGATAGTGCACTAGTATATTGAAATTCCCTGCACTCAGGCACTCTAGTGCATGCTGCAAGCAAGAAAAGAGGGTCCACTCCAATTGCAACTCCAACCGGTAGCTCCCTACGTTGCTCCGCGGCTTTTTTATGCATTAGATAGCAATGCCTAGGTGGCACTAATCTAACCGCAAGGGTTCTCTTATCAAGCACAAGCATGCGATGCACCGAGGCATTGTATTCCTCGCCAAGTCTCGAAATCACAACTCCAGCGGTTATATATTTACCTGCATCCTCTCGATAATGCCGCATTATAGGGAGCTTAGATAAATCAGCTTTGAATTGCCTCTCCAGAAAAGGCATCTCTTCCACAATTTTTATTTCACCCTCAGGCTTTACCCCGGCGAGATATCTCACTATTTCCTCTTTCCTTACTCCTAGAGCAAGTGCTAGTATTTCCCGACTTGAAATTACATTCATCACTGCTTTTTTCCCAGCCACATCTTTGAAGAAAATCGGTTTAGAGTGCTCTCTAGCGATTTTAGGCGCTTCAAATTCAGGTGAAACCCTTTCCTCGATGTTGAGGAGCAGTCCCTCTAGCCTTAATTTCTCTAAAAAATCCCTCAAGCTCATTCGCCCCACCTTTTATATAAGCTATGCTCAAGGTGGAGAAGATCGAGTACTCTGCCTACGATGAAATCAATTAAATCCTCTACTTTTTCATATTTAATGTAAAATGCTGGTGAAGCTGGCATGATAATCGCACCGGCTTTTCTAGCTTTAAGCATGTTCTCAAGGTGCATCGTGCTAAGTGGAGTTTCTCTGGTCACGAGTATTAACCTACGCTCTTCCTTAAGGCAAACGTCAGCTGCTCTAGTTATCAGATTATCTGCATAGCCATTTGCAATCGCAGCTAGGGTTTTCATGCTGCAGGGTATTATAACCATGGCATCCAACTCAAAGGAACCACTTGCTATGGGTGCTAGTAATTCATCCTCTTCATATGAATAATTCGCCAGTGCTTTTATCTCCTCAATGGTTTTATTGCTCTCTATCTTAATTATCTGCTTAGCATTTTTGGAGACGATAAAATGGCTTTCAACCTCTCGATGGTTTCTAAGTACCTCAAGTAATCGAATGCCATATAGCACTCCACTTGCACCTGTGATTGCAACTGCGATTCTCAAACTCCCCCCTCCCTTCTCTTAAATTCAGCGATAAGTTCAGCGACTAATGTCTTTGAATTCTTTACCACTTCATCTATTTCCTCTCTAGTAATATTATCCAAGTGAATACCTGCTATAACCACTGTATTTGTCCTCAGCTCCTTAGCTATTTCCTCAGCTGCTTGCTTCGCTATTGCATCTTCCCTGTGATTTGGAAGGGTTATAACCGAGGAAGTTGCCTTGTCATTTATAAATAACCCAATCCCAATTGCACCCGCGTGCTCTCTCCCACCTGTTATGGTTATAATTAAATCTCTGCCTATTTTTCTAGCTAACAAGCAAATTTTTGTTCTACCCTCACCCTTCACCAGCGATATCTCGCTAGTCAAAACAATTGCACCCAAGCAGAATTAGAACTATTTAGATATAAAATTTCCCACGAGCTAAAGCTCGCCCTCGACCTCTTTTTGCAACCGCTCATAAAATTTAACCATGAACCTATGTCTCCCTCTAGCGATTTCCCGCGCTGTTTTAGTGTACAAGTGCTCTTTTATTTTACCCAGCTTTATAGCGAATTCCACCACAGGGGTATGCTCTAGATCAATTTGTTTTTTCAATTCAAATTTATTCACCTTGGTGCTATTGGTATATAATTTCTGGCCTCTTTCCCCTCCAAATGAATATGCTCTGGCTATTCCTATTGCCCCAATTGCATCGAGTTTATCAGCATCATAGAGAATTTTTGCCTCCAAGCTATGTGGCTTTAAATTGCCCCTGAATCTATGGCTCTCTATACAGTGTAGCACAGCTTCTATCTTGCTCTCTGGAAAGCCGCAGTCCATTAAAATTTTCCTAGCAAGAAGTGCTCCTTTTTCAGCGTGGCATTCCCCTGTTTTTTCCTCCTCTATTCTTCCAATGTCGTGGAGAAACGCAGCTGCACGTAGAATCTCAAGATCACCATTTTCAGCTTTACCTATTCGCTCTACAAGGCGCAGCACTCGCTTCACGTGGTCAAAATCATGAGCTGGTTTAGAGTTTTCCATGAATTTCTTCGCAGCTTCCTCTATTTTCTCAAGATAGCCAGCCATATTTTTCTAAGATGGTGCAGAGCGATAAATCTTTTTCCATCTAGCGTTGGATGAACTCTCTTATGAATTCCTTTATTATAGAAGCACATTCTTGAACATCGCGATATCTCTGTATTCTAATGAGGGGAGAGGGATTTCCATTTATCAATGTAGATAGATCGACCTCTTCACGGCATAGGCATAGCGTTGGCTTCCCTAAATGAAGAGCCTCGCAGACTTCATAGCCAACGCCCAAACTTGGCATTGAGACCTCAGCAACCACGAAATCCGCCTCTCGAAGGGATTTTAAGTCTCGTTGGAAGATCTGCTGCTTGGTCAAGCCAAGATCAAGTGAATTATCAATCACATGTTGAGTGAGCACATCGATGTTCATATCCCGGAGCTGTTTTACAATTGCTTTATATTCCTCAAGATATTTCCTCCCTCCTTTCATGGCTCCAGCGAAATATGCCTTTAATTTCTCCATTTAGATCACATTACTTTAATTTCTCCATTTAGATCACAATTAATTTCTCTAGATCACAAGTTTATCTCTAACCTTGGAGTAAAAATCCTTGGAGGTTTTAACGAAAAACGCTGGAGATTTTGATTTAGTGAATTTGATTTTATCATTCATTCTAACAATTTGCTTGAATTGGCCATCAACAACCAAAACTGATTCCTTATCAGGGCGGAGTATTTCAACTGAGATCTCGCTCTCAGCTGGCACCACCCAAGGTCTAGCTGAGAGTTTAAATGGTGCAAGTGGTACTATGATAAAGGCATCTACTCTGGGATCAATTATTGGTCCACCTGCGCTCATTGCATATGCTGTTGAGCCAGTTGGGGTTGCTATAACCACACCATCAGCTCGAAATTCATCGAGTTTTCGATTATCAATCGAGAGTTTAAAATGGCTTATCTTTGCGGGTCTAGCTGTTACAATTACTGCTTCATTCACCGCTGGGGGGAGTGATCTTTCATTTATGCTAACAGCTAGGCGCATTCGCTTCTCTACTTCAAAGCCTTGAAGCAGGGAGTTGATCCCTGCAATAGCATTGTCTGGATTCAAATCCGCTAAAAATCCCACCTCGCCTATGTTAATTCCAATCACTGGAACTGGTTTAATTAGCCTTTGGAGAGTGCGCAGAACTGTGCCATCCCCGCCGATAACCACTATTAAATCTACATCCATCCTTCTAATAGGCTTGCCTTTAGCAATACCAAGAGCTAGAGCAGTTTTTGGGTCTAAAGTGAAATCCACTTTTCCTTCAAATGCAGCTATTATTTTCCTAGCTATTTCAACTGCTTCTCTCGAGCTAGGTTTTGTGACAATTGCAAGTCTTTTTAGCTCCATTGTTAATAGAATTACCAGTTCAAGTATAAAGAAACTTGCAAAAATTAAATGAAGAAACTTGCAATTAAATGAGCTATATTGCAAACATCAATATCAGCGCGAGGAGCATTAAAATTATAGTTAGTGCTATTGCCAAGGAAGCATACCTCATGTCTGAGCCAAATATTACGGGAATGGGGCCTATCATTACCACGCCCCCTCCCTTGACCTCTGTTCTTCGCTCAAGCTGCTCTGGCTTCTCCATTTCCCTTTCCATTCCACGTCGGAGGAGGAAGAGGAATAGGAAGTAAACTATGATAAGTAGGAGTCCAATCACCATTGCTATAGTTGTGACCTCAGTTGTAGATCCAAATGCAATTGGAATGGGGCCTATCATTATTAACCCACCGAAGTTCGCTGCACTGAATATAGCTAAAGCTATGAAGAGGATGAAGATTGCAATTACTGCAAATATGAATAAAGCAGGTATAAGGGAAATGGGATTCATCTTAAATTAATATAAAGCTTTTGGGTATTTAATATTTAATAAATTAGCTTAATAATTAGCTTAATTTAGCTTAATAATTAGCTTATAATTAGCAGCTTAAACTATTGTCTCAAGGAATCTTTCAAACCCAGCCTCATAAACTGCATTTCCAACTATAATGGTATCCGCGTATTTCTTCATCTCAAGGGCTTGCTCTCTAGAGGCTATCCCCCCGCCGTAGAATAAAGCGGCTTTTTTCAAGCTCTCCTTCGCAGCTTTCACGACTTCTGGATCTCCATATTTACCGCTATATTCTATGTATACTATTGGAAATTTAAAGTAATTCTCCGCGAGTCTAGCGTAGGCTGCGACTTCTTCTTTGCTTAGATTTGTTCTCGATTTAGTGAGATTTGCAACTGCTGAGTCAGGGTTTAGCACTATATATGCCTCTGGTACGATTTTTTCCCACCTCACTTGGTAGTGCTGCACCCATTCTCGATGCTTGCCTATCAGCCAAGTTATATCTTGAGTATTTATAACACTTGGCACAAAGACTGCATCTACATCTTCATAGCATACTGCTTCTGGCTTCGATGGCTCAAGTATTTTAGGAATTTTATGCCTCTTGAGCATGGATATCAAGCGCTTCACCTTCGCTGGAGTTATTTTCTGAGTACCGCCGATCATTATTGCATCTGTGCCACTAGTCGCTATTCTATCGATATCACCTTGAGTGATCTTTCGATCTGGATCTAACTTAGTAATGTGGCGCCATTTTCTATAAATCATGTGCCCTCCCCAATTAGATCTACTTCCATTCCCAAATTCATCTGCTTCGCAGCAGTATAAATAGTTCTCGCGGTAACTGCATCTTGAATTGCTAGTCCAGTTGAGTCAAAAACCGTTATCTCTTTACCAATGCGGCCTTTTTTAATTCCCGCTACGATCTCTCCTAGGGAAGCATAGATATCCTTGCGGGTCAAGATTTTTTTACTAGCAGGTACATTGATTTCCCCGCTGTGCCACGCTTGTTCGTAGTCGTCTACCACTACTTTTGCGTCGAGCAAAATCTTAGGGTCAAGCTCTTCTTTGCCAGGTGCGTCTGCGCCAATTGCATTTATATGCGTGCCCTTTTTAATCCAAGCGCGTTTCACAATTGGAGACCTAGAGGGTGTAGTGGTGGAAACAATATCACAGGCAACTGCGTTTTTGAGGGAAGTTTTAGAGATGTTGAAATCTTTATTTCTCTCTGCGAATTCATCCATTGCTTTACTTGAGATATCATATATCTTCACTTCCTCAAGTTGAAAGAGCTTGCTGATGGCAAGTAGCTGGGTATAAGCTTGAACACCGCAGCCCACTAAGCCCAGTGTTTTTGAATCCCCCCTCGCGAGGTACTTCGAGGCAACTGCTGCTCCAGCACCAGTTCTATAGCTTGTTATCAAGGTTCCATCCATTATAGCGAGGGGAAAACCAGTGGTTGGATCGCTATAGATATAAACTGCCATAACCGTTGGGAGATTTTTCTCTCGATTATTCAAATGAACATTCACCCATTTCACTCCAGCAACATCTTTAATATAGCTAGGCATGGCTCTGAAATCCCCAGCGTATTGCGGTAGATTGATGTAGACCTTCGCAGGCATAATCGTTTTTCCCAAGCCGTGTTCTCTAAAGCATTCTTCCATTGCTTCAATCACTTGCTCCATTTTTATTACTTTCTTCACATCTTGAGAAGTTAAAATTAGGGTTTTCATCTTCATATTCTCACTTGGAAAAAAGAATTGAGCTATAGGATAATAGACTTTTCCAGCAATGTAGACTTTTTCCAGCAATGGGGAGAAATATAAATTTATTAAAATTATTTGGTCTTCTTAACTTTTTTCTCAACGCTATCTAAAAATTTCCCCGTTGATTCCCAGCATTTCCTAATTTCCTCTAATGTAAAGCCCTCCCCTTTTCGAGCATAAACAGGTATATCTTTATCGCCACTCTCGATGAATCCAATCCACAGGTCCTTCCCAGGCTCTCCGCAGTCTGATAACCGCTCGAATCGCATGTTTCCAACTCTATATACCTCGAATTTCCCCCTCTTCAACTCTATACTCTTTACCGGTATCTCACCGGGCTTCATTTGGTATTCACCATTACAATTTATTTTCTGCAACTATTTAAATCAATTGATATATAGATATAGTTGTCAAATAAAGTGTCAATCTTGTCCTTTCGAAAAAACACTAAAAAAATTATACATTTTCCATAATCTCTCCGCGATAGACAGTTTCGCAAGTTCCCTCGAGATATGCATTTCCATCTTTTAGAAAAATTCTAAGCAAACCACCCTTTGTATATACATCAACTTCATTTCCAATCAATCCAAGTCTATTAGCTATCGCTGCACTAGCAACAGCACCTGTTCCACAACTGAGGGTTTCATCCTCAACTCCACGCTCATATGTTCTAATCCTCAGGCTTTTTTCTTCAAGCTTGACAAAATTAACATTCGCTCCCTTTGGAAAGACTTTGGAATACCTAATCTTCGGGGCAATTGTATTTATTGGAAACTCGAGATCGGAGACGAAGATCACTGCGTGAGGAACACCTGTATTCACTGCTGAAATCTTATATCCCTCTACTTCCCTCTCCAAAAACTCACCCTCTCCTAGGGCAGGGATGGATTTGCAGTCGAATTTAGGCTTGCCTATATTTACCTTTGCCAAGATTTTCCCAAGTTCTCTTCGCGTTTCAACTGCAATTACACCTGCCAAAGTCTCAACAGTGCACCTCCCGAGTTTTACATAGCCTTTATCGATGGCATGTTTTACCAAGCACCGCACGCCATTGCCGCACATCTCAGCTTCAGATTCATCCTGTTGAAAAAGACGCATTTTTAAATCAGCTATTTCAGAGCTGCCTAGAAATAAAACCCCATCGCCACCTATTCCAAATCTCCTATTGCAGTATTTCACTGCAAACTTAGCTTTTTCTCCATCAGGAATTACTATTTCTTTGAATTCATCGATTAAAATGAAATCATTGCCATTCGCCTGCAGCTTGTAGAATTCCAGCTTCTGCTTCATATACCTATCAATTAAATTTACTTAAAAATAAGAATTTTGACTCAAATTGATTTTAAATTAGGAAAAGAATAAGCTTTAAATGACCATTTTATTAATAATGGTACTCCTTTCGAGCTTCCCAGTTGTGAGGCCAGCTAAACTCTACAAGCAACTCCCTGAAGGCAAGGTTAAATGCGAACTCTGCATGCGGGGCTGCGAAATCAGCGATGGTAGAAAAGGCTATTGTAAAACTCGCGTTAACCTAGATGGCGAGTTATATACCCTTGTGTACGGAGATATCTCAGCTGTGGAGAGCAGGCCCATTGAAATCAAGCCATTTTTCCACTACTACCCTGGCTCCACAGCGCTTACATTTTCCACTTGGAGCTGTAACTTTTCGTGTCCATGGTGTCAGAATCACTCGCTATCTAAGGCCGAGCCTGATCCAAGAAGAGCTAGGTTTTTCTCGCCAAGTGAAATTGTTGATATGGCGCTTCGATCAAACGATAATGGACTTTGCATAAGTTTTCAAGAGCCAACTTTGCTATATGAATTTGCACTTGACTGTTTCAAGCTCTCTAGAGAAAAAGGACTCTACAATTGCTTTGTATCCAATGGCTATATGAGTTTAGAGGCACTTCGCAATTTAAAAGAAGCTGGCTTAGATGGGTTAAAGATCGATATTAAAGGCGATGCTCAAGTTTATGAAAAGTTCTGCGGAGGAGTGAAAGCAGAAGCTATCTGGAGAAATGTGATGGAGGCGAAAAAACTAGGTTTACATTTAGAACTTGTGTTTCTAATTGTCACCGAAGTCAATGACGATGAAGCCTGCATTGAAGAGATAATTCATAAGCATTTAAAGTATGCAGGTCCTGATATTCCTATTCACTTCACTCGCTACTATCCTGCATTTCTTTATCGCAAGCCACCAACTAAAGTTGAAATCTTAGAGAGGGCGTATGAAGCTGCGAAGAAAGAGGGCATAATGTATCCCTACATTGGCAATGTTCACGGACATAGATATGAAAATACCTACTGCCCTAACTGCGGCGAGCTTTTGATAGTTAGAGTTGGATATCAAGTTGTGGATTATATACTTGGCGAGGATAAAAAATGCCCAAAATGCGGCTTGGAGATTTTAATAAGAGGGCGGTATATTAAAAAGCCTTTTAAATTTCTCTAGATTTCTCTCAAGTTTCTATTCGTTGAACTTCAAATATCTTAAGTTTGGATAATATTTTTTCCTTCTCAGTTTGGCTCAATCCTTCAATTTCAAGAACTGCATCACTGCTTATCTTCACATATCCCCCTCCAAACTTGAATTTATCTCCCTCTTCCCTGCAGCCCTCTGAGTGGAGAATTTCTTTTAAAATCGATGGTATGGCATCGATGGCATTTTTAAGATAGCAAGGTGGTATTCCACGTAGGTCAGCCTGCTTCATTCTAACTTTGTATTTTTCTTTGTATTTTTCCATATACGTTTTTATGTAGTTAAAAGATTTAAATATAATCTTGAATTAAAGAGCATCCTCCGCAGCGCACGCACCCAGCTTTGTTTCTATGAGGCTTTATGCCATATTGCTTCATAATTAAGCCGCATTCCACATAGACCTCGTGCATGTATTCATAGCTTGGCATTTTCCAGCTTCTGAGAGGCGTACTCGGCAGGGGTCTAAAAGGAACTATGTAGGAAACAGCGCCAATTTGAGATAGACGCTCACAGGCTTTGAAGATACTACTTTGCTTTTCTCCCAGGCCAGCGATCAAGAAAGAGCTAACTTGGTTTTCACCAAATATACCAACGCAGTATTTTATTGCATTATAAAAATGTTCAACTCCAAGTTCAGCCTTTGCTGGGCAGATTTTGCTTAAAACTTCAATATCAGCGCTTTCTAAATGCAAGCCAATGGTATCAACACCAGAATCAGCGAGGTAGTCAAAATAAGCATAGTTTAAAGGCGGAGTTAGTTGCACGTGCACTTTCATTTCTGGTACTGCTTTTTTAATAGCCTTTGTTGCCTCTCCCAAGAGCTTGGCTCCCCTATCCTCGTAATTAGGCACGCCAGTTGTAAGTGTTGCGTGAACTGCATCTCCATTTTTCCAAGCAGCCTCTGCAACTTCAGCAAGTTGAGCTGGTGTTTTTAAGAGCGTTGTTATACCTTTTTCTAAGGAAGTTTCAATTGCACAGAATTTGCATGCTTTACCATATTCCCAATTCAAGCATTTTTGATAAACTGTGGATGCAAGCACATCTATTCCGTGGCGCAGGGCTATCATTCTCATTGGTATGCCATCTGAGGTAATTTGACTGTAATATTTAACGCGCTCAGGGAGCTTTACCTCTATCTCTATCTCCTCAGCCTTGATCTTTAACTTTCCCCCCTCTTTCACCAATAGGAAAGGGGAATTCTCCGCTTCTCCACTGGTTGGAACATTGATTCCCCGCCCATCTATTATAATGAACTGCCCCAATGGCCCAGCTCCAGCTGTCCTCCCCTTTCCTACACCACTACTTGGGTCTATTCGCATTCCTTGACATAGAAGCTTAAGTTTTAATTCTCTATTCATAATTGCCGAGATTTTCGGCAGCAATATTTGTTTTGAATGAGATAAAGATATTGGTTTTTAAATCCAATATTGTTTTGCAATGTTAATGCATAAGCAATAGACAGCTTTATGGTAATGCAGTTCAAATTTAAAAAGAGCCCCAGTGGGGTAGCGGATATCCTTTGGGCCTGCGGAGCCTAAGACTCGGGTTCAAATCCCGACTGGGGCATAAATTTAGTTTCGCGCCAAAAGATTGATATTATGCAACTGCTATCTTCGATATACGCGATGAGTGATGGAGATGAAGCATACTCTATCAGTTATTGTTGAAAATAAACCAGGCGTGCTTGCGAGAACAGCTGGCTTGTTCAGGCGGCGTGGTTTCAATATTGATAGTTTAGCTGTGGGCGTAACTGAGAATCCCAAGATTTCAAGGATGACAATCGTGGTTGAAGGTGACCAGCGAGTGCTTGATCAAGTTATGAAGCAGGTGAATAAGTTAATTGAAGTCATAAAAGTTGGCTATCTAGAGGATGAAGAATCAGTAGGTCGAGAACTTGCGCTGATTAAAGTAAATGCTGATCAAAAAACTCGATCAGAAATCATGCAAATAGTTGATATATTCAGGGCTAGGATAATCGATGTAGCGCCAAATAGCTTGATCGTTGAAGTCACTGGGGATGAGAATAAGATCAATGCAATGAGTCAACTGCTGAAGCAATTTGGCATAAAGGAGATGGTTCGCACTGGCAAGGTTGCACTTCAGAGAGGGGAAAAAACTCTTATAGTGGAAGAAGAAATTGATTGAAGGCAAACCTGCGGAAAAAATAAATAATTCTTATTTTATATTAAGTTTTAATGAAGGTATATACAATTGGCACTAGCAATCGCACTTTAGAGGAGTTTATTTCACTGCTCAAGGAATATGGAATAAAAGCCCTTATAGATGTACGCCGATTTCCAACTTCTAAATTCGAGCATTTTAAAAAAGAAAACTTGAAGGAAAACATTGAAAGAGCAGGGATTGAATATATCCATATCAAAGAACTTGGTGGATATAGAAGTGGGGGGTATCTTAAATACACTCAGACTGAGGAATTTAAAAAAGGATTGCAAATTCTACTTGAAATTGCACGCAATAAGCAAACAGCTATCATGTGCTCACAATTACTATTCTTTCGCTGCCATCGAAGGTTTATCTCAAGCGAGCTCATCAAACTTGGCTTTGAAGTCTTCCATATCTTGGATCGCAAGCGACTGATGGAGCATAGATAGAATATTTAACCTTGAAGGCTAGAGTATACTGGAGGTAGTGAGGCAATTGAGGGACTTAGCAGGCGTTGTATTTGGTGAAACTAAGCCACACGAGTTTAAGTTTTTAGTTTCAGCACCAGACCAAGTGAGGAGAAACGACTATGTCAAAATGTGGCACGAGAGCGAAGGCTGGGTATTGGGACAAGTTGTTTCAATAACGCGAGCAAGTGATTTGAATTCTGTTGAATCAGCAATGGAGCTAGTGGAGGGGAAGAAAATCCTCAGTGGAGGGGAGAGGGAAATAGCAAAAGTAGTAGTTATAGGCTATAGAGATGAAAATCAACTGCTTAGAATTCCAAGAACCCCATTTAGCCCTGGTACAAAGGTTTTCAAAGCAGATAATGAATTAATAACTCGCTGTCTCGGACTTGAAAGAGGAGATGCCTACATAGGCTTGTTGGAAGGACATGACTTGGAAGTAAAACTGGATATAAATAAACTGGTTCAGAAGCACTGTAGTATTATAGCTAAAACTGGGGGAGGTAAATCCTATACGGTTGGAGTAATAATAGAAGAACTTCTTGAGAAAAATGTTCCAATTATAATCATAGACCCCCATGGCGAGTATGCCACTTTGAAAATTGAGAATAGAAATATAGAGCAACGTCAATTAATGAAGCGCTTTGGAGTTGAACCGAAAAGCTATGCATCGCAAGTTGTTGTATATACCCCTGCTAATTTCAAAGTAAATCCAACTGCAGACAAGCTCTTCAGATTAAATAGCTCAAATCTCGAACCTCAAGAACTAGCTGAGTTGATCTCGCGCGACCCAAGCAGAGTAATGGGTGTGCTCTATGAAGCAATTTTAAACCTCAAAGCTATAAAAGCACATTACACAGTAGAGGATATAATTAAAGAACTCAGCCACGTGCATAGCAAGGCTAAGTGGTCAGTGATAAGCGCCCTAGATATGCTGCAGAATAGCGGTATCTTCTCAGAAAAACCCACATCTGTAGAAGAACTCATGCAAAGAGGTAGAGCTAGCATAGTGGATATGAAAGGAGTGAATCCAGATCTTCAGCAAATAATCGTTTCAAGGCTTTGCAGAGAGCTATTTGAAGCGAGAAAATCAAATAAAATACCCCCTGGGGTGATAATAGTTGAAGAAGCCCATAGATACTGTCCCGAGAAAGGATTTACTAAAACACCTAGTTCTGAAATCCTGCGCACAATAGCTAGCGAGGGAAGAAAATTTGGACTGGGATTAATTGTGGTAACCCAAAGACCAGCGAGGATAGATAAAAATGTACTTTCACAATGTAACACTCAAATCATATTGAAGGTGACAAATCCACTTGACGTAAAAGCAATAATGAAAGGCCTAGAAGGAGTGAGCAGCGAAGTGGAGGAAGAAATAAAGCAACTTCCCCCAGGGGTTGCACTTATTGTAAGCAGCGATATAGAAAAGCCGATCTTTGTTTCAATACGCATAAGGCGCACGCACCATGGAGGAGCTTCGGTGGATATAACTGAGAGAAAAAAGCAAGAAGAGAAGGACAGAGAGGAAGAGAGAAAGAAAGAAAGAGAAAAAGAAAAACAAGCCAAAAAGACTGCAGTTGATGATTTATTCACCAAGATATTCGGGAGAAGGAATTAAAAATGCCTGATTACTACGTAGTTCTAGAGGCAGGTTGGATAGTTAAGGATGTCAAGACCGTTGAAGATGCAATGAACGTGGCAGTGGCAGAAGTAGGGAAGCGCTTGAATCCTGATAAAAGCTATGTTGAAGTCGCAGTGGGCACAACACCTTGTCCAGCTTGCGGGGAACCCCTTGATAGTGTTTTCCTCGCAGGCAACATTGCACTCGTAGGCTTGCTATTGGAGATAAAAGTATACAATGCTGAGAATGAAGAGCATGCTAAGCGAATTGCTAAAAAAGAAATTGGCAAAGCATTAAAAGACATACCTTTAAAGGTTATAGAGGTAGAGGAAATAAAGCATTGAGGCATCCCTCTATGGCCGCAAAATATGGAGCGTTAACCTCAGGAGGAAAAGACTCATCCTACGCAATATATCTAGCGCTTCAAAATGGAGTTAACATCGCAAAGTTAATAACAATTCGCCCCAAGCGAGAAGATTCCTATATGTATCACTCTCATAATTTGCATCTCCTTGAACTATACTCAAAAGCCTGTGGAATTCCACTTATAATGCAAGAATCCAGCGGGATTGAGGAAGAGGAACTAGAGGACTTAAAAATAGCTATTTCCCGTGCAAATATCGATGGAATAATCACAGGTGCAATTGCCTCAGAATACCAAGCCTCTAGGATAAAACATATTTGCAGTGAACTTGGAATTGAAATGCTCTCCCCACTCTGGAAAAAAGATCAAGAGCTGCTGCTGCGAGATATGGTGAAAACAATGGAGATAGTAATAATACACGTTGCAGCCGAGGGGTTAAATGAAAGCTGGCTCGGGAGAAAGCTAGATGAAGCAGCTTTAGCTGATTTACTTAAACTGCGAAGTAAATACCGCATTAACATAGCTGGCGAGGGGGGAGAGTATGAAACATTTGTTACCAATGCTCCATTTTTCAAGAAACGCATAAATATCAAAGAGGCCAAGTCAAAGTGGTATGGCAATCGAGGTACTCTAGAAATAAAAACAGCGGAGTTAGTTTAATAATGGCTGTGAAAAGAGAAATCGATGAAAGAGCTGCAGCACTCGCAAAATATGCATTCACCGCGCCCAATTGGAAGCATAGCATTGCTTTTTTAATTTTCCTTGCGGCAATTACAGGCGCAGGGGTTTTTAACTTTGGCAGTTTAACCAAAGATTTAGCAGCTGGACTCTTGCTCATAGCTCTACCCGCGGTTCTTTCAACTTTTTTGACACCACTAGCTCTAAGATTCGATAAAAGCTTTACCTTGAATCGCTCTGCATTCCTATCACTCGCAAGTGGAGTGATCCTAGGATTAATACTAGGAATCGGTGCAATTGCGGCTAAAACTCTACATAGAGGAGAAGTTTTAATTATTTTTATAATGGGGATAGGAATAATATTTGCATTTCGCATGTTAATTTTAATCACGATATCAAGCAAAGAGATAGCTAGAGTGATATTCCCAGCCTCATTTCAAACCTTGATTTCCATACCTCTGCTCTGGCTTTATTATCCCAGCGCTGAGTCACTTCTACTCCTCCTTCTATACTGCATAATTTTCGCCCTAGCGGCTTTTTTATATGCAAAGTTCATGGATAGGCCTTTTCGGAAGTTATTTGGAATAAGCGGGCTTGACTTCATAAGATGCTTTATTTCAAAAACCAATGAAGGGAGTGAAGAGCTCGAGAGGATCTTTCAAAAACTTGGAGAAGAAGCGAATATACCTGTGAGTATATTGAGCTTCAGATGCAGTGAGGGGAGAATTAAAGCTATATTCGTTATACCAATGGTACACCCAGGGCCTATGAAGGATATAGGTGGAGGAGCACTTCCTCAGTTGATCTCAAAGAGCTTTGACTTCGCAGTATTCGTGCCCCACGGCACAGCCTATCACGATTTCAACTTGGTTTCAAAGAGCGAGGTAGTTAAGATCATAGAGGTGGTGAAAAAAGCTCTATCTAAAATGGAATACTCAAACCTTGCCACTAGATCTATTCGCATTGCTGAGGGGGATGTGAAGATTCTAGCTCAGAGATTCAGCGATTCAGCTCTATTTATCTCCACCCTATCTCCCAAGTCCACTGAAGATATCGAATTTGGAGTTGGACTTGCAGCACTAGCAAGTGTGAAAATGGCTGGAGCGAAGGATGCTGCAATTATAGATGCACATAACTGCACAGAGCCATATGCAAGGATCATACTACCTGGAAGTAAAGCCTCTTATGATTTAATTAAAGCAGTCACTCGAGCTTGGGAAGTTCTCTCTAGGGAAGAACTTGGCAAAATTAGAATTGGAATAGCAAAGCAGCCTCCTATTTTCACCAGAGAAGAAGGCATGGGAGAGCTAGGTATCTTACTCGCGATAGTGGAAGTACTTGGCCAGAGAACTGCGTATATCTTAATTGATGGCAATAACATGGTAAAAGGCTTAAGGGATAAAATCGTGGAAGAGGTAAAAGCACTTGGTATAGATGAAGCTGAAGTTATGACCACTGATACCCATACTGTTAATATAAAATCAGGTGCAATTTTCATCGGTGCATATATGGATCACGATAGGCTGATAAACGCAGTTAAGCAACTCGCAATTGAAGCACTTGAAGACCTAGAGGAAGTTGAAGCAGGGCTCAGGAGCGAGATGGTTGATGTATATGTATTCGGCGCTCATAAAACTGCTCAACTTGCCACTGCAGCCAATACAATAATAGCAATAGGAGGGGCTTTTGCTGCCTCAGTGATAATCGCAGCCATTTCACTGTCCCTCTTAGCTCTTCTATTAACTATTCCATAGCTCTTTTTTCATCAACAAGCATTAAAGAAGCTATTGCAGCTGTTTGCATTGTAAATATGAATAAGAGTAAGGAGGCAAGCGTGGCTTTGTAATCCATCATCAAGCCATAAATCGCGCCGCTCATTAGAATAGAAATTCCATAGGCAGCGTTGAATACCCCATAGGCTGTGCCTCTGGAGGCAAGTGGTGCTAGCTTCGATACCGCAGCGCGATAGATAGACTCCTGCATTCCAAGAATACTTCCGAAGAAAATCGAGGCAATTATCAGTGCTTCGAAGCCTTGAGAGCTGAGTGTAAATATAGGTGGAAAGATTGAAAGTGCGAAGGACAGCGCTAGAATTTTAATTCCGAATTTATCAAAGGCATATCCAGCGATTAAAGCAGCGATTGCATCTATTCCCTGTATGAGTAGGTAAATCAAAGGAACCATCCACTGCTTATGCTCAGGTTGAAGAATGACAGATGCTCTATATAAAATCAATGCAGCTGGAATGAGTCCAACTGTATTTAACATGACAGCGAATGTATAAATATAAAAAGGCTTCTGGAGCACTCTGCTACTACTAATACTCGTGGGTTCAGCTATCTTAGAACCTATCTTGCTATAGGTGTAAAAAAGCACTATTATGAGGACTAAGAAAGGCAGCATTAGCAAGCTAAAAGTCTGTTGGTAGTTATTGGAGCTATGAAACATTACAAAGGCAACTATAAGTGGGCCTGCAACTGCGCCTATTTGATCTAAAAATTCATGAATTCCAAAGGCCTTTCCAGCTCCAAGATCTCTACTCAAAATGGATAGCACTGTGTCTCGGGATGGAGAGCGCAGGGCTTTTCCAATTCTCTCAAGAATAACTAGAATTATAGCCAGCTCTAGACTATATATAAATCCCAAAAGCGGGATCGCGATGATCAATCCATAGCCTAGAAATATGAAGAACCAGTAAGCCCGCGTGGTATCTGCTAAAAACCCACTTACCAGTCTTAAAGCATAGCCTAAGAAATCTCCAATTCCCCCAGACAATCCAATTATGAATGCAGTTGCACCTAGGAAATTGAAGTAATCAGGTACTAGCCCGCGAGAGCCTTCGTAAACAACATCTCCCATCAAGCTAACGATTCCAAGGAGGAGAATAGCAACATATGCACTTGACATCTATTTTTCAACTTTCCATTTCCTATAAAGAGATTTTGGTGTTAAGAAACTTTTATTAGCCTATATATTCCTATGGCTTAAATATGGATGAAAAATCATTTGTGCTTCAACTTAAAAAACTTGAGAGTGAACATCAATCGAAGATAGACATCTATACAAAGAGAATACAGGAATTGAAGACAGAGGAGGAGAAATTAAAAATTGCAATTGAGATATTAAAGCAATTGAAGTTAAACATACCCCCTGAGTACAGCCATAAATTGAATCAATATCCCGAGGAAATAAAATCGCTTGAGAATGAAATTCAGCACGAGAAAATTTATCTCGATTATCTTCAGAATAAAGTGCTGCCTATATTCACTTGATAAAATAAATAAAATAATATATAAATCATGAGGGCTTATATTACCTCAAAGCAAATGGCCGCGCTTGACAGGAACTGTGAATATCTCGGTGTCAGCAGACTTCAACTCATGGAGAACGCTGGGGCAAGCGTGGCAAATGCAGTTAGAAGGAGATATAAGCAAGGTAGAGTTGTGATCATCGCAGGTCTAGGGAATAACGGCGGGGATGGCTTTGTTGCAGCTAGGCATTTAAAGGGATATGATGTAAAAGTAATCCTACTTGGTAGAAGAAATGAAATAAGAACTCCAGAGGCAAAGAAAAATTTCGAGGTACTTGAATTCTGCGGGGTTGAAATAATTGAAGTAGAGGATTCTCGAGAACTTGAGAAAATTGGAGCTTTGATTAAAAACGCAGATGTGGTTATAGATGGAATATTTGGAACTGGAATACGCGGTGCAATTCGCGAGCCAGCTTCAACTGCAATAGATCTGATCAATCAAAGCAAGGGATTTGTAATAGCGATCGACATCCCAAGCGGATTAGATCCTGATTCAGGGGAAGCTGAGAAATGCGTGGACGCTGATTTAATAGTTACCTTCCATAAACTCAAGAAGGGCTTGCTAAATATAAAGGAAGAGAAAATAGAAGTTGCTGACATAGGAATTCCATTAGAAGCAGAATTATTCGTAGGCCCTGGAGACCTGAGATTTGAACGCGATCCAGAAAGCCATAAAGGTGACAATGGCAGAGTGCTAGTGATAGGAGGGGGGACGCACACTGGTGCTCCAGCGCTCACTGCTCTTGCTGCACTCCGAACAGGCGCGGATGTTGTAACAATTGCAGCTCCCAAGAGCGTTGCCTATACCATAGCTTCTTTCTCGCCAAATTTAATTGTATCTCCCCTCTCCTCAGATTATTTGATTGAAGCAGATGTACAGGCAATCTCCAGCTTAATTGAAAGACACGATGTAACTATAATTGGAATGGGACTTGGAAGAGGCGAGAATACAAAGCGAGCTGTGAGAGCCATAATTCCTCTATGCAGAAAAGTGGTAATAGATGCAGATGCCCTCCACGCACTTGACCTACCAATTCCCAAGAATACCAGTGCAATCATCACTCCCCATTCTGGCGAGTTTAAGGTGATTAGCGGCATAGAGCTACCTATAAACTGGAGAGAGAGAATGGGTATAGTGCAGCAGTTCTCGCGTAAAAATAACTTAACGATACTACTCAAGGGCAGAATGGATATCATTTCCGATGGAGAAACTGTAAAGGTAAATCGCACTGGAAATGCAGCTATGACTGTTGGGGGCACTGGGGATGTATTAGCTGGGATAGTGGGGGCTCTCTTCCATAAGTTCAGGCCAGTTGAAGCAGCTTCAGTTGGTGCTTTCATCTGCGGTAGAGCAGGGGATATTGCTTATGAGCAGAAGAACTATGGAATTCTCGCAACAGATGTAATTGAAAATATCCCACTTGCCAAGAGGGTTTGACTTGAGGATTAAATTCAGCCATATTAAGGAGGACAGAGTTAAGATGGTGGATATAAGCAGGAAAAGCGATGTTGAGAGAAAAGCAATTGCCAGCGGGAGGATCTACCTCAAGCCAAGTACAGTTAAAGCCATAGAGGAGGGAAAGGTTGAGAAGGGAAATGTACTTGCAATTGCTAGAGTAGCAGCCATTATGGCTGTGAAACGCACTCCAGAGTTAATACCACTCTGCCACCCTCTTCAAATCACCAGCGTGGATGTGAGTTTTAAGATTGCAAAGCGCAGTATTGAGGTAAAAGTTGAGGTTAAATCGCTGGGAAAAACTGGGGTTGAAATGGAGGCACTCACTGGAGCTACTACTGCTCTCTTAGCTATATGGGATATGGTGAAATCAGCTGAGAAAGATAAAACTGGGAATTATCCTACTACTCGCATCTCAGAGGTAAAGGTTATTGAGAAAATTAAAGGTGAGTGATGAGCAAGTTAAATCTCAGGGTTATTTTAGTTGAACCTAAATACGAGGGAAACATAGGCTCTATTGCTAGGGTTATGAAGAACTTTGGATTCGAAGAGTTGGTTTTAGTCAAGCCTCCTCAGCTTGGCGACTTCGCTCGCGCTATGGCTTCTCATGCTTTCGATGTATTAGAAAAAGCTAGGAAAGTTGATACCCTTGATGAAGCAATTATGGATGTCTCATTGATCATAGCCACAACTGCAGTGAAATCCGGAAAATGCGAATTTAAAAGAAGACCAGTTCTAACGCCAGAGCAATTGAGAAAAAAACTTGAGGGGAAAAAAGGCAAGATTGCACTGCTCTTCGGAAGGGAAGACACTGGGTTGATTAATGAAGTAATTGAGAAATGCGATATCGTGGTAAATATCCCAGCTAATCCTGTGTATCCAGTTATGAACTTAGCACAAGCAGCTGGAGTTATACTTTATGAGTTGAGCAAGGTAGAAGGAGGAGAGATCGAGCTTGCATCTCATAGGTCACTTGAGCAGTTTTATTCACACATAGAACAGCTACTTGAAAAAGTAGAGTATCCAAAGCACAAGCGGAGGAAAACAATGCTCATGCTCCGCAGGATCTGCGGGAGAGCAGAATTAACTGAGCAGGAGATATTTACTCTACATGGAATTCTCCGCAGCATAGAATGGATGCTTGAACATAAAAAATAAAAAACTAAAATAAAAATAAAATGTTGAATGGGTTAATAAATTATTGAAATGAAGGTATATATCGAGAACTATGGATGTATTTCTAATCTATGCGATGCTAAGAAGATGGAAAATCTATTAAAAAAAGCTGGATTTACCATAGTTGATCGCTTTGAACAAGCTGATGCAGCTGTGATCAATACCTGCACGGTTACCAAGTTCACTGAGAGAAAAATGCTCAAGAGAATTAAAAATCTATCATCGAAAAAATTGATAGTCGCAGGGTGCCTGCCAGCTGCCCAGCCTGAGCTTCTCGCGCACTATAATGTGGAAACCCTTACTCCCAGCAATTTACATGAAATCTGCGAAAAACTCGGGAGCAAAATTGCAGCTGAAGATAGAACTCCACCGAGTGGCATAACTGGCGCTATAGGTTATATCTCAATATGCGAGGGGTGCTTGGGAGCTTGCTCTTACTGCATAGTGAAGAAGGCAAGAGGGAAATTAAGGAGCTATAATCCAGATGCAATTGAAGCACAGGTGAAAATACTTGTTGAACAAGGGGCAAGGGAAATTCAAATCACAGCTCAAGATACTTCATCCTATGGCATTGATTTAAACACAAATCTAGCTGCTTTGATAAAGAAAATCTCTAAAATCAAAGGGGATTTTATGATCAGAGTTGGAATGATGAATCCAGCGACTGCAAAGCCAATCATCGAGGAGTTATTAGATGCTTTTGCATCCCCCAAGGTCTTTAAATTCCTGCATTTACCAGTTCAATCAGGATCCAATAGAATATTAGAGCTAATGAATAGGGGCTATAGAATTGAAGATTATTGCGAAATTGTGCATGCCTTTAGAGCTCGCTATCCAGAGCTCTTACTCTCCACAGACTACATAGTTGGATTCCCAGGGGAGAGTAAGGAGGACTTTGAATTAACCAAGAAAAACCTACTTGAAATCAAGCCCGTAAAGGTTAACATCACTCGTTTCTCACCTAGGCCCCATACTTTAGCTTATGAAATGCCAGACATGCTAGAGAGATTGAAAAAACAGCGGTCTAGAATCTTGACCCAGCTTCACCATCAAATAACCTCAGAATATTATAGGTCAATAATAGGCAAGCAGCTGAAGGTACTCACAACTGAGAGAGGGAAGCAAAATACAACTATTGCGAGAGACAATTGCTATAGAAATATTGTGATCAAAGAAAACCTCCCCCTCGGGAAGTGGTTTGACGTTAAAGTTATTGATTCCAGCATAACCTATGCCATTGCTAAGCAGTCTATATAGCAAAAAAATTTATATTGGCAAATTGAATAAAAAATGGGGATGGATTATTGATAAAATAATTCCCAAGTTAAAGCTGCTGGAAAAAGAGCATGTTCATAATATTAAAAAAGCCATTGCAGATATCCAGAGACTAAGGATAGAGGAATCAAGGCTACGAGATGCACTTGAAGTACTCAAATTAAATAATCTATCTATTCCTCCTGAGTGCAGCAGTAAACTACGAGGGTATGAAGAGCAAATAAAGAGCTTGCAGGAGCACGTAAGGCAGGAAAAAATGCTGCTGGATTACCTGCATAGAAACTTCTTCAAAAGAGAATTCAACTATAGCCATGATTTGTTTGCTATTGCAATCATAACTCTACTTATTGATGCCGCGATTTTTGCAACATCTTTCGAGGAGATCATCTTTAGAATAATTGCATTGCCAGTGCTACTCTTATTCCCAGGGTATGTATTACTTGCAATCATATTTCCAAATATAGAGCATTTGGATATGATAGAGAGAACAGCATTCAGCTTGGTTTTAAGCATAGTAGTCATGCTACTCTTGAGCTTTGCATTAAGTGGCAGTGCTGTGAAAACAGTTGGATTGCTAATTGCAATCAACATCATAATATTCACGTGCTTGGGAATTGCAACCCTCAGGCGATATAGAGAATTTTCTTTTTTAAAAAGAATCAAGCCAGTTGAAAGCGGGAATTGAAATGATACTTGGATGCGAGATATTGCAATATTGCTGAGATGAGGCAAATGAACTTGGATGAAGCCTTTAAATTGCTTGAGGAGGAGTTGCTGAAGATAAAAGAAATTGCAGCTCGCCTAAGTTTAGAGGAAGACTGGAACGATGCATATAAGAAACTAAAAGAATTGAAGGAGTTTTACGTGGAAACAGGTTTGCTGCAACGTTGAAGTATTTTTGTTAGAAAAGCATTTTTCAATTGCAAGAACAAAAATATTTATTGGCAAGGCTGAGGATGAAGCATTAGACAAAGGCCTAGCGCTATGTGCTATTTTCAACAAACTGAGTAATATAGCTAAGAGCTTAGGCGTGGATGCCTTGATTGAAAAATCAGCGAAGACAATTCCAATGAAACTGCACTTAAAATAGCAGAGATCATCTCAATCAAGAATAAGGGATAAATCTATCCTTAATTTCTTATTCTTGTATTTTATATTACGCCGAGGGGGGGATTTGAACCCCCGAGTCCCATAGGGACACAGGTTTAGCAAACCTGCTCCATACCAGGCTTGGATACCTCGACTTAGGTTTTTCTCAAGCTCTGCAGTATTTTAACACCGAGTTCAATGCACTGAAATTGCTCTTGAATTCTCCTTGGATCGCGTTCATTCTTCAAATCACTTGCAATTTGATTGAGTTTCTCAATTATTGCAAGCTCCACTGAACTCATGTCTCCCTTCACTGCCGGTGCCGTTGCTTCCACTGCAGGGGTTTTTAATATATATTCATCACCTTTTTTTTCATACTGCCTTCCACAAGCAGCGCAGATTATTTCATTGTGATATTTGAATAGCGGTGCATTGCAAGCGCAGTGAGCTGCTAGCATCTTCCCGCCTTTCTCAAGCATCCTTGCGAGTTTCTGGATTTTTTCTTCTTCCATTATTAGTTTTTTATGAAAGTATTGGTTAATAGCTTTTTGGATAATTTAGATATAGATAAAGACTTGGGATATGGTAAGAATAGAATGGCATGGTAAATAAATAAGGAGTAGAACTCATAATGCTATGCGACGTGTAAAAATTGGGCTTGTTCAAATTGAGGTATCCAATTCCATTGTGGAGAATTTAAATAGAGCTATACGCGGCATTGAATCCTGCATCAAGCAGGGAGCTGATTTTATTCTACTTCCTGAGATGTGGCTAGCTGGGTTTAACTATGGAATAATTAAAAAACTTTCACCTCAAGATTGCCAGCGTGCAATTAATTTAATCATGGAAAGAACCAAGCAAGCTTGCATTATTGCTGGATCCATTCCTGAGATAAAGCAAAAAATTTATAACAGTGCTTATGTACTTGAGGGGGGTAGAATTCTTGGTAAATATCGCAAGTGCCATCTTTTCAGCCCTATGGGGGAGAATGAATATCTTTCCGCTGGCAGTGCTATTAAAACTTTTAGCAGTAGACTCTGTAGAATTGGTGTTATGATTTGCTATGAAATTCGCTTCCCAGAAGTGGCGAGGATACTTGCGCTTAAAGGTTCGAAGATCATCTTTGTGCCTGCTCAGTTCCCTAAGCCTAGGTTGAATATCTGGCGCACATTGCTCGCGTCTAGAGCAATTGAGAATCAGCTTTTCATTGCAGCCTGCAATAGAGTTGGAGCATCTGGTAAGCAGAGTTATTTCGGTCACTCACTCGTTGCAGCTCCAGATGGTAGCTTCTTAGCTGAAGCTGGAGAGGATGAAGCTGAGTTGATCTGCGATGTAGACCTGAGTATGATTGATAAAGTGAGGGGAGAGATTCAAGTTTTCAAGGATAGACGTTCCAAGCTCTATGCAAAATATCTAGATCGCGAAAAAAATTACATTTTAAAAAATTACATTTAAATTAAAAATATCTATATAGCTCTAGCTCATATTTAAAAAATGGAGGTTATGTTATGCCTGTTTACGTTATGCTGACTACGCTAACAGATAAGGGTCTAGAGACGATTAAAGAGAATCCTGAGAGGATAAAAGAAGTCAATAAAGAAGTTGAGGCTATGGGTGTGAAGATACTCGCGCAATATGCACTTCTAGGGGAATATGACTTTTTGAACATTCTCGAGGCACCTGATAATAAAACCATAGCTAGAGTCGCAGTTGAACTTGGCTCGCGAGGGACTTTGAAGACCACTACTCTAGGAGCAATTGGGATCGATGAGTTCATCTCAGCAGTAAAGATGAAGAAAAAATGAATGATCAAACAAAGTTTTTAATTTTATAAAGTAAATTTTTATTTTTTCAAGGTTTTCTCTATTCAAGGAGTGCTCGTATTAATTCTGAGTCTCTCAGCATACCTGTGATTTTTTGATGAGCAGTTACAACTGGAAGCTGCTCGATTTTATATCGCCTCATTTTTTTAGCGCAATCACTAACCTCTGAGTTCATCGCAGCTGTGATCACTTTCTTCACCATTATCTCCTTCACAGGTACCTCAGGGAATTTTATCTTAGAGACACTATAGTACAAACTCATTGTATCCCTTAAACTCTCCCAAGTCCAAGCATCCTCATCACTCCCAGCACTCATATCTGATTTCTCTACTGAGTCCTCTATTTTGCTTACTTTAATTAGATCTGTGTCACTGATTATCCCCACGAGTTCATTTGCAGTGTTAATCACCGGCAATGCATCCACTTTAGCCAAGCGCATGATCTCTGCCACCACTGGCAGCGGGGTCTCTTCCCATACCACGACAACTGAATTCTCCACATAGCTTTCAATAGTTTTAGTGATATTCATATCCCCCATTGCTGCAATTAAATCTGTCACAGTAACAATGCCCACTAAATTGGAATTGGTCACCACTGGAAGCCTGCGAATCTTATGATTTAAGAACAGCTTAGCAGCTTCTTTAATGCTGGATTCAGGGGTTACAGTTATTGGATTTCTAGTCATCAAAAGTGCAATTTGCTCTTCCTCAGGATGCCTTAAGATGTCTCGTCTTGTTACTATTCCAACCAGCTTCTTGCCCTTCACCACCGGCAAGCCGCTGATTCCTTTTTTCTTCATTATCTTCAAAACTTCATCGCGCGAGCCAGGTACTTCAGCGTATATTACATTTTTAGTCATTATTTCCTTAACAGCAATATCGATCTGCGGCATTTTTATGCTCCTTATTGTTCCTTATATTTTTACTTTCCTCCAGCTCTGCTTCTTACCACCATTACTGGGCAAGAAGCTGTTCTTATAACTTTCTCTGCCACACTGCCCAAGAGAAATCTCTCCAGTCCACTTTTGCCTAGCGTGCCCATAACGATGAGATCAATATTATTGGCATTTGCGAATTTAACAATTTCCTGCGCTGGATTACCCTCGAGGATGATTTTCTCGATTTCAATACCCAGCGCTTTTGCTTCTTCCTCGACACTCCTCGTTGCAAGTTCCCCCTCTTTCTTAAGGAGTTCATGCATATTCTCCAAGGTTGTATCCATTGGTATAGAGGCAAACATGCCAATGTCAATCACATATACTGCATATACCTTTGCATTGCTAAGTTTTGCAAGCGCTAGGCCGTGTTTAACTGCACTTTTAGTATGCTGTGAGCCATCTGTTGCAATTAAAATGCTATTGAATTTTTCACCCATTCAATCACTCCTTAGTATCTTACCTTTATTGACAACTGCAATTATGTCATCAGGTCTTGCTCTCCGCACAATTGTTCGAGGTAAATTTTTCGTATATCTTATGTTGTTTGAGTTCTTATTTATTACTATGAGACAAGCAGCTTTCCCTGTTTCAATTGTACCAACTTGATTTTCCATGCCTAGAATAATTGCTCCATTTAAAGTTGCCATCCTCAATACCTCAATTTCTCCATCTAGGAAAATCTTTGAAAGGAATTCCATCTCAGTGAACATGCAAGGTGAATTGATCAAAACATTATCAGTACCAAGTCCCAAGCATATGCCTAGATCAATCATTTTCCTCACATTTGGCTTTGAAAAACCAGCTACTCTAGTTGCGAAGTTCGATCTAGGGCAGAGTACAATGGGTATGCCTTTATCAGCCACCTTTTTAAGATCCCGCGGCAACGCGTGGGTCATATGAACTAAAATATCTGGTTCTAGAGAAAGTGCTGTGTCGATATCACTTCTATCTTTTTCCCCAGCGTGTATTGCAAAGTATTTACCCCTGCGCTTCGCTAGATATCTGAGTTTTTCTAGATATTCTAATTCAAAGTCATTGGCTCCACTGATTCCAAAGCCATGACAATGATTCAAGAGGTGCTCAGCCTCTTCCTCAGACTCGGGTCTTCCTAGAATTAAGCCTTCAAGGATTGAGTCCTGCATGGCTCTCTGCAGTGCTTTCACGCCTTTAATACCGCCTTCTCGAAAGTCGATGAAGTGAGAAGTGCCAGTGTAAAGCATGTCTTTAAGTGAGCTTCTCATTGCTGCACATAACTTCCGCGTAGGCGTGCATTTCAATATTTGATGCTTAATTCCAAATGGTGGCTTCACAAGCTCGTCGAGATCATTAAAGGGAATATCCTTGGCAATGGAGTCCCCTAAGTGAGTATGAGCATTAATAAAGCTTGGTATAATTATTCCCTTGATCTTGGATGGGGCTTTTCCCTCACCAATTTCCTTAATGATACCATTCTTCCTATCCACGCAGATATACCCTTCAAGTGGAGTGAAATTAGCTCCGCATAAAATTGTTCCAGAGATTATTAACTCTCGCATGACAAAATTTAAATGAAGTATTGAATTAATATAAAGATAGCCATGCCTAGGAAAGGGGAGAAAGTAAGCGGTTTAATGTCAAGCGCTGGTTTAATGCGCTACTTTGAAACCGAGGAAAGTGCAATAAGAATCAGTCCAAGGGCAGTGGTCATCGCCTGTATAGTTGCAGCCATAGCAGCCATGATATTAAATGCCTATTTTGGAATGTGGCCAAAGGCGCCAACGCCTTAGTCAAAACCTTTATTAATTAAAATTTACAAACTAAACTCAAAATGCCCTGATAGCTCAGTTGGGAGAGCGCCAGACTGAAGATCTGGCTGTCCCCGGTTCGAGTCCGGGTCAGGGCATTCAATTGAAGATCAAATTTTTATACCTCACCAGCTAAAAATATACATGCGCCGGTAGTGTAGTGGTTATCACTGGGGCTTGCCAAGCCCCAAACTCGGGTTCGAATCCCGACCGGCGCATTTTTTATTTGGATATGTGAGGTCTTCCATTGGATCAACAAGTTTCACACGCAATTTTTTATTCGGTGGTATGACTAGCTTTGGCTTGCCTAGTGCTTCAACTCTTATTAATGCAGATTTATACCAATTAATACCAGGGTTTCTTTCAATTGGAACCTTAAGTTTTTCTACAAATGATTCATAATCCAAGTTTTCATAGTTCATTGGATAAGCTGTGAATCCCCGGATTACATCTGTCATCACGCAGTTCATCTTGCTTATGGTTTTCTGTATTGCTAGCCATTTTTTAAAAGATGCCTCGAGAAAGGTTAAGCCGAAGTAGCCCGCGCCATTTTCCCTTAAGCAACTCACGCCTCTTGCAACAAATGCTTTAAGCCCTGTTAGGGTTTCAAGTGGCTCTGAGGAGAAAACATCGAAGTTTCCCACTAGATCCTTTGGTAATGGATCAGCTACATTGTATTTTCTAAATTCAATATCAAAGCGATGTTCCCTGCTTACTCGTGCTATGAATTCCCCTAGTTTTTCATCTATATCTAAAACAACGACTCTAGATGGAAGTTGAGTTAGAGAGAGAGCTATGCTTAATAGATCATCATCGCCAATTAAAATGAGATCCTTGCGATGTAAATCGCCATAGTGATGCATTAAAGCTACTCTTCTCACTACATCTTCCTCAATCGCATAGCCTTGGAAGAAATTTAAATCCACAAGGGGCCGGGTTTTAACTATTTCTTTAAACTCACTTAATATCTCCTTAAATTTCCCCTCAATGGCAATTCTCTTCCCATTGCAATACTGGCAGAGATTACTTTTAAATGGATTTAATGCAATTAATGTAGCTTCTTGTTTGCCTTTCTCAGTTAAATAAAAAGTTTTACCATTACTTGCAATCACCTCATTTTCAATTAAATTTTTCAAAGTCTTCAAGAAATCTTTTAAGGGCGAGTAAGCGCTATCTAGGAGTTCCCAGATGCTTTTATTAGAAGTGGCTAATTCATTTAAGATATATTCTCTTATTTTTTCCATGAAACTTCCCTCCTGATTATTTCCTTTTTAACTTCCTTGGGTTGGAACTCTTTTATAAGTAAGTATAGTGCTTCAAGTGCATCTTCCTCTCTACCGCATGTGAAGATATCTATGGCTGCATATTCATACTCTGGCCAAGTATGAATGCTGAGGTGAGATTCGCGAAGTAGAAAAACTCCAGAAACCCCATGTGGCGAGAATTGATGAAAAACATTTGCAACCACATTCAACTTAGAATTAATCAATACTCTTTCTAAAATTCGCTTTACATTTTCAACTCTAGAGAGTTTTTCCGGGTCAACGCCCAGAAATTCAACGACAATATGGATGCCCATTTTCGAACACCCCCATCACCGTCGAATTTCAAGGCTGGTAATAGATAGTCCTACATAGGGACAAGCATCACCCCTTAAATTAGTATTACCAACCCCAATTTATTTCATCCCTCAATATTTAAAAATATTTCCCTATTCTACGAAGCTCAGCTATGGCGTCTCTCAAAATTTTATCGTGGTCAAACGCGAGGTTTAACTTCATAGCAGCATCAAGAGAGCAAGTCAAAACCTCGCAAGCATCAGTGCTTGGTTTAAGTTCTCCAGTGCCTTCAGCTAGATAGCAAATGCTAACCACGTGGCCGCGTGGATCGCGATCTGGATCGGAGTATACCCCTAAAAGTTTTATAAGTCTAATATCAAGGCCAGTTTCTTCTCTCGCCTCGCGAATAGCTGCTTCTTCCACTCTCTCCCCAGCTTCAACGAAGCCGCCTGGAAGGGCATATCTACCCCTGTATGGCTCATTTCCCCGCTTGATGAATACAAATTTATTTCTATATAGAATTACCACGTCGACTGTTAATCTAGGGTATTTTACCTTCATTTCAAATCCTCAAAGATTTTCTTGCCAATTTTCTCCCCCCAAGCTACATCGCCTATTCTCTCAAGTGAATGTGCATCGCTGCCAATGGTATATTTCAACCCAGCTCTAGCGCACATGGCTAGGAAATCAAGGTCAGGGAGTCTGTGAAATGAATTTATCTCAACTGCCACTTTTTTCTCCTTGAGTATTTCAACTAATTCTTGATTTAAACTAGCATCTATTTGAGGTAGATATAAGCCGTGGTGGGCAAGTACATCGATTCTAGATTTAGCAAGCGCGAGTTTTAGTCGCGTGAAGTAGTCTTCTACACCCACAGCTCTATGTATCGAGGCCAGTATGACATCAAAATCTATATCTTCATCTAAATTTGTTGATCCATCTTCGTCAATCTCCGCTTCAACACCAATTAACACTTTTACTCTATAGGAATTTCTAATTGCTTTGAGTTCTCTAGCTAGCTTTCTCAGCTCTCTATTAGTGGCTCCGCAAACGTGTCCAGGGCCGTGATCTGTTATTGCAATTAGGCTTAGCTTTTTCCTCTCCGCTTCCTCTAGTATTTCATATATCCCTGCTTTGCCATCCGAGAGGGAGGAGTGAATATGGAGATCCATCATCCAAAGGGAAAATAACAGGGGATATAGATTATAATTTTTTTCTGATTTTTCCATAATAACACAGGAATAGATATTCCATAATAACACAGGAATAGATATATTACATTGGACTATATTTTTCAGGTAGAGATGATCGTAGTATTACTCTGGCTAGTAATGAGCTTGCTAGTAATAGCCTCGATCTTGAATATCATTTCCATCGCTGGTTTAGCTTGGATGCTATATGGTGTCTACTGGTTAACTCAGCCATTTAAATTCCTATACCTTGGTGATTATTTCAACGCAGTTTTAACTCTACTGGGTGCTTTTTTCTGCTTTGGCATAGCCTGTTTCTCCTACAAGGCTTACTCTGAGAAGAGGAATGATGATAGTTTGATCACCGCTACTAGAGTTGCTGCATTAAGTGGTTTATATTATTTCTTATTCGCAGAGGTCGAGCCTTTGAATTTCTGGCTTAGAAGTGTTGTCACAGATCAAACTATGTTGCTGCTGAATATCTTTTCTATACCAGCGATTAAGCTTGATCCCATTCATATTTACTTGCATAGTCAAATTGTGGAGATAATATTGGCCTGCACTGCTATTGAGAGCATGGCGCTCTTCGCAGGATTAACACTCTGCGTTAATGCACCCCTGCGAAATAGAGTACTTGCTTTTTTGATCTCAGTGCCAGTTGTTTATATATTGAATTTATTCCGCAATGTCTTTGTTATCATTGCATATGGATACGAGTGGTTTGGCAACGCTGAACAGAGTTTTTATATTGCGCATCACGTGATATCAAAATTCGCCTCACTAGCTGCCCTAATATTAATTGCACACTATGTTTTTAAAATCCTTCCAGAGCTCCTTGAGTTCATATCAAATATTATAGATATGTTTACAGTTGAATTAAGAGGTGTTAAAAGTGGCGCTAATCGCTAGAAGTGGCTATCCTTGGGTGATTGCTTCCATTGCTATTGCATTAATCGCGACTTGGTACTCTCTTTTTTTAGTTGAAATAATCGCTTTTTTATTTTTCTTCTCTCTATTGATCTTCTTCCGAGACCCGGAGCGCTATCCCAAGGGAGATGGTTTGTTAGCTCCAGCAGATGGAGTTATACTAGATGTGGCTAGCGATAGAATAACTATATTTATGAATCTGCACGATGTTCACGTGAATAGATCGCCATTAGCTGGCGTGGTGAAAAATGTGGAATATATAAAAGGCAGGTTTTTACCTGCTTTTAAAAGGGAATCTGTGAATAATGAGAGGAATATAATTAAGCTGGAAACCAGTGATGGAGAGGTCGAAGTGGTGCAGATAGCTGGAATATTTGCTAGGAGGATCCATTGCTATGTCAAAGCCGGGGATAAACTTGAAAGGGGGCAGAGAATTGGGATGATTAGCTTTGGCTCCCGCGTGGATGTTACAATTCCTAGGAGTTATACAATCATAGTTAAACCAGGGGCTAAAGTTAAAGCTGGTGAAACTGTGCTTGCAAGAAGGAGTGAGGGAAGTGGAGGCACTATTTAAATATTTAAGGCTCCCAGATTTGTTTACTATTCTCAATGCTCTCTTCGGCTTAAGCGCGGTTTTTTTGTTATCGCAGGATAGAGGTCAAGCAACGCTTGCCTCGATTTTTATATTAATCGGGGCTTGCTTAGATAGCTTAGATGGCTTTCTTGCGAGAAAATTAAAGCAAGGCATCCTTGGAGGGAATTTGGATTCATTCGCAGACCTCATAACCTTCGGCTTGGCTCCAGTGGCTATATGCTATATCCTTCTTTCTAGTGTTTTAACTGCTATTTGCTCAGCTCTTTTTTTAATCTGCGGCATGCTAAGGCTTGCTAGATTTAATATCTTGCCTAAAACCGATAGCTTCATTGGCATGCCCATAACTGCAGCTGGGCTATTTGTTGCATTATTTGTACTCGCATTTAAAGACTCTACTTATATTAACTTAATCATTCCCTTGCTTTTAATTCTATCTTATCTTATGATAAGTAGGATTACTTATCCAAAGATTCGCGATATAAGATTGATGTTTCTCCTTGGAGCTGTTTTAATGTTAACTTTGACTGGATATTATCTCGATATAAAGCAGTTGCTTCAATTTGGTTCCTATGTTATGCTAGCATTGATCACTCTTTACATCTTGAGTCCAACAGTAGGGAGGATTAGACATAAAAAATAAAGAATTAAATATAAAAAATAAAATTATTAGGGATAGGGATAGGGCGCTTTTTGAAGCTGGAATAAAACTAGGTGCTCTTTACCATCAATTCACAGGCACACCAGTTAGCATTGAAACAATTGAGAGTTTGCAAAAGGCAATTGAAGAGAGCATCTCTCTTCAACCCCACGTGGAATCGATAAAAGTAAATATCGATAGAAAACTTGTGATGCAAAAGCTAAATAAATTTGGCTACTGCGAGTTAGATGGAGAAATGCTAAAGGTCGAGGTAACCGTGAAGATTGGAAGTGTAATGGTGAAAGCTGGACTTAGCTATGATAAAAAATTAGCTTATCCATTGATGCATATTATAAATATCAAGGATTCATGAACCCGCTGCCCTAGCTTTTTCATCCTCAAGCATGGCTTCCTTCACTTGCTTTACGAATTGAGTTACAACTTCAGAGAAGCGCTTGCCCTCTGCAGCTGAGACGAAGGTATACATGAAGCGCTTTGGATTTATACCTATCATAGGCAATGCCTTTGCGAGGTTTTCCATGCGCTGAACCATGAATTCATTGCCCTTTAAATAGTGACAATCGCCAATGTGGCAGCCACTTACTAGAACGCCATCAGCGCCCCTCTCAAATGCATGGATCACGAAATAGGGATCAACCCTACCCGTGCACATTACTCTGATCACGCGTATATTAGGGGGATATTGAAATCTACTTACCCCAGCAAGATCCGCACCTGCATAGGAACACCAGTTACACAGCAATCCAATTATCTTCGGCTCCCTCATTTCTCACTCCTCCAATGCTGCATCTATCATTTTTGTAATCTGCTCAGTGGTGAAGTGCCTTGCCTTCATAGCACCAGTTGGACATTCAGCCACGCAAGTACCGCAGCCTTTGCAGAGGGCTTGATTAACACTTGAAACATATCTCCCGTTCTTCATCACCATGGTAATAGCTGTATATGGGCAGCATGCAACGCAGCGAGCACAGCCAATGCAGAGTTCCTCCATAGCTATAGAAGTAATAGCTTCTGTTTCAAACTCAGGCTTAGCTAGTAATCTAGCCACTCTAGCCACCACTGCATCTGCCTGTGAAATTGAATCATAATACTCCTTTGGACTCTGTGCTACACCAGCTACGAATATTCCATCAGTGGCGAAGTCAACAGGTCTGAGTTTGAGGTGAGCCTCAAGGAAGAAGCCATTAACATCAAGAGGCACTTTAAGCATCTTCGCAAGCTGAGGTGCATTTTCATCAGGCACTATAGCGCTGGATAGCACTATCTTATCCGCTGGTATATCAAACTCGGTTTGCAGGAAACTATCAAAGACCGTTACCTTATTGCCTCTAACAGTTGGTCTATTCTCAAGTTCAAATCTAATAAATTCCACTCCCTTCTCCCGAGCTTCTAGATATAGTTCCTCCGTTCCCTTAGCGTGGGTTCGCATATCATTATATAATATATAAACTGGGTTCTCAGGATATCGCTTTTTGAGCTCTAGAGCATTTTTAACTGCAACGCCGCAGCAAATCCTCGAGCAATAAGGCCTTTTTTCATCTCTAGATCCCACGCATTGTATCATAACAATTCTCTCACCTGGCTTTATTTCTCCCTTTAAAAGAGCTTCTTCAAACTCAAGCTGGGTCATAACATTTGGATTTTTGCCATAGTCATATACATCAGGCTTCCACTCCTTTCCACCTGTGGCAACCACTATAGCCCCAGCTTCAATTTTTTCGCCATTTGAGAGTTCCACTATGAAGTTTCCTATGAAGCCAGAGATATTCTTGACCTCGGTATTGGTATAAACTTTTATCAATGGATTTTGCCTCACTGCTGCAATTTTCTCCCTCACAATTTCCCTTGGATCAAGATAAGTGGGAACCATAGAGCGAAGCTTAGCCAGCATTCCACCGAGTTCAGCGCTTTTCTCAATGAGATAGGTTTGAAAACCATTTCTCGCGCATCCCAAGGCTGCTTGCATGCCAGCTATGCCACCGCCGATTATCACTACCTTTGGCGTGACTGGAATTACACCTGGCTTCTGAGGCTCAAGCAAAGCTGCTCTAGCGACTGCCATTCTCACTATATCCTTAGCCTTCTCAGTTGCCTCCTTAGGCTGGCGCATATGCACCCAAGAACACATTTCTCTAGTGCTTGCGAATTCAAGTAAATAGGGATTCAATCCAGCTTGCATGCATGTTTCCCTAAAGAGTGCTTCATGAGTTCGCGGAGTGCAAGCTGCTACTACAACGCGATTCAAATTATATTCTTTAATGGCATCCCTAATCTGGCGATTGCCCTCTTCAGAGCAGGTGTAGAGATTACGTTGGACAAATACAACATTAGGTAGAGTTCTAGAGTATTCCTCAAGTGCTTTCATATCAACGACGCCAGCGATGTTTATACCGCAGTGACATAGGAAAACGCCAATCCTAAGTGGTTCACGAGTTACATCTCTCTCAGGCGGTAGTATTTTTTTCACTACCTCAGTACCTCTGGCTTCTCTCAAATCCGCAGATACCTTACCAGCTGCTGCGCTGCCCATTGCAACTGAATCAGATATATCTCTTGGCGCTTGTGAAACTCCAGCTGCATATATCCCTGGGATATTCGTGGTCGAGGGATCTCCGAGTTTCTCTGAGATAAAGCCATCTGCATCTACTTCGATGTTAAGCGAGGTTGGTACGCTTGGTACTATTGCGTTAGCCAACACAACCATGTCAACTTCCATTGTTCTAACTTCACTTGAACTAGTGTCCTCGTAAGTAATTCGCAGTTTATCCCCAATTTGCTCTATATACGCGGGCTTGCTCCTGATAAACTCAATGCCAAATTCCTCTTTTGCACGCCTGTAGAACTCTTCCTGTCCTTTTCCATGAGCTCTCATGTCCATGTAAAATATTGTGCATTTAGCCTCAGGATCGTGTTCCTTAGTTAAAATTGCTTCCTTCACAGCGTAAACGCAGCAGAAGCGCGAGCAGTATTTCTTGTGCTTGCTATCCCTACTTCCAACGCATTGAATGAATGCAATATGCTTAGGATGCTTGCCATCTTGCCTTAAGATAACCCCCTCAGTTGGACCTGCAGCATTTAATAGGCGCTCATATTCCAGTCCTGTTAATACATTTTCCAAGACCCCATAGCCATAATTGCGCAGCACCGAGGGATCGTACATATCAAATCCAGTGGCTACGATTATAGCACCAACGTTTAACTCCACTATCTCATCCTGCATTGTAAAATCAATTGCCATTCTATCTCCACATGCTTCAACGCATTTGAAGCATTTGATGCAGTGCTTCATATCAATGGTATATGTATTTGGAACAGCTTGGGGAAATGGAATATATATTGCCTTTCGCGATTTAGTATTAGCATCGTATTCATTTGGCACTTCCACTGGACAGGCTTGAGCGCAGTCGCCACATCCAGTGCATTTGGTTTTATCAACATATCGAGACTTCTTAATTACCTCGACTTTGAAATCCCCAAGTTTACCTTTAACTCGCTTCACCTCAGCATAGGTCAGCAACTCTATATTTGGATGCCTCGCTACCTCCACCATTCTAGGTGCTTCAATGCACATTGAGCAATCTAGCGTGGGCATGGTTTTATCAAGCTGAGCCATCCTCCCGCCTATGCTCGGGAGTTTCTCGACTAAATAAACTTTATAGCCAATGTCAGCTAGGTCTAAAGAGGCAACCATTCCAGCTATGCCTCCACCTATAACTAATACCGATCCCTTCATTTCATCTGCCTCCCTACAAGTGTAACTATATCTTTAACTTTGATGTTATGCTGCACTGGTATCTTTTGGTCCTCGCAGATTGAACAAGAGAAATGAATCAAGCAGTGGGGGCAAGCAGTAACCAATGTTTGCGCACCTGTTTCCCTCGCTTCCCTCAACCGCTGCTCCCTATATATCTTGGTCTCAGGCTCGCAGCTAAGCCAAGCACTTATCCCACAGCAGTCTGCTTTTTCCTTGGTATTCTTCATCTCAACAAATTTACCAAGCTTCTCCATAATAATCCTTGGAGAATCGTAAATACCACAATGCCTGCCGAGGCGGCAGGGATCTTGATAAGTGAGTATTTCGTTAGACCTAGCGATTTCGATTTTACCGCTATTTATGCCTTCTGCTATTACTTCAGTGATATGTTTAACTTTTATGTCAAAGCCCTTTATTACCCTTGGATAATCTAAAAGAAAAGTTCGATAGCACTCTGGGCAAAATGTAATTATCTCCTTCACTCCACGTTCCTTGAATAGCTTTGCATTTACATTTGCAAATTCCTTGAATGTTTCAAAGTCACCAGCCCAAAAAACATCGTGACCGCAGCAGCGTTCATCAGCAAATATTTGATAGTTTATATTCAATTTTTCCAAGATCTTCACACTGCTTCTCACCATTTCCTTTGCATCGAAGTTCAAATCCGTGAAGAACAGCTCATACAGTGGAATGCAGCTCACGAAAAAAAGCTTGTCTCCTTTTTTATTTAAATCAATCCCAGCTTCTTCAAACCATTTTGTTCTATCAGGAGCCTTTCCTCTAGCCATTATTCTATGCATGGTGTGAAAGATACCCTTATGGGCATATGGTACCTGGACTGCTTGAGTCCTAGCGCTTCTAACCACTTCTTGAATATTAATACCTTGAGGGCATAGCACTGTACATTTACCACAAGTTATGCAGTACCAGAGATACGGGAGTATTAAGTCTTTTAAGCCGTAGTTGATCATCCCCATCAAGACATGGGGCTTGAACTCATAGTTGGTTTCCTTTGCAACTGGGCAAACTGAAGTACACTCAGCACATTTATAGCACATCTTTGCTTGCTCGCCGCCTGGGATAGCTGAGATCTTTTTAATAAATTCCCTAGAGATCAATGTTAAACACCCTTTACTATACTGAACGCTGATTGAACCTTCCGTGCTAGTTCTTCCTCGCTAACAAAATCTATTGCTTTAGTTGGGCAGAATTCCAAGCAAGCTGGCTTGCCATCGCATAGGTCGCAGACAAATGCCTTTTTTCTATCAAGATGCATGGACATGGCTCCAAATTCACAAGCTTCAACGCACCAACCACAGCCATCGCATTTATCTTCATTTATTTTTATAACCAGAGTTTTCTCATCTTGAGTAATTGCTCTTCTAGGGCATTTTATCAAGCAAGGTGCTGGTTTGCAAAGTCTGCACGCTTGAGCACTTGTAAGCGGAGGTATGCTAACTGCTTTAATTCGCGCTTTCTTGGGATTGAAAACATTTTCTTTTTTATATGAGCAGACCAGCTCGCAAGTGTGGCAACCAATGCAAAGCGCTGGATCTGCAGCTAAAAATTTAGTCCCCATATTTATCACCCTTCCCTTGGCATCGTTTCGCCAGTCACAAATTTGTATAGCTTTGCAAGCTCGTCTCCATCATAAGGTGCGCGCTTGCATATCATTAGAGAATTAAATAATTTATCAAGTTTTCCAGGCAATGGTTTTTCTATTTTTATGTTAACTGCCTTTATCGCCTTTTCTGCTTCTGATTTAACAGCAAGGCTCTTTATGAATTCACTCAGTTTCTCAGCCTTCACTGCCCTAGCTAGAGCGCCAGTGTAAATTGGATTAAGTCCAAGTCGCTTGCATAGAGCAATTGCTTCAATCACTTCTTCAGCCTTGTACCCGTTGAATGCTTCAGCTTCCTCTGGGAATATGGCTGTTATCGATCCATTTGCCTTGAATACCTCTCGACATGCAATATTACACTGCAAGCAAGAGCTATTCTTGGGAAGTTTTTTAGCAATTAAATCCTTTCTGATTTTACTTGGCACTTCTTTCTTTGAAATAGCCTTTATCAAATCATCTCCATGCGCTACTTTAACATCATTCGATCCCCTCACAATAACTGCTTTCAAAAGTTTAGCGCCCATTGCATAGCCAAGTCCACTTATATCAAGCTGGTCATCGCAGTAAATGCTTGCAAATTTAACCTGCTCCTCGCCAGCCGGGCCTATCACTGCTACTCCAATTGTAGGGTCATTTGCATCCTTTAAAATTCTCTCAACTGTTTCATAGCAATCTAGGCCCCAGAGTTTATCAGCACGCTCTATATCAATGCCATCATCATCTATCCAAAGTGCAACTGGCCTCTCAGCTCTACCGCTGATTACAATGGCATCTAAACCAGCTAGCCTCATTTGAGTGCCAAAATTACCTGGGAAGTAATGCTCTCCATTTGGAGAGAAAACACCTACAACGCTTCCCGCAGGTATAAGGGTTCCTGAGAATACTCCTGTTGCAAATATCAATGAATCTTGCTTTAATAATCTCGATGCCAATGCAGCTCCGCCTATTGCCTCGATTTTCTCCACTTTTACACTCAAGCTATTCTTAGTCAAATCAGCATAGAGTATCTTTTTTTCAGTCATCAATAAACGCTCCCAAGTTTTTATCAATTAACCGCAACGCTTATACAATTTTCTTTTTGAATCGATTTTATTCATAGTTTAATTAAGGCTTGCTATTTGAAAAAAATCAATTAATTTATATGGATGTATATCAAGATCAATGGCTAATCAATAGATTCTGGTGTTTGCATGAGAGGAAAACCTATTAGGCTTGTTAAAGACGAGCAGCAAATAATTAAGCGAAAGATGTATTTCCGCTTGCATGAGGTAATTCATAATTTACTTAAATGTCAAGGCTGCGAGGTATGCAAAACCTCCTGTCCTGAGGAGGCAATTAATATCAGTGGCGCGGAGATCAAAGATGGCAAGTTGATTAAGAAGAATAAGGCAGTTATCGATGAAAATAAATGCACTTTCTGCGGAGTTTGCTCGCAAGTCTGTCCATATCACGCGATTGAGTTCAGAATTGACGGTAAGCCATCTCCACCTGTGCTGCAGGATGACTTTCCAAAGTTAATTCGAGAGGTATATGTAAATCAAGAGAAATGCGATCCAACTTGCACTCTCTGTCAAGAAACATGCAAATTTGAAGCTTTGAAGTATGAAGATGGAGAGAGAGAAATTGAAATTTTAGATGTCCAGATCAACGATGAACTCTGCAATTTATGCAGAAAATGCGAAGCTCCAGGCGTTGAAATCACGGATAGAGTTTACATAAACTATGATAAATTCACCGATGAAACCCTCAAAGCGCTTGAAAAATGCCCAGAGGGTGCGATTGCTATCAATAGAGAGAAGCGAAGAGAAAAGTTGGTTAAAGTAGATCTAGATAAATGCGTTACCTGTGGCTGGTGCGAGGGTGTATGTCCAAATGGAGTACTTGCTGTTACCACTCCTTTCGAGGGCATCTTAACCATAGACACAGCTAAGTGTCCTGAAGTTTGCACAGTTTGCATAGATGCATGTCCCTGCGGGGCACTCCATGGTTCACCATTAGTCTATCGAAGTGAATACTGCATATTATGTGGCGCGTGTAAGAATGCATGCCCAAATGGCGCTATTACAATAACTAGGGAAAGAATTCGACATACAAAAGCGCATTCAGGCACTTGGTTTAGAGCTCTAGGCAATCTAACTAGCACTAGGGCTTATGCCAAGGAATTACAAGCAGAAGGATATAATAGAACGATTAACACATTATTAAAAATAAGGGGTAGTGGTGGTAAGTGACTGAGGTTAAAGCTGAAGCTAAAGAAAAGGAAAAAGTAGCTGGCATTGGACCTGGTGGCATAGAGATCACTGAGCCTAGAATAGGCGTATTCCCCTGCTACTGCGGATCAAATATCGCTGGCACAGTCGATGTGGAAGCAGTTGCTGCTTATGCAAGAACCCTACCAGATGTAGTTTGGGTTCAAACCAATAAATATACTTGTGCAGATGTCGGGCAGGCTGAAATAAGGAAAGCAATTAAGGAGCATAAATTGAATCGCGTTGTAGTAGCAGCTTGCTCCCCTAGGATGCATGAGCCAACATTTAGAAAAACCTGTCAAGATGCAGGATTGAATCCATTTCTATTTGAAATGGCAAATGTCAGAGAATTCTGCTCTTGGATTCACTATGCTAATAAAGAGGAGGCAACTGAGAAAGCGAAGGATTACGTTAGAATGGCAGTTGCAAAGGCAAGATATCTCCAGCCACTCGAGCCATTCTACGTGCCAATCACCAAGAAAGCACTGGTAATAGGCGGAGGGGTCGCAGGTATACACGCAGCGCTTGATATCGCTGACCACGGCTTTAAAGTATACCTAGTTGAGAAGGAACCATCAATTGGCGGCAGAATGGCTCAGTTGGATAAAACCTTCCCAACCCTAGATTGCTCCATCTGCATAGAAGGACCTAAAATGGTTGAAGTGGGGCGGCACCCTAACATTGAATTGCTGGCTTATTCTGAGGTTAAAAAAGTCAGCGGCTTCATAGGTAACTTCAAAGTAGAAGTTCTTAAAAAAGCCAAATATGTGAGGAAGGAAAAATGCACTGGATGTGGCGATTGTGCAAAAGCTTGCCCAGTGGAAGTGCCAAATGAATATGATGTAAACCTTGGCCCGAGAAAAGCAATATATATACCTCTACCGCAGGCTGTTCCAAATACCTATACCATTGACTTGAAGCACTGCATCAAGTGCTTCAAATGCGTGGAAGCATGCGGAGACCGCATGGCAATTGACTTCACCATGCAGGATGAAATCATTGAGCTCGAGGTTGGCACAATCGTGGTTGCCACTGGCTATTCGATGTGGGATGCCACTCAGAAAAAAGAATATGGCTATGGTAGGTATGATAATGTCATTACCTCGCTTGAGCTCGAGCGATTGATTTGTGCTTCTGGACCGCTTGAGGGGCACGTGGTTAGAGCTTCAGATGGAAAAGAACCTAAGAAAGTGGCATTCATAACCTGCGTTGGCAGCAGGGAAATGGATCCCAAGGGCATAGCCAAGCCGTATTGTAGTAACTTCTGCTGCATGTTCACCTTAAAACTGGCGAACCTCTGGAAAGATCACTGGCCCGATGCTGAGATTTATATAGTATATATGGATATGCGAACCATCTTCAAGGGCTTCGAGGACTTCTATATTAAAGCACGCGATCAAGGTATAACCTTCGTACGCGGAAGGCCTTCTGAGATAATCGAACTTCCAAATAAGAATCTATTAATAAAGGTATTTGATACCTTCATAAATCAGCCTGTGGAACTCGAGGTTGAAATGGTTGTTCTAGCAGAGGCAAGCGTTCCCAATCCAGATTCAAGTGAACTCGGCGCGATCTTAAATGTACCAACCGACGAGCACGGGTTCTTCATAGAATCACACCCCAAACTCAAGCCAATTGACTTTGCCACAGATGGTATATTTTTAGCTGGCTGCTGCCAGGGCTTGAAAGATATTCCCTATAGCGTGTCGCAGGCACACGGCGCTGCATCTAGAGCAACCAGAGTTATGTCTCAAGATAAATGGAAGATCGATCCCATAGTTGCAGTTGTGGACGATAAACTCTGCATAGGCTGCGGTATGTGCGTGGAGAGATGTGCATATAAAGCGATATCGCTGATAGAGGTACCAGGTAGGGAGAAGAAGCTTGCGAAGATCAATCCAGCTCAATGCCATGGCTGCGGCACCTGCGTGGCCGATTGCCCTAGCAGTGCAATGCAGCAAATGCATTTCACAGACGCGCAAATCATGGCTCAAATAAGAGAAGCCACTGCTCGCAATCCAGAGCAGACTATAGTTGCTATAATCTGCAATTGGTGTACCTATGGCGCAGCTGACTTAGCAGGGGTGAGTCGAATTCAGCAGCCCACTTCAGCAAGGGTAATAAGAGTAATGTGCTCAGGAAGAGTGGACCGAGACTTCATCTATGAAGCCTTCAGGCGAGGAGCTGGAGCTTTCTTCATGGGTGGATGTGAAATTGGCACCTGCCACTATGTATCAGGAAATAAGATCTCAGGGCCTAGGTTCGATAAGATTAAAGAAGAATTGGTGAAGCAGGGCTTAACCCCTGAGAGGATGCAGAGGCGGTGGATCTCAGCTGCAATGAGCACTGTCTATGCTAATACAATTAAGGAACTGGATAGAGTTATAAAGGAACTCGGCGTGGAGAGGATTAAAGCTGAGAATGAAAAATTGAGGCCATATTTGGAGAAGAGACTTGGACTTGTACCCAAAGAAGTGCCTCCACCTGTTGAAAAATTCTTCCCAGCTAAAGGCATTGTTGAATCGTTGGAGAAAATGGGACTTGCCCTTGAGATCTCCGATGGCAAGCTAAAGATCGTGCCACTGGCGGAGGCAAAGGCTAGATATGATCGAGATCAAGTTCCAATGAAAGAATTCCTAGCACTCCTCAAACCAGCTGGACTTGGTATTTCCAAGAAACCCGATGGCACGGTTGAGGTTGTAAAGCTAGCCGCAAAGAAATAAACTATTTTATTTTTATTTTTATTTTTATTTTTATTTTTATTTTTATTTTTATTTTTATTTTTGTATGGTTAAGATGATGTCTAACTTGGTTTGAAGATAGCATTATAATAAGTGTTGAATGCGAAAATTATGATTAGTTTCAACTATCATTTAAAACCGCGAGCTTATATATTAAAACTATGATCTCATAAAACAATGGTAACTCGAGCTCTCTATCTAGGCCGATTTCAGCCATATCACTTAGGTCACCACGCAGTTATACAGCGAATCGCTAGCGATGCTGCGCTCGATGAACTGATAATTGGAATTGGCAGTGCTCAAAAGAGCCATGAAGTCAGCGATCCCTTCACAGCTGGCGAGAGAGTGGTAATGGTCACCAGAGCGCTTAAGGAATTGAAAAAACCCTACTATGTAATTCCTATCCCAGATGTGCGCAAGAATTCCATCTATGTTTCACACGTACGCTCTTTAGTTCCACCATTCAAATGCATCTATTCCAATAATCCACTAGTTGTAAGGCTATTCCAAGAGTGGGGAATAGAGGTACGCAATCCCCCCCTCTTTGAACGCGATAAATACGAGGGCAAAGAAATTAGAAGGCGAATGTTAAATGATGAACCTTGGGAGCACCTTGTGCCTGAGGAAGTGGTAAAAGTTATAGAGGAAGTTGGCGGTGTAAAACGACTTAAAAGCGTAGCTGGTTCGGATTAAACGTGAACACCGAGCATTAATAGATGTTCATAAAAATTAATTACACATGGAAGGAGAAGTGGAAAGGCGATTCATCACTCTCCTGAGAGAGAAAGCTAGCGGTGGAAAGATCAGCGAAGCAAAAGAGGCACCTAAAATAGATATCCCAAACCTCGAGAGTGAGAAACAGCTAATAAAAATTAAAAAACTTGAGAATGAACATCAAAGCAACATAGAGCAATATTTAAAAAGAATTCGAGACCTAGGAGAAAAAAGAGAAAAGCTTAAAAAAGCGATTGAAATTTTACTGGAGTTGAAATTGAACGCGCCTGAAGAGTATACTCAGCAGATCAACTCCTATTCAAGTGAAATTGAGAACTTAGGGGTTGAAATTGAGCGCGAGAGAATGTATTTAAATTACCTTCAGCAGAAGATTCTGCCTTTAATCTCTATCTAGATGGAGAATTTTATCGCAGAACATCGAGAGTTTGGATATAACCTGGTCATCTTCCTCTCCCAGAGAGATAAAAATCCCATCAATATCCCAGAGCCTGATTTTTCCAGTTAAAAAGTGAATGAACTTCGCCACGCTGCCAGTTTTATTATAGAGCAATAAAGTTGAGAGAGAATCGAAGAACACAAACTTCTCTCTAATTGGAATCGATTTAACCGCTTGATCCAGTGCAAAACTCATTCCAGTTAAATCCTCAACACTCGTTATATAAAGCACGCCTTCGATTTTCTCAGGTTTTCCCCCAGCGAGTTTAGTAAATCCATCGATGAAGATCACCTTTCTCAAATCAATTCTAGGTTCAAGCAGTTTCTTCATGGAAAAGAAAGGCTTGTTTAAAGTTACATACACCCCAAATTCTCTTCTCTCATTCACAAGATATTCAATGAGTTCAAGCACTGCCCTTTGATAATTCTCTGCCTTGGTTAGCACAAGGGTAATTCCACGGGGTTCAAGTTCCTTTAAAGCTTGGCGATCAATCGACATGATACAAAATATGACTTATTGAAATATATTAATTTCTATGGCAAAATTTCCATATCACAACTTTTTTTTAGTTGATCGATGATTGATAATCACAATGCCAAACTTAATTGAAGCCTATTTTAAATCTCTGGAGCAAGAACTCGCTCGAGCTATAAGCATTGCAAATGAAGCAAGAAAGCGCGGAAGCGACCCAGAGCCCGCTATCGAAATAATGCCTGCAATTGATCTCGCGGATAGAGTTGAAAAACTAGTGGGAATCGCAGGCATAGCTAGGAGAATTCGAGAGTTAAACTTAAGCCGAGAGGAACTTGCCCTTCAAATTGGCTATGAAATTGCAAGTGAAAAAATCGCTAAATTTGAAAGCAAAATTCAAGCCCTCGAGGGAGCTATTCGCACCGCGGTAGCAATTTTAACCGAGGGCGTAGTGGCCGCACCCATCGAGGGCATCGCTAGAGTGGGTGTGGGAAAAAACGATTGCGGTACAAGTTATCTGAAGATCTACTACGCAGGTCCCATTAGAAGCGCAGGCGGCACTGCTCAAGCCCTCTCAGTCTTAGCCGCAGACTATGTGCGCCGAACAATAGGCATCGATCGCTATCGCCCTAGGAAAGATGAAATTGAGCGCTGCATTGAGGAAATCCCATTGTATGAGCAAGCTCAGCACCTGCAATATCTCCCCACCGAAGAAGAAATTCGCTTAGTGGTGCAGAACTGCCCAGTATGCATCGATGGCGAACCCACAGAGGATATCGAAGTCTCAGGGCATCGAAACTTGGAGAGAATCGAGACAAACCGCGTGAGAGGTGGAATGGCACTGGTAATAGCAGAGGGTATAGTGCTCAAAGCCCCTAAGATTAAGAAACACGTTGAAAAATTAAAGCTTACCGACTGGGAATGGCTTGACATGCTAATCACCAGCAGTAGAAACCCAGTTGATATTGAGGATGAAGAATTCGAGAAACCAAAGGAGAAATTCCTGCATGATCTAATTGCAGGTAGACCGGTATTTTCACATCCATCTAGAGCAGGGGGCTTTAGATTGAGATATGGCCGTGCTCGCAACTCAGGGTTCGCTGCAGCTGGTGTGCATCCCGCAACCATGATACTTCTCGATGACTTCATCGCCACTGGTACGCAGCTCAAGCTTGAGAAACCAGGTAAAGCCGCTGGAATTGTACCTGTAGATGGCATCGAGGGGCCAACTGTTAAACTCGCAAATGGCGATGTTGTACGCGTGCAATCAATGGAGCAAGCATATGCCCTTCGCAAAGAAGTAAAAGAGATCTTAGACGTGGGAGAGATTTTAATAAACTATGGCGATTTTCTGGAAAACAACCATCCACTTCTACCCTCGAGTTACTGCATCGAATGGTGGACGCAAGAAGTAAAGCAGACTATAATAAATCCAGTGCAAGCAGAGCAAGCAGTTCAAATGGCGGAAGAACTAGGAATACCGCTTCATCCAAGCTATACTTATCTATGGCACGATATCGATTTAAATGAATTTCAAACGCTCTCTCAATACGTAGCAGAAAATGGCAAACTTGAAGAAAACTGCTTGCTACTGCCCAAAAAACTAGAGATCAAGCAAATCTTAGAGAAACTGCTAGTGCCTCATAAACTTCGCGATTGCATAATAATCGAAGAACCCCAAGCACTCATACGCTGCTTGGGACTGGATCAGAATTTAAAGAAGCAATGGAATTCGCTTGAATTTCAAAGCACAGTTGAAGCGGTGAATGCTGTAAGCGGATTAATAGTACGAGAAAGAGCACCTACTAGAATTGGGGGGCGAATGGGCAGGCCGGAGAAGTCAAAGGAGAGAGAAATGAGGCCGCCTGTACACGTCCTTTTCCCAATAGGCGAGGCTGGAGGGAGAAGGAGATCCTTGCAGGAGGCAATGGAATACTCTAATTCAAATTTAAATAGAGCTGGCGAGATCGAAGTGGAAATGGGAATTAGAAAATGTCCTAAATGCGGAGAACTAACTTTTCAGAATCGCTGCAAATGCGGCTCATTCACAGCTCCAGCGAATATCTGCTCCCACTGCAATTTGATATCCCCAACTGAAACTTGTCCCCATTGTCACCGCATTCTTACAAGCGTCATTAGACAGAAAATAAATTTAAAAGAATTATATAGAGAAGCCCTTCACTCCTTAGACGAGCAGGAGAACTATGAAATTTTAAAGGGTGTCGCAGGTCTCATCTCTAAAAATAAAACCCCAGAGCCAATTGAGAAAGGCATATTGCGAGCAAAGCACGATGTATATGTCTTCAAAGATGGCACCATTCGCTATGACCTAACAGATTTACCGTTAACTCACTTCATACCAAAAGAAATCAACCTATCCATTGACAAGCTTAGAGACCTGGGCTATGAATATGATGCAGCAGGAGAGCCATTAAAGAGCGAGGAACAGCTAGTCGAATTAAAACCGCAAGATGTGATACTCTCTCAAGCAGCTGGGAAGTACCTCGTTAGAGTTGCGAGTTTCATAGACGATTTACTGGTTAAATACTACAAACTCGAACCATACTATAAAGTTGAACAGCCTCAAGGTTTGATAGGAAAACTAATTATAGGACTCGCACCGCATACCAGCGCTGGCGTACTTGGGAGAATCATAGGATTTACCAGCGCCTCAGCATGCTACGCTCATCCCTATTTCCACGCGGCAAAGAGGCGGAATTGCGATGGAGATGAAGATAGCGTTATGCTGCTGCTTGATGCACTGCTTAACTTCTCCTGCTCATATTTACCAGAGAAACGCGGGGGAAAGATGGATGCCCCCTTGGTTTTAACCATTCGAGTAGATCCCAAAGAGGTTGATAAGGAAGCGCATAATATAGATATAGCAGCTTGCTATCCACTTGAATTCTATGAAGCCACACTTAAGCACAGGAATCCAAAGGAATTCGAGCAGATGATCCCAATAATTGCCTCAAAACTCGAGGGTCAGGATAAATATCAAGGGTTTAAATTCACCCATAGCACTAGCAATATTGCAATGGGACCAGTGGTTTCAGCATATAAAACCCTTTCCACAATGATGGAAAAAATGGAGGCACAGTTAAAACTTGCCCGCAGAATACGCGCAGTGGATGAAAAAGACGTTGCTGAGCGAGTAATAAACCATCACTTTCTGCCAGATATAATTGGCAATTTACATTCTTTCTCCAAGCAGCAGATGCGCTGCGTGAAATGCAATCAAAAATATAGAAGACCACCTCTTCGCGGAATATGCACAAAATGCGGCGGGCGAATAATCCTCACCATACACGAAGGCACGGTTAAAAAATATCTTGAAGCAAGCATAAAAATAGCTGAGGAATATGAAGTCTCAGCTTATACCAAGCAAAGACTCAAGCTGCTAAGCGCAGAGATCGCCTCGGTATTTGAAAGCGATACCTGCAAGCAAAAAGAACTATTTGACTTCCTCTGACTAATGCTACCTGCATCCCGAACCTAAACTGGTGATATTTTTATAGTATAGTTTTTAAAAAATAGATGCGCGCTTTCTCTACAGGCAGCAGTGTTGGAGTATTCGTAGATGTGCAGAATTTGTATTACTCTGCACTATTTCTACAATGGCAGGGTGGATTTAAAAGAAATTGAAGGAACAATTCATTTGCCCATTTGCCCAAGTTTGATTCGCGCGATTGCATATGTGATAAGAGCGGATAAAAGAAGAACGGCTTTTGAAGCGCTGCTTAAAATCTGCTATGAGGTTAAAGCCAAGGTTCTGCAGGTTTTCTATGAGGCACCAAAAAAGACAACTAGTATGCTATTTCAGCGAAGGGGATTTCATCCCTCTTGTGGAGAAGCAGATGAATGCATAGATCTCGATAGCAATCAGGAGATCTTTATTTGTGGATTAAACTTTCTTCACAGTGAGAATTAAAAAGTTTATTTAAGTAGCTTCAATGCCTCCTTCACATTGTAGTTCTCATGCACAACCGCAGCTATGGCGCGGGTCATCTTCGTGGGATCCTTGGCTTGAAAGATATTCCTCCCAATTGCAACACCCTTGCCTCCAGCTTGTATGGAATCATATACCATTTCAAGTAGTTCGATTTCCGTTGACATCTTAGGGCCTCCGGCAACAACAACTGGCGCTGGGCAGCCTCTTACCACTTCTTTGAAGCTATCTATATCCCCAG
>JAWCMA010000001.1:5921-26957 GCA_038850285.1 Methanocellales archaeon | reverse complement strand
GTGTAATTGGTCTTCACTATATCTGCGCCTAATTCAGCACCAACGCGAGCCGCGTGCTTCACATATTCCACACTATGCTCTGATTTAACCTTCGCTCCCCTTGGATACATCATAGCTAGCAAAGGCATGCCCCATTCATTGCATGCTCGGGATACTTGACCCAGCATTGCGAGCATTTCAGCTTCATCATTTGCTCCAATGTTTACATGCACGCTAACGCCATCTGCGCCCACCTTTATAGCTTCCTCCACACTTGTAACCAGCACCTTGTGAAGCGGATCTGGACCGAGTGTGGTAGAGGCGGTGAGGTGAATTATTAAGCCTATATCGCGGCCATATCTTCTATGTCCATACTTAGGCAGTCCCATGTGGCCAAGCACGGCATTTGCACCGCCCTCAGCGACTTTATTCACTGCTTCTTTCATATCAATCAGCCCCTTAATAGGACCCAAGCTCACCCCGTGATCCATGGGCACGATCACCGTTTTTCCAGTCTCTCGATTGATTATTCTTTCAAGTCTCACAGCTTTTCCAATCAAACTCATTATTCCCACCCTTCAATCTATATTGAAACTCTAATATATTTAACTTGCAGAATTCAATGTTCAATGTTAAAGTTAAATTTAAGCTGAAAGGCTGAGGGGCAAAATCTTTATGTAACATGGAATATCTATAACATACCGCGGCCGGGATGGGGTAGTGGTTATCCTTTGGGACTGTGGAGAATATGCAGAAATCCCAAGACCTGGGTTCAAATCCCGGTCCCGGCCTTTTGCTGTATTTGAATTCTTGCTTGAATTCTATAAGTATTATTTTCCCCAGAATGGATTTGTTTTGCGCTTCATAGCTAGAAATGCTTGCAGTGTTTCAAGTTCATCCGCAGGTAGAGTATCCGATAGCTCTTGCTCAAGTATCTTAGCGTGCTTCTCAGGGAGATCCACCAATAAAATATCCCCTTCGTGAATCTGCCTACCTACAGTTGGCCCCTCAATTGATATTGCAATCTCCTGCTTATATGCTGCTTCTGGTATATTTTCTCCCTTATTCTGTATCGCCTTAAGAGTGCCAATTTTTATGCCATCTTCTCTGAGTAGATCAACCCCAGGCCTTATCCTCCCACCTAGTACCTCTACGCCTACTATCGCTGGCTTGCTAGCGCGAAAGACGCAGTCAGGCAGTATTCTGATTTTGCCGGGTCGAATAATTGCCTCCAGGCGCTTTTTCTCCATAGCTGCTTTCTGCTCTTTCACCCATTTTTCATAATCTTCGAGGAGCTTGTAAATCACATCGCTCTGAAAGATTCGAATTTTTGCTCTAGCTGCTTCTTCCTTTGCATCTGGTAAAATATCAACATCGAATCCCAAAATGGCTGCATATAGGGGATCTGGAACTGTGGCTGCATCTATCACATCGCGCTTGGATATATCTCCAACATCCGCTCGACGTATGGGTATTTTCGCTTCTTTTAATTCATTTACAATAGCCTCTAAGCTTCCAAGGGTATCAGCTTTAATTATAACTCCAATTTGATCAGTTTCAATTCTAACATCAATGATTTCAGATCTCAGCTCTTGGATTACTCCCTCAATTTCATCCATATTGGTAATAACTCTAAGGGGCGAACCTGCAAGGGCTTTCTCGAGGTTTGGCGCTGCAATTTTAATTCCTGCAGCAGCAGTAACTTTTTGAACCCTTAAAAATTTCTCCTCAACTCTTATCTCAGAGAGAGGCCTTGGTTTGAGCAGCGCTCGAACTTTAGTAATAATTGGCTCTTTCACGCCCAGTAGAGCTATGATATCGCCAACTTTAACCTCGCCATCATATAGAATCACATCTAATGTTACACCAAGTCCCAGTTCTTCCTTTACCTCTAGCACTGTGCCAACCCCCGCAGAGGTTGCATCGTACTTCAAATCTTTTTCAAGGAAGCGCTGAGCAAGACCGACTAAAACCAGCAAAAGATCCGCTATTCCTTCTCCAGTTTTTGCACTAATGGGTATTATACCCACATTTTTTTGAAAATCTCGAATTCTATCATAGCGATCTGAGCTGAAGCCTGCGTTGAGTAATTGTGAAATAATGAAATAAATTTTATCATCAAGCGCTAGTCTGACCCGTTCAGGCTGCTTCGAGTAGCTGATTACAAATGGTTCATTATAATTAGGGTACCAGCCCGGGATGCGATCTATCTTGTTAACTACAACTACGAAGGGGGTGCGAAATCTGCGCAGGATATTAATCGCTTCAATTGTTTGAGGCTGAAATCCCTCTATTACATCAACAACAAGCACTGCTAGGTCAGAAAGCGCTCCACCGCGGGTTCTAAGGGTGGTGAATGCATGGTGCCCCGGAGTATCGATAAATAGCAGTCCTGGAACTATAAAGTTACCTCTCATTAGATTTCCACAAAGCTTTTTGATCACTTCTAGCGGCACTTCAGTTGCACCAATATGCTGCGTGATCAAGCCAGCTTCTTTTTCAGCAATAGCAGAGCCGCGTATTTTATCAAGCAAAGTGGTTTTCCCGTGATCAACGTGCCCAAGGACGCAAACTATGGGCGTGCGCAATTTCTTTTCTGCCACGATTATCACTGCTTAAAATATATAGCTATCTAAAATATATAAAAAGTGTTTACCTTTACCCTATCCCTTCATAAATCCAGTCTTCATCGATGCGCTTGTATGGTATCAATTCTTCCTCTTTAAAATACAGCGCAATCTCCCGCTTCGCAGATTCAGGTGAATCAGAAGCGTGAATAATATTTCGACCAGTTTCAAGAGCATAATCTCCACGTATCGTACCTGGACTGGAATTTTGAGGATCAGTTAATCCTATCATTTTTCTTACTACTTTAACTGCATTCTTTCCCTCAACGACAATCGCAATCACAGGTGCAGAAGTGATAAATGCAATTAAGTTTTGGAAAAATGGCTTATTCGCATGTTCTGCGTAATGCAATCTAGCGAGTTCTATATCGAGCTTCAGAAGTTTCAAGCCAATGATCTTTAAACCGCGTTCCTCGACTCTAGAGATAATTTTACCTATTAAGCCGCGCTGCACACCATCTGGCTTAACCATTAAAAAAGTGCGCTCCATTTCCAACCCCTTTTTACTTGGCTTTGCTAATCCACTTCAGCTTTCTCGGGATTCTGCCAAGCATCATATTTTTTTCACATTTTGAAGAGCAGAAATAAAAAATAGTGCCATCTTTTTTCACAAACATCTTACCTGAACCAGGCTCAATTGTTTTATTGCAGAATGAGCAAAGTCTCCCTTCAACCATAAAAGTCACCTTGAAATAAGTTTCTTTGCCTCTCGAGCGGTCTCCATCAAAATTAAAATATCCCCAAGGCGAACTGGGCCCATGCAATTTCTAGTTATTATTCTACCCTTATTTATTCCCTCCAAAATACGACATTTTACTTGAATTGCCTCGCCATGCATTCCAGTTCGACCTATTATTTCGATTACCTCTGCGGGTATACCGCTTTCCTCAACCACCAAATTTTTTCACCTCAAATTATTTCTTCAATGCTCGCACTTTTTGAACCACTTCTTCCATCAATTCCTTAGCCTTGCCAGGGTCTATAATCGCCGCTGCCGCAGCACCCACATCAAGCCCTGAGGCTGCACCTAGTTCGCTTTGCCTTGCAACATATATATAGGGGATGTTTTTCTCGTCGCAGAGGGGAGGAAGATGAGCAACTATTTCAGGGGGCTGTACATCTTCGCTTATCAGCACAAGCTTTGCTATGCCTCTTTCAATGGATTTGGTAGCTTCATTTGTGCCTTTTCGAATCTTTCCTGTATCTCGTGCAAGTTCAAGTGCTTCCAGTGCTTTATTTTGAGTCTCACTTGGTACCTCAAATTTTACATACATGGGTTTTGCCATTTCCATCTCTCCTTCTAGATCAGCGATCTTTCATCATTCATCGACCAAGGGAAATTCGCTTAATTCAAATGTTCTCAATGTTCTCATAATATAGGTATCGAATCCTTTTAAAACTTCCGCTCATTCTTTGGTGAAGAAAGAAGCATTTATTAGAAAAAAAGCCGCAGTTCCCATTAAATAGGCTATTGCAAGCATTTCATCCAATACTGGAAAGTGGAAAATATCGATGAAAACAGTGGTCGAAACTATGCTTGCAATTAGCAGAACAAAGCCCGAGAGAAGCAGAAGCATGTCTCTTCGATAGGTCATGAAAAATGCCTTGGCCACAAGCGAGACTGCAAACAGTCCAGAAATTGCAAAGGTAAGGCTGAATAAAATTCGCAATATAAACCAGATGTCCATCAAATGTACCTCTTACTGCGGACTTCTTTAAGTACATCCCACATTTTAATGATCTTCTCACTCGCAGCTTTCCTTATATTGATTTCAACTCTCAACTGCTCTCCTTCAAAGGTGACATAAAAGCGAGTTACATTCGATCTATATAATTTGATCCGCTTGCCATCGGGAGTGAGAACGCTGTCAGCGACCTCTAAAAGATTTGCATTTTCTAAATCTCGGACTTTTCGATAGCAGCTTGCCACTGGTATATTCAAATCAATGCTCAGCTCTTGAGCTGATTTAGGGCTTTTCAAGGATGCAGATAAGATTTTTATGTTATATTCATCAGCAAGCAATTTCATTATTTCAAGTGCATCCACCATCGAATCACATCCATGCAAGCCTTTAATGCCTATGTAAGCGAGATATAAATATGTTTTCACGTGCATATTTTAAATCAAACTCTCACTTAATTGCTTTTTTTAAATTATTTTTTAAAAAATAATATTAGATTTTTTATTTTTTTCTTTTTTTTAAAAATATATATCATATATCTTTTCAAATATATGATATAAGATATACTTTAAAAAAATAAATAAAATAAAAAAAATAAATAAAATTTTTTTAATATGAATATAATTATAATGTATCTAGCACATAGAAATAGTGGGGGGGTAAAGAAGTTAGATTGGTTTAACTTTAAGAGGATGAGTTCGATTATAAATTTTCTTCAAATCCTCAATGCTGTAGTCTGCATAAATCTGGGTGGTATTCAATGAAGAGTGACCTAAAAGTTTTTGAATCGCTCTTATATCCGCTCCCCTCTGAAGCATATGCGTGGCAAAGCTATGCCTCAATTTATGAGGGGTAACCTCTTTCCTAATACCAACTTGCTTGGCAGCCTTTTTTATATTTAATTCTATTGCTCTTGCAGTGATGTTAAATAATCTATCCATATCACTTTTTTTATTCACCTCGCAAAAACACTTAATTTCACCCATTAGTTCCTCTCTAACTAGTACATATCGCTCTCGAGATCCCTTTCCAAATACCTTGATAGTGCAATTCTTAAAATCTATATTGCTATAGCGAATATTAATGAGCTCGCTGACACGCAAACCAGTGGCATATAGAATTTGAAAAATAAGTCTGTCTCGAGGATTTTTTGCAGCATTCAAAAGTAACTCCACTTCTTCTAATGTTAAATATACAGGTGCTTTTCCCTCAGGCTTAACATTATAGAGATTCCTGCAGGGGTTTTCAGGAAGTAATTTGTTTTCATAGAGATAACCATAGAAAGATTTAATGATACGCTGATAGGTCGAAATACTGCTTTTCTTAAGATTTTTATTATAAAGATGGCTTAAAAAACTTACTATATCTAATTTTGTGACAGATTTAAGCTCTTTTCCAGAGAATTTTCTCAATTCGGATAGAATTTGTTTATATTGCTTTAATGCAAGTGGCGATAATACAATTTTTTTCTCGTTTAAGAAAACTTCCAATTCACTATCCTGCACTTCCATATCCATCCCCTTCTTCGGATTACCAGCGTAATCCGAAATTTTTTATCTAAATTATTTAATATTTCGCATTATTTGTATAATCTCGAAATAAATATAAGCTTTGCGGTGATAAATGATATATAATACATATTGATATGGGTCGATAATTTAATATCTAATATTATCTATCAATAAATCGAAGGGGCTCGTGGTCTAGTTGGTTATGACGTCGCCTTCACACGGCGAAGTTCACCGGTTCGAATCCGGTCGAGCCCATTTTGTCATATAAATTATTATACGATATAGATAACTAGAAATATCAATATTTAAAATAAAATAAATTTTAAGAAGTCCCGTGGGGTAGCGGTCAATCCTGCTGGCCTTTGGAGCCGGCGACGGCGGTTCGAATCCGCCCGGGACTATTTAGGTGAAGAGATGATCAAATTCGGTACCGATGGTTGGCGTGCAGTCATGGATAGTGAATTTACCACTGAACGCGTTGGTTTGGTAGCTCAAGCTATAGCTGATTATCTGGCTGAGCGAAATCTATGCAGCAAAGCAATAATTGTGGGCTTTGATACAAGGAGGAATAGCCGGCTTTATGCAGAAACAGCTGCGAGTGTGCTGTGTGGAAATAATATCTCAGTACTTTTACCAACGAGAGATCTACCTACTCCGATGATTGTCTTTTCAGTTAAATATAGACAACTTGGAGGAGCTATTATGGTTACTGCTTCACATAATCCACCGATGTATAATGGTATTAAATTCATTCCGGAAACAGCGGCACCTGCTCTTCCAGAAGTTACAGATGTGATTGAAAGGAACATTCAAATGTTAACTTTTGAGAACGTGCAAAAGATAGAGCTTCAGGAGGCAAAAAATCGCGGTTTGCTGGGAGAATTGGATCCATTTGAAGATTATAGAAAGCACGTTTTAAGTCTTGTGGATATAGCTTTAATTAGAAATGCCAGACTGAGGATAATTCACGATGCACTTTTTGGCACTTCAAGGAGCTATCTTCCAACGCTTTTAAAAGATGTTGGATGCGAGGTTATAGAGATCCATAACTGGGCTGATCCAGGCTTTAGCGGGATGGAGCCTAATCCTGAGGAGAGATTTCTCAGCGAGCTTAAGCAAGCAGTAATTAAGCACAGCGTGGATTTGGGCATTGCAAATGATGGCGATGCAGATCGCATTGGCGTTGTTGATGAACGCGGTAATTATATTTCTCCTAATATGGTATTTAGTCTCCTTGCAAGTTATGTTGCTGGCAAGGCAAGTTCAAGCGAAGGAGCTATAGTTCGCTCTATTGCCACAACTCATTTAGTAGACAAGATAGCTGAAGCTCACGGCATTGGGCTAATTGAAACCCCTGTTGGATTTAAATGGCTAGCAAAGGCTATGATCGAGAAAAACGGTTTAATTGCGGGGGAAGAAAGCGGAGGGGTTTGTTTTCGCGGCCACGTTGCTGAAAAAGATGGACTGCTGACTGCACTTTTCCTAGCTGAAATGATTGCGGCTGCTAAGAAACCTCTCTCACAGCTTGTGCTGGATCTTAAAAAAAGATATGGCGATTTATTTTTTGGTAGAATTAGCGTGGGATTTCAAACGAGGGAGATTCAAAGATTAATTGAAAAGCTTAAGCTCCAAGTTCCAAGAGAAATTGCGGGATACGAGGTCGTGAGTATTAGTACCCTTGATGGTTTAAAGCTAACTTTAAAAGATGGCGCGTGGCTGCTGATTCGACCCTCAGGCACCGAGCCTGTTGTTAGAATTTACGGCGAAGCGGCAAGTGTAGAAATTCTAAATAAAATTCTAGCTGAAGGCAGACAATTAGTGGAAGGAGTTGATTAAGGTATTCGATAGCCTTGAGCAAAGGATTGGAATCGAGGTCTATGCTACCAAGAGTCCTGGTGTTGGTGGAAAGCTTCGCTGCTTGATAGAGGATTTTAAGGTTGAGGAAATTTCAAAAGCTGCTATTGGGGAGAGGGGGAATTTTCTGATCGCTGAGTTGATCAAGAAAAACTGGGAGACCAACCTAGCTATCAAGGCAATTGCAAAGTCCCTGGGGATAAGCTACAAGCGCATAGGCTTCGCTGGCACTAAGGACAAACGAGCATTAACCAAGCAGCGGATTAGCATCTATAATATTAGCGAGGAACACTTGGAAAAAATAAAGCTGAATGGAATTGAACTCAAGGTTCTGGGTAGAAGCGAGAGACCAGTGGCACTGGGCGATCTCAAGGGCAATCAATTTAAAATTGCAATAAGAGATATAGATCTCGAGTCTGATGTTTTAAAGGAAAGAGCGAGTTTGATAACCAGCGAATTACTTACTGCTGGTGGAGTTCCAAATTTTTTTGGAGCCCAGCGCTTTGGTACTAGGAGACCTATAACTGGCGAGGTTGGGAAAGCAATTTTAGAGGGCGATCTTGAGAAAGCTGCACTCATATATATCGCTAAGCCAAGCGAAGAGGAGCCTGAGGAAATAAGAGCTGCAAGGGAATATGTCTATGAAACTAAAGACTTCAGCAGTGGATTAAAGCGCTATCCCAATTACTTGAAATATGAACGTGCAATGCTGCACGAGTTATTGAAGCAGCAAGATTTTAAGGCTGCTTTCAAAGTGCTTCCTTTGAGTTTAAGGCAGATGTTCATCCATGCTTATCAAGCTATTATTTTTAATAGAATTTTAAGCAGGCGAATAAAGGCTGGGCTGCCGCTTAATCAAGCTTTACTTGGGGATATAGTCTGCTTCGCTGATGAAAATGGATTGCCAAATCCCAGAGATTTGAAAATCTGGATAATACTAATAGTTTAATTGCAAAAGGCAGAGCTTTCATAACTGCACCGGTTATCGGTTATGAAGCACCTCTTTCAGAAGGTAAACCTGGTGAGATCGAGCGCGCGGTGCTAAGTGAAGCTGGGATAACTGGACAGGAATTTAAAGTTAAAATCATGCCGGAGCTAGGCTCAAAAGGATTGAGGCGAAGTGTGCTTTTGAAGATCAATCCCAGTTTCCAGATTTCGATGGATGAGCTCAACTCTAGAAAGCAAAAGCTCTTGCTCACTTTTTCACTTCCCAAGGGTTCATATGCAACAACTGTGCTCAGGGAGTACATGAAAAGCAAGGATGCCGTAGAAGCTGGGTTTTAAAGTAGCGGTAGTTTTCTATGTAGAGTCCTAGGTTGATAAGCTTTCTCGAATTTCATCCCCACCTTAATCTTCTCCAGCGAACTCCTCTTTTTTTTCCAACTTCTCGCAATCTAGAAAAAGATCTGGATTTCTCTTTTTATTCTAGCCCTTTAGCTGTGATGGTAAACTCTGCAGAAAGATGCTCTGGTCTGGAGCGATGTTTTTCAATTGTGGCTCTTCTTTTTCCACTTTCACCTAGTTTTTCCAGTTTTATTATTACCTTTGAAAGATGCTCCAGTATAGTGCCTCCTACGGCTTTAAGTTCATCGGTGACGACATCAGTATACACTTGATTTGTAATGGCGACGCCTATGTTATACTTCCTAGCGAGGCTAAGTAAATGGGTAAGTTGATTTGCAAGCTCGCGCTTTAAATGCAGACTTCGCTCTTCATCCAGCTCAAAGCGGTAGTAGGACACTAGGGAATCGATTATTATTAAGCCAACGTTTTTCTTTATGAGTCTCTCAGCATCCTTGATTGCGCTCCACTGCTCTTCAAATGTTAGTGGTTCAAAAATGAAGATATCTTGAGCGATCCCCCTTGCATTTTCCCCAGCGATCTGTGAAAATCGCTCGGGTGAAAAGCCCTCTGTGTCTATGAATATCACCTTTTTTCCACTCTTCACACATTCAATTGCAAGCTGCAGGCATAAATTGGTTTTTCCACTTCCCGCCTCTCCATAGATTTGGGTTATAGTGCCTGCTTCTATTCCCCCGCCTAGGAGATCATCGATTGGCTTGCATCTGGTGGGGATTTTTATGACTTTTATGTTCTCAGCCTCGCTCATTTGAATTAAGTTTTTTAATTTAATTTTTGATAAATAAGTAAGTATGAGTTAAAAATAATTAGCATTGTACTAATTTCTTCTAAGATGACGATTGAGGAGATTATTAAAAGGCTTGCTGCAAATTATTCTACTGGAAGCTATAGAGCAGAGCCTTTTAAGGTGCTTATCTTCACTATTTTATCGCATCGCACTAAAGATGAAAATACTCTTGCCGCTGCGGAGAAGTTATTCTCTAAATTTAAGAGTGCTAGAGAACTTGCTTCTGCAGAGATTCGTGATATAGAGGAAAATATTAAAAAAGTGGGTTTTTATAGGGTGAAGGCAAAGCGAATTAAAGCAGTTGCGGAAATAATTATTGATAAGTTCGGTGGAGAAGTACCTGATTCTATTGAGGAATTACTGAAGCTGCCTGGAGTTGGAAGGAAAACAGCGAATTGTGTGCTAGCTTATGGCTTTGGGAAAAATGCCTTGCCTGTTGACACCCATGTGCATAGAATTTCAAACAGACTAGGCTTGGTGAATAGCAGGTCTCCAGATCAAACTGAGGCCGAGCTTAAGAGAATTGTCCCCGTTAATTTCTGGTCTCAAATGAACGAGCTATTTGTGAAATTTGGGCAAAGTATCTGCAAGCCTATTAAACCCAAATGCGAAGTCTGCTTCTTAAGCGATATTTGCAAGCGAAGGCTTTAATATTACCTAGTGCATATAAATCGCTTGCAAACTTGGCCTGCATTTTTATGCAGACTATTTTTGCATCTGAGGTGTGTAGCTTGTTTAAAGGCAGTAAAAAAGTTGCCCCTGTTGCAGTGGGCAATACGTATGATGTAAAAATTGAGGATATTGCACGCGAAGGAGATGGAATTGCGAGGATTCAGGGATTCGTGATCTTCGTTCCAAATACGAAGGTTGGCGATGAAGTTAAAATTAAAGTAAGCACAGTGAAGCGCAATTTCGCAATCGCGGAAAAGGTATAGTTTTTGAAGACATTTATGTTGTTAGATCTCTAACAACATTTATTATTTTATTTTATTTATTATTTTATTTCATTTCCTTTCACTTTCATTTACCATTTTCCATAAATTTTAATGTCTTAAGCTGCATTGATTTAAACAGATGAAGATAACTGGTTGGTTAATAGATGCAGATTATATAACTGAAAATGGCAAGGCTGTGGTGCGGCTCTGGTGCAAGGATAATTATGGGAGAGATGTTGTTATTCTTGACCGCAACTTCGAGCCTTATTTCTATTTGATTCCCTCTGATCCAATCCTTGGTATATCGGAACTTAGAGAGGTGGAAGTGGTAAAAGGGGATAGGGTTTTTAGGCCTGTTAAAGTTGAAATAACTGAGAAGCGTGATTTTGGAGTGCCTTTGAAGGCTTTTAAGATCTATGTTGAGCATCCCCAACTTGTGCCAGCATTTAGAGAGGAGATGGAGCAATTTGGCGAGGTTAGAGAAGCTGATGTGCTTTATGCAGTTCGCTATATCATAGACCGAGGGCTATATCCAATGGATGGAATCGAAGTCGAGGGGGAAAAGCGGGAGTTGAAATATGGAGATATTGCAATTGAAGCGCTGAGTGTTAAGCATTTGCCTAGAGCGGATATTCCTGAGTTAAAGATAGCTGCTTTTGACTGTGAAATGTGCTCAAGCACAAAGGGCATGCCAAATCCAAAGGCTGATCCTATTGTGATTATTTCTATTGCAACTAAAGAGGGAGTTCAGCTTTACTCCCTGGAGGAATTTTCCGAGAGAGAGATGATTAAAAAATTTGTTAAATTCATTCAAGAATATAACCCCGATTTGATCGTTGGCTACAATATAGATGAATTTGACTGGTATTATCTTAAAGAAAGAGCAAGCTTGTATAAAGTTCCACTTGAAGTGGGGAAAGACAGGAGTCTGCCCTCCTTTAAACCTGGAGGGATAAGGAGGCGCGTGTCAATTTCAGGGCGGCCTAATATTGATTTGTATTTCCTCGCTGCTCAGCAGCTCAACATTGTGAAGGTTAAAACCTTGGAAAATATTGCTGAGTATCTTGGAGTTATGAAGAAATCTGAAAGAGTGCGCATTCCCGGTGCTGAAATCAGTGAATACTGGAGAGATAGTTCGAAGCGCAAGCTGCTTTTGTGCTATGCGAGAGACGATGCTTTGAGTGCTTATAAAATAGCTAAAAATCTTCTGCCGATGCAATATGAACTAGCTAAGTTAAGTAGACTGCCTCTTGATGAGGTTTCGAAGATTGGCAGAGGGAGGCAGGTTGAAGCGTTTTTAGCAGCTGAGGCATATAAAGTTAACGAGTTAGTGCCCTCGAAGGGCAGCGGTGGTGAGACCTATGTGGGTGGTTTTGTCCTTGAGCCAAAGAAAGGTGTGCATGAAAATGTTGTTTGCCTTGACTTCACTGCAATGTATCCCTCAATTATGATTGCTTTTAACATATCCCCTGATACTCTAATGAAAAAAGGAAATGGCTACGTTGCTCCTGAAGTTGGTCATATTTTTAGAAAGGATATAGAGGGTTTTTTCACGCATATTTTGAAAAGCTTAGTGGAGAAAAGAAGCGAGCTTAAAAAAGCCATGTCTAAAATGGATAGAGATTCTCCTGCGTATAGACTGCTGAATATCAGGCAGCAGACTTTAAAAGTTCTGACAAATGCCTTCTATGGCTATACCGGTTGGGCAGCGGCTAGGTGGTACCGCCGGGAGTGCGCAGAGGCAACAGCTGCTTGGGGGAGATATTTTATAAAGGAGTCGATTAAAGAGGCAGAGGTAATGGGACTTGAGGTAATATATGGGGATACTGATAGCTTATTTATAAAATATCCGGGAGCAAAAAGCAAGGAAGAAGTATTGGAGAAAGCAAGGGATTTCGCAGCTCATATTTCAGCTAAATTTCCTCTGGAACTTGAGATAGAAAATTTCTATGACGTGGTATTCTTTACCGAGGCGAAAAAGCGCTATGCTGGTTTAACTAGCGAGGGAGAAGTGGTAGTCAAAGGCTTAGAGGTGAAGCGAGGTGACTGGTGCGAGTTGGCGAAGCGCATTCAAAGCGAAGTTATTAAAATTATCTTAAGAGATCGCGATCCCGCTAAAGCTGCGGATCTTGTTAAAGAAACCATAAGGAAGATTCGAGAGGCAAAGATTCCTTTTGAAGATCTGGTGATTTATAAAACTCTTACCAAGGATATCGAGAGTTATGAGTCGCGACTTGCACATGTGCTTGCTGCTAAAAAAGCCAAGGAAGAGGAGATGAAAGCTGAGGTTGGTGCAAAGATTGGATATATCATTATTAAGGGCTCGGGGATATTGAGCGAGAGGGCTTACCCTGTTGAGATGTTTAAGCATTTTGAGAATAATAAATTAATAGGGGTTAATGGAGAGGAATATCAGCTGGACATTGATTATTATATTAATAATCAAATTTTGCCTAGTGCTTCGAGAGTGCTGAACTATTTTGATTTTTCGCAAGCAGAACTAAAGGGAGAGAGAGCGCTGGGGAAACAAATAAATCTCGAGCATTTTTTCTAAGATTTTGATTCTAATTCTCATTCTGAGATAAAGTTAAATAACACTGCTGGGAATTTAATTTAAATATGACAGTCATAAGCATAACCCCTGATTTAGCACTTGACACAGGATATACATATGCAGGTGGACTTGGTACACTGGAGGGAGATAGATTTTATGGCGCTGCTGAGGCAGGACTGGATTACACGGTTATAACCTTTTTTTATTTCAACGGCTATGCTAGATATGAATTTAATGAAAACAACGATCCAATTCCAGCTCCCCAGCCACAGCCAGCTGAATTCATAGATAAATTAACTGCAGGGGAGAAATTTACCCTAACACTCAAAGGTGAGAAAGTCTTGATAGAGCCCCTTGAGTATAATCTGGGCACAGCTAAAGCAGTTTTTATTAAACCAATATCTCCCAGTTGGGCTGTTAATTTAGTTGATAGATTATATATAGAGCGAGACCTTGAAGAAAGGTTTTATAAATATGTACTTCTTGCCAAAGCCGCTAGCGAATATATTAGGAGAATTGGTGTTGAAAAAATTGATTACATCGATCTCCAAGAGGCATATGTAGCAATACTGCCACTTGTATTAAGAATTCCAGGCAAGATTAGACTCGTAATTCACACTCCTGGTCCCTGGGGCCATCCTTCTTATCCCAGGTATTTATTTGAAAGGGAATTCGGATTCAAATTTGTTGAGGAAAACGTGGTATCAACCACTTTAGGCTTAGCCTGCGCTAGAGAGGGAATCACTGTTTCAGCAAAGCACTATGATATCACCTCTAAAGTATTCCCTCATTTTATGGACAAACTTAAGTATATAACCAATGGCATTTGCATTGAAAGATGGATGGATCCTGAGCTTAAAAAGCTCTATGAAACAGGCAGGCTTGACTTAGAAAATTTTTTAGAGATAAAAAACCAGTTGAGGCAAGAGCTAATTAAATTAATCAACACACATAAGAAGATCGATGCGAATGAAAAAATGATCGTTGCTTGGGCAAGGAGACTTGTACCATATAAAAGACCTGATTTCATGGTGAAATTCATTCAGGAAAATAGAGATCTCCCTGTGGTATTTGTGTTAGGTGGAAAAGCGCATCCATTCGATGGAACTGGACTGCAGTATATGAAGAAATTCCGAGAATTGAGCAAGCAATTTGAAAACGTAGTTTATTTTCATGACTACGAAGTGGCAAATGCAAAAGTCATACTTAAAGGAGCGGACTTGCTTTTATTCATGCCATTCTCCGGCTGGGAAGCCTGTGGAACAAGTTTTATGAAGGCAGGGATCAATGGAGTGCCAACTCTAGCCTCAAGAGATGGCGCCGCGATTGAATTCATAGTTGAGGGGGTCAACGGTTGGCTATTTGGCAGCGACTTGAGAGAGCTATGGAGCCTAGAGGAGCCAAAAGGCATTGCTTTGAATGATAAGGAATATGAGGAATTCCGCTTGAAATTGCTTGAAATTATTAACATCTTCAAGACTCAGCCTGAGCAATATAATAAAATAGCTCTTAACGCAATAAGTTCATTTATACCAAGGGTTAATATAATGCGAGTGCTCCACGAGTACTATCCCAATTTAATACATTTTCATAAAATTTCTAGGCACAGTTGAGATACTTAAATAAGCCTTATAAATAAACTTCAAAGGAATATGGTGCAAATGATAGCCCAAGCATTAATCACTGAAAAACTGCATGCCTTTCTCATGGTTAGCGAGAGCATGCACAATGCGAACATGTACTATGCCACAAAATTTGCAGCCCCAGATCCATTTGCATATATACAAACAGAGAAGAAAAAGACCTTGCTTGTTTCACAGCTGGAATATGAAAGAGCAAAAAAGGAATCCAGCGTGAAAGATATTAGGTCATTGCTGGACTATGGAATTAGAGAGAAACTCCAGGAATTGAAAGACGCCGATAAAGCTCTTGCTCAAGCTCTCAAGCGATTCTTTGAAGAGGAGCAAATTCAGAAAATAGGTGTACCACGAGATTTTCCAGCTTTCCTGCTGGAGGAACTTCGCAGCTCAAACTTATCCATTGCATTCTTGGATAAGGTGATTGAGAGAGCTCGAGAGGTCAAAACCTTGGAGGAAATTGCATATATTGAAAAGGCTCAGTTTGCTTGCGAAGAGGCTATGAAGCTAGCTCGAGAAGTGATCAAGAGATCTAAGGAAAAAAATGGTTTACTGTTTAAAAACGGTGAACCACTTACATCTGAAAAAATTCAAAGCTTGATAGAAGGGAAACTATTAAAACTAGGATGCAGCGCAGAGGGAACCATCGTTGCTTCTGGGAAGCAAGCTTCAGATCCCCATTGCGCTGGCACTGGTTATATATTAAGCAATTCTCCAGTAGTAATAGACATATTCCCCAGGCTTAAGAAGGAGAGATATTACGCGGATATGACAAGAACCTTTTTCCCTGGAACTCCTCCAAGCAAAGAGTTTAAGGAAATGTATAATTCTGTGCTCAAAGCTCAGAATCTAGCTTTGAGGTTAATAAAGCCAGGTGTAACTGGGAAAGAAGTCCACGAGGCAGTTTGCGATTCCTTCGCTGAAGATAACTATAAGAGCTTGAGAGATGGCAAGATATCCCGCGGCTTTTTGCATAGCACTGGTCATGGGATTGGCCTGAGTATACATGAAATGCCCAATTTGAATGAAACTGGCGAGGTTTTAAGAGAGGGCAGTGTGATTACAATTGAACCTGGATTATACGACCCAGATGTGGGTGGAGTTAGAATTGAAGATGTAGTTGTAGTAACTAAAAAAGGCATTAAAAATTTAACAAAATTCCCCAAGGACTGGTGATGGAATGGAGGAAGTGGAATTCACTAAGGAAGAGGAACTCGAGCGCTATAGAAAAGCGGGCAAGATCTTAGCTGAGGTGAGAGCTGAGGCTGTGAAAAAAGTTCAAGCGAAAGCGAGTATTCTTGAAACTGCAAATTATATTGAAGCACTCATTAGAGAAAAAGGCGCGCTGCCAGCATTTCCCTGCAATATCTCGAGAAATGAGGAAGCAGCCCATGCCACTCCCGCTAAAAACGATATAGCTTGCTTCAAGCAAGGGGACTTGGTCAAGTTGGATATAGGCGTGCATATTGACGGCTACATAGCGGATACCGCTATAACAATAGATCTCGGGGATAATAAAGAGCTAGTTAAAGCAGCGGAAGCTGGACTTGCAAGTGCAATTAAAACCCTGCACGCGGGAGTTAGCACTTCAGAGATAGGGGAAGCGATTGAGAAGGAGATCCTTGAATTTGGCTTTAAACCAGTTGTAAATCTAACCGGCCATGGATTGATGCGCTACATACAGCACGCTCCACCTCAAATTCCAAATCGAAAGGTCGAGAGGGGAGTGATTTTAAAGGCAAATGATGTAATCGCGCTCGAGCCATTTGCAACGAATGGAATAGGAAAAGTGGCTGAGGGCACTTCTGTGGAGATCTACTCCTTTATTGCAGCGAAACCAGTTAGATTACCTCAGGCTAGGCAGCTTTTAAAGGAAATCGAGCCATATAAAACCCTGCCTTTTGCAAAACGCTGGTTGCATACTCCTCGATTAGAAATGGCGCTCAGGCAGCTTGAAGCCGTGGGTGCTATAAGAGGCTATCCAGTGCTTCGGGAAGAAACTGGTGGATTAGTTTCGCAGGCGGAGCATACTGTAATTATAACTGAAGATGGATGTGAAGTGATCACTATTTAAAACTGAGATGCGCACTTTCCTATTATATGCTCGAAAAGCTAGAACAGATGGAAATTTTGATATCCACAAGCTAGCTAGGGAAGGCGGGCGACTGGATATAGTTGCTAGATGCCTACAGGCTTCTCTTTATTTATCACGCGGCATAAGGAGATATGCAGCGTTATTTGCCGTTTTAAATGGTCCTCCCAATCCACCTAAAACTATCTGGTTCAAGGGTAGCGAGTTCAAAGGCGTTGCGATTGATGAAATCTCGATCGCGAGGTGCTTGAAAAAAGCCCTTCTTTTTAACATAGGTAAATCGAAGAAATGGAGTTTGGTGTCTGACGGGGTTTATATCTCCTGCAGAAGTTTTCAGGAGATGATCGCTGAGGCTGCTGAGATGGCAAAGCAGATTTATATTTTGCATGAGAAAGGAGTGGATATAAGAAATGTGAGGCTTTCAAGAGAGGCTTTTTTTGTACTCGGAGATCACCTTGGTCTGCCTTTGAAGGAGGAGGGATTTTGCGAGAGATATGGAGCTTTGAAGGTCTCAGTTGGCGCTAGGAGCTATCTAGCCTCGCAGTGTATAACTTTGATTAATGCCGAGTTGGATAGATGCTATGACTATGATTAACTTGGTTTTATTTCCCCTAGGATTAAATCTACAACTTCTGGAAGGGATTCATGTACCTCGGGGGAGAGCGCCATCTCTTCCTCTACATTTTGAATCTCCACACCATAGAAAATAATCTCCGGGAGCGGTTTAATTCTCCCAATTTCTAGAGTTTGATGTAGATTTATATAGTGAAGGAAGTAGGCTGAGCAATCGCAGGCTTGAAATTGATCAAGGGAGAAGCGAAAAACTCTGCCTGGGGCGTCGCCGCTGCTCACTGCATCTACTATTATTATTTTATCTGCGCCCTCGAGATAATTTGCTACTTCAATTTCACCCTTGCCTCCATCTATCAGCATGACATTACCCGGAAGCTCGTGTTTCTCAAGTTCCCCTAGTACATATATGCCAAAGCCGTCATCGCCCTTTAAAATGTCTCCTAAGCCAATGATCTTAATCACATTTTTAGATGAAGCACTTAATTTTATAAATCTATTCCTTCTAGAAATAAAATTAATAAAAAAATAAAATATATAATATATATTTATTTGCGTCTGAGTATTAGAGTGCTCGCCGTGGCAATTGCCATTAGCAGGGTGAATAGCTCAAAGCCTGGAACTGCGCTTGGAGCACCGGCTTGAATGGTAATTAAATGCTCTGAGAATTTCTGCACATAAACTATTACTTGAGCTCCATCCACGCCCAGTGTAACTAGATATCTTGAAGTTTCATTTTTAACTCTTGCATTGATAAGGTCTTGAATGCTGCTCGCTTGTGGAATCTCTTTGCCGTCGATCATCACCTTAAATCCACCGCTCTGTATTGCTCCTAGAACTTCACTATCTATATTGAAAACAATGAATTTACCCTCAGGAGTGGGCGAGCTCACAACCACGCTTATAGTTTTATTCTCCTCATCCACGTTGGTAATATTCAGCGTTAAATCTGTATAGATAACTGCATCTAAAGCTTTCTTGCCTCTTATGTGCAATTCTGCACCCACGTGATTCTGCTCCATCTCTCGCATCATCTCTCTATGAGTCTCGCGCTCGCCATAGTCTAGACATGGCTTTGCCCTGAAGATGAGCTTTCCATGAACAAGCGTTGCATTGATAATACTATTATTGACCTCGAAGCTACCCTTTCCGGCAATCATCAAAGTGCCATTGAAGTTCTCATTGCTGAGCAAAATTGTCCTATTGTTGATAACATTGATTTTTATGCCACTTGCAACAGTGAGTTTAACCACTGTATTTTTCACTGCATCTATCTTGAGCAGTCCAGTGGGATTATCGTGGATATCGACTTTCACGCCATCCTCGATCTCAATCTTTATCTCAGCACCAGCGCTCTTGAATCTCTGAGGAGCTGAGATTTCAATGCTCTCAAATACCACCGTGCCATTCAAAGTATAGTTTGAAATCTGTTCTTGATACTCAAAACCGGTGAAAGTACCTGTATAGTGTTTTTCGGATACTTCAAATTTCAATTCCCTTACTTGCTCTCTTAATCTCTCGCGCTCCTGTTCTTTGAATTTAGGTGTTTTATCTTCTTTAGCAGCGAGTACTCCTATCGATGCAAATAGCATGGCTAGGAGTAATATTGCCATTATTTTCTTCATTCCTTCTCACCTCTCTTTTGATTAAATTGAATCAAATGCTCCAATCCTAAATTTGCAAGTAATTTCTCCGCAGCTGTTGGGAAATCTCTATCTATATTTTTCATCAAAATTTCAAGCTCCAATTCCATATCTTGATTTTCAATTATTTTCCTCATTTTATTTTTCACCTCTCCTCCGGCTTTCATTGATCTTTTCAATTATTTTTTGAAAAGGAGTTTCATTCCCCTCTATTCCAATCTCAGGGAGACTAGTTTCATTCCACCTCTCCACCTCCTGGTCTACGCTGATTCTCTTTTTAAGTTCCCTGTGTTTTTCCTCAAGCACTGCAAATTTTTGCTTCTGCTTTTCCCCTACTTCTTTCCCAAGCTCAGCAAGAGCGTTTTCCACTATTTTAATAGATCTCGAGCTTCCTGCTACTTTTAAGCCAATTACTCGCATTCCAGCAGTGAATGCTTCTTGAGTTATGATATTCTTAGCCAGTGCTTCTTTCAGCTCCTCTCGCTCGCTAGCGATTTCATCCAGAGCTAAGTTGAAGCTAGTTTGACGCTCTTCAATCAGCCTCAGGCGCTCTTCCTTCTCCCCTTGAGTGTACTTCACATTGAAAATAAAATCATCCAACTCTGCTCTTTGAGCTGCTATGGTTTCTTTAACAGCTAAGCTTAATTCAAGACCTGTACCTAGTTTTTGTGATTGAGAAGCACTAGTACAAGCGAGGATAAGTGTCATTATGATTATGAGATAGAGATACTTGAATCGCATCTTGATTCACCTAAAATAATAAAGAACTTGCTAGAAGATAAAGCTAGCTAAAGTTCTGATTGTAAAATAAAGCTCTATTTTAGTTTAAAATAGTATTAAAAGAAAAATAATAGTTTAAATTGATACAGAATTTGATATTTTTTCTTTTTGATATTTTGAGGCAATTTTATTTAAATAATGATTTTAACATATAATAAGGAGGAAGTTTGATTTGAAACTTCAAGCGCAAATTCTAGATGTAGAGATCGGGAAATATAGAGTTATTCTCAATAAACTCGATGCGGATGAAATGGGAATCAGACCTGGGGATAGAGTGAGAGTTCGTAATACAGATAGCGTTACCGCAATGGTTGAAATCTCAGAATTAATGTATGAAAGAGGAGTTGCAGGTGTCTATAAAAATGTCAAGGAGAGGCTTGGTTTAAGAGGGGGAGAATACATTGAAATAACTCCAGCACTGCGCCCCCGCTCTATATCTGCCATTAAGAAAAAGATGAATAGAGAAAAGTTGACCCCCGAAGAAATCCACGCGATAATCAAGGATATTGTGGATGGAAATCTCAGCGATGTAGAACTCACTGCTTTTATCACCTCCTCCTACATCCATGGAATGGACATGGATGAGATAGAGTGGATGACCCGCGCCATGGTAAAAATAGGAGAAAAAATCGAGTTCGATACCCATCCAATCATGGACAAACACAGCATTGGAGGCGTACCTGGGAATAAGATTTCCTTGATAGTAGTACCAATAGTTGCTGCCGCAGGGTTAATGATTCCCAAAACCAGCTCCCGAGCTATCACAGGTGCTGCTGGTACCGCTGATTTAATGGAAGTACTCGCTCCAGTTGAGTTCAGCGCGAGCGAGGTCAAAAAATTAACTGAGAAAATCGGCGGTGTAATAGTCTGGGGAGGGGCAACGAATATCGCGCCAGCGGATGATAAAATCATTGAAGCAGAATATCCCCTTTCGATAGATCCCCACGCTCAGCTTTTAGCCTCGGTGATGGCGAAAAAATCTGCAGTGGGTGCGGATAGCGTGGTAATTGACATTCCAATTGG
>JAWCMA010000001.1:0-5911 GCA_038850285.1 Methanocellales archaeon | reverse complement strand
ATTGGCACTGGCACAAAGATCTCAACGTTGAGGCAGGGCAGAAAAATCGCTAGAGATTTCATTGAACTGGGCGAGCGCTTGGGAATAAGAGTGGAGTGCGCTATAACTTACGGCGGCTCTCCGATAGGGAGAACCATAGGACCTGCTCTTGAAGTCAGAGAAGCATTGAAGGTGCTTGAAACAATGCAAGGTCCCAAGAGCTTGATTGAGAAATCCACAAATATAGCAGGCATTTTGCTTGAAATGGGAGGAGTTGCACAGAAAGGCTTGGGTAAAGAAGCAGCAACCTCTATTTTAAGCTCAGGAAAGGCATTGAAAAAACTTAAAGAGATAATAGAAGCTCAGGGGGGCAATCCAAAGATCACTTCAAATGATATTCCAATTGGCGATAAAACTGCAAATATCCAAGCTCAAGCAACCGGCTATGTAATTGAATTCGATAACAAGAGAATAGTTGAAATTGCAAGAGCTGCAGGCGCGCCCAAGGACAAAGGTGCGGGGGTTCAAATTCATAAGAAAAAGGGACAGTATGTTGAAAAAGGCGAGCCCATCATTACAATATACTCTGAAAAAGAATGGAAGCTTACAAATGCAATAAAATGCACTCAGCGCGAGTATCCAGTTGTAGTTGAAGGCATGGTGCTGGAAAAACTTGAGCAAGCCAAGGAGATATGAATTTGAGCTGGTACTCAGAGCTACTCTCCACAGCTGACTCTATTTCCGATTATATTAAAAAATATTTTAAAAAAGAAGCTGAGTTCGAAGTAGTTGCGCAATTTGAAGTTGGCGATGAGATAATGCGGGAGTCTAGATATGCAATAGCAGATAAATCACTTGTGGAAACTTCAGAGTTCATACCCATATCGGATAATCCAACTGATTTTATCGAGCTAGTTAGAGAGGGATATATGTCTATTGAGGAAATAATTGCATATAAAGGCTATGAAGTGAAATATAGACTCATAGCGAGGAATAATCGCTCCAGAAAATTATCGATATATGGAGATGTGGTTGTGGACTTGGTTGAAGAATATCAGGAGCTATGATCGTTTAACTTTTGAGCAGCGTTCCTCGGCATGAGCTGGCGAAGTTACGCCTGTGGAGATCATACCTCTTACCTCATCCCACACGGCGCCTGGAAACGGTCTCATTTGCCGCCTCCGCTGTGAATGTGTAGAGAACGAATCTAGCTGCAGAAGCGGGAAGCCACCGCGAAAGTTGGGTAGTTCTAATCCACGTCTAATACCTCTTGCTTCAATTCCTTCTTCACTTGGAAATAATCCCTAGCTACCTTTCCAACTTTCTCCCTGTACTCAGGAAGGGTGTAAACTCCCATTCTCCAGTTGGCGAGATGCGCTTGACTCAATACCCTTACAATGGGCGAGACCTCCTCCAACAGCTTAAGAGAGGTGCCGATTAATACCAAGCTTCGCTTTTCCTCGATCTCTGGAAGTGGGGGTATATCGAGAAGTACATAGCCCTTTTCAACCTTGGCTATAGAGCAAAGCTCGCTTTCAGCCCTTAAAATTTTACTATGGGAAGCATATTCCTTTAAAACGCCCTCTCCAATGGCTTGGAGGTTGACATATAATGCTCTTTTAAAAAGCCTTCGCTCCTCAATGCGCTTGATCATCTCCTTCGCGTATCCCCCAGCGCGACGCATTTTAATGCAGATTTCATAGTCATCAAGCTTTCTCAGCTCCTCTGCTTTAAGACCGCCAGCCTCGATCATAAATTCCAATGAACGCACGAACATGGTCTCTGCGATTCGGGAAACGTGATGGAAATATACAGCTGGATGCATCAAAAACCTCGAGACTAGAAGTGATTCAGCAGCTTGAACGCCGCCTTCAAGTACAACCAATTTTCCTTCATGCATCTTCATCTGTTGGATCAAGCGCTCAATATCAGCTAAGCCATAAGCAACACCCGTGTAATGCGCATCCCTCACTAGATAATCCATTCTATCTACATCTAGCTCGCTATTCAAAATCTGACCATAGCTAGTTTTGCCGGCTATATTTTGAGCAACATCGAAAGCACTTAAACCAAATCTATCAAGCACCTTGCCAACTTCACTTTTTTTAAAAATTAAGGCAACATCTTCATGTCCGCCTCGCCTCAAATATCTCTGCAGAAGCTGCTCAGTAGCATGGGAATAAGGCCCGTGGCCAATGTCGTGGAGCAAGGCAGCAGCGCGAATTGCATTCTTGATTTCCTCCCCCTCACTCTCAATCGCTATCTTTCTCAATAAGAGCTCAGCCAAATAAAACGTCCCCAAGGAGTGCTCGAAGCGAGTGTGATTCGCTCCAGGGTATACGAGATTTGAAAATCCCAGCTGCTTGATTCTGCGCAATCGCTGCATCTCAGGGGTATCAATCAAAGCAAGTGCCAAGTCGTCAAGCTCGATGTAGCCGTGAATCGGGTCTCTAATTGCCTTCATCTGCCTTAATATTGATTTTCTTTATATAAAAACTTCAAATAAATTTTCAAGAAATTTTCAAGAAAAAGTATATCACTTCAGTTAAAATAAAAACTAAGATATGAAGCTTCCATTTCTCATATTCCTGCTTTTCATTAGCAGTGCCATTGTACTCTGCGTTGGCCAAGATACGCAGATGTATATCAATGAGACTTACTCTAGTCAGATTGCTTTGAATATATATATCGATGAAAGTGGTAAAGCTTTAATCACTGGCTATATTGAGAATCCTGAAGTGCTTGCTGAACTTGAGTTCCTAAAGGATGTGAAGTATACTTTTGATAGCGAAACTCATCAATTGATCTGCCTCACTGATAGGCTTACTTCAAAACAAGCTGAAGTATGGAAAATTAACTTAACCATAACTGGCTACTTCACTGAATTCAGTGCAACTATTTACCTACCTTTAACCGCGGGAGTAAGTGGTATTGAAGTTTCAAAAGACCTCAGCTATTATATAAATACTGAAGATGAATCACTCGCGATAGAAATACAGGGATTTGATATCGATGATCCAAATCTTGCTCTAAACTATAAACTAGCACCTTCTCAGCCTCAGCCTAAACTAGAAATTGAAAAATACGCAATATTAATCCTTGGAGGTTTAATTTCAATTTTAATTTCAATATTTGCTCTAGCACTCTGGAAATGGCGAGGAAAGGAATCTTTACTGGAAGCCGAGGGAGAGGAGATAGTTCTAACTCCTGAGATGCAAAAGGTAATCGAGACCCTTAATGAGAATGAAAGACAGATTGTAAATGTGCTTATAAAACACAAAGGACGGCTAACTCAGGCGAAAATTCGCCACGAAACAGGCATTCCCAAATCTTCTTTAACCGGCATTATCTATGCACTTGAAAGGAAAAAGATAGTGAATAAGATAAAATACGGGAGAATGAACGTAATTGAACTATCATCTTGGTTTTTAGGAAAAAATAAACAAAAATAAACCTTTTTAAATCTCGATTTTGCAATTGGTTCGGGATCGAAATTTTATATCGTTCAATAAAATAAAGAGAGCGGAGGTTGAAAAATGAAGAAATTCATCTTGACCTTAATCATAGTTGGTATACTAGGGAGCGCTGGAATCGCAGCAGCCTTAGGAGCGGGATTAATAACCAGCGAGCAGAGATCAGCAATCAAGCAAGCAATTGAAAATAATGACTATGAAGCTTGGAGGAATGCAGTAATAGCAACGCTTACTCAAGAGAATTTCCAAAAACTCGTGGAAAGATATAAAATAATGACTGAAAGAAGAGAGCTTCAAAATGCAATAAAGCAAGCCATCAAAGAAGGCAACTACACAGCATATAAAGAAGCAGCGGAGAAGCTTATAAGCACATATCGAGTGATGAGCGAAGAAGAGTTCAATGCCCTACTGGAGCGCTATAAAGCCACGCAATGGAGATTCCCCCTCTATGGATGCTGGCACTATAAAAGAGGATTCCGCATACTTTGGTGATCAAACATGAATCACTCAAGCCTTAGCGGGTGCTTAATCCTGCTGGCCATCTTAATAATATCAATAAGCTTGCCCCAGAGCTTGGCAATGCCAAATGAACCAGTTAAGCTAGAGCTATTAAGGCCAGCGGGATTAGCGTCACTGCCTTCTTATAATTTAATTCCAATGGTTGTGGGCAATGGCTTTGCCTTTGCTGGCGATGAGTTTCACATTGTAAAGCTAAACATAATTGGCATTAGAAAGCTTGCATTTCACGACCTTCGTGCGATGATCACTGAGCGTAAAAATCTATCGCAGATAAAAGAAGCACTTGTCAAACCTGAAGGAATCACGCCCACGTGGAAGGGATATTTGAAATTCGGAACCAAGCACTATACTTTGAAAGTGGAGGAAATTGATAGCAAGCATTTAAAAGCACAGATACTCCACTACCCAGCCATTGCGGAGATCGTGGAATCAACTGCAGGTATCAAGCCAAGTGTTGTTGGCAATCTATCGATGGAAATCAAATTCTATGAAGGAACAATTGTTGGAACTGGTGATATAACCTTTAATTCTGAGGTGCTTGGGAATAACTATAAAATCTATCTCTATATCTCGCCGGATCGCCCATTTATAGAGCCGCTGGTTAAGTCTGTGAAAAGTGAAGAGAGCAGTCAATAGCTTTATCCTAGATACTTTGCATAGGCAGCCTCATATTTAGCTAGGAGTATTTCAGGCTCCTCAAGCATTTCCACAATCTCAATTGCAGATCGATCTACATTTAAAATATCCTCAGTTAATTCGATAAATTCCCTTCCGAGAGAAATCGAGAATTCATCGTACTGCCTTTTCTCAAGGAGGAATTTTATTCTAGCAACTCTATCATGCAGCTTTCCTCTATGCCTTTCAATCTCAGTTTTCACGAATTCCACCAGCGCCGGGTGTTCGAGCTTTTTATGCGCCCAAGCGCCTATTGCATTTTCCAAGATTCCTCTTAATATCAAAGCAATCTGCTGCTCCGCATGCACAATTGGATCAGCTTGAAACATAGATTCTAGGTAGCGGAGAGCAACTTCCTTCGCTTTTAGCTTTCCTATTCTATCAAGATAATCTAGAACTCCTCCTTTCGCTAAAATTGAAATAAGTTTCCTATCCTCCATTCAATCTACTCTTAAGCATAATACCATAAATTTCTTCCGAAATAGAGATCCAAAAAGATATGAATGCATTCTTCGAATTTAGATCTTAAATGATCGATGAAGAGAAGCTAGCGGAGAAACGCAGGAAACTAATTCGAGAACTGCGATGGTATGGCATAGATCCAAGAGTACTTGAAGCGATGGAGAGAGTTCCGCGCCATTTATTTGTACCTGAATATCTTCGAGACCAAGCCTATGCGGATTATCCCCTCCCAATTGGAATGGATCAAACAATTTCCGCTCCCCATATGGTGGCTCTTATGTGCAGCTATCTAGATTTAGGAGAGGAAATGAAGGTTCTTGAGATAGGCGCAGGGTCTGGATATCACGCCGCTGTTATGGCTGAACTAGTAGGCAAAAACGGGCATGTTTACACAATAGAGCGCTTTAAAGCTCTAGCGGAGTTCGCCAAAGAAAATTTGCTTCGCGCTAAAGTGGAAAATGTCACGGTGATAGTGGGCGATGGAACCCTTGGATTACCTGAATATGCCCCTTATGATAGAATTTGCATAACAGCTTCAGCGCCTAATATACCTCTTCCCTTGCTTGAGCAGCTTAAAAAAGGAGGGAAAATGGTACTGCCAATTGGTAGATATCATCAAGATCTCTATCTCGTTGAAAAAAATGATAAGATAAAAAAAACCTGCAAAGGTGGAGTGCGCTTCGTCTTATTAATTGGAAAATATGGATTTCAAGAATAAATCCAATACAAGAAATAAGAAATAGGAAATAGAAATAGGAAATAGAAATAGGAAATAGAAATAAGAAATAGAAATAAGAAATAGA